>JACAWG010000074.1:0-13931 GCA_017160915.1 Aggregatibacter actinomycetemcomitans
CCCTCCTTGTAAGGGAGGTGCTCTCCCAACTGAGCTAATCGCCCTCAATGTTGTGAGCGAGCATTATAATTGCTCAATGATTTCAGTCAACAAATTTTTGCCAAAAATCCGTCGGTTGTTTCAAAAATAGGCATAAAACGCGATTTTTCCTTATGAATTCAATGAACTCGTAGTACAATACCGCACAATTATTTGCACAGAAAAAAGGTTATAAAATGAAATTAGAAGCATTATTTGATTTGGATCCGAACGTAAAAGTGCGCACCCGTTTTGCGCCGAGCCCGACCGGTTATTTACACGTCGGCGGTGCCAGAACCGCACTTTATTCCTGGTTATATGCCAAACATAATCACGGCGAATTTGTATTGCGTATTGAAGATACCGATTTGGAACGTTCCACGCCGGAAGCGACGCAAGCCATTTTAGAGGCGATGGAATGGTTGGATTTGGCATGGGAACACGGTCCGTATTACCAAACCAAACGTTTTGATCGTTATAATCAGGTGATTGATCAAATGATTGAACAGGGCTTGGCATATCGTTGTTACTGCACTAAAGAACGCTTGGATGCGTTGCGCCATACGCAAGAACAAAATAAAGAAAAACCGCGTTATGACCGTCATTGCTTGCACGATCACGCCCATCACTCTGCTGACGAACCGCATGTTGTGCGTTTTAAAAACCCAACGGAAGGCTCCGTTGTTTTTGATGACGCCGTGCGCGGACGCATTGAAATCAGCAACAGCGAATTGGACGATTTGATTATTCGCCGTACCGACGGTTCACCGACCTACAACTTCTGCGTGGTGGTGGATGACTGGGACATGGGCATTACCCATGTTGTGCGCGGCGAAGACCACATTAACAACACGCCGCGTCAAATTAATATCTTAAAAGCCCTCGGTGCGCCGATCCCGGTATATGCCCACGTTTCCATGATTAACGGCGACGACGGACAAAAACTCTCCAAACGCCACGGCGCGGTGAGCGTTATGCAATATCGCGACGAAGGTTATCTGCCGGAAGCGCTTATTAACTATTTGGTGCGTTTAGGTTGGGGACACGGCGATCAGGAAATCTTCACCCGTGAAGAAATGATTGAATTGTTCGACCTGCATTCCGTCAGCAAATCCGCCAGTGCCTTCAATACGGAAAAATTATTGTGGTTGAACCATCATTATATTCGTGAATTACCGGCAGACTATGTGGCGAAACACCTTGCGTGGCAATATCAGGATCTTGGCATTGACACTACCAACGGTCCCGCATTAACGGAAATTGTCGCGATGTTGGCGGATCGTTGCAAAACTTTACGCGAAATGGCATTAGCAAGCCGTTATTTCTTTGAAGAATTTGATGAATTCGATGAAGCCGCCGCGAAAAAACATTTCAAAGCTGGTTCCGTGGAAGCTCTCGAAAAAGTAAAAGAAAAACTGACCGCACTTTCCGGCTGGGATCTGCATTCCACGCATGAAGCCATTGAACAAACCGCCGCCGAATTAGAGGTCGGCATGGGCAAAGTGGGTATGCCGTTACGTGTTGCCGTCACGGGTGCGGGACAATCGCCGTCAATGGACGTCACCTTGGTCGGCATCGGACGCGAGCGTGTATTACGCCGAATTCAGCGAGCCATCGATTTTATTCAGGCGCAAAACGCTTAATATTTAATCTGATGACATTGAATTGAAAATTTAATATTGACAGACAAAGGGGCGGAATTTATTATAGCCGCCACTTACGGGGATATAGCTCAGTTGGGAGAGCGCTTGAATGGCATTCAAGAGGTCGTCGGTTCGATCCCGATTATCTCCACCAAATTCCAAAATCCTATCAATGCAAATTGATGGGATTTTTTCGTTTTAGCCGAAAGCTGATCGGACAAGCATGTAAATTCAATAAAATAGATTGTTTTCATTTCCAGGGCGTGTTCTAATGTGAGCCACGCTAGACAATCACTTCAGTAAGTTAGTTATTTCGGTTCTTCCTCATTCAAGTTTTAAATTTGTGCTTTGAAGATTCTATTTATCCATCTCTGTTTAAGTCAAATCGCTAGCGGTTCATGCTTACTGCAAGCATACAGTTTCATTACTTTAAGAAGGAAGACAACATGTCTAAATTAAACGGCACCGTAAAATGGTTTAACTCCACAAAAGGCTTTGGTTTTATCGCTCCGGCAGACGGTTCAAAAGATGTATTCGTACATTTCTCCGGTATCGTCGGTAACAATTTCCGTACCTTAAACGAAGGCGACCGTGTGGCGTATAACGTACAGGATTCCCAACGCGGTCCGACAGCGGTTGAAGTTGAAGTGGTTTAATTGACACATTTCCCAACGAAATTAGCCCTTTATTTAAAGGGCTAATTTTTTATCTGCCGATGGCGACACATTAAAAAACGCCGAGAAAAAACACCGCACTTTTAAGGCTGCTGCACCAGAAAATCCAAGGTTTCCGTACGATGCGGAATCGAAGGCTGAGCGCCTTCACGGGTAACGCCAATTGCCGCCGCCGCGTGGGCAAAACGAATCGCGTCCGTCAATGTTTTCCCTTCCAACAACGCAACTACCAACGCACCATTAAAGGTATCGCCTGCCGCCGTGGTGTCTTTCGCTTTTACGCGAAAACCGCCGATAATTTTCCCTTGACCATTTTCACTGACATAAACTCCTTTGGCGCCCAAGGTAATCAGCACGATTTGCACTCCCAACTGATGGAGTTTTTCTGCCGCCTGCGTCGCCGAGATCTCATCTTCCACTTTAATGCCCGTCAGAATTTCCGCTTCCGTTTCATTCGGCGTAATCATGTATAACCGATGGAACAATTCTTCCGGTAATGCCTGCGCCGGCGCCGGGTTAAGAATCACTTTCGTGCCCTGTTGTTGTGCGATTTGCGCCGCCTGGCAGATTGCCGAAAGGGGCGTTTCCAGCTGCATTAACAACGCATCCGCTTGTTGAATATGCGCGGCATAACGGGAAACGAGATGTTCGTCCAAACAAGCATTGGCACCGGCGCTAATCACAATGCTGTTCTCGCCACTGTCCGCCACTTGAATCATGGCGACACCGGTCATTTCCTGGTCAATTTGAGTCATGGTCGCCGTGTTAATGCCGTCGCTTGCAAAAGCGGCTTTCATGGCGTGACCAATATCATCGTTGCCGATGCAGGCGATAAAATCTACCTGCGTATTTTGATCCTTTAATCGCGCGGCGGCTACCGCCTGATTGGCACCTTTACCGCCGTAAGCAATGCGGTAGCCGGAGCCGCGTAACGTTTCACCAGCACGGGCAAAACGCGGGACACGAATCACATGATCGGCATTAACACTGCCGAGCACAACAAGTTTGGCGCACATAATTCCTCCTCTAAAAAGGAACGCACAGCGCGCTCCTCAAAAACGTTTGTAAAAACGACCGCACTTTTTGTGTGGCAACGAATTATTCGCTGATAACTTTGAGATCCACCGGAATTTTGGCTTCTACTTTTTCGCCTTTAAGTAATTTATCTGCGGTGACTACGCCAAGTTCACCGATTAACGCCGGTTGTTGAGCGATAGTTGCCGCCATTTTTCCGCTTTTTACCGCTTTCATGCCGTCATCGGTGCCGTCAAAGCCGACCACGAGGACCTTTTTATTTGCGGCGGATAATGCACGTAGCGCGCCTAACGCCATTTCGTCATTCTGAGCGAACACGGCCTGCACTGCGCCTTTGGAGGCAAGCAGGTTCTCCATAACGTTTAAGCCCTTGGTGCGATCAAAATCTGCCGGTTGACTGGCAAGTACATCAAACTTATGTTCGGCAATCGCTTGCTTGAAGCCCTCACCCCGTTCACGGGCGGCAGATGTGCCCGCCAAGCCTTCCAGTTGAATAACTTTGGCGTTGGCACCAAGTTTTTGGGCGATAAAATCCCCCGCCATTTTGCCACCGGCAACATTATCGGAGGCAATATGGCTGATTACTTCGCCTTTTGCTGCGCCACGGTCTAAGGTGATAACTGGGATTTTATTGCGATTGGCAATGGCGACGGCATTGCTCACCGCTTCCGAATCGGTCGGGTTTATAAGCAGCACTTTCGCGCCACGGACCAGTAAATCTTCCACGTTTGCCAGTTCTTTAGCAGGGTCATTTTGAGAATCCAACACGACCAGTTTATAGCCTAGTTCATCGGCTTTTTTCTGCGCACCTTCTTTTAAGGAAACGAAAAACGGGTTGTCCAATGTGGAAACGGTGAGGGCGATCGTGTCTTGCGCCAGTGCTGAGGTGCTGAAACTCAATAAAAGTGCGGTGGCTAATGTGGTTAGTTTTTTCATACGCTTCTCCTTGAACGTGAATTAAAGTTTTTTGCTACCTAAATAGTTATCTGCTAAAACCGCAATCAGAATAACCAATGCTTTTGCTATCATTTGATAATAAGATGAAATATCCAGTAAATTCAGTGCATTATTCAAAAATCCGATAATTAGCGCGCCGACGAGCGTGCCCATCACGCGTCCTTTGCCGCCCATTAAACTGGTTCCGCCCACCACAACAGCTGCGATGGCATCCAATTCGTAAGACACACCGGCAGTGGGTTGGGCGGAAGAGAGGCGGGAAGTGACGATAAGTCCGGCAAGGGCGGATAGAAACCCGCTGACGGCGAATACGAAAATTTTTACTTTATTGACGTTAATGCCTGACAGTTGGGTGGCGGCTTCGTTACCGCCGAGCGCGTAAATGTAGCGCCCCATTTTGGTGTGTTTCAGCATATACCAAGACACTAGAAACACGATTGCCATTAGCCAAATAGGCAAAGGAATGCCGAATAAATAACCGGTGCCGAGAAAAGCGAAGACATCGGCGGTGTCGGAAAACCCCGTGCTAATCGGGCGACCGTCCGTATAAACCATGGTGACGCCGCGCAATAATGTCATCGTCACTAAAGTTGCGATAAACGCCTGCACTTTTCCCTTGGCGACGATTACACCACTGATACCGCCGAGCAATGTGCCGATGAGTAGAATCAGTGGAATAACTAACAACACCGGTAACTCCGCACTAACCATACTTGCTGCGAATGCACCGGTCAGTGCGAGAATGGAGCCTACGGATAAATCAATACCGGCAATTAAAATTACGAAAGTCATGCCGACGGCGATAATGGCGTTTACCGAGGTTTGGCGCAAAATGTTGAGAATATTATCTACGCTGAAAAAATCGGGATTAATCGCCGACACGACGCCAATAAGCACCAATAAGGCGATAATTGAGCGTTGCTCCAGTAAAAATTTGCCTAACTTGAAATTACGTTGTGCAGTCATATTATCGCCTCTTATGAATTGAGTTTGCCGATGGCAGCCGCCAATAATTTTTCTTGTGTGGCTTCACTTCGCTGAAATTCGGCGCTGATGCGTCCTTCCCGCATCACCAAAATGCGATCGCTCATACCCAACACTTCAGGCATTTCGGAAGAGACTAAAACAATGCTCATGCCTTCTCCTTTGAATTGATTAATGAGTTGATAAATTTCTTTTTTTGCACCCACATCTACACCGCGTGTCGGTTCATCTAAAATCAGCACCTGTGGACGGGTCATCAAACCTTTGGCAATAGCGACTTTTTGTTGATTGCCACCGGAAAGAAGTCCGATGGGTTGTTCCCCACTCGGTGTTTTTATGTTGAATAACACAATGAAATCATCTACCGCCATGCGTTCTGCGGTCCGGTCGATATGAAAGGTTTTGGCGAAATAATCTAACGCGGTAAGGGACATATTTTCTTTGACCGACATACCTAAAATCAGCCCATCGCCTTTGCGATCTTCGGAAATATACACAATGCCGTTACGCAATCCTTCCTGCGGAGTACGATTCAAAATCACCCGCTGATTTAACCGCACTTCACCGGATTCACGTGGCAGTGCGCCGTAAATCACTTTCATTAACTCACTACGACCGGCGCCCATTAAACCCGAAACGCCGAGAATCTCACCACTGCGTAAAGTAAAAGACACGTCTTGCACGCCACTGCCACTAAGGTGATTTACTGCCAAACGCACTTCGCCGGGTGCCCGTTCCAGACGCGGATATTGTTCTTCCAAGCGACGACCCACCATCATTTCGATGAGGCGATTTTCATCTAAATTTTCCACCGCACTTTCGCCGATAAACTGACCGTCACGTAACACGGTGACATCATCGCAAATCTGAAAAATTTCTTTTATGCGGTGGGAAATATACACAATACCGCGATTTTCTGCCTTGAGCTCGCGGATTACCTTAAATAAGGCTTCCGTTTCGGTGTCTGTGAGCGCGTCGGTGGGTTCATCCATAATAATGACTTTGGATTCAAAACTAAGGGCTTTGGCGATTTCCACCATTTGCTGTTCGCCGATGGAAAGGTCTGCGCAAAGCGTGTGGCTACTATGGCTGACCCCCAAGCGTGCCAACAATTTATCCGCTTCCTGATACATTTGTTGCCAATCAATAGCTCCCCAGGGTTTGGTAAATTCCCGTCCGAGAAAAATATTCTCTGCAATGGTTAAATTGCCTACTAAATTGAGTTCTTGATGAATAATGCTGATACCGGCTTCTTGAGAATCTTTCGGACCTTTAAACGCTACTTGTTTCCCTAAATATTCAATGCTTCCCGCGTCTTTATCGTAAATGCCGGTGAGTACTTTCATCAGGGTGGATTTACCCGCGCCGTTTTCCCCCATTAATGCCATGGCACGTCCGGCATAAACGGACAAACAGGCATTACTTAAGGCTTTCACGCCGGGAAAGGATTTATCAACACCACTGATTTTTAACAACAGTTGCTGCATCACGCCCCCATTAAAACGGCACACCGGAATACAAAATAATGTTGGCGTATGGCGAGCATTCGCCGCTGCGCACGATGGCTTTGCTTTGTGCGGTGGTGCGTTTGAATTCCTCGTGGCTAACGTATTCCACGGCGATTCGGTTGCCTTGTTGCTGTTCCAGTGTGTTCAGGCGGGCTAAAAGTGCGGTCAGTATTTCGGGATTTTTTTCATGGATTTCCTGCGCCAGTAACACCCGTTCGACAAACATTTCGCTGATGATGACATCTAAGCAGGCGAGGAAACTCGGGATGTTTTTGGTTAAGGCGAGATCGATACGTTCAACTTGGGCGGGAATCGGCAAGCCCGCGTCGCAGAGGGTTAAACCGTCGGTGTGTCCCAGCGTGGCAATGCAATGAGAGAGTTGGGCGTTGAGGATTATGGTTTTTTTCATCATCACTCCTTTTGGTAAATTAACAGGCAGTGTAGAAGAAATCGCCAAAAAGCGAAAACGGATAAACCGGGTTTTGTGAACTGGATCAAAAAATGGCGTGTGGATTTGCCCTTTCGTTTTCGCGGTTTTATAAGAATAAGTTGTGCTAACGGGCAGTTTATGAAACAATCTGCCGTTATTTGAATTTAAAAAAATGAAGAAGATTTAAGGATACGATAGTGATCGATTTCGATGGCTACCGTCCGAATGTCGGCATTGTAATTTGCAACGATAAAGGGCAAGTGCTGTGGGCGAAGCGGTACGGACAAAACTCCTGGCAATTTCCGCAGGGCGGGATTAACGATAATGAAACGCCCGAGCAGGCGATGTACCGCGAATTATTCGAGGAAGTGGGCTTAACGCGCAAAGATGTGCGGGTGCTGTATGCGTCTAAACATTGGTTGCGCTATAAGTTGCCGAAGCGCCTGTTGCGTTATGATTCCAAGCCGATGTGCATCGGACAAAAACAACGCTGGTTTTTATTGCAACTTATCGGCGACAGCAAGAATATCAATATGCAATGCAGCAAAACGCCGGAATTCGACGGTTGGCGTTGGGTCAGCTTTTGGTATCCGGTGCGTCAGGTGGTGTCCTTTAAAAAGGAAGTGTACCGCAAAGCCATGAAGGAATTTGCCTCGGTGTTATTTGATGAAAATAACAAAGGCTTATTGCAACCGACGGAGCCGAGTGCGTCGGAAGAAAGCAGGCGCGCTGCCCCGTCGAAAAAACACAACAATTCCAAACATTCAAAACGCCCATCATATAAATACAAAGGATAATTATGTTAACCTTCTTTCTCTTCTGCTTACTTGCCGGTTGTATCGCCGGCTTTTTAGCCGGTTTATTCGGCATCGGCGGCGGGTTGGTGATTGTGCCGATGTTGGTGTATTTATTGCCTATCGTCGGCGTGTCCGATTCATTGCTCATGTCAACCGCACTTGGCACGTCTTTCGCCACCATTGTGATTACCGCCTTTTCCTCTGCGCAACGACACCACAAACTGGGTAACGTTGTGTGGTCAACCTTAAAATATTTTGCGCCCGCCTTAATGATCAGCGCGTTTGTTTCCGGTCAATATATCAGCAAATTACCACATGAAATTTCCAGTAAATTATTCGCCTGTTTAGTGGTGTATTTGGCGGCGAAAATGGTGCTTTCCATTAAACAAAAACACATTGATCCCAATAAGAAAATCACCCCGTTAGCCTCCATTATCGGCGGCGGTCTCATCGGCATGGCATCCAGCGTAGCGGGCATCGGCGGCGGCGGGTTTATCGTACCGTTTTTAAACTCGCGCAACGTGGATATTAAAAAAGCCATCGGTACTTCAGCTTTCTGCGGAATGCTAATGGGCATTGCCGGTATGTTAAGTTTTATGGTGAGCGGCTGGAACGCGCCGGATATGCCGCCGTATTCCATCGGTTTTGTGTATTTGCCTGCGGTGTTGGGCATTACCGTGACCTCATTTTTTACTTCCAAACTCGGCGCCAATGCCACCAATAAACTGCCGGTGCCGACCTTGAAGAAAGCCTTTGCCGCCTTTTTAATTGTGGTGGCGATAAATATGTTGTTGAAATAAGGAAAGTTATGAATTCAGATTATCTTATATTGCCCCATTTCGACCCCGCCATTTTTGAATTCGGTCCTATCGGTTTGCGCTGGTATGGCTTGATGTACCTGCTCGGGTTTATTTTCGCCCGCTGGTTAGGCGTGCGTCGCGCAAAACAACCGAACAGCGGCTGGACCGTGGAGCAAGTGGATTCCCTGTTATTTAACGGCTTCATGGGGGTATTTCTGGGCGGGCGTATCGGCGATGTGTTCTTCTATAATCTCGACCATTTCTTGCAAGATCCGCTGTATTTATTCCGCGTTTGGGAAGGCGGCATGTCTTTCCACGGCGGCTTAATCGGTGTGATTATCGCCATGATCTTCACATCTAAAGCGCAAAAACGCAATTTCTGGGCGACGGCGGATTTTGTGGCGCCGTTAATTCCTTTCGGCTTGGGCATGGGACGTCTCGGTAACTTCATTAACCTGGAATTGTGGGGGCGCCAAACGGATGTGCCTTGGGCGATGATTTTTCCGACGGATCCGTTGCTACTGCCGCGTCATCCGTCACAGTTATATGAAGCCTTTTTGGAAGGGGTGGTGCTATTTTTAATCCTCAACTGGTTTATTCGTAAACCGCGCCCGATGGGTTCTGTCGCGGGCTTGTTCCTGATCGGTTACGGTTGCTTCCGCTTTATTATCGAATACGTGCGCGAGCCGGATGTAGAGCTGTTCCTTGATGTGATCACGCGCGGTCAACTCCTTTGCCTGCCGATGATTCTCGGCGGCATGTTAATCATGCTTTGGGCATACAACAAAAGTGCGGTGAAAAAATGAAACAATATTTAGATTTGTGCCGACGCATTATTGACGAAGGCGTTTGGGTGGAAAACGAACGCACCGGCAAACGCTGTTTAACGGTGATTAATGCCAACTTGACCTACGACGTAGCGAACAACCAATTCCCGCTGATTACCACCCGTAAAAGCTACTGGAAAGCCGCCATCGCCGAATTTTTAGGCTATATTCGCGGCTACGACAATGCCGCCGACTTCCGTAAACTCGGCACCAAAACCTGGGACGCCAACGCCAACGAAAACCAAGCCTGGTTAAACAATCCAAACCGCAAAGGCACCGACGACATGGGGCGCGTGTATGGCGTGCAGGGCAGAAGCTGGCGCAAACCGAACGGCGAGCATTTGGATCAATTACGCAAAATCGTCAACAATTTGAGCAAAGGTATCGACGATCGCGGCGAGATTTTGACGTTCTACAACCCGGGCGAATTTGATCTGGGCTGCTTGCGTCCTTGTATGCACACCCACACTTTTTCCCTGCTCGGCGACACCCTTTATCTCACCAGTTACCAACGTTCCTGCGATGTGCCGCTCGGCTTGAATTTCAACCAAATCCAAGTGTTCACGTTTCTTGCTTTGATGGCGCAAATTACCGGCAAAAAAGCAGGGCAGGCGTTCCACCAAATCGTCAACGCGCACATTTACGAGGACCAGCTGGAACTTATGCGCGACGTGCAATTAAAACGCGAACCGTTCCCGTCGCCGACGCTAGAAATTAATCCGGACATCAAATCCCTGGAAGACCTGGAAACCTGGGTCACCATGGATGATTTTAAAGTCACGGGCTACCAATGCCACGAACCGATTAAATATCCGTTTTCTGTATAACGAAAAAGTGCGGTCGGTTTTTGAGGCGTTTTTTTCTTTTCCTCTCGCCCGCTTGCGGGAGAGAGACCGACGAAAATTGCATTCAGCAATTTTTGTCAGAGAGAGGGGGGCGAAACTTTATTCCCCCTCTCCCTTCGAAAATCCCACGGATTTTCTATACCCTCTTTCCTGTAAACAGGCGAGGGAAAAATGAGCGTCAATCGCGAGGAAAACAAAAAAACATCTTAAAAACCGACCGCACTTTAACCCCAAATGAACTCAACCATGACCGAATCTCAAACCCACCTTGACGAAAAATTTATGCGCCATGCCCTGATGCTGGCGGAGAAAGCCGAAGCCTTGGGCGAAATTCCCGTGGGGGCGGTGTTAGTGAGTGAGGAGGGCGAGATTATCGGCGAAGGCTGGAATTTATCCATTATCCATTCCGACCCCACTGCACACGCGGAAATCGTCGCGTTGCGCCAAGGCGGGCAAAAGCTGCAAAATTATCGCCTGCTGAACACCACCTTATACGTCACCCTTGAGCCTTGTACCATGTGCGCCGGAGCGATTTTACACAGTCGCATTAAACGCTTGGTGTTCGGCGCCGCCGATTACAAAACCGGTGCGGTAGGTTCCCGTTTTCATTTTTTCGATGATTACAAAATGAATCACGCTATCGAAATCACCGCCGGCGTGTTGCAGCAAGAATGCAGCGAAAAACTCAGCGCTTTCTTTCAAAAACGCCGCGCACAGCAAAGAGAAGCGAAATTGGCGCTGCAAGAAGCGACTGCCGAAACCGCCTCGGACGCTTAAAAGTGCGGTGCTTTTCAGGCACGTTTTTAATACCCCTCGTTAAATTGCCCGTAGAGTGATACAATCGCCGGTCAATTTTATTAGTCAAAAGAGATCATTTATGTCCCGTCAGAAAAAGACCCGTCGCCTTACGGATATTATGCCGACCCGCAAATCCGATAAGAAACCGGAGCAACCCCATTCAGGTCGCAAAGCCACACGTTATGAACTCGATGCGAAAGCGCGTGAAGAAAAGAAAAAGCGTAAACACAAAGGGTTGAGTTCGGGCTCCCGTCACAGCACGGCAGAAAATAAAAACGCCGAACCGGTAAAAGAAGTGCAGGATCCACGTCTCGGCAGCCGTAAAAAAGTGCCGTTAATGGTGGAATTTGTGAATAAACCGCAAAAAGCGCAAGCCGTTTCCGACGTGAAAGTCGAGCCGAAAGCGAAATTGGATCCGATGCTGGAATTGGAACAGTTGGAAAATAACGAATGCTTAAATCAGCTGTTGGATCAATTAGATGAAGGCAAAAAACTGTCAGCCGAGGATCAACGATTTGTGGATGAATGTTTGGCGCGCGTCGAGCAATTAATGACCGAATTGGGTATTGCGGAAGACGAGGAAAACGACGAAGATTTATACCGCACTTTCGAGCGAATCGACATCAATCAATTCAAATAAACGTCTTAAATTATGTGGAAAATCCTTTTACTCATTGCGGCAGTCTGTATTGTTGCGGGCATGATCGGCTATGCCGTGTATTTATTGCTCGCCCTGCAAAAGCAGAAAAAAGCCTTGCGGCAGGCGCGCCGAAACCGTATCAATCGCATTAAAGAAAGCCTGGAAATTATCGCCAAAGCCATGTTGAACGGCGATTGTAATTTGTCGGAAGGCGTGCTGCGTTTGAAAATGTTGCTGGAGCCTGTGGGCATGGCGCTTAAACATTATCCCGCCATGTGGCAATTGTATGAAACGGTGGAAGATATGCCCACCCACGACGCGCGTAAGGAATTGAAAAAGAACGAAAGAATGCGCTTGGATTTGCGCCGCGAAAGTGCCGAAGCGGAGCTTGAAAGTAAAATTAAATTGGAACTGCATCGGCTGTTAACCGATATTCAAACATTATAAAAAGTGGGGAAACATTTAATGTCCGAGATTATTTGGGATTTGGCATTAATTCAGAAATATAACCAATCCGGCCCGCGTTACACCTCTTATCCGACGGCGCTGGAATTTAACGAAAATTACACCAATGACGACTTCATCGCTGCAGCGCAACGTTATCCCGAGCGCCCGCTGTCTTTATATGTCCACATCCCGTTTTGCCACAAACTTTGCTATTTCTGCGCCTGTAATAAAGTCATCACGCGCCATCAACACAAAGCGGATATTTATCTGGATTTTCTGGAACGAGAAATAAAAGAGCGGTCGAAATTATTTGCAAATCGCGTGGCGACCCAAGTGCACTGGGGCGGCGGCACGCCGACCTATTTAACGGAAGCGCAATCTTCCCGTTTAATGCAAATGCTGCGCGATCATTTCAATATTGCCGACAACGCGGAAATCAGCATTGAAATGGACCCCCGTGAAATCGAACTTTCCATGCTTGAACATTTGCGCCACATCGGTTTCAACCGTATCAGCATGGGTGTGCAGGATTTCAACAAAGAGGTACAGAAAGCGGTCAATCGCGAACAGGATGAGGATTTTGTCAACGCACTATTGGTGCGCGCCCGCGAGCTGGGTTTTCAATCCACCAATCTGGATTTGATTTACGGTTTGCCGTTCCAAACCGTTGACGGTTTCATGTTCACCTTGCAAAAAGTGATTGAACTCAATCCCGATCGCCTAAGCGTGTTCAACTACGCCCATTTGCCGAGCCGTTTTGCCGGACAGGCGAAAATCAAGGATTGGCAGTTGCCAAAACCGGAAGCGAAACTGGAAATTCTGCAAAAAACCATCGAAACCTTGGGCAACGCCGGCTACAAATTTATCGGCATGGATCATTTCGCCAAACCCGATGACGAACTTGCCATTGCGCAACAAAAAGGCGTGCTACACCGCAATTTCCAAGGCTACACCACGCAGGAAGAATGTGATTTGCTGGGCTTGGGCGTGTCGGCAATCAGCCTGCTTGGCGACACTTACGCACAAAATCAAAAGGACTTAAAAGCCTATTATACGGCGGTAGATACGCACGGCATTGCATTGCACAAAGGCTTCGCCATGACCAAAGAAGATTGTCTGCGTCGTGATGTGATTAAACAATTGATTTGTAACTTTAAACTCGTTTACGCGCCGATCGAACAACAATATGATATTCATTTCAAACAACATTTCGCCGAAGATTTAGCACTGCTGGCGCCTTTAGCCGCCGACGGTTTACTGGACATCGGCGAAGCCCAAATCACCGTTTCCGCCAAAGGGCGTTTGTTGATTCGCAATATTTGTTTGTGCTTCGACACCTATTCCCGCGCACAAGCAAAACAACAACAGTTTTCGCGGATTATTTAAGGGTAGGGGCGGGTCCTGTGCCCGCCCGCGCCCACCGATGGCGCGCGTCTCCCGACGCGTGCCTTCTTTCTTGTTTCAGCACGCGTCGGGAGACGCGCGCTATATAATGTCGGAGCCTAACAAAAGTGCGGTGGAAATTTAA
>JACAWG010000074.1:13981-33735 GCA_017160915.1 Aggregatibacter actinomycetemcomitans
CGCGCTATATAATGTCGGAGCCTAATAAAAGTGCGGTGGAAATTCATGGTAAATTTCCACCGCACTTTTTCTCATCAGCCTGCCAAATTCAGTTCAAACACTGATTTTTTCGGGTTTAAGCGGAAGCCTTCCTGTTCCAGCAAATGATGTTGTTGTCTGTCCTGTTCCACCACTAAGCGGGTGGATTGGGTGTAGCTGACGAATTCTTTGGCTTTGGCGATAAGTGCGGTGTAAATGTCGTTCGTTTGATTGCCGTCGCGCACGAAAATATCCGTTAATTGCCAGTAACGTTGTAATTGAAGTGAGGAAAGGCGCGGGTAAAGCTGAATAAAACCGACTGCCTGTTGGGATTGATCGAGCGCGAGGAAAAAAATGCTTTCGCCGAAGCGAATACGATTGGATAGAAAGGTAAGCGTCCGTTCGGGGTTTTCCGCCATGCCGTGGGAAAGGCGGTATGCCTCAAATAACGGCAGGAGTGTTTCTACGTTCCATTGTTCAGCTTTGAAAATTTTAATCATGGGCAATTGGTCATTTTTTGTTAAATTTATACAGTAGATTGTATCTTTTTACCCCAAAAGAATCATCTGTTGCAAAGAAAATTTTTTGGAACGGTGATTTTTTTACCGAAAAAGCGGGCGATTTTTGTTATAGTAGGCGCAGTTTTTTATTCAATTAAATTAAGGAGAAAAAAATGGCTCGTCGTCCTTTAGTTATGGGTAACTGGAAATTAAACGGTAGCAAAGCGTTCACCAGAGAATTAATTACCGGTTTGAAGGAAGAATTGCACGGTGTAACCGGTTGTGATGTGGCAATTGCCCCGCCGGTGATGTATTTGGCGGAAGCGGAAAAATTATTATCTAACTGCGGTTGCAGCTGCGGTGGCGAAAATATCATTCAATTAGGCGCACAAAACGTTGATGTGAACGTGAAAGGCGCATTCACCGGTGATATTTCTACCGAAATGTTAAAAGATTTCGGCGCGAAATATATCATTATCGGTCACTCCGAACGTCGTACTTATCACAAAGAAAGCGATGAATTCGTGGCGAAAAAATTCGGCGCGTTAAAAGAAGCGGGTTTGGTGCCGGTGTTGTGTATCGGCGAATCCGAAGCGGAAAACGAAGCGGGCAAAACCGAAGAAGTGTGCGCCCGTCAAATTGACGCGGTGATTAACCTGTTAGGCGTGGAAGCCTTTAATGGCGCGGTGATTGCCTACGAACCGATTTGGGCAATCGGTACCGGCAAATCCGCCACGCCGGCGCAAGCGCAAGCGGTACACGCGTTCATTCGCGGTCACATCGCGAAAAAATCCCAAGCGGTTGCCGACCAAGTGATTATTCAATACGGCGGTTCCGTAAACGATGCCAACGCGGCGGAATTGTTCACCCAACCGGATATTGACGGTGCATTGGTGGGCGGCGCGTCCTTAAAAGCTCCGGCATTTGCGGTCATCGTAAAAGCGGCGGCAAAAGCGAAAAACTAATTTCCTTTCTTCTGCTCAGGGTCGGTCAATGCCGACCCTTTTCATTTTCAGATTTCACAAACTTCCGCTATAATGACCGCACTTTTTTAACCTTAATTTAAAGGAATTTCTCATGCAAAATCCAAAAGATGATGTGCTTTATGCGCCGGTAGAATGGATCGATCACAGCGCGGGCTACACCGATATTCGTTACCACAAATCCACCGACGGAATCGCCAAAATCACTATCAACCGCCCGGAAGTACGCAACGCGTTCCGTCCGCAAACCGTGAAAGAAATGATTAACGCCTTTGCCGACGCGCGTTTCGACGAAAAAATCGGCGTCATCGTGTTGACCGGCGAAGGCGAAAAAGCGTTCTGTTCCGGCGGCGACCAAAAAGTGCGCGGCGACTACGGCGGCTACAAAGACGACAGCGGCGTACATCATTTGAACGTCTTGGATTTTCAACGTGATATTCGCACCTGCCCGAAACCGGTGGTGGCGATGGTGGCGGGTTATGCCATCGGCGGCGGTCATGTGTTACACATGATGTGCGATCTCACCATTTCCGCCGATAACGCCATTTACGGGCAAACCGGACCGAAAGTAGGCTCTTTCGATGGCGGCTGGGGTGCAAGCTACATGGCGCGTATCGTTGGTCAGAAAAAAGCGCGCGAAATCTGGTTCCTGTGCCGTCAATACAACGCGCAGGAAGCCTTGGATATGGGCTTGGTGAACACCGTTGTGCCTTATGCCGAGCTGGAAAAAGAAACTGTGCGTTGGTGTCGTGAAATGTTACGCAACAGCCCGATTGCCTTACGCTGCCTGAAAGCGGCGTTAAATGCGGATTGTGACGGTCAATCCGGCTTGCAGGAACTCGCCGGCAACGCCACCATGTTATTCTACATGACCGAAGAAGGGCAGGAAGGGCGCAACGCCTTCAATGAAAAACGCGCCCCGGATTTCGGCAAATTCAAACGTAATCCATAAGAAAAAGTGCGGTGGAAAATTCATTTGTTTTTTTCACCGCACTTTTTTATTCCAACACAACATTTTTCGGCAATATCAGCGAGGTGAAGAAAATGGATTTCGGTTTAACGGAAACAATGATAAAAAAAATCGGGTGGCATTTGCGGCATTTCCCGCAGGTTGAAACGGCGATTTTGTTCGGTTCACGCGGCAAAGGCAATTTTCGGCAAGATTCGGACATTGATTTGGCGCTGAAAGGCGAGAGAATTACCGATGAAATGCTGCACGAGATCGAACAAACCCTGGCGAACACCTCCGTTCCTTATTCATTTGATTTGGTTATTCATGCCAAGATTACCGATCCGGCGTTGCTGGAACATATTCAACGGGTAGGCAAGATTTTCTATGAAAAGAAAGATTGCGCCATTCAGCACCGCCGTTATCAACTGTATCGCTATTCCATTCCCGTCGATTCCCAACTGATTTTACGTAATCGTTTTTTGAAAAAACGCGAGGGTTTGCTGGTGAAAGTTTGCTGCGGGCAAAACGAAGGCTGGGGCGAAATTGCGCCGTTGCCGGAATTTAGCCGTGAAACCTTGGACGAAGCGCAAGCACAGGCGATCGAATGGCTGGAGAAATGGGATCAATCCCGCAGCTGCAATGTGAAACTGGAACTCACACCGGATTTATATCCTTCCGTGGCGTTCGGTTTAAGTTGTGCGTTGATGGAAATGAAAGGCAGACTGGACGACGAGGGGAATTATCAGGTGGCGCCGTTGTGTTATGGCGATCCCGACGAATTGTATGAGCCGTTGGATCAAATGCAAGGTGAAAAGGTTGCCAAAATTAAAGTGGGCATGTATGAAGCCAACCGCGACGGCATGATTGCGGATATGTTGTTGGAAGCCATTCCCGATTTGCAACTTCGTTTGGATGCCAACCGCAGCTGGACGCCCGCCAAAGCGCAGCTTTTCGCTAAATATGTGAAGCCCGAGCATCGTGCGCGTATCCAATTTTTGGAAGAACCGTGCAAAACCCGTGAGGAAAGCCGTCAATTCGCCGCCGAAACGGGCATTAATATCGCCTGGGATGAAAGCGTGCGCGAGCCGGATTTTCGCGTGGAAAAAGAACCGCACTTGGCGGCGATTGTGATTAAACCGACCTTGGTGGGATCTATCGAACGCTGTGCCGCATTGATTGAACAGGCGCACGCGCTGGGAATTAAAGCGGTGATCAGTTCCAGTATCGAAAGCAGTTTCGGGCTGACTCAACTGGCGCGTATGGCGCAACAATATACGCCGAATGTTACGCCGGGGTTGGATACGTTAAGTTTAATGGATTATCAATTGGTGAGACGCTGGCCGGGTTCCGATTTGCCTTTGGTGGGATTGGATTCCGAGTTTGTTAGCGAAGTTAAATTAGATTAAAAGTGCGGTGCTTTTTTTCGACGTTTTACAGATTAGACCAGCCGAAAAGTAAAAATCATTATAATGCGCGACAATAAATGAAAAGGAGTAGAATATGTCATCAAAATACAACATTTTGCTGTTAAATGGTCCGAATTTGAACATGTTGGGTGTGCGTGAGCCGAGCCATTACGGGCATTTATCTTTAGGCATGATCGAAGCCAAAATGCACCAACTGGCAGGGCCGCAAGGCGTTGCATTAACCTGCTTTCAAGCCAATAGCGAAGAAAAATTAATCGAACAAATTCATCAAAGTTTTCAAAAAGTGGATTTTATTATCATTAATCCTGCCGCTTACACGCACACCAGCGTTGCCCTGCGAGACGCCTTGTTGGCGGTGGCGATTCCGTTCGTGGAAGTGCATTTGTCCAACATTCATAAACGTGAGCCGTTCCGTCATCATTCCTATTTCAGCGATGTGGCGGAAAGCGTGATTTGCGGCTGCGGCGCACAGGGTTATGAGTTTGCTTTGCAGTTCGCGTTAAATTACCTGGCGGAAAAGCGAAATTCAGCGAAAATTGACGAAAAATAGCAGAATTTTGTCGCCAAAATGATTATTTTCAGGTAATCTCTCGGGCGAAAATTTAAACTTAATCCGGACCGCACTTTTTTCACGAAAAGTGCGGTTGAAATTTGCATCTTTTAGGAAACAATTATGGACATTCGTAAAATTAAAAAATTAATCGAACTCGTTGAAGAATCGGGCATTATGGAGCTTGAAATCTCCGAAGGTGAGGAATCGGTTCGTATTAATCGCGGTTCTCCGGCTTCCGTTCAATATACCGTGCCGATGGCGGCACCTGCTGCGCCTGTTGCCGCACCGGCGCCATCCGCACCGGCAGCAAGTGCTGCTCCGGCCGCAGCGCCTGCGGCTTCCGAAGAAGTTGCCGGACACAAAATCCGTTCTCCGATGGTGGGAACCTTCTATCGTAGCCCAAGCCCTGAAGCGAAAGCCTTCGTTGAAGTGGGGCAAACCGTAAAAGTGGGCGACGCCCTTTGTATCGTTGAAGCGATGAAAATGATGAACCGCATTGAAGCGGATAAAGCAGGTGTAGTTAAAGCTATTCTGGTAAATGATGGTGATCCTGTTGAATTTGATGAGCCGTTGATTATTATCGAATAATTAGCACAACAGACCATAATTTAAACAAAGAATGGATTGATTATGTTAGAAAAAGTTGTCATTGCCAATCGCGGTGAAATCGCACTGCGAATTTTGCGCGCCTGCAAAGAATTAGGCATTAAAACCGTTGCCGTACATTCCACCGCAGACCGTGAATTGAAACACGTTCTGCTTGCCGATGAAACCGTATGTATCGGTCCTGCCCAATCGGCAAAAAGTTATTTAAATATCCCGGCGATTATTGCCGCCGCCGAAGTGACCGGTGCCGATGCCATTCACCCGGGTTATGGTTTCCTTTCCGAGAATGCCGATTTCGCCGAACAGGTAGAAAGTTCAGGTTTCATTTTTATCGGTCCGACCGCCGATGTGATTCGTTTAATGGGCGACAAAGTGTCCGCCATTAATGCCATGAAAAAAGCCGGCGTGCCTTGCGTGCCGGGTTCTGACGGTCCGTTAAGTTCCGACATCGCGAAAAACAAAGAAATCGCCAAACGTATCGGCTACCCGATTATTATTAAAGCCTCCGGTGGCGGTGGCGGTCGTGGTATGCGTGTGGTGCGTAGCGAAGATGCTTTGGAAGAATCCATTGCCATGACCAAAGCGGAAGCCAAAGCCGCTTTTAACAACGACATGGTTTACATGGAAAAATACTTGGAAAATCCGCGCCATGTGGAAATCCAAGTGTTAGCCGACACCCACGGCAACGCGGTATATCTTGCGGAACGTGATTGCTCCATGCAGCGTCGCCACCAAAAAGTGGTGGAAGAAGCGCCGGCACCGGGCATTACCGAAGAAGTCCGTCGCGACATCGGTTCCCGCTGTGCGAAAGCCTGCGTCGAAATCGGCTATCGCGGTGCGGGTACGTTTGAGTTCTTGTATGAAAACGGTGAATTTTACTTCATTGAAATGAACACCCGTATTCAGGTAGAGCATCCGGTAACCGAAATGATCACCGGTGTGGATTTGGTGAAAGAACAATTACGTATCGCCTCAGGCTTACCGATTTCCTTTAAACAAGAAGATATTAAAGTGAAAGGGCACGCCATTGAGTGCCGTATTAACGCGGAAGATCCGAAAACCTTCCTGCCTTCGCCGGGCAAAGTGGCGCATTTACACTCGCCGGGTGGATTGGGCGTGCGTTGGGATTCCCATATTTACGCCGGTTATACGGTTCCGCCGCATTATGATTCCATGATCGCGAAGCTCATCACTTACGGCGACACCCGTGAAGTGGCGATTCGTCGTATGCAAAATGCACTATCGGAAACCATCATTGACGGTATTAAAACCAATATTCCGTTACATGATCTGATTTTAGACGATGAAAACTTCCAAAAAGGTGGTACCAATATTCACTACTTGGAGAAAAAATTAGGCATGCACGAATAAGCTGCCGATTTATCATCAAGTTAATTTCATAAAGTGCGGTAAAAATTCTCAGCGTTTTTTTACCGCGCTTTATTGATTTTCAATAAACGCATTTTGTTTATTGTTTTAAACCGCCAAGGCGGTTATTCCACTTAAAATTTCAGCATTTATAAAAAATTTAGTGGCTTTATGGGCATATTTATGCCGTTTATTTTTAATTTCTAAGGAGTTTTTTATGAGTAACGTTAAACACTCAATCTCAAAATTAAGTCTTATTGTATTAACCTCATTAACTGTCGCGGCTTGCGGAAGTGGTGGCGGTGGAAGTAATTCTTCTCTGAATACTCCATCACAGCCAAGTCAGCCGTCACAGCCAAGTCAGCCGTCACAGCCAAGTCAGCCGTCACAGCCAGGTCAGCCGTCACAGCCAGGTCAGCCATCAGAACCTGGTCAACAACCTAAACCGGATATGCCTATGCCGGAAAGAAATAACCCGTCAAATGGTGTATATGGATTTGGTTATACAATTCCTAAAGATGGTTCATTACAAACGCCTTTCCCTATTAATTCCGAAAATGAGAATAATGTAAATAGACTGAAAATAGGCGAAAAAACAATAGAAATTCTTTCTGCAAATGAGCAAGTTGGGAGCTTTATAAGCAACTCAGAAAAAATTGTTGACAGCAGTGAAAATACCCGTTGGGGATTTATTGTTTCAAAAGAGGGAAATGTTGATTATTTGCTCGCTCAAGGTACGAATGCCACTTCTACTATGCCTAAAGGTTTGGCTGTTTATAACGGTACAGCGGCTCATCTTTCTGCAGGTGACCAAGATCACAAGGTCGGTGGTAAAGTAAATATCACGGTTGACTTTGATAAGAAAACGTTAGTAGGTACAATTACCCCAATTGCTGGGCAAAAAAATCTTGGTGCGGAAGAAAAAGTGAATTTATTGGCAAATATTTCAGGTAATACCTTTGATGGTGAAACTGTTGATGGTACTCAAACTTCCGGCGGTTTCTATGGTAACGATGCTAATGAAGTTGTCGGTACTTATCATAATACTGAAAAAAGATATACAGGCGCATTCGGAGCCCAAAAACAATAGAAAATCATATCAAACTAAAGCAAGCCACGGCTTGCTTTATTCATTTCTACAAAGTTATACGCAATGAAACTTAACCATTCTTTTTTATCTTTTGCTTTGTCGCTTGCGGCGGCAAGTATGGTCTATGCCGAAGATAGACCGGAGCCGAAAAATAATTTGCCGGAAGAACGTATTCAGGTGGCGAAGCCTCAGCTTGCGCAACCGCAGCCGGTGCAGGCAGAGAGTAGCGATAATCAACGCACCCTTTCCATCACCAAAGAGGAACTGGCGAAGCATCCCGATTTAATTATTCGCGGTTTAATTCCGGCAGTGTTGCAGAATAATACGGAGGCGGTGGAATTGCTGCTGCCGTTATATCAAAATCTGCCGCAGCAGGATCCGTTTTTATTGGCTTGGGCGGAAGCTATTATGGCGGTTAAGCAGGGTGATTATTCCCGCGCGGTGCAGGAATATCGCCGTTTATTCGCGCAACGCCCCGACATTTTGCAGCTACGTTATCAATTAGCGCACGCCTTGTTTTTGAATAATGATAACGAAGCGGCGAAAGATCAGTTCCAAAAACTCCGTTCGGAAGTGAATGACACGCCATCGCAGCAGATGATCGATCAGTATTTAACGGCGATTAACCAGCGCGATCAGTGGAAAATCAGCGGCGGTATCAGTTTTTTAAATGAATCGAACGTGAATAACGCACCCAAAGCGGGGACCCGTATCGGTGGGTGGCAGGCGTGGCAGCGCGAATCGGCACACGGGCTTTCTTATTATCTCAATAGTGAAAAAAAATGGTCGCTGCCAAAAAATGTCTTCGCCAAATTTATCTTGGACGGACAAGGCAAATATTATTGGGATAACAAAAAATATAACGAATTCAATGCCCGTATCGGAGCGGGCTTGGGCTATCAAACGGCAAATACCGAAGTGGCGCTGTTGCCTTTCACTGAGCGTCGTTGGTATTCGGGCGGTTCTTCCGGCAGTGATGCCATGAAACAATTTTCCAAAAATTCCGGCGTGCGTTTGGAATTAAGCCATTGGCTCAATAAAACGTGGCAAATTTCCACCGCACTTGAATACGGCGAACAGCGTTATGTGAAGCGCAAACATTTAAACGGCAATAATTATTTGTGGTCGAACACCTTGTTATTCCTGCCTTACAGCGGACAATATTGGTTTGCCGGTGTGGATTACAACCGCGAAAATACCCGCGATCGCGATAATGCCTATCAGCGCAAAAATCTCCGTTTGGGCTGGGTGCAGGAATGGTCGCTGGGGCTTTCTACCCGCATTTCTCTTGCCTATGCCAGACGAACGTATAAAGACATTGATTTATTTAGCATTCGTCAAAAAAACAACGAATATCAATCCAATCTTACCGTATGGCATCGCAATCTGTACTTTTTCGGCATCACCCCGAAATTAACCTGGTCGTACCAAAAAATTGACAGCAATCATCCGTTTTATCGTTATGATAAAAACCGGATTTATTTAGAAATGAGCAAAACTTTTTAAGGCTTTCGATGAAGGATAACGTAATGGATTTACAACAACGCTATAAACAAGCCACGAAAGAGGCGCGGTGGACGTTGGGCTTAACGCTGCTTTATGTGATCGGTTGGTGCTTATGCGCGTATTTGCCGAAAGACACGCACGGCCCTATGGGCTTTCCGCTGTGGTTTGAACTTGCCTGTATTTACCTACCGATTCTGTTCATTGTGGTGGCGTATTGGCTGATTAAAATTGCGTTTCAGGATATTCCGTTGGATGTGGAACCCAAAACACCGAACACGACGACGGAGAATAAACAATGAACCTCGGCATTATTTTTCCGTTAGTGATTTACTTGGCGTTTGTCTTCGGCGCGGCGATTTACGCTTACGTTAAACGTCAAAAAGGCGGCGATTTTCTTTCCGAATATTACGTGGGCAACCGCTCCATGACGGGGTTTGTGCTCGCCATGACCACCGCTTCCACTTATGCCAGCGCCAGTTCTTTTATCGGCGGACCGGGTGCCGCGTATAAATACGGCTTGGGTTGGGTGTTGCTCGCCATGATTCAAGTGCCGGCGGTGTGGTTGGCGCTCGGTGCGTTGGGGAAAAAATTCGCCTTGCTTTCCCGCGAAACCAACGCCTTAACAATCAACGATCTGCTTCTCTATCGCTACAAAAACAAATACTTAGTGTGGATTGCCTGTGTGGCGTTGCTTATCGCCTTTTTTGCCGCCATGACCGTGCAATTTATCGGCGGCGCCCGTTTATTGGAAACCACCATCGGCATTCCTTACACCCAAGCCTTGTTGATTTTCGCCCTGACGGTGGGAATTTATACCTTTATCGGCGGCTTCCGCGCGGTGGTGCTAACGGATACTATCCAAGGCACGGTGATGATTTTAGGCACCATTGTGTTATTGGTCGGCGTGATTTATCAGGTGGGCGGCGTAGAAAGTGCGGTCAAAAAATTAACTGAAATTGATCCAAGCCTGGTTAGCCCGTACGGACCGAACGACATGCTGGATTTTCAATTCATGGCATCCTTCTGGATTTTGGTGTGTTTCGGTGTAGTCGGCTTGCCGCACACGGCGGTGCGGTGCATGGCGTTTAAAGACAGCAAAGCCCTGCATAACGGGATGCTTATCGGTACCATCGTGCTAACGGTGATCATGTTCGGTATGCACTTGGCAGGCGCGTTAGGGCGTGCCGTGGTGCCGGATTTAACGGTGTCGGACAAGGTCATTCCAAGCCTGATGTTACAGGTGTTACCGCCTATCGTCGCGGGTATTTTCCTCGCTGCGCCGATGTCGGCGATCATGTCCACGGTGGATGCGCAACTGATTCAATCTTCTTCCATTTTCGTGAAGGATTTGTATTTAGCGGCAAAACCGCAGGCAGCGCAAAATCAAAAACGTATCGGGCGAATCTCCTCAATAATTACATTAATTTTGACCGCACTTTTAATTTTCGCCTCCCTCAATCCGCCGGATATGATCATTTGGCTCAATTTGTTTGCCTTCGGTGGGTTGGAAGCCGCCTTTTTATGGGTCATCGTGCTCGGTTTATATTGGGACAAAGCCAATGCCTACGGCGCCATCAGCTCCATGTTGGCAGGCTTAATCTCATTCATTTTGCTCACCCAATTCGGCATTAAATTATTCGGCTTCAACCCCATTGCGCCGGCGCTGGTATTCGGCTTGGCGGCGTTTTGGATTGGGAATAAAATGGGTGAGAAGCGCCGATAAAGTGCGGTGAAAATAACGGGTGAATTCAATGAAAAAAATAGATCAGCAAAGTTTAGAAAATGCTTACCGCTTGTTTGAAACGGGCGATATTCATCAAATGGAAGTGGGAACTACGCGGGGATTACAGCAAATTCATCGCTATTTATTTCAAGATTTGTATGAGTTTGCCGGCGTGATTCGTGAACAAAATATTTCCAAGGGAAATTTTCGTTTCGCCAACTCGCTTTATTTAAAGGAGGCGTTGGGGAAAATTGAGCAAATGCCCGAAAATAATTTTGAAGAAATTATTAACAAATATGTGGAAATGAATATCGCGCATCCGTTTTTGGAAGGAAACGGACGTTCAACCCGCATTTGGTTGGATTTAATTTTAAAGAAAAACTTAGGCAAAGTGGTTAATTGGCAAAATGTAGATAAAACGTTGTATTTGCAAGCTATGGAGCGCAGCCCGATTAATGATTTGGAAATTCGCTTTTTATTACAAAGTAATTTGACCGATGATGTGAATAACCGCGAGATGATTTTTAAAGGTATTGAGCAATCTTATTATTACGAAGGTTACGAGAAAGAATAAGGAATAACTATGGCTTGGATTCAAATTCGTCTGAACAGTACTAACGAAAAGGCAGAGCAAATCAGTGATTTTTTGGAAGACATCGGGTCGGTGTCGGTGACTTTTATGGACAGCCGGGACACGCCGATTTTTGAGCCGTTGCCGGGGGAAACCCGTTTGTGGGGCAATACGGATGTGATTGCGTTGTTTGATGCGGAAACCGATATGAACGCGGTGGTGGCACAGCTTAAACAGGCAGCGCATTTGAACGACAATTCCGCTTATAAAATCGAGCAAATTGAAGATAAAGATTGGGAACTCGAGTGGATGGATAATTTCCACCCGATGCAATTCGGCAAGCGCTTGTGGATTTGCCCGAGTTGGCGTGAGGTGCCTGATCCGAATGCGGTAAACGTGATGCTTGATCCGGGGCTGGCGTTCGGTACGGGAACCCACCCGACTACGGCGTTATGCCTGGAGTGGCTGGACGGCTTGGATTTGCAAGGTAAAACCGTGATTGATTTCGGTTGCGGTTCGGGCATTCTTGCCATTGCGGCGTTGAAGTTGGGGGCAAAACGTGCGGTAGGCATTGACATCGATCCGCAGGCGATTCTGGCAAGTCGCAATAATGCGGAGCAAAATGGCGTTGCCGATCGTTTGCAGCTGTTTTTGTCCGATGAAAAACCGTCGGATTTAAACGCCGATGTGGTGGTGGCGAATATTCTCGCCGGTCCGCTAAAAGAACTGTATCCCGTGATTAGCCAATTGGTGAAACCGAACGGCGATTTGGGGTTGTCGGGTATTCTGGCAACCCAGGCGCAATCCGTGTGCGACGCTTATGCCGAACGATTTACGTTGGAGCCGGTGGCGGAACGTGAAGAATGGTGTCGGATTACGGGCAAGCTGAAAAGTTAAATCATGCCCTATGACGTAAAAGTGCGGTGGTTTTTGGCGGTGTTTTCGAGTGCTGAAAAACAGTGAAAAAACGTACCGCACTTTTTGTTTTTCCCCTTCAATCGCCTCAAAATCCGTAAAAAATTTATGGATAATGTCAAGCCTTTCTTATGATTTTTTTTCAGAAATTTGACGAAGTTAAAGGAATGAAAAAAATTTACAAATTGTCTAAAAAATACACTTTTCAAACGCCTTAAAAGTGCGTATGATAGCGCACCTTGTCGGTTGGCAAGGGAGTTTGGTCAAGTTGCCGGAAAGTAGTGGGGTCGCGGGTGCGCATTGGTTCTTATCAATTAAAAAATCGCATTTTGTTGGCGCCCATGGCGGGGATTACCGATCAGCCTTTTCGGCGAATTTG
Source organism: Aggregatibacter actinomycetemcomitans (assembly GCA_017160915.1). Taxonomy (GTDB): domain Bacteria; phylum Pseudomonadota; class Gammaproteobacteria; order Enterobacterales; family Pasteurellaceae; genus Aggregatibacter; species Aggregatibacter actinomycetemcomitans_B. The sequence continues at coordinate 26,573 of JACAWG010000074.1, forward strand.
CGCCAATTATGGTGCAGGTTTGACCTTTTCCGAAATGATGTCAACCAACCCGCAGGTATGGCATACCGAGAAATCGAAACTGCGCTTGGCGCACCACCGGGAAGCAGGGATTAATGCCGTACAAATCGCGGGTTCCGATCCTGATGAAATGGCGCAAGCCGCTCAAGTGAATGTGGAATACGGCGCTCAGATTATCGATATTAATATGGGCTGTCCGGCAAAGAAGGTGAATCGTAAAATGGCGGGTTCCGCCCTTTTGCAATATCCCGATTTGGTTCGACAAATTCTTGAGGCTGTGGTGAAATCGGTTAAGGTTCCGGTAACCTTGAAGATTCGCACAGGTTGGGATACGGAAAATCGAAATTGTGTAGAAATCGCCAAAATTGCAGAACAAAGCGGAATTCAAGCGCTCACCGTGCATGGTCGAACGCGCGCCTGTAAATTTGAAGGTGTGGCGGAATACGATTCCATTAAAGCGGTGAAGCAAAATGTTTCCCTTCCTGTGATTGCCAACGGCGATATGACTTCTGCCGAACAAGCCAAATTCGTTCTCGATTACACGGGGGCGGACGGCATAATGATCGGACGTGGCGCATTAGGACGACCTTGGCTGTTTCAAACGGTGGTTGGCTTAATTGAGCAACATTCGATCGTTGCGGAACCAAGTTTAGAAGAAAAATGTAGTGTGATTTTGCAACATATTCGCGATCTTCATCAGTTTTACGGCGAAGAAAAAGGGTATCGCATCGCACGCAAGCATATCGCTTGGTACTTACAGGATATTCAACCCGATTCTGTTTTTAAGCAACGTTTTAATGCGTTAACCTCCGCCAAAGAGCAATTACACGCGTTAGAACAATTTTTTAAGTTAATTGATTTACATGGATAGAACAATGTTAGAACAACAACGCAATCCGGCTGAAGCGTTAACGGTTTCAGTTTTAAACTCTCAGTCACAAGTAACCAATAAACCACTGCGTGATTCGGTAAAACAGGCTTTAAGAAACTACTTGTCTCAATTAGACGGTCAAGATGTGAATGATCTTTACGAATTGGTCTTGGCAGAAGTGGAACATCCGATGTTAGATATGGTGATGCAATATACCCGTGGTAATCAAACCCGTGCGGCGACAATGCTTGGCATTAACCGCGGTACATTGCGTAAAAAATTAAAAAAATACGGTATGGGTTAGTTTTTAACTCATTTTTGACCATCGCCCTTGTCCTGTTGACAAGGGTTTTTTTATGCCTTTTTCCCGCCTGATTTTTGTTACGCAAACGTTTTCGTTTGAACCGATTTCCTTTATAATAGCCCGCAATTTTTGTTTCAATTCAACCTCAAAGGTAATCCTCATGTTTCAAACTTTCCGTGGCTCTCCCGCCCTTTCCGAATTCAGAATCAATGGCTTAATGCAAAAATTTCAACAGCAGCAATTACCGGTGAAATCCGTGTATGCGGAATATGTGCATTTTGTGGAATTAAACGCCGCCCTTTCCGCCGAGCAGGAAGCCAAACTGAAAGCCTTGTTACATTACGGACCGACCCTGGCGGAACACGACGCCAACGGCGAATCCTTTATTGTGATCCCGCGTATCGGCACCATTTCCTCCTGGTCTTCCAAAGCCACCGACATCGCCCACAACTGCGGATTAAACGAAGTGGAACGCATTGAACGCGGTTTGGCGTATTATTTTGAATTGAGCCAACCGTTAGACGAAAAAACGCAGGAAAAACTGACCGCACTTTTACACGATCGCATGATGGAAACCGTGGTGCGCACGGCACAAGAAGCGGAAGTGTTGTTCCGTCATCAGGAACCGAAGCCGTTTAAAACTATTGATATTCTCAACGGCGGACGCAACGCCCTAGAAACCGCCAATGTGGAATTGGGCTTGGCATTGGCGGAAGATGAAATCGATTATTTGATGGAAAATTTCACCGCACTTGGACGCAACCCGCACGACATCGAACTTTATATGTTCGCGCAAGCCAACTCCGAGCATTGCCGCCACAAAATTTTCAACGCCGACTGGATTATCGACGGCAAAAAACAGGATAAGTCCCTGTTCAAAATGATCAAAAATACCTTTGAGAAAACCCCGGATTTCGTGCTTTCCGCCTATAAAGACAATGCGGCGGTGATGGAAGGTTCCAAAGCGGGGCGTTTCTTCCCGGATCAAGACGGCACTTATCGTTATCACAACGAAGACACCCACATTTTGATGAAAGTGGAAACCCACAACCACCCGACCGCCATTTCCCCATTCCCGGGCGCGGCAACGGGTTCCGGCGGCGAAATTCGTGATGAAGGCGCCACCGGTCGCGGCGCAAAACCGAAAGCGGGCTTGGTGGGCTTCTCCGTATCCAACCTGTGCATTCCGAACTTTGAACAACCTTGGGAAGCGCCGCTTTCCAAACCGAATCGTATCGCTTCCGCCTTAGACATCATGCTGGAAGGCCCTCTGGGCGGCGCGGCATTTAACAACGAATTCGGTCGTCCGGCATTGCTCGGCTATTTCCGTACTTACGAACAAAAAGTCAACAGCTTCAACGGCGAAGAAGTGCGTGGCTACCACAAACCAATCATGTTGGCGGGCGGTATCGGCAACATTCGCGCGGAACACGTGCAAAAAGGCGAAATCCCGGTGGGGGCAAAGCTGGTGGTGCTTGGCGGTCCGGCAATGAACATCGGCTTGGGCGGTGGCGCGGCGTCTTCCATGGCGTCCGGTAAATCCAAAGAAAATCTGGATTTCGCCTCCGTACAACGGGATAACCCGGAAATGGAGCGCCGTTGTCAGGAAGTTATCGACCGTTGCTGGCAGCTTGGCGACGACAACCCTATCGCCTTTATTCACGATGTGGGCGCGGGCGGTTTATCCAACGCCATGCCGGAATTGGTGCATGACGGCGGTCGCGGCGGTAAATTCGAGTTGCGTAAAATCTTAAGCGACGAACGGGAAATGAGCCCGCTGGAAATTTGGTGTAACGAATCGCAAGAGCGCTATGTGCTTGCGATTCACCCGGAAAAACTACCGCACTTTGAGGAACTTTGCCGTCGTGAACGCGCCCCTTATGCGGTGATCGGCGAAGCCACCGAAGAAGAACATCTCACCTTGCACGATGAGCATTTCAACAATGATCCGATTGATTTGCCGATGGGCGTGTTGCTCGGCAAAACCCCGAAAATGACCCGTGATGTGCAAAGCGCAAACGTCAACGGCGAACCGTTGGAACAAAGCCAAATCCAGTTAAAAGACGCCTTACACCGCGTGTTGCGTCTGCCTGCGGTGGCGGAAAAAACTTTCTTAATCACCATCGGCGACCGCACCGTCACCGGCATGGTGGCGCGCGATCAAATGGTCGGTCCGTGGCAAGTGCCGGTTGCCGACTGCGCCGTGACCACCGCCACCTTAGACAGCTACTACGGCGAAGCTATGTCCATGGGCGAACGCACGCCGGTGGCATTGTTGGATTTCGCCGCCTCCGCCCGTTTAGCTGTGGCGGAATCCCTCACCAACATCGCCGCCACCAACATCGGGGACATTAAGCGCATTAAACTTTCCGCCAACTGGATGTCCGCCGCAGGGCATAAAGGTGAAGACGCAGGCTTATACGCCGCTGTGAAAGCCGTGGGCGAAGAGCTTTGCCCGCAACTGGGCTTAACCATTCCGGTGGGTAAAGATTCCATGTCCATGAAAACCACCTGGCAGGAAAACGGTGAACAAAAAAGCGTTACCTCACCGCTTTCCTTGATTATTAGCGCCTTTGCCCGCGTGGAAGACGTACGCAAAACCGTCACCCCGCAATTACGCACCGATAAAGGGCAATCCCGCTTGTTGTTAGTGGATCTCGGTGAAGGCAAAAACCGCTTGGGCGCCACCGCCTTGGCACAGGTTTACGCCCAACTTGGCGACAAACCGGCGGACGTAGTCAATGCCGACGCCCTGAAAAACTTCTTTAACGCCATGCAGGAACTGGTTCAACTGGAAAAATTATTGGCATACCACGACCGTTCCGACGGCGGTTTAATCGTCACGCTGGCGGAAATGGCATTCGCCGGACACTGCGGCGTGGCGGTGGACATCAGCGCCTTGGGCGACGACGATTTAGCCGTGTTGTTTCACGAAGAATTGGGTGCAGTGATTCAAGTGCGCGACAGCGATTTAACCCTCGTGCGCGACGTGTTCGCCAAACACAATGTATTGCATTTGGTGAAAGAGTTAGGCTCCGTCACCGAAGCAGACGAAATCGAAATCACCCGTGGCACGAAAGTTTTACTCAGCGAAAAACGTTCCGACTTGCGCGGCATTTGGGCGGAATTAACCCATCAAATGCAACGTTTGCGCGACAACCCGGAATGCGCCGATCAAGAATTTGCCGCGAAGAAAAATCCGCAGGATAAAGGTTTCTCCGCCCATTTAACCTACGACCCGAGCGACGACATCGCCGCGCCTTACATCGCCACCGGCAAACGCCCGAAAGTGGCGGTGTTGCGTGAACAAGGCGTTAACAGCCATGTTGAAATGGCGGCGGCGTTTGACCGCGCAGGCTTTGACGCCATCGACGTCCACATGAGCGACTTGCACAATCGCCGTTATGATTTGCAGAATTTCAACGCTTTAGTGGCGTGCGGCGGTTTCTCCTACGGCGACGTACTCGGCGCCGGCGGCGGCTGGGCGAAATCCATTTTATTTAACCCGCACTTACGGGATCAATTCAGCCGCTTCTTCGATCGTGAAGACACGCTGGCATTAGGTATTTGTAACGGCTGCCAAATGCTTTCCACCCTAGCGGAAATTATCCCGGGCACGGAAAACTGGCCGCGTTTTGTGCGCAACAAATCCGAACGTTTTGAAGCCCGCGCCGCCTTGCTTCGCATTAACGACAGCAACTCCCTGTGGTTCCAAGGTATGGCAGGCTCTCACATGCCGGTTGCCGTTTCTCACGGCGAGGGCAGAGTAGAATTCAAAACACCGGAAAATCTCACCGCACTGCAGGCTCAAAAGCTGATCGTGGCGCAATACATCGACAACAACCTCAACCCAACGGAACAATACCCGGCAAACCCGAACGGCTCCGCCCTTGGCATTACTGCGCTTTCTAACGCCAACGGTCGCGTCGCCATCATGATGCCACACCCGGAGCGCGTCTTCCGCACCGTCAGCAATTCATGGCACCCGGAAGAATGGGGCGAAGACGGGGCTTGGATGCGGGTGTTTAGGAATGCGAGGGTTGTATTTGAATAGAGAAAAATTTATAAAATATAGATTAAAAAACTAATATTTAGTTTATATTAAGAATGAAATAATATTTACATATTTAGGTATTTATATGCATATAAAGATAATTAAAATTAAAAACTTCAGATCTATCAAAAAACAGGAAATTTCATTGGAAAATATTAATGTTTTTTATGGGCTTAACGATGTTGGTAAATCTAATGTGTTGAAGGCGTTAAATCTATTCTTTAATGATAAAATCAGCCATTATGAAGAGTTTGATTTTTCAAAAGATTTCTGTAAATTTGCTACAGTATCTACTAAAAAAGCAAAAGAAATTTGTATAGAGTTGACTTTATCTCCTCCTGATAGTTATCAAGATAATAAAGAGTTTACTTGGACCAAAATATGGAGAAAGGATGGTTTATACAAAGATTACTTTAATAAGTCATCAGAATCAGTACTAAGTCCGAAAAGAATACCTAAAAAATATTCGTGGGCGAAAAAGTTAAAATATAGATATGTTCCCGCAATGAAAGATAATTTATATTTTTCTAACTTATTAAGAGAATTATATGGCATTTTGTCAGAATCTATATCCGAAAATTTATCTGATGCTTCAAACAAATTTCTAAATGTTATAAAGAAATCAACTAAGGATATGAGTGATGATTTATCTGAAAATTTAAAAATAAAAAGTGAAATAAGTTTTCCTGATGATTTAGGTTCATTGTTTTCTACTTTAGACTTTCAGACGGGGGATAAAGATAACTTGATTTCAATTAAGAATAGAGGTGACGGTATTAAAATAAGACATATCCCAAGTATATTGCAGTTTTTTCACAGGGAGAATAATAGATTAAATAATAAAGGTAGTATAAGAACAGATACAATTTGGGGATATGAGGAACCTGAAAATAATTTAGAAGGATTAGCAGCATTTGATAAGTCTAGACAATTTCTAAGTATATCAAGTCAAATACAGATATTACTAACAACTCATTCTCCTGCATTTTATTTAATGAAGAAAGAATCTACAAATTGTAATTTGTTTCAGACCATTCAGGAAAATGATGAGGTAGGAACAGAATATATTATTAAGGATAATATATCGTATGATATACAAAATAATGATAAAGGATTTTTAGCATTAATAACTCCATTCCTTGAAGAGGAAGTTGATAGAAATTCTAGGCTTAAAGCTAAACTGGATGAGATTACTTCTAAGGTTAAAAATTATCTTTTGAATAAGAACATTATTTTTGTTGAGGGAAAAAGTGATGAAGTTATTTTAAAGAGATATATTGAGCTATGTAATAAAGAAAACGAATATGAAATTATCGGATGTGGTGGAGCTAATCAAGTTTCAGAATATTTGCTATCTTGGTGTTTTAATCCTGATGTAAATGATTCGTATGAATATACTGCGTTAGGTATTGTTGACTGCGACAAAGCTGGGATTGAGGCGAAAAAATATTTTGATGATTTGAAAAAATTTGCTAAGGAAAAGCATAAATCAAGAGTAATTAAAAATATTAATAAAGTGAATGTGAAAACTTTACCTATTCCTGAATATTTAAAAAGTATAAAAGAGATATTTAAAGAAAATCTTGCTATCACAATAGAGTCTCATTTTTTAGATAAAATATCAGACTCAGAGAATATAAAAAATGGTTTAGAAAGCTGAGTGATAAAGAATTATGTGATTTAACTAGCGGGCTGGTTAGTTACAATGAATCAGCAGAGCAATATATAAATAATAAAATTAATTCAGATGAGTTAATTTACATTGAGCGTGTAATAAATGATGATTTTAAAATAGAGTTTGCAAAATATATTTGTCAAAATTTTAAAGATAAAAAATACTTTGAATTTCTAAATAAACTTATTAAATAATTTCCCACGATAGCGCGCGTCTCCTGACGCGTGCTTTTTTATGCTCT
>JACAWG010000075.1:0-3921 GCA_017160915.1 Aggregatibacter actinomycetemcomitans
AGTACCATAACGGTATTCCCAATATTCGCCCAGTGAGTTCTTTATCTCTAATAATAATCCCTCTCCGTTATACTTATACAGGTACACCCGTCCGTCCGGTGTCGTTACTTTGCTTATGTCGCCATAATCATTATAGGCATAGCGTGTTTCCCGACCCAATGCATCCGTTTCTGCAACTTTCTGTCCGTAATCCCATTCACTTTCCGTAACATGCCCTAATGCATCTCGGATTTTGGTCACAACATAGTCTTTGTTGTACCAATAGCAACTCTCTCCTCCCTCCGCATCAATATAATAGGTGCAATGGTTTTCATCATCATATCTATAACTGTCTTCGTAATGACCCGATTCCGTCTTGGTGCCTAGCACCCGACCACGCTCGTCATAGTAGATATCCACATGCGTTGCATCACTATCCCACCAGGAGCTCATATATCCCGCATCATTATAACGATGATGAAGCTCTCCATATTGGAATGAACGACAAAACTCTAACTGCCCTTTGTCATTATGTTCAAAACGCACTAAAAGTTGGTTATATGCTTTGGATTTATAAGAAATCGACTTAAACAACCCGTCCTGATTCTCTATTACCAAAGAAAAACCGTCACTGTGCCGAACTTCCGACAAGTTGCCTTCATCATAGTTAAACGTGATTTTATTACCGAAACGGTCTGAGATTTCAGCCAGATATCTTACCGATTTATCTCCGGAGGAAAGTGGGGAGAATAAATACTTTCTTTGTTGTTTGCGGTTAAACAGATAAATGTCGTTTAAGTTATCGCTAAATAAAACTAAATGTTTGCAATACACATTTTGTGCATAGACTTTCTTTCTTTGATAAGGGTAATGGTAAGCCCCCCCTTTCTCATTAAAATAAATGATTTCTTTCTGTTCATCATCAATACGCAAACATTGTGACCATTCATCAAACCAATTTTGACCTAAATGCCCACTCTGTTGTTGCGTCGAATAATAATAACGGTTCAGACGTAACGGCAATGTTCTCTCAAAGGAGAGTACATGCCATTCCTGAATAAGTGCCCCTCTCGCCACATCAACCGGGTCACCAACGGCTGTCCTTGCATCCGCAAGCCCTTTAAGACCTTTGGCTAAGTCAACAATATCCATAACCAAACCGGTATATGTTGCCAACTCTTCCAACCATAAAGGGACACTTGATTTAATCGGTAACCGAATGTCGGCTGAAGTCTCATCTGTTTCTAATACGGTTTCTCTTCCGCCAACGACCGTACCATCACAAGTCGTTGAATGACCAATGCGGGCAATTGGTCGCCCATTGGCAAATACGGTTCTAGCACCTTCCGCAACAAATTGCTCGCCTCCGTGGTCAGAACATTCAATTAAATCACCCACCCGGGCGACTGCTTTACTTTCAAAAAAGACATTCGGGGAGCCTTGTAATACTTTTCCCTTTTTCTCACCATACTGAGATAACGCATTACCCACCCCGGCACAAAGCCCCGTAACCGCACCACAAATCGCAGCCCCCATAAAAACACCTACGCCGGGCAGAGCAATGGCTAACGCAGCACCTAAAACAATGCCGCCTAAAATCCCCCAATATGTTGCGCTTTTATTTTTATGGTATACCTCATCTCCTTCACAAATAGGATTATTTCCTGACTCCGGAATCGGCGTTTTACCAAAGATATATTTCATTACCGCATGCGTTGCTGCCTCTCCGATAACCTCACCAACTTTATATGCGACTAAACCTACTCCGGCGGCACCTAAGGCTGTTGCAAGCCCTGTCGCAGCACCTGCCATTAATGCGCCCGCCGTGACAGAACAAAAACCACCGGCAGCCGCCGCCGCACTGACCATGCCCCCGCCCGCAGCCAAAGCCAGCCCGGCACCTGTCATTACGTTATTTAACCCATCACTTTGCGCAAAATCTAACATCTGACGACGTAAATTCGTTAAATCATCCTGCGAAGATGGTGTCGTAGAGGATTGCATTGCTTGCATTTGGTCATTCATCTGACCTCGTAGCACCTCTCTCGTTGCAACATATGAACCGGCGCTTACCGAGCTTTGCCCCAGACTCATCAAAACCTCCGCTTTATTTTACGTTACGGGCTTTAAAACTTTGGACGAGTTTTAATAAATACTCTTTCGAATAGAACCACTATAACTTATTAACCAAAGGAGAAGAGAAACAAACATCAAAATCCCTAATAACCTTATCTAAGATTTTTTTATCCTTAATATACTTTTCAAAATACGCACTAGCTTTTTTAGATAAAAAATAAAAATTAATCAAATACATTCTATTCACAAAATCACTTTTATAATCCTTTGGGTATTGGTACATTTCGTTAATTAATCTCACAGCAAACTTATACTTATACGACTTAGAACAAATAAAGTTTTTGTAATGGCTATTTTCCAAATAAATATCATCAACAACACTAAAGAGATCAACTAACCCTCTTTTTTCTATCCCATTCTCCATAAAATCGACAACAGACAAGCAATACTTTACAACCTCATAAAAAACATCTGACTTCCCCTTATTACATAAAAGAGAGTAGAAAGTATCCCTTAGCTTAATCTTATTGAAAAATAAGGCACCACATTTAAAACCAACTAAATTAACCCTATGGTATAAATAAGAGTTTGATAGCAATAACCTAATATACTTTAATCTAAAATAATCATTCTTTCTAGACGCAGGATAATTCATACTAAGTTGAAAAAAAGAAATTGCTTTATAATGAATAAAATTATAATGATTACCAACCCCTTGCATTGGCAAATAGAACAAATCCAAAAAAGAATTAATAATAGCCGACACATTTTCTAAATCATTTATATTTATATGTAACAATTCCTTATAAACTTTTTTTTTAACTTTAGATATAGGTAAATTATTTGATGACTTCAAAAATAAATAAAACGACACATCCAATAAATCATCATAAACAGTATCTTTTTCCAGACTCCATTTTCCAAATGAAACTGAAGACAAATTAGTTCTAAAATTTAAGTAGATTCTAATATATTCTATAACAATATCGTTGATCATAACTTTCCACATTTAACCCATTGCTTCTTACCATTCATTTTCTCAACCTCAATGTCCGTAATGTTTTTATTCACCTCATCAAGTACATCTAGGCCGATACCTTTAGCACCTTCCTCATTACTTTTCGTTAAAATTCCACCACGATGTCCAGTCTCTTTCCCTCCCACCTGCTCAATATCTTTTATATTGCTACTAATCAATTTCTCTCCCTCATCATTTAACTTAATTTTAACTCTATACTCCTCTCGAGAAGGATTCCAATTAGAACCATGATTCACCCACACAGCTTTGTTACTTGGTTTTCCATTGCTACCAATAATCTGCACAAGCCCTCCACTGTCTCGGATAGCCTTAGCCTCTGCTTTTGACACATATCTTACAATAGTAGTATCTAATCCTAGAGGATCAATAAATAATGTCGGTATGCCTACATACCCATACGGATTAAATCCCCCCAACAACCCTATCGGGTCATGGCTGATATACTGCCCTGTCTCAGGACTGTAATAACGAAAGCGATTATAATACAGTTCGCTCTCATCGTCATAATACTGCCCCACAAACCGATGATTGCATTTGAGTGGATTAGTATCGTTCGCCGCATAATGCCGGTGTCCGTCAATCTCCGCTTCACCCCACAGGTTCAGTTTCTGCCGATAGTCGATATAACCGTCTTCAGTGAGCAGTTCGGTGATAGTTCCCACCTGGTCGGCAACCGTGTAATGCAACTGCCCCTTTTCATAACGCGCCGTCGGGGTGAAGTCATCTTCTTGATACAGCCAGTAAATCGCCTCCTCCCAGTTTTCTTCACAACGCATTATTTCTGTTTGTAACGCCGCGTTTCCATCCGTGTGGTAGATAGTCGGTAC
>JACAWG010000075.1:3971-4288 GCA_017160915.1 Aggregatibacter actinomycetemcomitans
AGCTGGTTATGGTGATACAGATAACGCCAGCCCGAAAGTGCGGTTGGTTTTGGCGGTGTTTTTTCATTCTTCTCAGTCCGGTTCGTTGGTTGGCTTTCTACTGTTTCGTTTTGTGCCTGTTGCTCTTGCTGTTCCCAAAGCTCGTTAATCTTATGCCAATAATCCTGATTCGGGCGTATCGGCATATTGATTAACTGATTCTTGTATTCCCTTTGGTTGGTCGCGTTTATTTGGTCTGTCTGAATTTGGTACTTCGTTATCCGTCTGCCGAACGCATCATACTCATAACGCCAGGTGCCTTTAAATGGACTGATTAG
>JACAWG010000075.1:4338-5609 GCA_017160915.1 Aggregatibacter actinomycetemcomitans
AGCTGGTTATGGTGATACAGATAACGCCAGCCCGAAAGTGCGGTCGGTTTTTGCGGTGTTTTTTCAGTCTGCTCTCGGTTTTCCGTTACCTGTTTTTGTGTTGGATTTTCCTGTTGTTCTTGCTGGTCCCAAAGCTCGTTAATCTTATGCCAATAATCCTGATTCGGACGTATCGGCATATTGATGAGCTGATTTTTGTATGGGGGTGTTTTGGTCTGTTGTGGTGGCTTGGTCTGTCTGTACCTGATATTTGGTAATTCGGCGCCCAAAGGCATCATACTCATAACGCCATGTGCCTTTGAACGGGCTGTGCAGCTCAACCAGCTGACTTTGACTGTTCCACTTGTAATAAGTAGTGACCGGTCTGAACCCTTTCTTGGTTTCCGTCTTGCTGTGCAGTCTGCCAAGTTCGTCGTATTTATACGTCTTGTTGCCGTACCGGGTAATGCGTCCTTTTCGCTGTTTGATACCATAGGTGGCGTCATTGGCGGCTTGCAGCTGATATTGTCCATTATCGTCGGTTACCCGCTGCACCTTTTGCGTCAGGTTAAGCTGGCCGTCGTAGCGATAGTGTTCACTGCTGCGGATGCCGTTTAATACATCGGTTACCTGCCCGTTTTTATTCACCCGGTATTCCGTCGCACCCCAGTGGTTGTCTTGGGTATGGGTGAGATTAAATGCCTTGTCATAGTGCCATTTGCGGCTAATCTGCGTACCCGCTATCGGGTAGGTGTGATTCGGTTGGTAATCATTGAGTTGCTCTTCGGTCAGCGCATTGTGCCAACCGCCGCCCTGGGCTTGCAATAACCCCGACGGGCTGAACTGTTCGGCTAAAATAAAGCCATTTTGATTCTGTCTGCGCGTCTGTCTGCCCAGTTTGTCATAACTGAGATTAAGCGGATTGTGATTGTTGATTTGGAATTGGCTCAGTTCACCATATTGATTAAAAACTTGTGAAATTCTGACCGCACTTTCCGGGTCATTCGGGTCTTTCGGTTTGCCGTTCGGCAGACTTAATGCCGTTTGTCTGCCGTATTTGTCTAAGCTGATTTCAACCCGTTCACCGTCCTGAATTTCTGCTATCAGGCGATGTTGTGCGTCATATTCAAACTCGGTGATATGCTCTGCAAAGTACGGCAAATATTGGGTGTTGACGGTTTTTGTCAGCTGACCGGTTTTCTTTGTATAGGTATAGCTGACCTCATGAGCTAATTCATAGCCTTCAGGATTGATACCGTCTAAAAGTGCGGTTGGTTTTTTAGGCGTTTTTT
>JACAWG010000076.1:0-37272 GCA_017160915.1 Aggregatibacter actinomycetemcomitans
TGTCTAAAGAAAAATTTGAACGTACAAAACCGCACGTTAACGTGGGTACAATCGGCCACGTTGACCATGGTAAAACCACTTTAACAGCAGCTATCACTACCGTATTGGCAAAACACTACGGCGGTGCAGCACGTGCATTCGACCAAATCGATAACGCGCCTGAAGAAAAAGCGCGTGGTATCACCATCAACACTTCCCACGTTGAATATGACACCCCAACCCGTCACTACGCACACGTTGACTGTCCGGGACACGCCGACTATGTGAAAAACATGATTACCGGTGCGGCGCAAATGGACGGTGCTATCTTAGTAGTAGCGGCAACCGACGGTCCTATGCCACAAACTCGTGAGCACATCTTATTAGGTCGCCAAGTAGGTGTTCCTTACATCATCGTATTCTTAAACAAATGCGACATGGTAGATGACGAAGAGTTATTAGAATTAGTTGAAATGGAAGTTCGCGAACTTCTTTCTCAATATGACTTCCCGGGCGATGACACCCCAATCGTACGCGGTTCTGCATTAAAAGCCCTTGAAGGCGATGCTACATGGGAAGAAAAAATCCTTGAATTGGCAAGCCACTTAGATTCTTACATTCCTGAGCCTGAGCGTGCTATCGACCAACCGTTCCTTCTTCCAATTGAAGACGTGTTCTCTATCTCCGGTCGTGGTACCGTAGTAACAGGCCGTGTTGAACGCGGTATCATCCGTACCGGTGATGAAGTTGAAATCGTAGGTATCAAACCGACTGCGAAAACCACTGTAACCGGTGTTGAAATGTTCCGTAAATTACTTGACGAAGGTCGTGCAGGTGAAAACATCGGTGCATTATTGCGTGGTACTAAACGTGAAGAAATCGAACGTGGTCAAGTATTGGCGAAACCGGGTTCAATTACTCCGCACACTGACTTCGAATCTGAAGTGTACGTATTGTCCAAAGAAGAAGGTGGTCGTCATACTCCATTCTTCAAAGGTTACCGTCCACAATTCTATTTCCGTACAACTGACGTAACCGGTACTATCGAGTTACCTGAAGGCGTGGAAATGGTTATGCCTGGCGATAACATCAAAATGACCGTATCCCTAATCCACCCAATCGCGATGGACCAAGGTTTACGTTTCGCTATCCGTGAAGGTGGCCGTACAGTAGGCGCCGGCGTGGTAGCTAAAATTATCAAGTAATTGATAAGACAAACCAAAGTAAAACTGAAAAGGCGTATCGAAAGATACGCCTTTTTGTTTGGATGAAAATTTATGGAGCAATTCAAACAGAAAAACGCCATAAAAAATGGCCGCACTTTTGCTCCCTAAAGTGCGGTCGGCATGCCAGATATTTTTAATTAGCCGAAGTTTTCTTACCTCTTCCAATTCTTCAACGCGTCAGCAAATGCGTTGCCCATGGCGTTATTGGATTTTGGGTTATTACGTTCTTGGCGGGAACCGTTAGCGCGCGGTTTTGCCGATAAAGTGCGGTCAGATTTGCCGTCGTTTTTCACCGCACTTTCATCCAAGCGCATGGTCAACGCAATACGGCGACGCGCGACATCCACTTCCAGCACTTTCACTTTGACCACATCGCCGGTTTTCACCACTTGGTGCGGATCTTCCACGAATTTATCACTTAAGGAAGAAATATGCACCAAACCGTCTTGGTGAACACCGATGTCCACAAAGGCACCGAAATTGGTGACGTTAGTTACCGTCCCTTCTAAAATCATGCCCGCTTTTAAGTCGGTAATCTCTTCCACGCCATCGGCGAAAGTCGCGGTTTTAAATTCACCGCGCGGGTCACGCCCCGGTTTTTCCAATTCTTTAAAAATGTCCTGCACCGTCGGCAACCCGAATTGTTCATCGGTAAACTGTTTCGCATCAAGCTGACGCACCAAACCAGCGTCGCCCATTAAATCCTGAATGGATTGTTCCGTCGCCTGCAAGATTTTTTCTACGACAGGATAAGTTTCCGGGTGCACGCCTGAGGCATCCAATGGATTATCGCCTGCCGCAATACGCATAAAGCCGGCGCATTGTTCAAAGGCTTTCGGCCCCAAACGCGGCACTTTTTTCAGTTGTTCACGGCTGTCGAAACGCCCGTTTTCATCGCGATACGTCACAATATTTTGTGCAATGGTTTTGGTCATTCCCGCCACGCGTGCCAATAACGGCACGGAAGCGGTATTCAAATCCACGCCCACGGCATTCACACAATCTTCTACCACCGCGTCCAATTTGCGTGCTAATTGGCTTTGATTCACATCATGTTGATATTGTCCCACACCAATGGCTTTCGGTTCGATTTTTACCAACTCCGCCAACGGGTCCTGCAAACGACGGGCAATGGATACCGCACCACGCAATGACACGTCCAATTCCGGGAATTCCTGCGCCGCCAGTTCGGAAGCGGAATACACGGAAGCGCCAGCTTCACTCACCACCACCGTTTGCGGTTTATGCTCTTTAATTTCTTTAATCACGTCTTTGGCAAAACGCTCCGTCTCACGGGAAGCGGTGCCGTTACCGATGGCGATTAATTCCACATTATGTTGCTTAATTAATTGGAAAATGGACAACATCGCGCGATCCATCTGCCCTGTGTGTGGATAAATGGTGTCCGTTGCCAGTAATTTACCGGTGTTATCCACCACCGCCACTTTCACGCCGGTGCGCAAGCCCGGGTCCAGCCCCATGGTATTTTTCGCTCCTGCCGGTGCCGCCATCAAAAGTGCGGTCAGATTTCGGGCAAAAACGTCAATGGCTTCCTCTTCCGCTTTCTCACGCAAGGTTGCCATGAGCTCCGTTTCTAAATGCAATGCCACCTTGATTTTCCACGTCCAAGCGATCACCTGCTCACGCCATTTGTCTGCCGGCTGTCCGCTGAAACGCACACCGAGATAATCGCGAATAATGTCTTCACAATAACTTTGACGGCAGCCTTCTTCCGCGTCAGGATCGGCATTTAAACTTAGCTGTAAAATCCCTTCGTTAC
The DNA here is from genome assembly GCA_017160915.1 of Aggregatibacter actinomycetemcomitans. Lineage (GTDB taxonomy): Bacteria > Pseudomonadota > Gammaproteobacteria > Enterobacterales > Pasteurellaceae > Aggregatibacter > Aggregatibacter actinomycetemcomitans_B. Next base: position 2,986 of record JACAWG010000076.1, read on the forward strand.
GCCCGCGGAACATTGCCAGCGCGCGGTGTGAAGGCACATTTTTGAACAATTCCTGATGGTCGAAATAATCCTGGAATTTCGCTCCTTCCGTTTCCTTGCCTTCAAGCACTTTGGAAACCAACAGCGCATTTTTGCTTAAGTAATCACGCACTTTCGCCAGTAAGCCGGCGTCTTCGGCGAAACGTTCCATTAAAATATAACGGGCACCGTCCAGCGCCGCTTTGCTGTCGGCAACGCCTTTCTCCGCATTAATGAATTCCTTTGCCGCCGTTTCCGGATCGGTTTTCGGCTCGTTCCAAAGTAAATCCGCCAGCGGCTCAAGCCCGGCTTCAATGGCGATTTGTCCTTTGGTGCGACGTTTTGGTTTAAACGGCAAATATAAATCTTCCAACTCGGTTTTGCTTTGCGTAGCTTGGATTTTCTCGCGCAACTCGTCCGTTAACTTGCCCTGTTCCTCAATGGATTTCAAAATGGTCTGGCGGCGTTCTTCCAGTTCACGCAAATAAATTAAACGGGTTTCAAAATGACGCAATTGGGTGTCGTCCAGCCCGCCGGTGGCTTCTTTACGATAACGGGCGATAAACGGAATGGTGTTGCCATCGTCTAACAGTTGAATGGCGGCGAGAATTTGGTTATCGCGCACATTCAATTCCTGCGCAATAAGTCGGCTGATTTGTTGGTTTAACATGATATGTACTTCTTAGTAATGAAAAAAACGGGCATAGAATACTGTTTTTGGACAAGAGGCTCAAATGTTTGTTCCTTTTTCGGTATAATTTTGCGGCAGTTGAGGACATTATTATGGCAAAGTCAAATTACATCACCCGACAAGGCTGGAATACGCTGGATCGGGAATTGAAATTTTTATGGAAAGAAGAACGCCCGCAGGTGACACAAGCCGTCTCTGACGCGGCGGCATTGGGCGATCGCAGCGAAAATGCGGAATATATTTACGGCAAACGGCGCTTACGGGAAATCGATCGCCGCGTGCGCTTTCTGACTAAACGGCTGGAAGTGTTGCAAATTGTGGATTATTCCCCGAAGCAGGAAGGCAAAATCTTTTTCGGGGCGTGGGTGGAACTGGAGAACGAGGACGGCGAGGTGAAACAATATCGCATCGTCGGTTGTGACGAGTTCGATCCGGCAAAAAACTGGATTTCCATTGATTCCCCGGTGGCACGCGCGTTAATCGGCAAGCAGGAAGATGATGAAATCACGGTGGACACGCCTTCCGGTAAAATTCAGCTGTATGTGAATCGAATTTGGTATGAGAAAAGCCCATAGCGCGAAATATCCTTATCCAAGGGACAAAAAGTGCGGTCGAAAATTTATGTGTTTTTTCGACCGCACTTTTTTTGAATACCTCATATTACTGCGCTTTTTTATTATCCTGTTGTTCGGCAAATTCACGCATCATGTCATGCATTTTGGCGCAGTTTCTGGCAAACGCGCGACAATACGGGCAAATCGCCAAATGCATATAAACCTGACTGTGTTGCAACAAGGAAAGCGGTTTTTCCTGACCATCGGAAATTAACTTGGTGACCTGTTTACACTTCATGCTGTTTTCCCACTTTTTTCTTTTCATCAAACCAATTATTAGACAGGCAGGCTTGCAACTGTAAGCGTGCGCGATAAAGCAAAACGTGCAGATTGGAAACGGATAAATCACATTCTTCGCAAATCTGTTCGCTTTTCATTTCAAAATACTCCCGCATCATAAATACGCGGGCTTGTTGTGCCGGCAAATGTTCCAAACAGGCTTCAAAAATAACCCAAAATTCCCGCTGATATACCTGATTATCCGGCTCCTGCCAGGTTTGCGGAGAAAAATGGCTGCGATCCCAGTGACCGCGCTGATCAAAAAAGGCATTAGGCTCATCCGCCTCCTCTTCATCATCATAAATTTCCGACACATTCACCGTACGTTTACGGTAATTAATCAAATCAATAATTTGATTCTTCAAAATGGCAAAGAACCAGGTTTTCAGCGCGGAGGCCCCTTTAAATGAAGTGGCATGTTGATAGGCTTTCACTAAGGTTTCCTGCACCACATCTTCGGCTAAGTCTTCGTCCCTTAACTGCAAGGTGGCGAATTTCAGCATTTGCCGGCGAATATCCTCAATTTCTTGAGACGAAATGTGTTGAAAAGAAAATTGCATTGTTGAAGACATCATTGAAATCCATTTATGTTGATGAACCGACGCAGGCGCCGTCACGCATTCACAATAGCGCTATGATAGCAAAAAAGGACTTGCTCATCACAAGTCCAATACATGATATTTATCGTTATAGTTATACTGAATGGATAATCACATTTTGTGATCTTTCATGTCCTTATCCATTTTGGATTCCATGGACTTCCCATCTTTCATCATTTTGTCTTTTTTCTGCTCCATCATTTTGCCATCTTTCATGGTTTTATCCATTTTTTGATCCATCATGGCGTTGCCGTCTTTCATGGCATGCTCCATTTTATGCTCCATGCCTTTCGCATCTTGCATGCCCTGCTCCATTTTTTGTTCCATCGGTTTCATGTCTTTCATGTCCGCTGAAGCTTGGGTTGCCATTGCCATGGTGAATACGCCGGCAAGTGTGGCAAATAATGCCATTTTTTTCATAATAAACTCCTTTTAGAGATTGTAAGATTTGTTGTCATAGGAAAAGTGCTTTGCTTTGTATCGGAAAATCTGACGATTTTCGCGTATGTGCATTAGACGGAGCAACCTGTGACTTTCTTACAAAAAATTTTAAATTTTTTTTAAAGTCTTTTGGGCAAACCAAAGAAAGAGGTTTATTTGATTGGTTTATAAGGGGTTTATCGTGTTAGGGAAGAAAAAAGTGCGGTGAAAATTGACCGCACTTTATTGAAAAATGAAACTGATTTTATGTTAACGACATTAGAAGGTAATATTCAGATTCGTCCAAAAACGACGACCGTCTTCTACCGTCCAGCTTCCGCCATTGGCATCAACGCGCTCACCGATTTCATTACCAATATTCAATACGGCGAAGTTGAGTGACACATTGGCATTAAATTTATATGTCGTTCCCAAATCCACGGTCGTATAACCGGCACGGGTGCGATAGGTATTTCTGGCGTCGCCATTACGCGGATTAGCCCAGATTTGTTTACCTTTGTAAGCCACACGCGTATAAGCGCTTAGGCTGTCATTCACAAGCCAGTTCAATTTGGCGCTGGCAAAGTGTTTCGGGGTATTATCCAACGGCAGCCCTCTTAAACTGACGCCTGACGCGGAAATATCTTCATCGGATTTACGTTTGGAATGTTGATAGGTATAAGACAAATCGACATTCCAGTGGTCGTTAAACGGAATGTGTGAGCTTACTTCCACGCCCTTGATATTTGCCCGACCGACATTGCTGTATTCATACAGTCGCGCACCGGTAATCGGATCCGCACTGCCGGTGTAATGGCTGGTGAGTTTATTTTTAAAATCCGTATTAAATACCGTCAGCGTCGCATTTGTGCCATTCTCGTGGTTATAAACAAGGCTAAATTCTTCATTTACGCTGGTTTCCGGTTTTAAGTTCGGATTGCCGTAAATCACCCCTGCGCCCGCTTCCGTGGATGTCACATAACCTTCGCTCAATTCACGAATGCCCGGTGCGCGGAAGGCTTTGGCAACGCCGCCTTTTACACTAAAGTTATCATTGATGTGATAAACCGCGTACGCTCGCGGGTTCCAATGCGTACCGAATTTTTGGTGATGATCTAAACGCGTTCCCAAGGTGAGCAGGAATTTGTCGGAAAAGTTAATTTCATCTTCCAGGAAGAACGCATACTGATGAATTTTGTTTTCCGTATTTTGATAAACCGGCACCAAACGGGTTTGTGTTCTTCCGTTTACGGTTCGGGTTACTCTGTTGACTCTGGCGACAGAGTCATCTTCTAATTTGGCATTTTGGTATTGTCCGCCGAATACAAAGAAATTATTGGCGACAGGCAACATGAATTTGGCATCAAAAACGGTATTTGTGATTTTCGGAATACGTGAATTCATGACGCCATTGGTTGTGACTTCACGTTTTGCTTTCTCTTGATACAAACTCAATTCGGAACTCATAAAATCCCAATCCGCCTGATGGGTAAAGGACCAATGATTTCTTGTCGCACGCGTTGAGCCCGGTTGATTTTGCGCGACACTCGCGCCACGGGTTGTAGTTAGCGCTAAGGATTTGCCCGGCGTTTCATCTTTTTCCAATAAGTGACGCCCGCCTTCAAAGATAAACGTTTGTTTTTCGGTTGGCGTAAAAGAAAGTTTGGCATTAAGGTTACGGTTTTTATTTCTGTTGGAACCGCCGATAATACTGTCTTCCGGACGATAATCGGCACCACCGTAAACCTGAAGACCTAATTTATCTTGCACTAACGGGCCGGAAACAAAGAAATTACCATGATGCCCATTGCCGAAAGTGCTTTTATCGTGCGCGGTAAACCCCACGGAGGCGGAACCTGTCCATTCTTTAGTGACATTTTTCGTAATGACATTCACCACACCGCCCATGGCGTCAGAACCATAAAGGGAAGACATTGGTCCACGCACCACTTCAATACGCTCAATTGCATTCACCGGCGGAATAAATGCCCCTTCAAAGCCGCCATTACCATTTGGGCGGGATTCACGCGTATTTTGACGACGACCGTCAACCATAATTAATGTGTAATCCGCAGGCAAACCACGAATGGAAATATCCGATCTATTCACACTACTGCCACTGACATGAACGCCGGGAATATCTTGTAACGCTTCTTCCAAACGGGTCACAGGGTGTTGTTTTAGGGATTCCTGATTGACGACGCTGATACTTGCCGGCGCGTCCTTTAAGTCCTGAGAAGTACCGGCTGCGGTAACCACAATCGGCGCGAGAGTTTCTGTTTTCTCATCGGCATAACCGTAGCTTGAGAACAACGCCGTGCTAATCAGACTTAACACGAAAAGAGGTCGTTTTTGCATAAAATACTCCAAAATGAATTAAACACATAAAATACTACGCGATAATTTTAACGAAACATTAACAAGAATTACAAATGAGAATGCTTTGTATTTTCTAAAAATTCAATGATTTTTTAGAACATTTTTTCATAGTACCAAGCCGATTGTTATTTAATTCGGTTGAATTATTTTTTTGATGCAGTATGATTTGCGCCCTGCAAATTTTTGCAAAATCACGATTTACTGGGTTCCCTAACCCCAATTTAAACTAAAAAGGTAATTTCAAATGACATATTCATTTTCGATCTTTAACGATCAGCAAAAACGTCGGGCATTGGTTCTGCTCAGTTTCTTCCATATTTTTATCATCGCCGCCAGTAACTATCTCGTGCAGATTCCTTTTGAAGTGCATGTGCCGTTGACGTTCTTCGGCGCACAGGAAAATTTCATGTTTCACAGCACGTGGGGCACGCTGACTTTTCCGTTTATTTTCCTGGCAACCGATTTAACCGTTCGCGTGTTCGGTGCCAAAGAAGCGCGCTGGATTATTTTCGTGGTGATGATTCCGGCGTTAATTATCAGCTATGTGGTTTCCACATTATTTTCAGACAGCCAATACCAGGGTTGGCAAGCATTAACTACGTTCAACTTATTCGTGTTCCGTATCGCAGTGGCAAGTTTCTGCGCCTATGTGTTCGGGCAGCTATTGGATGTATTGGTGTTCAATCGCTTACGCCAACTGAAAACCTGGTGGATTGCACCGACCAGTTCTATGGTGTTCGGCTCTATGGCGGATACCTATTTATTCTTCGCCATCGCGTTCTACGCCAGCAGCGATCCCTTTATGGCGGAACATTGGATGGAAATCGGTTTCGTGGATTATTTGTTTAAATTGTTCATCGGGTTATTGTTGTTTGTGCCCGCTTACGGTGTGGTGTTAAACATGATTTTACGTAAGATTCAAACCCTAACGGCTACCATGCAAACGGAATTTGACGGAAAAATCGAAGAAGCGAACGGATAACAAAATGCCCTGAATCATCAGGGCATTTTTATTGGGAGAGATTAGTCTTTTTGAGCAATAAGTGCGGTCTCTTTTTCAGGTGTTTTTTCTTCTGCCACCTGCGGTTTGCGGGTGGCTATCATGGACTGCAACCCTTCCTTGCGTAGCTGCGCTGCCGCCGCCGTGTCGCCCACCTGTTCAAAGACATAAGACGCCATGGTAATGTCCGCCGGCTCCAGTTTATCTTTATTCGCAATTAACGCCTTAAACACCTCATTGGCTTTGGCAAAATCATTGTTGCGTACATACAAATAACCTAAAGCGCGGTTGGCGCCGCATTGCACCGACGGATTAGCGCCTTTTAACCATTTGCTGATAAATTTAATCAATTTCGTATTATCTTCCGGCTGCAAACGGCTAATTTGTTTGAAAAGCTCTTGATTTAACGGGCTGTTTTCATCGTCCAGTTTTTTCACCAACTCCAACATGAGTTCATAAGCGGATTCATGGTCGTTGGCATCAATTAAACGGCTGATGAGCGCCAGTTTAACATAAGCATCGTTACGACGTTTACGCGGTTGTTCATCCCACCAATCCAACAAACCGTCCACGCCTTCTTCGTTCATTTTTTCATCCAGCAAACCGTCTTCCACCCGATGTTGTAACTGAACAAAGCCTTCCGCCGAATACAAACCGGATTTTTCCACCTGTTCCAAGATGTTATCTAATGCCTGATAGGCTTTGGATTTCAAATAAATATCCACCGCCAGTTTTAAGACTTCCTTATTGCGCCCTTCCATCAACAACAGACTGTCCACGGAGCTACGTGCCGCCGGTAATTTATGCTGTTGTAACAAAATGCGGGTGCGCGCAATTTCCAGAATCAAACTGTCGGAACCGGCGATTTCCGTGGCTTCGATTAAATAGCGATTCGCACTGAATTCATCGCCCCGCTGTTGCGCCGCTTCCGCCGCTTTAATGAAATTCAACACCGGTTCATCGGAATGTTTGGCATTTTTGCCGATGAGTTTTTCCGCTTTGGAATAATCGCCTTCATCCATGCGCATTAAGCCTTCCAGCGTTTGTTTTTGCGCTTTTGCCCGTTTACGACGGGAAAACCAGCTGTAAGTGTTATTGCTCAAACGGAAAAAGCGACTGATCGCCACCTCAATGCTGTACACCAACGCCAGCGCGATCACAAAGAAAATCACCAACGTGGTAATGGACATTTCGATAATCTGGCTTGCGGTTTCAATGCGTACATAGCCTTGTTTGCCCGACAAATACGGACCGGCAATTAAACCCGCCAACAGCAACAACATTAAAAATAGCACTCTGACCATAATCTATTTCTCCTATTGTTGCCCTTGATGGGGATCTTGGTTTGCTTCATTTACCGACGAAGAACCCGCGTCATTTTCATTTGCCGGCTTGTCGGCTGCCGGTTTTTCATCGGCATCGGTTAAATCTTTATCCACGGAAAGAGTGATTTTTTGGACTTCCTGCGGTTGTTTCTCCAACAATTTATCCAACGCATTCAAGCTGCTTAATTGGGTCGGTACATCCACGTAAATGGACTGTTCCGCCAGTTCATCAAGGGTTTTCAGGAAATTTTGCGCCACTTCGGTGTTGGTATCAAAATAGGTGCGAATCCAGGAAGCTACGGTTTCCAGGGATTGTTTATATAAATCATCCTGCTGACGCGGCACGGCTAAAATGGCGATTTGCAAACGTAAGCGAATGTTTTCGCGTAAATAAATATCCTGATTCGGCGCTAACAACGCTTTGCTGTCCGCTTTCTTCGGCGTGATACGAATAAAATGATTTAAAAAACTGACCGCACTTTTTTCTGCGTTTTCCTTCCAATCATCTAAGGAATCCGTCAATTTGTCGCTGTTCGGATCCTCATCAAAATTCACATCCAGCACGGTCAGTTCATCCACGTTATTGGCTAACTGGGATAAATTCTGCATGATGGCATTTTGGTCCACATTGTTCAGGGACAATAATTGTTTTAAATCCGCGTTAATGGCGCTACGTACCTGCGCCACTTGTGGCATAGCGACTTTGGAAAGGGTTTCATCGGCAACTTTCAGCAGGGACACGCTGGTATCCACATCGTTATCCAACACCAATTTACGCAGGGCGTTATTTAACAGAAAGTCTGCTTCGGTCAGCAACCAATCATTCGGCTGCTCCGCTTTGGCTTGATTGGACAAACGTTGCACCTGCTGTTGTAATGCGGAAAGGCTTTGTTCTTTGGCGGACAAATTCTGATTCAAGGCGCTGATTTGATCGCTTGCCACTTGGGAAAATTCCGTTAATTTCGCCAGCTGATTTTTTTCCGCACTAAAATCCGGCATGCCGGCGGCATCTGCAGAAGCGCCTTTTTGTTGCAATTGGCTTTCAAGTGCGGTCAGTTTTTGCTGTATTTCGTCAACCTGCAGCTGACCGAAATAATAGCCCGCACCACCTAAACCCAACGCAATTAAAAGTGCCAGCAAGCCTAACGCAGAACCGGTTTTCTTCACCACAACGGTTTCATGCACGATCGGTTTTTGTTCTGACGGCGTGATTTTTTCTTCATTTTGTTGCATCGTTTCTGTCTTATCCTCTGCATTTGTTTCAACGTGTTCATTAGGCGTGGTATCTTGTGTCGCTAAATCAAGATCATCGCTGACATCAATTTTATGTTCAATTTCCGCATTGTTTTTCGGATGATTGGATTTCTTGTTAGCCATATTCGTTACCTATAAAAAGAAAGTGTTGTTTAACGACATTGTAATAAGGTTTGTAATAAAGTTTGATTGTCCGCACGCGGAGAAATCACCACATTTTGCCAGCCTAAGGCTTCCGCCAAATGGGCGATTCGTTCGCTTACTGTAATAAGTTGACAACTTTTTAACCAATTATGTTCATTTTGCGGCACAAAATCCACTAATTGGGTGAGGATTTCGGCACTGGTCGCCACGATGGTTTGAATGCCCGCGCGCTTGCAAATACTGGTTTGTTCGGCGTTATTATAAACGATAGGCTCACGTCGATAACATTCGACAATTTCCACATTCGCCCCACGCTGTTGCGCCTGTTCGGCAAATAATTCACGCCCGCCGTTGCCACGCAAAATTAATACGGTTTTATCGGACAGATCCCGCATGGCACTTAATTGCAACAGTCCTTCGCTGTTTTCCTGCGCGGTGGGGTAATGTACGGGCATTTCCGTCATGGCGGCGAAATACTGTGCCGTACCTTGCCCGACGGTAAAATAATGCAAATCCCGGCGCCACACAAACCCCGTCGCCGTTAAGGTTTTAAAGGCAAAATCCACCGCACTTTTTGACACCGCAAAAACATAATCGCCGTTCTTCAGCTGCGCAAATTTATTCGGCAATTCGTTCAGTTCCGCGCCGCTTTCAATACGAAATAACGGCAAATGAATGGCGACAACGCCGGCTTTCGCCAACATATCCACCAGTTGCTGACCGCGTTCATCGGGGCGGGTAACCAAAACTGCCATACGATTTCTTCCTTACGCGTAAATGTCCTGCAAAATTTTATCCGCCCCCTGCGCCAGCAGCTGTTCGGCAATTTGCACGCCCAAAACGTCGGCATTTTTCACCGCACTTTTGCCTTCCGCGCGAATAATCGTCGAACCGTCCACGCTGCCCACTAAGGCGCGTAAATACAATTCGCCGTCGCGCAACACCGCATAACCGCCGATAGGCACTTGGCAACCGCCTTGTAAGCGATTGTTCATGGCGCGTTCCGCCAGCACGCAAGCGGTGGTTTCCGCATCCGCCAGCGGCGCCAGTAATTGTTGAACCGCAACATCGTCTGTCCGACATTCAATGCCCACCGCGCCTTGTCCGGCGGCAGGCAGGGATTGTTCCACATCAATAAAAGAAGCGATACGCGCCGCTAAACCCAAGCGAATCAAGCCGGCAGAAGCCAAAATAATGGCATCATAGTCGCCGTTATCCAATTTGCTCAAACGTGTGCCTACGTTGCCGCGTAAAGAACGAATATCTAAATCAGGACGTAATGTTTTTAACTGACATTGACGACGCAAACTGGACGTGCCGACCACAGCGCCTTGCGGCAATTCCGCTAAAGTGCGGTAAGAATTTGAGACGAATGCATCACGTGGGTCTTCCCGTTTGCAAATGACCGCTAACCCAAGCCCTTCGGGAAATTGCATGGGCACATCTTTCATGGAATGCACGGCAATATCCGCCTCTTTATTCAGCAGCGCATTTTCCAGTTCTTTCACAAATAAACCTTTACCGCCGATTTTCGCCAACGGCGAATCCAAAATCACATCGCCTTTCGTGACCATCGGGACAAGTTCCACATTCAGATCAGGATATAACTGCTGTAAGCGGTCTTTCACATAATTCGCCTGCCATAATGCCAAGGGACTTTGGCGGGTTGCAATTTTTAAGCTTTTTTGCGTCATGCTAATGAAATATTTCTTAATGATATAATAAGCACTTATCCTATCATTGTTAGCCAAGAATGTCAGTTTCCATTTAATTTTTTTGCTTTCCCGACATTACGATGGTAGAGTAAGCGCCAACTAAGTATTACCGTTGTCACAGGTTAGGATATTACTTGAAGCTTGATCTCGATAAAGCCAGAAAACGCGTGGATTATTTAGATAAACTCCGCATTCGGCGCGCCCTATCCGATACGCCTGAATCCTTTCAACAAGTATTCCGTCTGATTCCGCTGTTGCTCCATTTTAATCATCCCGATTTACCCGGCTACATTGCCGAGGCGCCGTGCGGTATTGTGCATTTTGTTGCCAATAAATTTCAGCAGAATTACCTCAAACATAATTTTTCCCCTGACAGCATAAAAAACATTTTAAAATCCCACCGCACTTTTCGCGAACGGGCGATTCTCGGCGTGTATGTGATGGGCAGTATCGCCTCCATTGCGCAAACGCCTTTTTCCGATTTGGACATTTGGCTTTGCCATCGGGAGGATTTGAGCCCGCAAGCGCGCCAATTATTACAACAAAAAATCGAATTGATTCAACAATGGGCAAAACGTTTTCATGTAGAAATCAACTTCTATTTAATGGATCAAAAACGCTTCCGTTGCTTCCGCGATACGGAACCCGTCGGCATTGAAAACTGCGGTTCGGCGCAATATATGTTGTTGCTTGATGAATTTTATCGCTCCGCCATTCGTCTTGCAGGCAAGCCCTTGCTATGGCTGCATTTAGCCGTTGAAAACGAAGCGGATTACGAGGCGGAAATCGAACGCCTGGCACAAAATGGCGAGCTGGATTTAAATGATTGGGTGGATTTCGGCGGGCTGGGCACCTTGTCGGCAAACGAATATTTCGGCGCCAGCCTCTGGCAACTGTATAAAGGGATCGATTATCCGTACAAATCCCTGCTCAAAATTTTATTGTTGGAAGCCTATTCACACGATTATCCGAACACCTTCTTAATTTCCCGCGAATTTAAACAGGCGCTACTAAGCAATCAGCGCAAAGTTGAACACAAATTTGACGCTTATCTTGCCATGCTGCAACGGGTAACCGCCTATTTAACCCAGCAAAAGGAATTCAAGCGCTTGGATTTCGTGCGTTGTTGTTTTTACATTAAAGTTCACGAAAATGAAGTGGAACCGGAACAAAGCAACTGGCGTCTGGACGAATTACTCAAGCTCACCCAGCAATGGGGTTGGAAGTGCGGTCAGTTGGAACACTTAAATCACCGCGCTCAGTGGAAAATCAAACAAACCACCAAAGTACATAACGATTTGATTAAATTCCTAATGTTAAGTTATCGCAATTTGGTGAATTTTGCCCGCAAACATCAAGTCAATGCCAGCATTATGCCGCAAGATATGAGTATCTTAACCCGCAAACTTTATACTGCATTTGAAGAGTTGCCGGGTAAAGTGACCTTGCTCAACCCGCAACTGGCGGTGGATTTGTCGGAAAAATACCTGACCTTCATTGAAGTGAAAAACAATCGCCGCTTTAAAGACGGCTGGTATCTCGTTAACCAAACGCCGACGGTGCAAGGTTTTAGCCGACCGCGTTACACGGAATATAATGAAAGCCTGAACAAACTGGTGGCATGGGCGTATTTCAATCGTTTGCTGACCGCCAACACCGAATTGTTCATTACCAGCGAAAACGTGGATCTGAAAACCTTACGCCAATACGTCACCGATTTACGTTTAGCTTTCCCGCTGGAAAGCCGATTCGCCAATAATTCCGAGTTGAGTCATCCTTGCGAAATTCGTAATCTGGCGGTTATCGTGAACTTAACGCAGGATCCGACCCGCCATTTAACGGAAGTCAAATCCAGCATTCAATCCAGTGATTTATTCAGTTTCGGACCGAATGAAGAAAGTTTGGTAGGCAGCATTGATCTCACTTATCGCAATGTGTGGAATGAAATCCGCACATTACACTTTGAAGGGGCAAATGCGATTTTGTTGGCATTGAAAGTGCTTTCCAACAAGATCTATCGTGGCGCTCCGTTGCCGCAACAGGTTCAAGTCTTCTGTTACAGCCGTTATTACCGTCACGCCTTGCGTCGCATCGTGACCACCCTGATTAATAAATGTATCAGCATTCAAGTAGGTACCGCCGAACCGCCGAAAAATAATCTGTTACGCGTTGCCGGTAAAAACTGGCAATTCTTCTTTGAAGAACGCGGTATCAGCCTGCAGGAAATTCATAATGCGGACATCGGCAAAACGCACCAATTAGACACCGCACTTAATGCCAAAGTCAAAGCGACGGAGCCGAAAATCGCCAAACCGCACAAATACCCGCATGAAATCGATATGTTCGCCAGCGAGGGGTTCCTGCAATTTTTCTTTGAAGATAACGCGAACGGCAGCTTTAATGTGTACATTCTCGACGAACTGAATCGAATTGAAATTTATCGCAACTGCGACGGCACGAAAGAGAAAAAAATTCATGAAATAAACCGAATTTATCAGTTATCCGGCTTGGATGAAAATGAGAATCCGTATAAAATCGTGCAACGTGATTTTAACTATCCGCAATTTTATCAACTCGTCACGACCAAAGAAGGCACGACCATCGTTCCGTTCCATAGTCGCTTGGCTCTATCCTAAAGGTTTTATATGACTGATAAATTAAAAGTATTAATTATTGATGACCATCCGTTAATGCGTCGTGGAATCAAACAACTCGTTGAATTGGAAGAGGGTTTCGAGGTTGTCGGCGGCGCAGGGAACGGCACCGAAGGCATTAATCTGGCATTACAAACCTCACCGGATCTGATTATTTTAGATCTGAACATGAAAGGACTTTCAGGGTTGGATACGCTCAAAGCATTAAGAGCGGAAGGAGTGGATGCGCGAATCGTGATTCTCACGGTGTCCGACGCGAAAAATGATATTTTCACGTTAATTGACGCCGGCGCAGACGGTTATTTATTGAAAGACACCGAGCCCGATACTTTGCTTTCTCAGCTGAAACGAATCGCCCAAGGGGAAGTGATTTTAAGCGATTCCATCAAAAATTTACTGCTGGAACGTCAATCTTCTCAGGAGCCCATTTATTCCCTCACCGATCGCGAAATGGACGTGCTGCGTTTAATCGCCACCGGGCTTTCCAACAAGCAAATTGCAGGGCAATTATTCATTTCGGAAGAAACCGTCAAAGTGCATATTCGCAATTTGTTACGCAAATTGAACGTCCACTCCCGTGTTGCGGCAACCGTATTATATTTTGAACATAAAAACGGTTAAGTCCCTTCATTGAATCCCCCCTTCCAAATAGCCGACGTGATTGTCGGCTATTTTTATGGAAAGCCCTTGACCGACCTCAGGAAATATTTTGAAAATCCACCGCACTTTGCATTGCAGGGCTTTAGCCTAACGGGTACACTACTGACGTTTAATTTTGGGGTAAGTATGAAGCAATCGGGCAATCGGATAACACATTGGGCAGCCAAAACAATTTTCGTTTTTTGTTTTTTTTGGCATCCGTCGGTATGGGCGGAGCATCTTGTTGACTTGCAGATCACCGGCATCAAAAACGAAAAATTAAATGAAAATGTACGGATTTACACCAATGCCATAGAAAAAGACGACATGGACGGCTCCGATCGTTATCAGGAATCCGTTCGTCAGGCGGTGGATAAAGGCTTGCGCGCTTTCGGTTATTATGAAAGTGCGGTCAGTTTTGAACTCAAAAATCGCGCTAAACCCAATAAACCCTTATTAATCGCCCATGTCACCGTCGGCAATCCGGTAAAAATCGCCGCCACCGATGTCGTTATCAGCGGACAGGCGGAAGAAGATCCCGAATTTGCCAAGCTGGAAAGAAAAGTGCCGAAACCGGGAACAGTGCTGAATCACGAAACCTACGACGATTACAAAAGTTCGTTGCAACAACTCGCCTTAACCCGTGGCTATTTCGACGCGGGGTTTGAAACCTCACGCTTAGAAGTGATGCCTTCCACTTATCAGGCGTGGTGGAAACTTCACTTTAATTCAAAAGCCCGTTATCACTACAGCAAAATCAATTTCCAACACGCCCAAATTCGCGAAGATTATTTGCGCAATATGCTGAATATTCAGCCCGGTGAAGAGTACTTACTCAGCGATCTTTCCACGTTGACCAATAATTATTCTTCCACCAACTGGTTCAGTTCGGTGCTGTTACAGCCGCATTTAGACGATGAACATAAATTGGTCGATCTGGACGTATTGCTTTATCCGCGCAAGAAAAACATCATGAGCGTGGGTATCGGTTATTCCACCGATGTGGGTCCGCGCCTGCAATGGAGCTGGACCAAGCCCTGGATTAACGATCGCGGACACAGCGTAAGAAGCAATATGTATATTTCTTCGCCGAAACAGACGCTGGAACTCACGTACAAACACCCTCTATTGAAAAATCCGCTGAATTATTACTACGAATATTCCGCCGGTTTTGAAAACGAAAATAAAAACGACACTAAAACCACCGCCTCTACCCTTGCCGCCTTGCGCTACTGGAATCATCCGACGGGCTGGCAATATTCACTGGGTTTACGGGTGCGCCATGATTCCTTTACCCAAGCGGAAATCAGCGATAAAACCTTGCTCATCTACCCGACAACCTCTCTTACCCGCACCCGTTTACGCGGCGGCGCGTTTCCCGACTGGGGCGATTCGCAACGTATCACCTTTGATTTCGGGCGCAAATTTTGGCTATCCGACGTGGATTTTTGGAAAATTCAGGCATCCACCGCATGGATTCGAACCTACGCACAAAACCACCGTTTTCTTACGCGATTAGAAGCCGGCGTGTTAAATACCGCCAACATTCACCGCATTCCGCCGTCTTTGCGTTTCTTCGCCGGTGGCGATCGTAGCGTGCGCGGTTACGGCTATAAAAAAATCTCACCGAAAGATCGCAACGGCAAGCTCATCGGCGGTTCGCGCTTACTTACCGGTTCCATCGAATATCAATATCAGGTTTATCCGGATTGGTGGCTTGCCACCTTCGTGGACAGCGGACTCGCTGCAAATTCGTTTGATATGAACGAATTGCGTTACGGCACGGGTGTCGGCGTGCGTTGGGCATCGCCGGTAGGCGCGATTAAATTTGATATTGCCACGCCGGTGCGCGATAAAGACAACAGCAAAAATATTCAATTTTATATCGGGTTGGGTTCCGAGCTATAACACCCATCAACAAGAACGGATAATAAGATGACAGAACACACGGAACAAGCACCGCAAACGCCTGCACCGAAAAGGAAAAAAAGCCTATGGCGCCGTCTTCTTTGCGCCATAAGTGCGGTCGTTTTTTTTCCTGTTTTTGCCCTG
Source organism: Aggregatibacter actinomycetemcomitans (assembly GCA_017160915.1). Taxonomy (GTDB): domain Bacteria; phylum Pseudomonadota; class Gammaproteobacteria; order Enterobacterales; family Pasteurellaceae; genus Aggregatibacter; species Aggregatibacter actinomycetemcomitans_B. The sequence continues at coordinate 18,769 of JACAWG010000076.1, forward strand.
TTGGGTATGCTTGCCACAGAAAGCGGGCAGCATAAACTGATTCAATGGGCGGATGATTTCACAGATGCCCTTTCTATTGAACGGATAGAAGGCAATTTAAGTGAAGGTTTAGTGCTAACCGATGTGCGTTTCCAAACGGAAGGCATCGGCGTTCAGGTAAATCAAGCCCGCCTGCAAATGCAATTAAGCTGTTTGTGGCAATTGAAGGTTTGCGTTGATGACATCAGTCTGCAACAACCCGGCATTCAAATTGATACCGCCCTCTTGCCACCGTCGGAACAAAAGCCCAAAGAAAGCTCGCCGATGAAGCGCATTTCCCTCCCCGTTTCCGTGCAGGTGAATCAGCTTGCCGTGAAAGAGTTGAGCCTGCTGATTGACAAAAACCAAATGCACTTGGCGGCATTTCGCACCGCCGCCGGCTTAAATAATGAAACGGGGCTCACCCTCTCGCCAACCCAAATCGACGATTTCCGTTTTATTCAACAACTGACTGAAAACACACCGCAGGAAACCAAGGTTAAACCGGCAGAGACCACACCAGGCACGCCGATTAACTGGGAAAAACTGGAGCAGGATCTTAGCCGTCCGTTACTTGCCGATTTACCAAAAATCGACTTGCCTTTTGATATGCACGTTCAAGGCATTAGCGGAAAAAACTGGCAATATCAACTCATTAACGATAAACAGGAAACCCTACAGGACATTTTGGTTTCTTCCGTCGAACTGCAAGCCGACGCAACGGATTATACGGTGCAATTACAAAAATTTGACGTGAAAAGCACCCTCGGCGATTTAACGGCAAACGGGCAAATGCAATTGAACGACGATTTTCCGCTGCAATTTAAATTATTAGGTGATTTCAACATCTTTAAACAAAAAGAGGAAGTATTGCTACCTGCAAGCAAAATCGATCTAACGCTTTCAGGATCGCTGAAAAAACAGACCGCACTTTCCCTGCAAACTCAAGGTGCGTTAGAAGCGACACTGGAAGCGCAGGCACAATTCAATGCGCCGAAACTGCCGTTAACGTTGCACTTCACTGCAGACAAAGCACAATACCCGTTTAACGATAAAGACCCGCTGAAAATTAACGCTCTGGTGTTGGATGTCGAAGGGGATTTACTGGCAGCACAAATGAACTTAAAAAGTGCGGTCAGCGGTATGGGCATACCCACCAACACCCTTGAATTACAGGCGGTTAGTCATTTATCCAATGTAGAAATCAACCGTCTGTTGCTGAAAGCCTTAAACGGTTCGGCGGAACTGCAAGGCAATTTGAACTGGCGCGACGGCATTGCCTGGGACAGCCATTTGCAACTGGCGAAAATCGACGTGGGCAAATACTTATCCGCCTTCCCCGCCCGGTTATCGGGCAAATTAAGCTCGCAGGGCAAAGCCAATCAAAGCGGTTGGCAGGTTGCCGTGCCGGAATTGGACATTCAAGGCACGCTGTCCCAACACCCGCTGAACCTGAAAGGCAATTTCACCGCAGGCGATCAGCAGTTGCTCAATATCCCGCAATTATTGCTCACTTATGGTGACAATAAAATTGAGACGCAGGGCTATCTCGGCGACACATCGGATTTTAACCTGAACATAAATGCGCCGAATTTACAGGGCTTGTGGGCAGATTTATCGGCGGGTTTGAAAGGCAACGTAAAATTAAAGGGCAACCTCACCCGACCGAGCATTCATACGGATTTAACCGCAAGCCGCTTTGCGTTCCAACAAATGCACCTGAATCAAGCTCTGATTAAAGGCGAAATTAACAGCGCGGAGCAAATTAGCGGTCAGCTTGAAGTGAATTTAAACGGCTTTAATTACAACGACATCAAAGTAAATCAGCTCAAATTAACGGCAAACGGCGACGAACAAAAACACAGTGTGCAGCTACAATCGGACGGCAATCCTGTGGCGGCTAACGTAAATTTCACCGGAAATTTTGACCGCACTTTACAGCAATGGAAAGGCACGTTGAGCCAAATGATGATTAAATCGGACTTCGGCAACCTGCAAGCCAACCAAAATGTTGCCGTTACTTACGACAATAAAACCGCCGAAGCCACCATTTCCGCGCACTGCTGGATGCACAGCCACTCGGATTTATGTTTCCCGCAAAACTTTAAAGTAGGTGTAAACGGCGAAGTGCCGTTTGACATTAAACGCTTTGATCTGGCTTTCATCAATAAACTGCTGGAACAGGAACTGCTCAGCGGTCAGTTAAACAGTCAGGGCAAAGTGGCTTGGTTTACCGACAAGCCGTTACAGGCGGAGTTACAACTTAACGGCAATCATGTGTCGCTGACGCAAAAGGTGGATCGTAAAACCTTCCGCCTGGCAATGCCGCAAATCGGTTTAAACGCCAATTTAGCCAACAATAACCTGGCGCTGAAATCCGAGATTCATCTTCAGGATCAAGGGCGAATCGGCGCCGATCTGAAACTTTCGGATATTGCCAATGCCCGTAAGCTGGGCGGCACATTCAGCATTCAAAACCTGAATCTGAATTTGGCGAACCAACTGCTTAACCGTGATGAGCAGGTTAATGGCGCGCTGAGAGCCAATCTTACCCTCGGCGGCAGTTTAACCACGCCGGCCCTTAACGGCGAGGTTAATCTAAACAAACTCACCGCTAAAATACGTTCACTGCCTTTTGACATTACCGAAAGCGAGCTAACGTTGCGTTTTGCCGGCACCAGCTCCACCCTGCAAGGGTATGTACAAACCGCCGACAGCCGTTTAAACCTGAGCGGTGAGGCAAATTGGAAAAATGTGAATGACTGGCGCACCCGCTTACACGCCGAGGCGGATAAATTTAAAGTGGATATTCCATCCATGGCAAGACTGAGAATCAGCCCGAATATCAACATCAGCGCGACACCGAAGCTGTTGGAGCTTTCCGGCAATATCGATATTCCTTGGGCGCGCATTGCCATTGAAAACCTGCCGGACAGTGCGGTGGCGGTCAGTTCCGATGAAGTGATTTTAAATGGTAATGAGAAAAATACCCTGCCGAAAGCCTTACCGAGCGAAACCCAAAGCGGCATGGCAATTCGTTCCGACTTAAGAATCAATATCGGCGATGATGTCAGTTTAAATGCCTACGGTTTGAAAACCCATCTCCACGGGTTGCTCTCGGTGAAACAGGAAAAGGGCAATTTGGGGCTTTATGGCGAGGTTAATCTAAAAAACGGGCGCTATGCCTCTTTCGGACAGGATTTGATTATTCGTAAAGGGCTCATTAGCTTTGTCGGTCAACCGTCGCAACCGATGTTAAATATTGAAGCGATTCGCAATCCGGAAGCCATGGAAGACGCAAGCGTCACTGCCGGTGTGAAAGTGAACGGCATAGCAACCGCGCCCAGCGTCACCATTTTCTCCGAACCGGGAATGCCGCAGGATCAAGCGTTATCTTACATTTTAACCGGTCGCTCCTTAGAAAGCAGCGGCGATACCGCCTCCAGCGGTTCCGTGGGCGCCGCCTTGCTCGGCATGGGGCTCGCCAAAAGCGGCAATGTGGTCGGGGGCATCGGGAAAGCCTTTGGTATTAAAGATCTGAACCTGGGTACCGCCGGGGTGGGCGACAGCTCCAAAGTGGTGGTCAGCGGCACCATTACGCCGCGCTTACAGGTAAAATACGGCGTTGGGTTATTTGACGGTTTAGCCGAAGTCACCCTGCGTTATCGGTTATTGCCGCAACTTTATGTTCAATCCGTTTCGGGCGTTAATCAAGCCTTTGATTTACTTTATCAATTTGAATTTTAATTATGAATAACGAAAATTTACTGAATAAAGCCAACGAACTCCACGCCCGACGTGGCGAGGTGCGAGAAATCGCCGCGATCGACTTGGGCTCCAACAGCTTTCACATGATCATCGCCCGTATCGTCAACGGCACGTTACAGGTGCTATCCCGCCTGAAACAGAAAGTCCAGCTTGCGGAAGGCTTGGATGAAAACCAAGTGTTAAGCCAAGCGGCGATTGAACGCGGCGTAAATTGTCTGGCGTTATTTGCCGAACGCTTACAAGGCTTTTCTGCCGAAAACGTGAGCGTCGTCGGCACTTACACCTTACGACGCGCCGTCAATAACGACGAGTTTTTACGCCAAGCCGCCAAGGTGTTTCCTTATCAAATTAATATTATCAGCGGCAAAACCGAAGCCAAAACCATCTACGCCGGCGTTTGCCACACCCAACCGGAAACCGGACGTAAATTCGTTATTGATATTGGCGGTGGCTCAACAGAGATGATTATCGGCGATAACTTCACGCCGTTAATTTACGAAAGCCGTCACATGGGCTGCGTCAGTTTTGCGAAAAAATTCTTTCCAAACGGCGAAATCAGCGCAGAAAATTTTCGGCAGGCAAAACAAAGCGCATTGAATAAAATTGAAGATCTCGCCTGGGAATACCGTAACCTGGGTTGGCAATCGGTGCTGGGTTCATCGGGGACGATCAAAACCGTGCATCAAGTGATTTGCGAAAATCTCGATCCCAACGGTACCATCACGGCGCCCCGCTTAGACCAATTGATTGAACAAACCCTACAATATTCTCATTTTAACCAACTGAAATTTAACGGTTTAAATCCTGATCGTGCCGATGTTTTCGTGCCGGGTTTAGCAATTTTAAGTGCGGTTTTTGAAAATTTTCACATTGAAAAAATGCGCTATTCCGACGGCGCATTGCGCGAAGGCGTGATGTATAGCCTGGAGCAAAATTTTCAGGTGAACAATATTCGGGAGCGCACCGCGTTGGGTCTGGCGGAGCAATTTAATATCGATCAGGCACAGGCGGAGCGGGTGTATCAGAGTGCGGTTTTATTATTTAATCAATATAATACCTGGCAAAACGCCGAACTGATTCCGGAAATGCAGGATGTGCTTTTTTGGGCGGCGCGTTTGCATGAAGTGGGCATTGTGATTAACCACAAAGCCATGCAGAAACATTCCGCGTATATTTTATACAACACCGAACTGCCCGGCTTTGACAACGAACAGCATCGTCTGCTTTCCACCTTGGTGCGCTATCATATCGGTAACTTTAAACTGCCGGATATGTTCAAGTTTTCCCGCTATGACGAAAAAGACGTTTTAGCCCTCATCCGTATTTTACGTTTGGCGGCGATCATTAATCGCTCCCGTCAAGCCACCGAGAAAACCGAAAAAATCATCTTGAAAAACGACCGCACTTTTAGCGACTGGCAGCTGGAATTTGAGGCGGATTATTTAACCCATAATCCGTTACTGAAAAACGATTTGGCATTGGAAAATCGTTTTTTACAAACCCTGGAATTAAGCCTGTCGGCACGTTGATTTCGTGATAAATAAAAAAATCCCCGTTACATCATATAACGGGGATTTTTGTTATATAAGCCGATTACGCTTTAGGACCGGCAGAAATTAAGGCTTTGCCTTCTGCATTGGTGGCGTATTTTTCGAAGTTCTTCACGAAACGACCGGCAAGATCTTTCGCTTTGGCTTCCCATTGTGCTTTATCCGCATAAGTATCACGCGGATCTAAGATAGCCGGATCAACGCCCGGTAACGCGTTAGGAATTGCCAAGTTGAAGATTGGTAACTCGCTCATTTGCGCTTTTTCGATGGAGCCGTCTAAGATGGCGTCGATAATACCACGGGTATCTTTAATGGAAATACGTTTGCCCGTACCGTTCCAACCGGTGTTCACCAAATAGGCTTCCGCACCTGCCGCTTGCATACGTTTCACCAACACTTCCGCATATTGGGTTGGGTGTAAGGTTAAGAACGCCGCACCGAAACAGGCGGAGAAAGTTGGGGTCGGTTCGGTAATACCACGTTCGGTACCGGCTAATTTCGCGGTGAAACCGGATAAGAAGTAGTATTTGGTTTGTTCCGGTGTCAATTTAGATACCGGCGGCAACACGCCGAAAGCGTCAGCGGTTAAGAAAATCACTTTGGTGGCGTGACCTGCACGGGAAACCGGTTTAACGATGTTATCAATGTGATAAATCGGATAGGAAACACGGGTGTTTTCGGTTTTGGAACCGTCGTCAAAATCCACAGAACCGTCTGCGCGAACCACCACGTTTTCTAATAAAGCGTCACGACGGATTGCGCGATAAATATCCGGTTCGTTTTCTTCGGAAAGGTGAATGGTTTTCGCATAGCACCCTCCTTCAAAGTTGAAGATACCCACATCATCCCAACCGTGTTCATCGTCACCGATTAGCTCACGTTTCGGATCGGTAGAAAGGGTGGTTTTACCGGTGCCGGACAAGCCGAAGAACACGGCGACATCACCGTCTTTACCTACGTTAGCGGAACAGTGCATTGCGCCCACGCCTTTCAACGGTAGGAAGTAGTTCATCATAGAGAACATACCTTTCTTCATTTCGCCGCCGTACCAGGTACCGCCGATTAATTGAATGCGTTCGGTTAAGTTGAACGCCACGAAGTTTTCGGAATTCAAACCTTGCTCTTTCCAGTTCGGGTTGGTGCATTTAGAACCGTTCATCACCACGAAACTTGGTTTAAAATCTTTTAATTCGGCGTCGGTCGGACGAATAAACATATTTTTCACGAAATGCGCCTGCCATGCCACTTCAGTCACGATGCGCACCGCAATACGGTCTTTTTCGCTGGCGCCGCAGAAACCGTCGATCACAAACAAGCGTTTGCCGGAAAGCTCTTTGGTGACGATGTCTTTTAAGCTTGCCCAAGTTTCTTGCGTCATCGGTTTATTGTCGTTTTTCGCCGCGTCGGAAGTCCACCACACGGTATCTTTGGTGGTGTCATCTAAAACGATATATTTATCCTTAGGAGAACGTCCGGTAAAAATGCCGGTATCCACAGCCACCGCGCCGGTGGTGGTCAGGGTGCCTTTTTCGAAACCTTCCAAACCCGGTTTGGTTTCTTCTTCAAAAAGTTGCTCATAACTTGGGTTATAAACCACTTCTTTTACGTTATGGATACCAATTGCTTCAAGTTCTTTAATTACTTTGTTTACATCTGTCATATACTTCACCTCATTGTGTTAAAAGTTAAAAATAAAAACTGAACTCATTTTATGAAAATTTCGCCCCAAAAACTGTTAGCTTGATCAAATATTTGAACATTGCTTTATTTTTTATTGCGATTTGAGGTAAATTTATTTGCCGATTTGAGAAGCATTTTCGCGCTCTATTAAAAATAACGCAAAAACCGACCGCACTTTCAATGGGAACTTATGATTCGGCGCCCGTTCTAAGTAACACAATGCCAACATTCAAAAGGAACAACATGAAATTACTCAAAACCTTTTTACTTGCCGCTTTACTTTACATCCCCACCGCGTGGGCTGCGGAACCCGCCGATTTAAACATCAAATACAGCTCCAATTATTTAATGCCCGCTTACGTACACTTCAAATCGGACGGCTTTGAATATACGATTAAAGCCAACATTAACGTGCCTTTGTACAACATTCAATTTACCTCCAAAGGGGCGCAAAGCAGCAATTTTTTCAATATGTTAAGTTATAAAGACACGCGTAACGATAAACTTTATGCGGAAGCCAAAATCGCCAATCGCAAAATCGAATACGGCAAAGTAAAAGACGGCTTAAAAACCGAAGACCTCACCTTGCCGACCTACGATTTATTCACCGTGGCATTCCAGCTCAGTTATTACGACAAGCTGCCGAACAGTTTCCAAATCACCAACGGCAAAAAACTCTACCCGATGGAAAATGTGGTGCTGAACACCAGCAAGAAACAGGTTAAATATAACAAACAGGAGGTGACCGAAATCACCTACCAATTCAAAACCGGCGACAAAGACATTGTGGTGAAAAAACACGAAGGGGAAAAATTCCCGCGCTTTATTTCCTACAATCGCGACGGTGATGAGTACGAACTCACCTTCAGCGAGTTTGTGAAAAACTAGCCTCTCACGGAAAAACAAAGCCACCTGAAAAGGTGGCTTTTATCGTAAAAGTGCGGTGAAAAATTTAATTGTTTTTTTGACCGCACTTTAATTCAAATGGCGTTTATTTTAATTGCTGTTCGATGATGCCACCGCCAAGGCACACTTCATCTAAATAGAATACCGCCGATTGTCCCGGGGTAACCGCAATTTGCGGTTCGTCAAATGTGACTTTGATGGTCTCGTCGTCTATCGGTTCAATGGTGCAAGGCACGTCCGTTTGACGATAACGGGTTTTCACCGTGCAACGCAATGGCGCGCGAATCGGCAGGCGATCAACCCAATGCAATTGCTGCGCGATTAAGCCCGTGGAAAGTAAGGCGGAATGGTCATGCCCCTGCGCCACAATCAGTTCATTATTAACAAGATCTTTTTCCACCACATACCAAGCGTCTTCACCGGCGCCTTTCACGCCGCCGATACCTAAGCCCTTGCGTTGCCCCAAGGTGTGATACATCAAACCGTCATGGCGACCGATAATTTCGCCGTCCACCGTACGAATATTGCCCAGTTGCGCAGGCAAATAACGCGCCAAGAAATCCTTAAATTTTCGCTCCCCGATAAAACAAATGCCGGTAGAATCTTTTTTCTTCGCCGTCACCAATCCCAAATCTTCCGCAATGGCACGCACGATAGGCTTTTCAATATCGCCCACCGGAAACAGGCTTTGCCCCACTTGGGTTTTGCTCAGGGTGTATAAGAAATAACTTTGGTCTTTATTGTTGTCCAAGCCGCGCAATAACTGCGCGTTGTCATCGGCGCCGCGACGACGCACATAATGCCCGGTGGCGATATAATCGGCGCCTAAATCTTCCGCCGCATATTCCAAAAAGGCTTTGAACTTAATTTCTTTATTACACAGAATATCGGGGTTCGGCGTGCGCCCCGCTTTGTATTCGCTAAGGAAATGTTCAAACACATTATCCCAATATTCCGCCGCAAAATTGATTTTATGCAGTTTAATGCCGAGTTTGTCGCACACCGCCTGCGCGTCCGCCAAATCTGCCGCCGCCGTGCAATAATCGGTGTCATCGTCCTCTTCCCAATTCTTCATGAACAAGCCTTCCACTTGGTAGCCTTGCTGTTGCAGAATAAACGCGGACACGGAGGAATCCACCCCGCCGGACATCCCGCAAATGACTTTTTGGGTCGCATTTTCGGCGAGCTGTTGCGCCGTGAGTTTCGGGAAATGATTTTCGTAAGTTTGTGATTTCATAGTTTGATAATAAGAAGTTCGCTAAATAAGTGTTCGGGCATTCTACCGCAAATCAATAAAGAGTAAAAATGCCCGAAAATCTCGGGCATTTATCAGATGCGGTTCATGATCATTTCATTGCGCGTCGGGCAGTCACCGTTTTTCCGCCGATGCCCCAATTGTCCATGTCAACTTCATCAATGATCACAACGGTTGTTTCAGGGTTCTTATTCAGCACCCTTTGTAATAACTGCGTCACCCCGTCGATGAGTTCCGCCTTTTGTTGCGCCGTTGGTGCTTCCGCCCCTCCGGTGACTTTAATATTGACATAAGGCATCGTGATTTCTCCAAGATTATTTTACTTCGTAAAACTGGGCTTTATTGGCAAATTTTTGTTCATACTCGGCTTTGGCTTGTTCGTCCCCCGCGTCCAATTTAGATTGCAGCGTATCGCACGGTTTGTCGCAGTCGCAGGCTTTGGCAATACCGAGGGAAGACAAGCCGCCGCAGCTGCCTTTAAGCGCTTGGCGTTTGACGATGTACCCCAACGCCATGGCAAGAATAATCAGCAGGAAAATGCCTAAAGTAAGTAAAAAAAGTTTCATAATCGCTCCATAAATTAGTTCATCTGAATGCCAACCGCAGGTTACGGCTCAAAAGTGAGGTCGTTTTTTTCGGTGTTTTTACTGCGCTAAAAATTGCTTGAACGCGGTGGACATTTCGGTGCGGTAACCCTTGCCCTCTTTAATAATCATAAAAATCGGTAATTTTTCCCGCTCCGCCACGTCCATCGCTTTCTGTTCCCCTAACACGAATAAGCCGGTGGAAAGCCCGTCGGCAGTCATGGACGTCGGCGCTAACACCGTGATCGATGCCAAGGCGTGCTGAATCGGATAACCGGTATTCGGGTCGATTTCATGGGAAAAACGTACGCCGCCTTGCTCAAAATAATTACGATAATCACCGGAAGTCGCCATCGCCATATTATTCAAACCGATGACTTGTTGTGCCGCCTGCTTACCATCAAGGGTTGGACGTTCGATGGCAATTTGCCATGCTTTGCCCTCGGCATTCTTCCCTTTGGCTCGAATTTCGCCGCCGATTTCCACCATATAATTTTGTACGTGAATGCTTTCCAGATAATCCGCCACCTGGTCCACACCGAAACCTTTGGCGATAGAGGACAGATCCACATAAAGTTGCGGCACGGCTTTTGCCAGGAAAAACTTACCGCGCTCTTCAGTGAGTGACAACTTATCAATGCCTACCCATGCCTGACGTTCGGCGATTTGTGCTGATGTCGGCTGTTTATCCACCCGTTTTTCCGGACCGAATCCCCACAAGTTCACCACCGGTCCCAACGTGATATCTAAGGCGCCCTGCGTCACCTGATTTAACCGAATGGCTTCTTTAACCACCTTGGCAAGATCCGCTGAGATTTCAATGGGCGTGTTAATTTGCGTATTTTGATTAAAACGGCTGAGCTCAGAATCTTTGATGTAAGTGGACATTTTCGCATTCACATCTTTCAAAATCAGTTCGATTTGTTCGTGTGCCTGTTGCGACGCCGTTGAGACTTCGCCGTTGTTTGAATATTTGATGTGATAGGTAGTCCCCATGGTTTTACCCGTAAGGGAAACAATTTCATTTTTTGCTGCCGCGGTTTGTTGTGTTTCCGCCTGTTGCGGTGCCGCCGGCTTATCGCATGCCGCTAATACCAATGCCATGGCAGCAAGTGCGAATCCGCGAACAAGAGATTGGGTCATTTGCACGATACTTTCCTGATATAAAATGGATCACACGCAAACCAACTGTTCAAATTGGTTTGCGTGTGATGAATCAACCTGAAAAACGCTGTAAATTTTGACCGCACTTCATGCAAGTGCGGTCGTTTTTTACGGTATTTTTAACCCTGCAAGGCGTTAGCCGCCGAAGTCATCTAACAAGATGTTGTCATCTTCAACACCGAGGTCTTTCAACATTTTGATTACCGCAGCGTTCATGACCGGCGGTCCGCACATGTAGTATTCACAGTCTTCCGGCGCTTCGTGATTTTTCAGATAATTTTCATAAAGCACGTTGTGAATAAAGCCGGTGTAGCCTGTCCAGTTGTCTTCCGGCAGCGGATCGGATAACGCCACGTGCCATTGGAAGTTCGGATTTTCCGCTTGCAACGTATCAAAATCTTCCACATAGAACATTTCACGTTTAGAACGTGCACCGTACCAGAAGGACATTTTACGTTTAGAATGTAAACGTTTTAATTGGTCGAAGATATGCGAACGCATCGGCGCCATACCCGCACCACCACCGATGAAGACCATTTCGGCATCGGTTTCTTTCGCGAAGAATTCACCGAACGGACCGGAAATAATCACTTTATCACCCGGTTTTAAAGACCAAATGTAAGAAGACATTTGTCCCGGAGGCGCATCAGGTTGACGCGGAGGAGGCGTTGCAATACGCACGTTCAGCATGATAATGCCTTTTTCTTCCGGATAAGACGCCATGGAGTAAGCGCGGATAATATGCTCATCCACTTTTGAGACATAACGCCACAGGTCATATTTATCCCAGTCTTCGTGGTATTCTTTCGGAATATCGAAGTCTTTGTAATAAACCGTATGCGGTTCCGCTTCAATTTGGATATAACCACCCGCACGGAACGGCACTTCTTCGCCTTCCGGAATCGCCAGTTTAAGCTCTTTAATAAAAGTCGCTTTGTTATCGTTGGAAATCACGGTGCATTCCCATTTTTTCACACCGAAGATTTCTTCCGGCAACTCAATATCCATGTTGCCTTTCACGTTCACCTGGCAAGAAAGACGATAGCCTTCTTTAGCTTCACGTTTGGTGATATGGGAAAGTTCGGTCGGTAAAATTTCACCGCCGCCGCTTTTTACCCGCACCACACATTGACCGCAGGAACCGCCGCCACCACAAGCGGACGACACGAAGATGCCTTTGCTGGCAAGTGCGCCGAGTAATTTACCGCCCGCCGGCAAGGTGATGGCTTTGTTCGGGTCGTCATTAATCGTAATGGTAATGTCGCCGGAATCCACCAATTTGGATTTCGCAAATAAGATGATTGCAACAAGCACTAAAACAATGGCTGTAAAGGCTGCAACACCGAGTAAAAGAATTGTAGTTTCGCTCATTTATGCACTCCTTATAACTGAATACCGGAGAATGACATAAAGCCAAGCGCCATTAAGCCTGCGGAGATAAAGGTAATCCCTAAACCGCGTAAACCTGCCGGCACATCAGAATATTTCATTTTCTCAGTTAAGCCCGCTAATGCAACAATCGCCAACATCCAACCTAAGCCCGCACCGATACCGTAAACGGCTGATTCGGCGAAAGTATATTCACGTTGGATGGCAAAGGATACGCCACCGAAGATCGCACAGTTTACGGCGATAAGCGGTAAGAAGATCCCTAATGCGTTATACAATGCCGGGAAGAATTTATCTAAGGTCATTTCAAGAATTTGAACGATACCGGCGATAATCCCGATGAAAGTGATAAAGCTCAAGAAAGATAAATCCACACCATCAACCAGAGCACTGTCTTTTAAAACGTGTTCGAACACAAGTTGGTTTGCCGGCACGGAAATACCCAATACGACGGTTACCGCGACCCCTAAACCAAATGCGGTGGACACTTTTTTCGATACGGCGAGGAAAGTACACATTCCCAAGAAGAAAGAAAGCGCCATGTTTTCAATGAAGATCGCCTTCACAAATAGGCTAATATAATGTTCCATTGATTATTTCTCCTGTTGCTCAGGTTTCCACGTTCTTAAGCCCCAGATAACGAAGCCGATAATAAAGAACGCGCTTGGTGCAAGAAGGAATAAACCGTTCGGTTGATACCAACCGCCGTCCTGAATCGTTTGCAATACCGGGAAACCGAACAAACGACCGGAACCGATTAACTCACGTAAGGTCGCCACAATTAAGAGAATTGCGCCGTAACCTAAACCGTTACCGATACCGTCAACAAAACTTTCTAACGGACGGGATTTCATAGCGAAAGCTTCCGCACGTCCCATCACGATACAGTTGGTAATAATCAAACCGACGAATACCGATAATTGTTTTGATAAACCGTAGGCAAAGGCTTTCAACACTTGGTCAACCAAGATTACCAACGACGCGATAATCGCCAATTGCACAATGATACGGATACTATTTGGAATGTAGTTACGAATCATTGAAATGAACATACTGGAAAAACCGGTAACCAAACATACCGCAACCGCCATAACGAATGCCGTTTGTAATTGGGTGGTCACCGCTAATGCGGAACAAATCCCTAAGATTTGTAACGCAATCGGGTTGTTTTTCGCGATTGGATCAAGCAAAAGTGCTTTTAAATTGCTTTTTGCATCAGCCATTATCTTGCCCCCGCTTTAAATTTTGCTAAGAATGGACCAAAACCGTTTTGGCTAAACCAATAATCAAATGAACCTTGCACACCGTTTGTAGTTAAGGTTGCACCGGATAACCCGTCAACGCCGTGTTCTTTATCGGAAGAGGCGTTTTTGCCAATATGAATCGCCACGTTTTGGTTGGCATCAAACAGTTTTTTATCAACGAAAAGTGCCTGCCAGCGCGGATTGGCGATTTCACCGCCAAGACCGGCGGTTTCACCTTGGTCGTAGTAGGTAATGCCTTTAATGGTATTGGCATCCGGCGCGACGGAAACAAAACCGTACATGGTGGACCATAAGCCGCGACCATACATCGGCACGACCACTTGGCTGACGTTACCCTGCTCATCTTTCACCAGATAAACCACGGCTTGTTTTGCCCGCACTTTTAAGCCCGCTTTATCTTGGTCAGCAGGAATCGGCTGACTAAGTGCGGTGTCTTTTATCGCCGTTTTCGGGTCAAAACGTTCGGCTTCTTCTTTTGTCGCCTGAACGAAATCACCGCTTTGTAGATCCACCAAACGAGGCTCGATAAATTTATTGTAAGTCTCTTTGATAACAGACGCGTTATCTTCTTTCATTAAACCTGCAACGGTTAAAATATTGCGTTGAACGTCAAGGGCTTTTTGCTCATCCTGTTTTGATTTAAGGGCAACGGCAGCACCTGAAACCACAATAGAACAAACCAGACTCAATAACACAACAACGGTTACGGTGCCACTTACGCTATCTTTATTAAATTTAGCCATTTGTTCTTGCTCTCCGACGTTTGATATTTGCCTGAACCACGATGTAGTCGAAAATCGGTGCGAATAAGTTCGCGAAGAGAATCGCTAACATCATGCCTTCCGGATATGCCGGGTTGACGACGCGAATTAATACGCACATCACACCGATTAATGCGCCATACCACCATTTACCTTTATTGGTGAACGCCGCAGAAACCGGGTCGGTTGCCATAAAGAACATCCCCAACGCAAAACCGCCCAATACCAGGTGCCAATGCCAAGGCATCGCGAACATCGGGTTGGTTGTAGAACCGATAAGGTTAAATAAGGTGGAGGTGGCGATCATACCGATCATGACACCGGCGATAATGCGCCAGGAAGCGATACGGGCAAATACGATAATTGCCGCACCGATCATTAAGGCAAGCGTGGAAACCTCACCGATAGAACCCGGGATATTACCTAAGAACGCATCCATCCACGTAATCGGTTGACCGGTTACGGTATGTTGTAATGCCGCTTGACCGCCGGCTGACCATTGGGAAAGTGCGGTCGCGCCGGAGAAACCGTCTGCCGCAGTCCAAACCAAGTCGCCGGAGATTTGTGCCGGGTAAGCAAAGAATAAGAACGCACGACCCGCCAATGCCGGGTTCATGAAGTTTTTACCCACGCCACCGAACACTTCTTTCGCCACAACAACACCGAATGTAGTAGCCAACGCGGCTTGCCATAACGGCAATGTCGGCGGCACAACAAGAGCTAATAAAATAGAAGTAACAAAGAAACCTTCGTTAATTTCATGTTTACGAATCATCGCAAACAACACTTCCCAGAAACCGCCCACAAAGAACACAACGGCATAAATCGGTAAGAAGAAAAGCGCACCGATGCCCATTTTGGATAAGACGCCGGCGTCTTGCGATAACCAGCCGAAGGTGTTTGCCAAAGCAAAATGCCAGTCATTGGCGACGTTAGTTGCCACGTTTTGATTGAAAATATCTGCGGCACCTAATTGACCTAATGCGGTTAATGATTGCGCACCGACGTTATACATCCCGTAAAACATTGCCGGGAAAAGCGCCAACCAAACCAACACCATCATACGTTTTGAATCTAAAGCATCGCGAACATGAGACGCTTTATGCGTAACTGTACCCGGTGTATATAAAAAGGTGTATGTCGCTTCAAATAAGGCATACCATTTTTCATATTTTCCGCCGGGTAAAAACGCGGGTTCCATTTTTTCAAAAAGATGTTTTAACCCCATTTTTAACCTTCCTTCTCGATTTTATCTAAGGCTTGACGCAACAGCGGACCATATTCATTCTTGCCCGGGCAAACAAAGGTACAAAGAGCCAAATCTTCTTCATCTAACTCCAAACAACCTAAAGCCTGAGCGCTGTCTGTGTCACCCGCACTTAAATCACGCAATAATAAAGTCGGAATAATGTCTAACGGCACGACACGCTCATAAGCACCGATTGGCACCATAGCACGTTCGCCACCGTTCACCGCGGTAGTCATATTGAATAATTTCTTCGCAAAATGACCGAGCGTCGTACGGGAAATAGAGAATTTATCGGCACCCGGTGTGATCCAGCCTAAAAACTCTTTATCACGACCTTCTTCAAGCACCGAAACCTGTAATGCGTAACGACCTAAATAATCCACCGGACCTGCCGCTTTCATACCGCTTAACACAGAGCCGGAAATCACTCGATTTTCGCCGTCTTTTAACTCATTCGCCGTTAATTGGGAAAGATTTGCGCCGATACGGGTACGTACCAAACGAGGATTTTTCACTTGCGGACCGGCAAGGGCAACCACGCGTTCAACATGAAGTTCGCCGGTGGTAAATAATCTGCCGATAGCAATCACATCTTGGTAGTTGATATACCAAACGGTTTTATGAATGCCGACAGGATCGATAAAGTGAATATGGGTGCCGCTCAGACCGGCAGGGTGAGGACCTGAAAATTCGTTCACAATCACATTACTTGCGTGTGATGCCGGAATTTTATTGTCAGGCGCTTTACATAAATGAATGTTGCCTTCATGTAAACGACTTAACACGGTTAAACCATTTACAAAATCATTTTCCGCTTCGGCAATCACCACCGAAGGATCCGCCGCTAACGGATTCGTATCCATGGCATTGACGAAAATAGATGAAGGTACGCTATCTACTGCGGGCACTTTACTGAACGGACGGGTACGAAACGCTGTCCACAAACCGGATTCCTGTAAGTTTTTGCGCACTTGCTCCGTCGTTAACGCACTTAATTCAGCCGCCGGATATTTATCGAAAGAAAGCGCATCATCGCCTTCAATGTTAATCACTACGGACTGTAACACACGCTTCTCGCCACGGTGAATTGCAGTAATCGTGCCGCCGGCAGGTGCGGTAAAAATAACGCCGGGATTCTTTTTGTCTTCAAAAAGCACCTGACCTTTTTTCACCACATCACCTTCGCGAACCTTCATAGAAGGACGCATTCCCACATACTCTTCACCAAGCAAAGCAACTTCGCTGACCGCATTACCGTCACGGATTACCTGCTCCGGTTTTCCCGCAATAGGAAGATCCAAGCCTTTTTTAATCGTAATCATATTGTTTGCACTACTTTTGTTAGATTAAAAATACAGCAATAACCGAAAGGTTATTACCTCGTCTTGAGTGATGGTTGTTGAAATGATTAAAGAAGGAAGCGACGAGATACCACATTACGCCCGAATAACCACTCTCCAACCGATAAAAATAAAACTCAAATTCTGTATTGATTTTACGGACTTCGGCGCCCATAAAAACGTTAAATTTTTGCTAAAATAAACGTCTTATTTTAACTAAATAATAACGTCCACGCCACTTTGAAAGCCGTCTGTTTGCGCATTTTTCGTGAAAATATGCACTTTCCTTGCACAAAATCAATTTTTGCATTTTCCACGTATAATCCCAAAGAGGTAGATCATTGCCCCACGCCGGCACAATTTGGTGATTTCGGGAATTGTTGTCCTAAAGCCTCCCACTCGGACAGCGTATAAAGATGAAGCGCCAAGGCGTGAATACCTTGCTGCAAATCCTGTGCTAAAAATTGGTAAATTTTACGATGACGGGCGACTTTACCGCTCCCCTCAAAAACATCGCTCACTAACACCACTTTAAAATGCGAATCGGCGCCCCGCCCCGAACTGTGCATATAACTTTCATTTTCAACCGCAATAAAGTGCGGTCGAAATTCCTGTCGTAATCGCTGTTCCAATTCTTGTTGTTTTGTCATGATAATCCGTCCTCAAAAAACAATTATTAAGCCCTCGGCACTATACTTTATGCCGCAAGTTTGTAAGAATAGCCTCGTTTTATTTAATCTTATCGAGGATATTATGAAATTTAAGATGAAGTCTCTTACCCTGGGTGCGGTTTTACTTTCCGGCGTATTATTAACCGGCTGTCAAAGCGAGCCGAACACGCTCACCTTCACCCCGGCGCCACCGAAAGCCTCAATGAATGTCAACCAATCCGCCGTGGTTTATGTCACCACGCGCGATTTACGTAACACCCCGGAAATCAGCAGTTATGTGAAAGACGGGCAATTACTCAAATTATCCGCCTCACCGGAGCTGACCCAATTGTTCCAACAAATTGAACAGCAAGACTTAGTCAGCAAAGGCTTCCGTATTGGTATGGCGAACAATTCCAATGCTGCCGTCACCGTAGATATTCAGCAATTTTACGCCAAAGTAAATCAAGGCAATTTACGCTATGACATTGACAGCAAAATTCAGCTTGCCATTCATGTTCAAGGTCGTAGAGGTCAATTCACTAAAAATATCAACGCCGGACGCACGCACTCCGGGGCATTTTCCGCGCGAAATCCGGAAATTCAAAAGGTGCTAGGTGAAACCTTTAATGAAGTGGTGGAATCAATTTATAAAGACCAAGAAGTTGCCAACGCCATTAATCAATACGCCAACTAAAAAACTTTTCTAAAAACAACCGCACTTTGACCTTAAAAGTGCGGTGGATTTTTCCGGCGTTTTTTAATTTACCCACACACAAAACGATGCATAAATCGTCAAAATTTATGCATCGTTTTTGTTTTACAAAAGCGTAAAACCGGAAAAAACAAAAGCCGCTAATTTCTTAGCGGCTTTCTCGAATTTGGCTCCTCCTGCTGGACTTGAACCAGCGACATATGGATTAAC
>JACAWG010000076.1:37322-105229 GCA_017160915.1 Aggregatibacter actinomycetemcomitans
GGATTAACAGTCCACCGTTCTACCGACTGAACTAAGGAGGAATATTGGTGCCTCGAGGCGGAATCGAACCACCGACACGGGGATTTTCAATCCCCTGCTCTACCGACTGAGCTATCGAGGCAACTCGTCAGTGGTGCGTATTAAACGTTTTTTTCTATTTCAAGTCAACATCTATTTTTAAAAAAGTGAAAATTATTAACTTGGTTGCGCATTTAACAAGCGAAACGTATATAAATGCTACATTTTCGGCAAATTTATTATTTCTCATATAAAATCATGCCCGCTTAAAAAGGCTTAAGCAGGCATGATAAAACGGCGCGCAATTAGCGACGCACACGATAACTTTTCTGTGCTTTATCCACTTTAACCAAGTAGTTTCTCGCCTGCGCGGATGGGTGGCTGGTGGTTAAAATTCGATATACCTGTTCCGGATAAAGCTGGTTGATTTGCATCATCGCCATATCTTTATCATCATTGAACACACGTAACACTGCGCCTGCGCCGCTGTTATAGGCGGAGATCATCGCAAAACGTTTAGAGGTCGGATTGGTAATGCCGTCCAAATATTTATTTTGCAGCAACCACAAATAAGAAGCACCGGCATCAATATTTTTCTCCGGATCGAACAAATAAGCCTTACTTGGCTGACCGCTCATGCCTTTCATTTGGAACACATCACGCCCCGCGGTATGCGGCACCACCTGCATCAATCCCATGGCGTTGGCATAACTGATAGCATACGGGTTAAAACTGGATTCCGTTTGCATAATGCCGAGAATCAGGCTCTCATCCAGCCCGTAACGACGCGCCACTTTACGCACAATCGGCAGATATTTCTGCGCCCGCACTTCAACGTGATTGGCGATCATCGGAATCACCACGAACTGCACCTGATGACCATTCGCCAAACGGCGGGTTTGCAATTTATTCTGAATTAAATACGTAGCGAAATTTCCTGCGGTAAATTGATCCGTAATCGATCCGCCCTGATTATCAATCACCTGTCCCACCAAAAACGGACGGGAACTAATCGGCACATCACCGGAAGCAAATAAATCAATACCGTTGGCATCGGACCCCATCAATAACGTATGCACAATGGCATTATGTAAACGGTTTAAATCCGCCTGCGTTTCAATGGTAATCAACCCTTCGTCAAAACTGACGTGGCTACGGGTGTAGTAACGATCCGTATATTTCACATAGTCTTTGCGGCTCGCCACCAATAACTCGTTAACCCCCCAAATGCGGTCGATATTATTGGCGAATTGCCCGGTTAAAATATCCAGCCCGCGCGTATCTTTCGCAAATGCTTCATCATAATCCAATCCCTTTTTATGATGTGACGTACCGCCGCCACAGGCATACAAAAAAGGAATCAAGGCTAAAATCAAATACTTCTTCATCTTCATTATTTATTTCGCTTCCGGCGGTGTATAACCTTCAATATGCACATCTTTGCCTTCAAACAAAAAATTCACCATTTCCTGCTCCAGCAGTTTGCGGTGTTCCGCATTCATCATGTTTAACTTTTTCTCATTCACCAGCATGGTTTGTTTTTTCATCCACTCGCCCCACGCCTGTTTACTAATAGAATCAAAAATGCGTTTACCCAATTCGCCCGGGTACAATTGAAAATCCAACCCTTCGGCTTCCTGTTTTAAACGCTCACAAAACACCATTCTTGCCATAATGATTCCTTACATATTGAGTTAATAAATTCTTCACGGGTGTTGCCAACCCGATAGGTTCGGGATTTTGCGGATCATACCAATATTTAACCGCACTTAATAGGTCTGATTGATATTCCCCCGCCGTTTCCGCCACTTTTTGCCGGCAGGAACGATCCTCCTCCGCCAACGCTTTCGGCGCGTCCGCTTGCGCATAAATAGGATAAATATCCAGATGGAAATGGCTGAACGTATGCCGAAATGCCGTCCATTCCTGATATTGCCGAATTCCGTTTGCCGCTAAATACGCCAGCAATTCCCGCTTCTCGGCAAATTGCGGGAAGCAGTACAACCCGCCCCATAAACCGGCATTTTCCCGTTGCTCCAAGGCGATTTTGCCGTCTTTTTCCAACAGCAAAAAATAACTTTCACGCTCCGGCAGGGCTTTCTTCGGTTTTTTGCCGGGATACGCCTGCCAGTTTTGTTCGGCGTTCGCTTTGCAATCGCTTTGCAGCGGGCAAAGTCCGCATTTCGGCTTGGAACGGGTACACACCATGGCGCCGATGTCCATCATCGCCTGATTAAAATCCGCCACCTGTTCCGTCGGCGTCACCTGCGCCGTTAAGTGCCACAAATGATCTTCCGTTTTCTTCTCGCCCGCCCAACCGCTGACCGCAAAATAACGGGACAACACCCGCTTCACATTGCCGTCCAAAATCGGATAAGGCGCGTTTAAACAGGAAGACAACACCGCTCCCGCCGTGCTGCGTCCTACGCCGGGCAATGCCCAGACCTGTTCAAATTCCGTCGGAAATTCACCGCCGTATTGATCACGTATGATCTGCGCCGCTTTATGCAAATTGCGCGCCCGCGCGTAATAGCCCAACCCCGTCCACAAATGTAGCACCTCGTCCAAAGGCGCATCGGCAAGTGCGGTCAAATTCGGGAACGTTTTTACAAAGCGCTCGAAATAGGGTATCACTGTCACCACTTGCGTTTGCTGCAACATTACTTCCGACAACCAAACGCCGTATAAAGTTTTATTTTGTTGCCACGGCAAATTTTTCCGCCCGAATTTGGCGTACCATGTCAGTACGGCGCGGGCAAAAGGCGCGTTGGGAGATGATTGAGCCGGCATAAATCCTGATAATTCAATAAAAGTGCGGTTATTTTTAAACGTGTTTTTCACCCCGAGGGCGACATCAAACCGGCAGAGTTTAACACAAAGCGCAAACCTTCTTCACTAAAGATTAACAAATGCGTTTTTGTTTCATCGGCTAAATTGCTAATCATAAGGAAACCGCCTATAATCAGCCGCTAAAATTTTCCGCACACAACAATTTCAAAGAACTCATGTTAGAAACGCAATCACCGGATTCCATGCAACCGACCTTTGCCGACCAAAAACGCAAAACCGTTGAATCCGCCGAATTTACCGCCGATGGACGCTACAAACGCAAAGTCCGCAGCTTCGTGTTACGCACCGGACGTTTAAGCGATTACCAAAAAAACGCCATGAACCAAAACTGGGCGGCATTCGGTTTGGATTACCAGCCGCAGCCGTTTGATTTCCAAGCCATTTACGGCAACGACAATCCCGTGATTTTAGAAATCGGCTTCGGCATGGGCAGCTCGTTGGTAGAAATGGCGGCGCAAAATCCCGATAAAAACTATTTGGGCATTGAAGTGCACACCCCGGGCGTGGGCGCTTGTATCGCATACGCCGTGGAAAAGGGTGTGACCAATTTACGCGTCATTTGTCACGATGCCACCGAAATCCTGCGCGACAGTATTGCCGATCACAGCCTTGGCGGTTTGCAACTGTTTTTCCCGGATCCCTGGCATAAAGCCAGACATCACAAACGCCGTATAGTGCAACCGCACTTTATCGACGGTTTACTGCACAAATTGCACGAAGGCGCCTTTATTCACATGGCGACCGATTGGCAAGACTATGCCGAACACATGTTGGAGGTGCTAAGTCAATATCCGCAACTGCGCAATACCTCCGCCACAAGCGACTATATCCCGCGTCCTGATTTTCGTCCGCTGACCAAATTCGAACAACGCGGTCACCGTCTTGGGCATGGCGTGTGGGATTTGTATTTCGTCAAATCGTAATTTCACCCAACCTCAACAGAAGGACATCATCATGGCTATTAAACGTAATCAAAGACAACGCAAAAAAATGCACCTCGCCGAATTCCAGGAATTAGGCTTTTTAGTACAATGGCAATTCGCCGAAGGCACTGCCGTAGAACAAATCGACAGCACCGTTGATCGTTTCATCAGCGAAGTGATCCAACCAAACGGCTTGGCATACGAAGGCAGCGGTTATTTACACTGGGAAGGATTGGTTTGCCTGGAAAAAATCGGCAAATGCGACGCTTCTCACCAAGAATTAGTGAAAAACTGGTTAACCCAAAACGGCTTACAACAAGTGGAAGTGAGCGAATTATTTGATATTTGGTGGGATTATCCTGCGAAGTAACTGACTTTCTTTGCCTGTGTAAAGTGCGGTGGATTTTTTAAATGTTTTTGTGAAACACATTAAAAAAATCCACCGCTCTTGCTACTACATTAGCTTTCTCCACTGCCGCTTTCGCCGACATCACTGTATATAGCGGTCAGCATAAAGAAGGAGCAAAGGCTGTCGCTGATGCTTTTACCAAAGAAACCGGGATTAAAGTAACACTTAACAGTGCGAAAAGCGAACAACTTGCCGGTCAGTTAAAAGAAGAAGGCGATAAAACCCCTGCTGATGTGTTCTATTCGGAGCAAACTGCACCATTTGCCGCGTTATCCGAAGCGGGATTGTTAGAACCGCTTTCCGCCGAAACCATTAAACAAACGGAATACAAAGGCGTGCCTGTAGCGCCCCAAAAAGACTGGATTGCGTTAAGTGGCCGCTCTCGCGTAGTGGTTTATGATAAAAATAAACTTTCTGAGAAAGACATGGAAAAATCTGTATTGGATTACGCCACGCCGAAATGGAAAGATAAAATCGGTTATGTACCGACTTCCGGCGCGTTTTTGGAACAAGTTATCGCTATTACTAAATTAAAAGGTGAAAAAGCTGCGTTAGACTGGCTGAAGGGTTTAAAAGAAAACGGCAAACTTTATGCAAAAAACAGCGTAGCACTCCAAGCGGTAGAAAACGGCGAAGTTCCGGCAGCACTAATTAATAATTATTATTGGTATGCTTTAGCAAAAGAAAAAGGCGAAGATAAACTAAACTCCCGTTTATATTTCATTCGCCATCAAGACCCGGGCGCATTGGTGACCTATTCCGGCGCCGCAGTGTTGAAAGGATCGAAAAATAAAGAAGAAGCGAAAAAATTTGTGGATTTCTTAGCCGGTAAAAAAGGGCAGGAAGCCTTTACTTCTGTGCGTGCAGAATACCCGCTACGTCCTGACGTACATTCTCCATTCAACATGGAACCTTACGAAAAATTAGAAGCTCCTGAAGTCAGCGCCACTACCGCGCAAGACAAAGAAAATGCCAATAAATTAATTGAACAGGCAGGATTGAAATAACATATTCAAAGAACAACAAGAAAGGTACGCTTTCCTTAATGCGTGCCTTTCTTTTCTGCTAAATACACAATATAAAACAAAGGACTTTCCTTGAACCGCCGCCTCCCATTCTGGCTCGCCATTTTGATTCTACTTATCAGCCTGCCTTTACTGTTGCCATTTTTGTATGTTGTCGTACGGGCAATTGAGGTAGGTTGGGATCGTAGTATTGAACTGTTATGGCGTCCCCGCATGTGGGAATTATTAAGCAATACCCTGCTTCTGATGGTTTGCGTGACCTCCGGTGCCATCACCCTTGGCACTTTTTGTGCATTCTTGCTGGAGCGCTATCGTTTTTGGGGAAAATCCTTTTTTCAGGTGTCAATGACATTACCCTTGTGTATCCCTGCCTTTGTCAGTTGTTTTACTTGGATTAGCCTTACTTTCCGCGTTGAAGGCTTTTGGGGCACTATCGGCATTATGACCTTAAGCTCGTTTCCTCTTGCTTATTTACCTGTCGCTGCCACCTTAAAACGATTGGATCGTTCACTGGAAGAAGTCAGTTTGTCTCTTGGCAAGAGCTTAAGTTACACTTTTTGGCACGCCATTTTCCCGCAGCTAAAACCGGCTATCGGCAGCAGTTTTTTACTCATTGCGTTACATATGCTGGTGGAATTCGGTGCAGTATCCATTCTCAATTATCAAACCTTCACTACGGCTATTTTTCAAGAATACGAAATGTCCTTTAACAACAGCACGGCGGCATTACTTTCAGCAGTATTGATGGTGATTTGTGCTTTTATTGTCTTTGGTGAAATTTTCTTTCGCGGGCAACAAACCCTTTATAACAGCGGCAAAGGTGTCATCCGTCCTTATCCTGTAAAAAACTTAAGCAGTGGCAAACAAGTGCTGATTATCGTCTTTTTCATGATGATCTTTATTCTCAGTATAGGTATACCTTTTACCATGCTGATTTACTGGCTGATAGTGGGACACTCTATTGAAAGTGCGGTCGATTTCCATGCTTTTTTTGAAGCCTTCAGTAACTCATTGGTCATTTCGGCTTTAGGTACAATACTGACCGTCGTCTGCGCCCTGCCTTTGGTGTGGAGTGCCGTGCGCTATCGTAGCCGCCTCACCATCTGGATTGATCGCCTGCCTTATTTATTGCATGCCGTACCGGGCTTGGTTATCGCATTGGCATTAGTATATTTCACTATTAACTACGCCTATTCCTTCTACCAAACCTTTCTCATGGTGGTCATCGCCTATTTAATGCTCTATCTGCCTATGGCACAAACCACCTTGCGTAGCTCTTTGGAACAAATCTCCGACAAGATGGAAAAAGTGGGACAAAGTCTCGGCAGAAGTCATTTTTATATTTTCCGTACACTCACCTTTCCCGCAATTTTACCGGGCATCGCCGCAGCCTTTGCATTGGTGTTTCTAAATCTGATGAAAGAACTTACTGCCACTTTATTGCTCACCCCAAATGACATCAAAACCCTTTCCATTGCTGTCTGGGAATACACCAGCGACGCCCAATATGCCGCCGCTACGCCTTATGTCGTAATGCTTGTACTCTTTTCCGGTATTCCGGTGTTTTTGTTGAAGAAATATGCGTTTAAATAGGGACAACTCACACTTATGCAAATGAACTTACCATTGCTTCAAATCGACCATCTCAATAAATATTTCGGGCAAACCCATGTTTTGCACGATATTTCGTTGCAACTTAACAGTGGGGAAATCTTGTTTTTATTAGGTCCCTCCGGCTGTGGCAAAACCACATTATTACGTGCTATTGCCGGCTTTGAACAACCTGATAACGGCGAAATTCGTCTAAAAGAGCGGTTGATTTTCGGTGCAAATTGTAATGTGCCGACTCAACAGCGCCATTTAGGTTATGTCGTGCAGGAAGGCGTACTATTTCCTCATTTGAACGTATATCGCAATATTGCTTATGGCTTGGGTAGCGGCAAAGGTAACAGCCCGAAAGAACGCGCACGGATTGAACAGGTGATGTTGCTTACCGGTATTGTTGAGCTTGCCGAACGCTTTCCCCACCAGCTTTCCGGTGGGCAACAACAACGCGTAGAGCTCGCTCGGGCCATCGCCCCCAATCCTGAATTAATTTTGCTGGATGAACCCTTTAGTGCCCTGGATGAACACCTGCGCCAGAAAATTCGTCACGATATGCTGCAAGCCCTGCGCCAAAGCGGCACCTCGGCGATTTTCGTCACCCATGATCGCGATGAGGCTCTACGTTATGCCGATAAAATCGCGGTGATCCAAGACGGGCGAATTCTCCAAATCGCTGATCCGCGCACCCTTTACCACGCGCCGCAACACCTCGCTGCCGCTACCTTCATCGGCGATGCCATCACATTACCCGCAACCTTAAATAACGCTTCAAATGCACATTGCCAACTAGGTGATATTCCTATTATCGACAAAAGTGACGGACGCGCCACCGGTACACTACTCCTACGCCCGGAACAATTCAGCCTGCTAAAAACACCGAAAAAACCCACCGCACTTTTTAACGCGATTGTTAAACAGATAGAGTTTAGAGGCAAAACAACCATTGCTCAGATTAAGGTAAATGGAGTGGAAGTGAATTTAGAAGAACGTTACAGAGAGGAACTACGTGTTGGTGAAGAAGTTGAGATTTATTTATATGGCGAAGGGTTATTTTATGGATAATCGGCGGATTCCCGGCTTACTTGAATCCGGATTGTTATTGAGATGTTTTTTTATCCACATAATAGGAATCCAAGATCCCTTTTAACTTATTCCCGTCATCACACCGTTTCACCACCTCAAACAAGCCTGCCGCTTCGGCGTATTCACACTTCAAATACTGCAACCACTGTTTAATGCGCGCTACATGGTAAAACCCGCTGTCATGGCAGTTTTCCAGTGCGGCGTATTTACGCAGGATCGGCATGATTTCAGCCCAACTTAAGGGCGCGGCATGATGTTTCAGCACCCGACTTAAATTCGGTATGTTTAACGCACCGCGCCCCACCATCAGATCCGCACAACCGGTGACGTCGCGACATTGTTGTCCGTCCGCCCAACGCCAAATTTCGCCGTTGGCGATAACGGGAATCTTCAGTTTTTGACGGATTTCGCCGATTTTTTGCCAATTGATGCGATCGGCGCGGTAGCCGTCGGTTTTGGTGCGTCCGTGAATGGCGATTTCCGTGGCGCCGCCTTGTTGCACCGCGTCGGCAATGTCGTAAGCAAATGCCGTAGAATCCCAACCTAAGCGCACTTTTACGCTAACGACGTGATGTGGCGGGACCGCCTGGCGAATGGCTTTGGTGGCTTGATAAATGAGTTCGGGTTGTTTTAACAAGGAAGCGCCGCCGTTGCTGCCATTCACGGTTTTCGACGGGCAGCCGCAGTTTAAATCGACGCCGTGGGAACCTAATTGAATGGCAAGTTCGGCATTTTCCGCCAGCCATTGGGGATGTTGTCCGAGCAGTTGCACGCGCACCGGCGTACCGCTTGGGGTGAAGCCCCGTTGGTGTAATTCGGGGCAAAGGCGATAAAACACTTTCGGCGGAAGCCGTTGATCCACCACGCGCACGAATTCGGAAATGCACAAATCGTAATCGTTCACTTCCGTTAATAATTGGCGCACGAGGGGATCAAGCACGCCCTGCATGGGGGCTAAAATGACGCGCAAAGATTATTTCCAACCTTTGGCTTTGCAGATCAAATCGTATGCCGCTTGAATTTGTTGCGCTTTTTCTTTCGCCATTTCCATCATTTCCGGCGGCAAGCCTTTCGCTACCAGTTTGTCCGGGTGATGTTCGTTCATTAAGCGGCGATACGCCCGTTTCACCGTGTTTTGATCGTCATTGGCGCTCACGCCCAACACTTTGTAAGCGTCGTCTAGCGTCGGGCCGGAAGACTGACTATAAGAATTTTGTTGGTAATCGTTGTATTGATAACCGCTTTGTCGGTAGGAACCTTGCTGATAGCCGCCTTGTTGATAATAACCGCCGCGGCTGAATTGACGCGCCGCCATTTCCATCGCCAGCATTTGTTCAAACTGAAAGCGCGACAGGCCCAGTTCTTCCGCCACCACAAACAACAGTTCTTTTTCATTTTCATGCAAATGATCATCGGCAAATGCCGCCTGCACCTGCACATGCAGGAACATGCGCAACAAATCGGCACGTTGTCCGCAGCCGATACGAAATTCGCGAATCACCTGACGAATAGGGAAATCCGCCTGTTTACCACGATTAAACGCGTCTTGTGCCAAACGGCGACCGGCATCGTCCAACTGCAATTGATTCATCAAATGATTGGCAAGCTGAATGTCGTTTTCCGTCACACGCCCTTTGGCTTTGCTGATATGCCCGAGCACCGCAAAGGTGGTTTGCATGAACAGCAGCTGGCGGGTGGTTTTATTTTTGAAGAAAGAAGAATTTACCGTGCCCAGTTCATACAGTTTTTTGTCGGCGAGATGCCCGAGGAAAATCCCCGCCAACATGCCGAAAAAACCGCCTAATCGAAAACCGATCAGGGCACCTAAAAATTTTCCGATAAAATTCATTGTTGCTCCGTTGGGTTAAAAAGTGCGGTGGATTTTCAGCGTAAATTTAAAAACGCCGCCAAAAATGACCGCACTTTCGCGTTATTTTATGCCGTATTGTGCGCGATAGGCGCGCATTGCCGGCAAATATTGTTGATATTCCGGTTGGGTTTCAATAAACGCCATCAAATCGGCAAAATCAATAATGGATAACACGTTGCATTGGTAGTCGCGCTCCACTTCCTGAATGGCGGATAACTCGCCGTTGCCGCGTTCCTGACGATTCAATGCAATCAGCACGGCGCTTAATTGTGCGCCATTCGCCTGAATAATTTGCATGGATTCGCGAATTGCCGTGCCGGCGGTGATCACGTCGTCCACCAACAACACCTTGCCTTGTAGCGGGCTGCCGATTAAATTTCCGCCTTCGCCGTGATCTTTGGCTTCTTTGCGATTAAAACACACCGGTTTATTGAGGTTAAAACGGTTAAATAAGGCGATAGACACCGTGGTGGCGATGGGAATGCCTTTGTATGCCGGACCGAAAATCACATCATATTGCAAACCGCTGGCTTGCAGGGCGGCGGCATAAAATTCGCCCAAGCGGGCAAGATCCGCGCCTTGATTAAACAACCCGGCGTTAAAGAAATAAGGGCTGACACGCCCGGATTTCAAGGTGAACTCGCCGAATTTTAACACCTGACGCGCCAGCGCGAATTCAATAAACTGTTGTTTGTAATTTTCCATTTTGCGTCCTTATTCCGCCAATGCGGCGCGTTGGGTTTGGAAAATCTTATGGCAGCCTTGTTTGGCAAGATCGAGCAAAGTTAAGAGTTCTTCGTGGCTGAAAGGTTCGCCTTCCGCCGTGCCCTGCACTTCAATCATGCGACCGTCTTCCATCATCACCACATTCATGTCCGTTTCGGCGGCGGAATCTTCCACATATTCCAAATCGCACACTGCCTCGCCGTCCACAATGCCCACGGAAATCGCCGCTACCAAACCTTTCAGCGGATTTTTCGCCAATGTGCCGTTTGCCACCAAACCGTTCAGCGCGTCACATAATGCCACGCAAGCGCCGGTAATGGATGCCGTGCGCGTGCCGCCATCTGCCTGGATCACATCGCAATCCAACGTAATACAACGTTCGCCGAGGGCTTCCAAGTCCACCATAGCGCGTAAGGAACGGGCGATTAAACGCTGAATTTCCAAGGTGCGCCCGCCTTGTTTGCCTTTCGCCGCTTCACGTTGCATACGGCTGTGGGTGGAACGCGGCAACATGCCGTATTCCGCCGTCACCCAACCTTGTCCCTGCCCTTTTAGAAAGCGCGGTACGCTCTCTTCCACGGTGGCGGTACACAACACTTTGGTATCGCCGAATTCCACCAGCACGGAACCTTCCGCGTGTTTGGTGTAATGACGGGTGATATGAATCGGGCGGGGTTGGTTATTGGCACGTTGATTCGGGCGCATGAAAAATTCCTCGTTAAGCAATAAAAAATCGCGCCATTTTAGCACGCAAACTGACAGAAACGAAATTTGGCAGTACAATAGAGCGCAATTTTACGGGATAAAAATGAAGGAATTATTATGATTTATAGCATGACGGCATTTGCCGCGTTAGAGATAAAAAAAGACTGGGGCAATGCGGTGTGGGAAATTCGCTCGGTGAATCAACGTTATCTGGAAACCTTTTTCCGCCTGCCGGAACAATTCCGCAGCTTAGAAAACACCCTGCGCGAAAGCCTGCGTCAAAAGCTCACCCGTGGCAAAATCGAATGCACATTACGCATTGATAACAAAAAACAAACTGCTGCCGAATTACATATTAATCAAGAACTTGCGAATCAAGTGCTGCAATCGCTGCAATGGTTGAAACAACAAGCGGGCGAAGGCGAGTTTAATTTAACCGATGTCCTGCGTTACCCGGGCGTGGTGGAAGTGCCGGAGCAGGACGTGGATTTAATCAGTCAGGATTTATTGGCGGCGTTTGAACAGGTGGTCGGCGAATTTATCGCCATGCGTCAGCGCGAAGGGGAAAAAATCCACACCTTACTGGAACAGCGACTTGACGCCATCAACGCCGAGCAGCAAAAAGTGCGGTCAAAAATGCCGGAGATTTTACAATGGCAGCGCGAGCGGATGCTGCAACGCTTTGAAGAAATTCAACTGCAACCCGATCCGCAACGTTTGGAGCAGGAGCTGATTATGCTGGCGCAACGCATTGATGTGGCGGAGGAACTGGATCGGTTACAGTTACACGTGAAAGAAACCCAAAATATTCTGCGCAAAGGCGGCGCGGTAGGGCGCAAGCTGGATTTCATGATGCAGGAACTGAACCGCGAATCCAACACGCTGGCGTCCAAATCCATTAACGTGGAGGTCACCAATTCCGCCATTGAGCTTAAAGTGTTAATCGAGCAAATGCGCGAACAAATTCAAAATCTTGAGTAATTTATTGATATTTTTAAGGAAAGTACGATGGCATATGCACTTTTAACGGCACAACAGGACGACATCATCTGCCCGCTCGAACATTACACGCTCATTGAAATGGCGGGTGTGGATGCGGAAAAATATTTGCAGGGGCAACTCACCTGCGATGTAACAAAACTGGCGGCAGGCGAATCCACCCTCGCCGCCCATTGCGATCCGAAAGGTAAAATGAGTGCGCTGTTCCGCCTGATTCGGCAAGACGAACAGACCTTTTATATGTTGCTGAAAAGCGAATTATTGCCGTCGGCGTTGGATCAACTGAAAAAATATGCGGTGTTTTCCAAAGTCACCTTCACCCCGTTAGATTGGCAGATTATCGGCGCGGCAGGTGCGAAAGGCATCGAAAAGTGCGGTCGAATTTCCGCGCAAATTCGCGTCGAAGTGAACGACCGACAACCGCGCATCATTTTGTTAAATCCGACCCCACTCGCCATCGAACCCACCGCCGAAGCGAAAGCGTGGGATTTGTTGGATATTCAGGACGGCGTACCCGGTTTGGCGGCGGTAACCCAACTACAATTCATTCCGCAGGCGTTAAATCTGCAAAGCATCGAGCAGGCGATTTCCTTCCATAAAGGCTGTTACATCGGGCAAGAAACGGTGGCGCGCGCCAAATATCGCGGCGCTAACAAACGCGCCTTGTTCATCTTTGCGGCACAAACGGAAAGCCTGCCGGACATCGGTTCCCCGTTGGAAATGGCGCTCGGCGACAACTGGCGCAGCACCGGCACGATCACAAGTGCGGTCAATTTTCACGGCGTTTTATGGTTGCAGGCGGTGCTCAATACGCCGTTGGAAGACGGTCAGGCATTCCGTTTGCCGGGCAGCCAAACGCCACTGACATTACAACCTTTACCTTACGAGTTAAGCTAAATGAAAGTCGGCTTGGTATTAGAAGGCGGCGCCATGCGCGGGATGTTCACCGCCGGCGTGTTGGACGTGTTCTTAGATGAGCAAATTCATATCGACGGCATCGTCAGCGTGTCCGCCGGCGCGTTGTTCGGCGTGAATTTTCCGTCAAAACAAAGAGGACGCGTGTTGCGTTACAACAAAAAATACCTGAACGACAAACGCTACATGGGCTTCCACAGCCTGTTCACCACGGGCAACATCGTCAACAAAGACTTCGCCTTTTATCAACTGCCTTTTGAATTGGATATATTCGATCAGGACGAATTCGCCCGCGCCGGCATCGACTTTTACACGGTGCTGACCAATGTGGAAAGCGGCGCGCCGGAATATGTCAAAATTCACGATGTGTTTGAGCAAATGGAAATCTTCCGCGCCACCTCCGCCATGCCTTTCGTGTCAAAAATGGTGGAAATCGACGGCAAAAAATACTTAGACGGCGGCATTTCCGATAGCATTCCGCTGCATTTCTGCCAACAATTGGGTTACGACAAAATCATCGTCATTCTCACCCGCCCGCTGGATTACCGCAAAACACCGACAAACCCGCTACTGTTTAAAGCCTTTTACCGTCGCTACCCGAAACTAGTGGAGCGCCTCACCAACCGTTACGCCGAATATAACAACGCCGTGGAAGAAGTGATTCGGCTCAACGAACAGGGCGACATTTTCGTCATCCGCCCTTCCCTCACCTTGCCGATTCAGCGCCTTGAAAAAGACGTGCATAAAGTACAAGCCATGTATGATCTTGGCGTCAGCGACGCGCAATATGTGATGAAAGATCTGAAAGCCTATCTGGCGACGCCCCCGCAGGTATAAGCCATTCAGCGTGTTGAATGGCGAAAAAACACCGCGAAAAATGACCGCACTTTTTTATAAAAAATATTTTTCCAGATGTGCCGAATAGTCCCGCACGCTTTGTTCTACTAGCATTAATGCGTCGTCACTGTAACCGTCATTGCTATCTATGGTATGAAAAACAAACAATGGCCGGTAGTCAGCATTCACATAATTTGCAATCAATTCAAATGGACGCAACACTTCCGACACATCGTATCCGATAGCGCCTTGACGGGAATAATCTTCTGCCCGTGTACCTAATGACACGGCAATACCCATTTTTTTCGCGATGAACGCTTTTCCTTTTGAACCGTATGCCCAACCGTGCGTTAATACGTCATCAAACCACGCTTTCAGTAACGGAGGACAACTAAACCAATATACCGGAAACTGAAAAATCAAAGCTGAATGTTGCTCGACCAACGCCTGTTCCTGCTCGACATTAATTTTGCCGTCGGGATAGGTATCGTATAAATTATGAACGGTAAAACGTTCAGGGAATTTTTTTAATTCCTTAATCCAACGTTTATTCATGACAGAATTCCGAATATCCGGATGTGCCACAATCACTAATATTTTTCCCATTTTATTCCTCCTTTCACTACAATAAGAGAAGTATATATATCCGAATAACCCCTAACAAGTACGCACTTTAAGGTTATATACTAACCTCAAAGAAAGCGTAAGGAGAGAGTGATGGAAAAGCAAAATTGCGTGTCTACCGGCATAAAATTAGGAGAAACAGGTTTCGGTTACACGCTATCGGTAATCGGCGGCAAATATAAAATGATCGTGTTATTTTGGTTATATCACAATCCGCCGGCAATGCGATTTAATGAATTGAAACGCCGTATCGGTACGATTTCCTTCAAAACATTAAGCGGTACATTAAAAGAATTAGAAATTGACGAACTGATTATTCGCACGGAATATCCGCAGATTCCGCCGAAAGTGGAATATGCATTGTCACCTCGCGGGTTCTCCCTGATGCCTATTTTAAATAGTATGTGTCAATAGGGGGAAACTCATCGTCGGGAACCGTGAGATGGCACTCTAAAAAAACATTATTTTTTCTAACCGCACTTTCCCGCTAAATCGGTTTACCCATAAAGTCTTATTGCGCAACGGGCGTAGATTTTTTAAACTGGGTACGCAAATTCAATTTGTAGTTTCATGTATATCGCAAGTTTGTGTATAGGAAATGATAAAACCTACCTTTCGTTTTTTTCTCATTGTTATACCTTCCTTGTAAACTTTCTTTCAAATTTAAGGATTAAAAATGAACGAAGCTTTACAACAGTTCAAACAACAATATTTGATTAAATATTGGAATCCGATTATCGCCGTGATCGCGGCGGGATTAATTTCCGCCTATTATTTCGGCGTGACCGGCACTTACTGGGCGGTCACCGGGGAGTTCACCCGTTAGGGCGGACACGCGTTGCAAGCGTTGGGCGTGGATGTATCCGATTGGAGTTATTACAAAATCATCGGTATGCAAGGCACGATCTTCACCCGTATCGACGGCGTGATGATTCTGGGGATGTTCGCCGGTTGTATTTCCGCCGCGCTGTGGGCAAACAACGTCAAATGGCGTAACCAACCGCACAAACGTCGTATTGTGCAAGCCTTAATCGGCGGTGCATTAGCCGGTTTCGGCGCGCGTTTGGCAATGGGTTGTAATCTTGCCTCCCTGTTCACCGGGATTCCGCAATTTTCCGTGCACGCCTGGTTTTTCACCATCGCCACCGCCATCGGTACCTACGTCGGCGTGAAAGTCACGTTGCTGCCGATGTTCCGCGTGAAGTTGGAGTTGAAAAAAGGCGGCGCGAAATTACAGGAAACCGACCCGAAAAAAGCCCAACGCCGTTTCTGGATTGGTATGGTGGTGTTCTTCGCCTACCTCATCGCGTCCCTTTATGTCATGACCCATTCCATTAAACTCGGCTTCGCCATGTTGTGCGGATTAGCTTTCGGGTTACTCATCGAACGTGCGCAAATCTGCTTCACTTCCGCGTTCCGCGATTTATGGGTGACCGGTCGTGCGTATATGGCAAAGGCCATTATTTTCGGTATTTTGGCAGGCACTATCGGCGTATTCAGTTACATTCAATTAGGCGTAGCGCCGAAAATCATGTGGGCAGGTCCGAACGCCATTATCGGCGGTTTACTGTTCGGTTTTGGTATCGTTTTGGCGGGCGGTTGCGAAACCGGCTGGATGTATCGTTCAATGGAAGGACAAGTGCATTTCATGTGGGTCGGTGTGGGCAACGTGATCGGTTCCACCTATTTGGCGTACGCTTGGGACGATCTCGCACCGGTATTGGCGCTGGACTACGAAAAACTGAATTTACTGAAAGAATTCGGTCCGGTAGGCGGGTTATTGGTGAACTACGGTTTACTGATTCTCTGCTTAATCGCTGTGGTGTGGTGGGAAAAACGTTTCATTACCAAAGCGAAAGCCAAAATTGCGGCGGCACAAGCGTAAAAGTGCGGTCTTATCTTACGTTATTTTTATTTCACAGAAGGAAAACAAACTATGGCATTTACCGTTGTTCAAAAATTAGATAAAGATCCGAAAGACATCACCCCGGATTACACCTTAGACACCCTCGGCGAGCCTTGCCCGTACCCGGCAATCGTAATGCTGGAAACCATGCCGCAATTACAAAAAGGGGAAATTCTGGAATTGTTAAGCGACTGCGCTCAGTCTATTAACAACATCCCCGTGGACACCAAAAACCACGGCTATACCCTATTGAGCGTGGAACAAGACGGCACTAAGTTGCGTTATTTGATTCAGCGTTAAAAAAATAAATTAAGGCGGATTCATCATCCGCCTATTCTTCATTAAAAGTGCGGTAATTTTTTATCACATTTCCTTTCCCCAACAAATTTGCTAAACCTATCGCAAAACTCACACATTTCTTCAGCAATTCTTCAAAAAAAACGCTAGAATAAACGGCTTTTTAACATTCATAAGCCATAAATTCATTTCGGGGGAAAAAGATGGAAGCACACGGGGCGGGAGATTTAATTCGCGTTGTCGTCTTATTGGGCGCTGCAGTGGTTGCAGTGCCGTTATTTAAACGTATCGGTTTAGGATCGGTGCTGGGTTATTTGGCTGCCGGTTTGGTTATCGGTCCGTTCGGTTTGAAACTGGTGACCGATTCCCACGCGATTTTGCACATTGCGGAATTCGGTGTGGTGATGTTCTTATTCGTGATCGGGCTGGAAATGAAACCTTCCCATCTGTGGAGCCTGCGTAAGCAAATTTTCGGGTTGGGCAGTTTGCAGGTGATTATTTCCGCCGTTTTAATGACGTTGGTGTCCGTGCAGTTCGGCATTTCATGGGAAGTGGCGTTCATTTGCTCCTCCGGTTTCGTGCTGACTTCCACGGCAATCGTGATGCAGGTCTTGGGTGAACGCAAACAGCTTTCCACCCGAGCCGGGCAAAAAATGGTATCGATCCTCTTATTTGAAGATTTGCTGATCGTGCCATTATTAGCCGTGATCACTTACCTTTCCCCGTTAGAAAGCGAAAGCACCATGTCCTGGTGGGAATCCGCCGCCATTGCGATGGTTGCCTTGGCGGTGCTGGTGTTAATCGGACGTTTCATTCTCAATCCGGTGTTCCGAATTTTAGCCAATTCCAAAGCGCGCGAGGTGATGACCGCCGCCGCCTTATTTGTAGTGTTAGGTTCGGCATTATTAATGGAAGAAGCGGGCTTGTCACAAGCCATGGGCGCTTTTGTGGCGGGTGTGATGTTGTCGGAATCCGCTTTCCGCCATCAATTGGAAGCGGATATTGAACCGTTCCGCGGTTTGTTGCTGGGCTTGTTTTTCCTCGGTGTAGGGATGTCGCTAAATCTCACCGTCGTAGCGGAAAACTGGATGCTTATCGGCGCCGGTGTATTAGCCCTGATGCTGACCAAAGGCATTTGTATTTATTTGGTTGCCCGTGCGGCGAAAAGCACCCACAAAACCGCGATTGATCGCGCTTTGCTTATGGCGCAAGGCGGCGAGTTCGCTTTCGTGTTATTTGCCCAAGCCTACAATCAAAAAGTGATTGATGAAACCGTCAATGCCAACATGACGGCGGTCGTGGTGCTTTCCATGGTGCTGACGCCGATGATGTTGGTGCTATATGAAAAATTCGCCCCGAAACCGACGGCAGAAGAATTACCGGCAGATGAAATCGACGAGCAACATCCGATTCTCATCGTCGGCATGGGACGCTTCGGACAAATCGTCAATGATTTATTGCGCCTCAGCGGTTATGCCACCACGGTGGTGGATCTCAATCCGAACATGATCAAAGGCTTCAATGAATACGGTATCAAATCTTACTTCGGCGACGCTTCCCGCCGCGAATTTCTTATCGCCGCCGGACTTGAGCAAGCCGAAATGCTGATCGTCGCCATTAATAACAAAGAGCAGGCGGCAAACATCGTGCATTTCGCCCGTGAACTGAACCCGAATATTAAAATTATCGCCCGTGCCTACGACCGTTTCAGCACCTTTGCCTTACATGAAGCCGGTGCCGATGAAATTATCCGCGAAACCTTCGACGCCGCAGTGCGCACCGGTAAACGCGCCCTTGAAACCCTTGGCATGGAACCGGAATTAGTGAAAGAAATCGGCGATTACTATTTTGATGCGGATCGCCATGAAGTGGCGCTCATGTCGCAAGTGTACAACCCCGACATGGGACTATTCCAAAACCCGCTCATGCGTGACATTGCCCGAGAATGCGACCAAAAAATGGCGGCGGATATTCAGGAAATCATCCTGAAAGCAAAAGAAAAAGAAGCCGAGACAGAATAAAAAACGCAGGCAAAACACACCGCACTTTAGCGCTTAAAGTGCGGTGATTTTTTTCGGCGTTTTTGCCTCCGATTTCCCCTCGTCGCAAAATCCGCTGGAAACCGACCGCACTTTATGGTATAAAGCACGCCGTTATTTTGCTGTTTAAAAATAACGTTTAATTTTTAATCAAACTTACTAAAACACACACATATCAGTAAGGCTAAATCGGGGTGCCAAACGGTCGATTGGCTGGATATGTGGAGGCTAAACCCCAAACAAAAGGAAAATTATTATGGCACAAGTTTCTATGCGCGATATGCTTCAGGCAGGCGTTCACTTCGGTCACCAAACCCGTTACTGGAACCCAAAAATGAAACCGTTCATTTTCGGACCACGCAACGGCGTTCACATCATCAACCTTGAAAAAACCGTTCCAATGTTCAACGCGGCATTAGCCGAGTTAACCCGCATTGCAAGCAACAACGGCAAAGTGTTATTCGTTGGTACCAAACGCGCAGCGACCGATGCAGTCCAAGCAGCGGCATTAGAATGTCAACAATACTATGTAAATCACCGTTGGTTAGGCGGTATGTTGACCAACTGGAAAACAGTTC
This sequence comes from Aggregatibacter actinomycetemcomitans, assembly GCA_017160915.1. Classification (GTDB taxonomy): domain Bacteria; phylum Pseudomonadota; class Gammaproteobacteria; order Enterobacterales; family Pasteurellaceae; genus Aggregatibacter; species Aggregatibacter actinomycetemcomitans_B. The sequence continues at coordinate 56,732 of JACAWG010000076.1, forward strand.
GTCAATCCATCAAACGCTTAAAAGATTTAGAAACCCAATCTCAAGACGGTACTTTTGACAAATTAACCAAAAAAGAAGCGTTAATGCGTAGCCGTGAGATGGAAAAACTTGAATTAAGCCTTGGCGGTATCAAAGATATGGGCGGTTTGCCGGATGCGTTATTCGTTATCGGTGCGGATCACGAACATATCGCGGTTAAAGAAGCAAACAACTTGGGCATTCCTGTATTTGCTATCGTTGATACCAACTCCGATCCGGACGGCGTAGATTTCGTTATCCCGGGTAACGACGACGCAGCGCGCGCCATTCAACTTTACTTGGCTTCTGCGGTTGCAGCGATCAAAGAAGGTCGTGGTAACGAAGAAGCGGTTGCTGAAGAATTAGCGCAAGCCGCAGAATAATTCAAGCGATTGCAATAAGGCGTAAGCCCTTATTAATCAGACGATTAATTGGTTAGCAGGGGGCTGAAACAGCTCCCTGTATTTTTTGAGCTAAAAGTGCGGTCACAAAAAACAACGTTTTTTTCCACCGCACTTTAACCGACAGAGGATTTTAAAATGGCTGAAATCACAGCATCATTAGTAAAAGAACTGCGCGAACGTACCGGCGCAGGCATGATGGAATGTAAAAAAGCATTAGTTGAAGCAAACGGCGACATCGAATTAGCCATCGACAACATGCGTAAATCCGGTCAAGCCAAAGCGGCGAAAAAAGCCGGTCGTGTTGCCGCTGAAGGTGTCATCATCGCACGCGTACAAAACGGTTTCGGTGTGGTGGTTGAATTAAACTGTGAAACCGACTTCGTAGCAAAAGATGCCGGCTTCTTAGGTTTAGCCAACGAAGTGGCAGACTACGCCGCAGCGCACAAAGGCGCATCTATCGAACAATTACAAGCGGAATTTGAAGAAAAACGTGCGGCATTAGTAGCCAAAATCGGCGAAAACATGACTATCCGTCGTGTTGCTTACATCGAAGGCGACGTAGTAGGTTCTTACTTACACGGCGCGAAAATCGGTGTATTGGTTGCAGGTAAAGGCGCAGACGATGAGTTATTAAAACACATCGCTATGCACATCGCGGCAAGCCGTCCTGACTACGTTAACCCAAGCGACGTTCCTGCCGACGTGGTTGAACACGAACGCAACATCCAAGTGGATATCGCAATGCAATCCGGCAAACCACGCGAAATCGCAGAAAAAATGGTTGAAGGCCGCATGAAGAAATTCACCGGCGAAGTGTCCTTAACCGGTCAACCGTTCGTCATGGATCCGTCTAAATCCGTTGGCGATTTATTAAAAGAAAAAGGTGCCGAAGTGTCTAACTTCATCCGTTTAGAAGTGGGCGAAGGTATCGAGAAAGTGGAAACCGACTTTGCGGCGGAAGTGGCGGCAATGTCTAAAGCTTAATTGATGATTTAAGCAAAAAAGCAGGTGTCAAAACCTGCTTTTTTATTATCCGGCGTTTCTCGACTCTCATGCTCACCCGATAGTTCAAGCGTCCACGCTTGGACCGATAAAACAGTAGAGGCATGAACACTCGCGCTATCGTAAACCAATGCCGACAATTCCGTTATAACCCATTTCCTTTTGTTCTAAAATCCCACGCAAAAATCCCACAAAGTGCGGTGTGAAATCTGCTAGAATAAGCGCAATTTTTTATCGGCGAAAAGGGCGACATCATCGAAAATTGGCAACGCGGTTTCGTGCTACATCGCAAATCTTACAGCGAAACCAGCTTACTGATCGATTTATTAACGGAAGATTTCGGGCGGATCAGCGTCTTGGCAAAAGGCGCACGGGCGAAGCGTTCCATGTTAAAAGGCGTATTGCAGCCTTTCACGCCGTTGTTGTTACGCTGGAGCGGACGCGGTGAACTGAAAATCCTGACCAAAGCGGAACCTGCCGCTATTGCGCTTCCGTTGCAAAATATCGCCTTATACAGCGGGTTTTATTTAAACGAACTCATCTGTCGCGTGCTGGAACCGGAAACCGCCTACCCGCAATTGTTCCAACAATATTTGCAATGTTTAACCCAACTGGCGATGAACCAACAGCAAGTGGAACCCGCCCTGCGCACCTTTGAATTTCAGCTGTTGCGCACCCTTGGCTACGGCATTGATTTCACCCATTGCGCCGGTTCGGGCAACGCAGTAGAAGCGGACATGACCTATCGTTACCGCGAAGAAAAGGGCTTTATCGCCTCCTTAATCAAAGATAATTTAACCTTTTACGGGCGCGAATTATTGGCGTTTGAACAAACCCGATTTGACGACCCAAGCATATTACTGGCGGCAAAACGTTTTACACGCATCGCCTTAAAACCCTATTTAGGCAACAAGCCATTGAAAAGCAGGGAATTATTTACACAGTACAGTTTATATTCAAAATAACATGGCATTACTTTACAGCGGAACCAAACCGAACAAAACCACCGCCAATTTCACCGCACACATCCTTGATCTGGATTATCAAGGGCTGGGCGTGGCGAAAATGAACGGAAAAACCTGGTTTATTGAAAACGCGCTACCGCAGGAAAGCGTGGAAGTGCGTGTGCTGGAAGAAAAACGCCAATACGGGCACGGCACGGCTCAACGCATTTTGCGCCCAAGCCCGCAACGCCAAACGCCGCCATGTACCTATTTCGCACAATGCGGCGGCTGCCAAAATCAACATATTCCCATCGAATTACAACGTTCCGCCAAACAAAAGGCACTGATTCAGCGCCTCAGCCGTTTGCAACCCGAGCCGATTCAGTTTATGCCGTTATTGCAGGGCGAACCCTGGCATTATCGCCGTCGGGTACGGTTAAGCGTGGGATTTAACAATAAAACACGCAAACTGCATATCGGCTTACGACGCAAAAATGCCCAACAAATTATCCCCATTGAACATTGTCCGGTGCTGGAACAACCGCTCAACGATTTACTGCCGAAACTGACCGCACTTTTTGCCCAATGGTCCGCCCCGCAACAACTGGGACACATTGAGCTGGCGGAGGCGGATAACGGCATCGCCATGCTGTTGCGGCACATCAAAAATGTCGCCGAAAACGACCGCACTTTATTGCTAAAATTCGCCGAGCAGCACCGGCTCATGTTGTTCGTACAAGAACAGGATGCCATTGAACATTGGCATGGCGGGCAACCTTTTTATCGTTTGGACGACGATTTGACATTGCAATTTGATATTCGTGATTTCATTCAAATTAACGCCGAATTAAACCGCCAAATGATCAACACCGCGCTGGATTGGCTGGCGCTAAATGAACGGGATCATGTGCTGGATCTGTTCTGCGGCATGGGCAACTTCACCCTGCCGATCGCCCGTCGGGTAAAAAGTGCGGTAGGAATCGAAGGCGTTTCCACGATGGTGGAAAAAGCCCGCAGAAATGCCGAACGAAACTGTTGTCACAATGTCCAATTCTATCAAGCAGATTTGGATAAATCGTTTGTCAATCAAGGCTGGGCGCAGCAACCTTTCAATAAGATTCTGCTCGACCCGCCACGCACAGGAGCGGCATTTGCGTTAAATGCGCTCTGTCAATTACAGGCTGAAAATATCCTGTATGTTTCTTGCAATCCTGCAACGCTCGTGCGAGATACGGAAATCTTACGCAATGCAGGCTACCAACTGGATAAAGTCGCCATGATCGATATGTTCCCGCATACCGGTCATTTGGAATCGATAAGTTTATTTCGGAAAAAATAAGGATTCGTTATGGTCGCTGTGAGAGGATCTCATTTATTAAATCCTAAAGATTTTGAGATTGAACAATGGTGCGCTAATTTAAATGTGGCGGACAACATCAAAACCGGTCTCACCGCTTGCTGGCACTATTCGCAGCAAAAAATCGCACTGCGTGCCGAGCATCATGCGGAAGAGGCGCATTTGTTGTCCTTCGGTGTGGAAATGGTGGAAATTCTGCACAGTTTAAACATGGACGGCGACAGCCTGCTCACGGCGATGTTATTCCCGATTGTGAACGATCAGCTGGTGGATCCGGCGCAAATTGAAGAAGATTTCGGCGTCAATATCAGCAAATTGGTGAAAGGCGTCATTGAGATGGACAACATTCGCCAGTTAAACGTCACCCACTCCGCCAGCAGTCTGCAAGTGGATAATGTGCGCCGTATGTTGCTTGCCATGGTGGATGATTTCCGTTGCGTCATTATCAAACTCGCCGAACGAATCGCTTTTCTGCGCGACGCGGTGGATAACGATTACACCGAAGAACAACGGGTACTCGCCGCCAAAGAATGCGCCAATATTTACGCCCCGCTCGCCAATCGCCTCGGTATCGGACAACTCAAATGGGAGCTGGAAGACTACTGCTTCCGCTATCTGCACCCGGAACAATACCGCGCCATCGCCAAACTGCTACAAGAACGCCGCATTGACCGCGAACAATATATCGCCGATTTTGTCGCCGAACTCACCGGTTATTTGCAGGAAAACATCAAGCAGGTGGAAGTGTACGGTCGCCCGAAACACATTTACAGCATTTGGCGCAAAATGCAGAAAAAACATCTGGAATTCAGCGACTTATACGATGTTCGCGCGGTGCGCATTATCGTGCAGAAATTGCAGGATTGTTACACTGCACTGGGCATAGTGCATACCCATTTCAAACATTTACCGAAAGAATTTGACGATTATGTCGCCAACCCGAAACCGAACGGTTATCAATCCATTCACACCGTGGTGCTGGGCAAAGGCGGCAAACCTATTGAAGTGCAAATCCGCACCCAGCAAATGCACGATGACGCGGAACTTGGCGTAGCGGCGCACTGGAAATATAAAGAAGGCGCCACTGCAGGGCGTTCCGGCTATGAAGAAAAAATCGCCTGGTTACGCAAACTGTTGGCATGGCAGGACGATATTACCGATTCCGGCGAAGTCATGGCGGAATTGCGCAGCCAAGTGTTTGACGACCGCGTATATGTGTTTACGCCGAAAGGCGAAGTGGTGGATTTACCCACCGGCTCCACGCCATTGGATTTCGCTTACGCCATTCACAGCGAAATCGGGCATCGTTGCATCGGCGCCAAAGTAGGCGGGCGCATTGTGCCTTTCACGTATCAGCTGCAAATGGGCGATCAGGTGGATATCATCACCCAGAAAAACCCGAACCCGAGCCGCGACTGGCTGAACCCGAATCTCGGCTTCACCCACACGGCGAAATCCCGCGCGAAAATTCACGCGTGGTTTAAAAAACAGGATCGCGATAAAAACATTCCGGCAGGCAAAGAGCTGCTGGAAAGCGAGATCAACCGCTTAGGCATCAGCTTAAAACAGGTGGAACAGCAGGCGCTGCCCCGTTACAACCTGAAAAATCTGGACGATTTATACGCCGGCATCGGCGGTGGCGATATTCGTATCAGCCCGCTGATTAACTTCCTGCAAAGCAAATTTATCAAAACCTCCGCCCAGGAAGTGGACGAAGAAATTTTGCGCCATGTGAGCAACAAAAGTGCGGTCAATTCCCAGCAAAAATCCGAGCGTAAAGACTGCGTAATCGTGGAAGGCGTGGGCAACCTCATGCACCACATCGCCCGCTGCTGCCAACCGATTCCGGGCGACAGCATCGTGGGCTACATCACCATGGGACGCGGTATTTCCATTCACCGCTGCGACTGCGACCAATTCCTCGAATTGCAAGCCGCCCATCCGGAACGTGTGGTGGAATCCCGCTGGGGCGATAATTATTCCAGCGGCTTCCATCTCAATATTCGCATCGTGGCGTCGGATCGTAACGGCTTGTTGCGCGACATCACCACTGTGCTGGCAAATGAAAAAATCAGCGTGCTCGGCGTTTCCACCCACACGGACAGCAAGCGCCAAGTGGCGAATATCGATATGCAAATTGAACTGAATAACGTGGAAATGTTAAGCAAGATTCTGTCCCGGTTGGAAAAACTGGATGATGTCATCGAAGCCAAACGTCTCTAATAAAAACAACGAAAAACAAGGAAAATCAAATGGATAAAACCACGGGACTAACCCACTTAATTAAATCCACCCAATATTCCATGAAAGGCTTAAAAAGTGCGGTCAAATATGAAACCGCTTTTCGTCACGAGCTTTTTTGCTGCATTTTCATGATCCCGCTGGCGTTATGGCTCGGCGAAAATGCCATTGAGCGCGCCCTGATGATTGGTTCCGTGTTGCTGGTGCTGGTGGTGGAACTGCTCAACAGCGCCATTGAAGCGGTGGTTGATCGCATCGGCACCGAACGCCACGAACTCTCCGGTCGCGCCAAAGATCAAGGCTCCGCCGCCGTATTTGTCGCCTTGGTTATCGTGGTCGTCACCTGGGGATTGGTGTTGTTTAATTAAAAAACGCCGGCAAAAACGACCGCACTTTTCGTCATCTATCGGGAGGAAAGCATGAACAAAACACAACATATCGACACCGTCGTCTTTGACTTGGGTGGCGTGTTGGTGGATTGGAACCCGCGCCATTTATACCGCAAGATTTTCAGCGACGACGCGGAGATGGAACGCTTTTTAGCAGAGGTGTGCAACAGTGAGTGGAATGAGCGACAAGATGCCGGACGATCCTGGGCGGAAGGCGTTGCCGAAGCCGTCAAACAACATCCGCATTATGAAGCGGAAATCCGCGCCTACCATGAACGCTGGACGGAAACCCTAAACGGCGCCATTGACGACACCGTCGCCCTGCTGGAGCCCCTCAAACGCAACGGCATTCGCCTGCTGGCACTGACCAACTGGTCCAACGAAACCTTCCATTTCGCCGAAGAACGCTTCCCTTTCTTAACCGAATTCGAAGGCATTCTGGTCTCCGGCTACGAACGCCTGGCAAAACCCGACCCACGTATTTTCAATCTGTTAATCGAACGCTACCACCTAAACCCGCAACGCACCGTCTTCATCGACGACAGCCTGCGCAATGTAGAAGGCGCCCGCAACGTCGGCTTACACGCCTTACAATTCACCAACGCCCAAAAACTAAAACAGGATTTAATCGCCTTGGGCGTGAAATTTGATTAGATCTTCACGGGCGGGCACAGGACCCGCCTCTACTGTTCAGGACATACGTTGAAAACGTGCTGCTCGATGGTTCAAGCGTCCACGCATATACCCACACAAACAAAAACCGCACTTTATCCCCTAAAGTGCGGTCCTTTTTTCTGATGTTTTTTTATTCCTTAACCTTTCTTATCCAACAACCGAATATAGCGCGTTGCCGATAACCAGGCGCCGATGTAGCCCATGATGGTGCAGACGATCAGCAGGAATAAGAATTCCACTAAGCCTAAGCCGTTTAAATTGAAGCTGACGGCGAAAATGTCGGTGACGTATTTCACGGCGCCGGTGAAATAGCCGATGGTCAGGCTGCTGAAAATGCAGGCAAACAGACCGCCGAGCACGGCGTAAATCATGCCGGTGTAGAGGAACGGGCGGAGGATGAATTGGTCGGTGGCGCCGAGCAGTTTCATCACTTCAATGTTGGCTTGGTTGCTGTACACATCGGCGCGGATGCTGTTGCCGATGACCAAGAAAACGGCGATCGCCATCAGCACGGTACAGAAAATCGCCACATGCGCCACCAACCAAGTCAGCGCAGTCAGTTTTTCCAGCCAATCGTTATCCAACCGCACTTCCTGCACCCCTTTGATTTTATCTAAGGTGGTGCGCAATTCGTTACGTTTTTGCGATTCGTTAAATGCCTTCGTCGGTTTAATCATTACCACGGCGGGTAGCGGGTTATCGTCCAGCACATCTAATTCTTCGCTAAATCCCGACCAATGGCGGAACTCGTTCAGGCTGTCCTGCCGGGAAATGTAATTGAGGGATTCCACGCCTTCTTGCTGACGGATTTTTTCCACCACCAAATTGGCGTCTTCTTCCGACAGGTTTTTATGCAAATACACGGTTAATTCGCTTTCCGGATAAAACTGCGTGGTGGCGTGATGAATGTTTTTCCAAAGCAGATAACTGACCGTAGGAATCGTGAGCGACACGGCGATCACCAGCACCGTTAACAGCGTGGCGAACTTGCGTTTCAACAAATCCGCCAGCACGGCGCGCAACACATACAGGCTTTGCACGCCAAAAGGGAAACTCATACGACGGGAATTCATAGCGCCTCCTAGCGTAAATAGCCTTGCTCAAGCACTAAGCAAGGTTTCGGTTTTTGTTGCACGATGCCGATGTCATGGGTGGCGATTAACACCGTCATGCCGAGGCGGTTAAATTCTTCAAATAAATTGAAAATTTCTAAGGATAAGGCGCCGTCCAAGTTGCCGGTCGGCTCATCCGCCAGCAATAACTGTGGTTTATGCACCACCGCGCGGGCAATATCAATACGTTGTTGTTCCCCGCCGGACAAATGCGCCGGCAAATGGTTGGCACGATCGCGCAATCCCACACGATCCAACGCCGCCAGGGCGCGACTGTGCGCATCTTTCGGATGTTGCCCGGCGATAATCAACGGCAAAGCGACGTTATCCAACACCGAACGATCGGGCAATAACCGGTAATCTTGGTGTACCATGCCGATTTGACGACGCAAAAACGGTATTTCGTGACGGGATAAACGGGTGATGTCGTGCCCGTTAAACCAAATTTGTCCGCCATTGGCGCGTTCCATGCCCATAATCAATTTCAGCAGGGTACTTTTCCCCGCGCCGGAATGTCCCACCAAGTAGGTCATACTGCCCACCGGTAAATGAAAGCTTAACCCTTGCAGGGCAGGCTTCCCGCCCAAATAAGCTTTACTCACATTTGCAAATCGAATCATTTTTTTCTCTAATATGTTATGTCAATCTTGGCTCCCTCCGTTTACGGGGGGAGCTGCCGAAGGCTGAGGGGGGTTGAACCGACATTATGAATTTCTTCATAAATGGTTTCCAAAACCCCATCAATGTTTCTCAACACCTCATCATTCCAAAAACGTATCACTCGGTAACCCTGTGATACCAAGTAATGTGTTCTTTTTTTATCATATAACTCTTGCTCTGCATGCTGTTCTCCGTCTAATTCAATAATTAACTTCAAACGGCGGCAACAAAAATCAACAATATAATTACCGATAATAACCTGACGATTAAACCGAATATTACAAAACTCTCTATTCCTCAAATGATACCAAAGCGCATATTCGGCATCCGTCATATTAAAACGCATTTGCGAGGCATAAACTTTTAGCTTTCTATTATTATTTTCGCGCATTCTTATCCGTACTTTGCCCCCTTCCGTCCTTCGGACACCTTCCCCCGTAAACAGGGGAAGGAAAGTGGTTGATTAGGCAAATAAAAAAATTACAAGCCTAATCTTCCTCCTCATGAGCAAATAAAGCCTCAATAAATTCTTCTGCGTTGAATTCACGTAAATCTTCAATTTTTTCGCCCACGCCGATGTAGCGGATCGGTAGGTTGAATTGGTCGGCGATGGCGAAAATCACGCCGCCTTTGGCGGTGCCGTCCAGTTTGGTCAGGCTGATGCCGGTTAAGCCGACCGCTTCGTGGAATAATTTGGCTTGGTTGATGGCATTTTGACCGGTGCCGGCGTCCAGGGTGAGCATGATTTCGTGCGGGGCGCTTTCGTCGTATTTTTTCATTACGCGCACGATTTTTTTCAGCTCGTCCATCAGGTTATTTTTATTTTGCAGACGCCCTGCGGTGTCGGCGATCAGAATGTCGATATTACGTGCCGCCGCCGATTGCATGGCATCGAAAATCACCGAGGCGGAATCGGAACCGGTGCTTTGCGCCACCACCGGAATATGATTGCGTTCGCCCCACACCTGCAACTGCTCCACTGCCGCCGCGCGGAAGGTATCGCCCGCCGCCAACATGACGGATTTGCCTTCCATTTGGAATTTGCGCGCCAACTTGCCGATGGTGGTGGTTTTGCCCACGCCGTTTACGCCCACCATCAAAATCACATAAGGCTTTTTGCTGTCGTCGATGTGTAACGGTTGCGCCACCGGTTTCAGGATTTCGCCCATTTCCAGTTTTAGCTGTTGATACAGCGAATCCGCATTTTGCAACTGCTGGCGGCTAGCGTGTTGGGTAAGATTATTGATAATTTTGGTGGTGGTCGGCACGCCGATGTCGGCAATGAGCAATTGTTCTTCTAATTCCTCAAACAGGTCATCGTCGATTTTTTTGCCTAAGAAAAAGCTGCGGAAGCCCGCGCCGATGTTTTGTTTGGTTTTCACCAAACCTTTTAATAACCGACTGAAAAAGCCGCCTTCGCTTGGTTTTTCCTGCGTTTCCACCATGTCGGCAACGGCGCTTTCTTCTTCGTGGTGTTCCTGAAATTCATCGGAAATTTCCACCGCACTTTCGGCTTGCGGTTCCGTCTCCTCGTCTAAAAGTGCGGTCGAATTTTCTAATGTTTCTTCAATGACCTGATTAGATTCAGACCCAACGTCAACTGACGCTTCCTCTGATGTATCTTCCGTTAATGTATTTTCGCTCTCTGCTGCATCAGGAAGTGCGGTCGTTTTTTCCGCCGTTTCTTGCGCTTCAGGTTGTGGTTCCTGAACGTGCTGATTCGTCTCTTCTTGTGATGCTTGTTCCTGCGGCTCTTCAGGTTCTTCCTGTTTATTTTTGCCTAATCCGAACCAAGACCAAAAACCGCCTTTTTTCTTTTCATCCGACATAAATTGTCCACTCTCGTTTAAACTTGATAAAATGCCGGCTATTCTAGCAAAAAAACACATCATTTTCCGATTTATATGAAAAAACCAACAATTCCACAAAGCACGAAAGGCGAGGTACGCATTATCGCCGGGTTATGGCGCGGGCGAAAATTGCCGGTGCTGTCTTCGCAAGGGCTGCGCCCCACCGGCGACCGCGTGAAAGAAACCCTGTTCAACTGGCTGATGCCTTACATTGCCGGCAGCGAATGTTTGGATTGTTTCGCGGGCAGCGGCGCCCTCGGCTTTGAAGCCCTTTCCCGCCAAGCTGCGAAGGTGACGTTTCTTGAATTGGAAAAAGCGGTGGCGCAGCAGTTAAGTAAAAATATTCAGACGCTGAAATGTGCCGACCGCGCGCAAGTGGTGAATCAAAACAGTTTGCAGTTTTTAAATCACCCGCAAAATCAACCGCACTTTGATGTGGTTTTTCTCGATCCGCCCTTCCATTTTGATTTGGCGGAACAAGCCATTGCGTTGCTGGCGCAACATCATTGGTTGCGTCCGCAAGCCTTGATTTATGTGGAAACGGAGAAAAGCAAAGATCTTCATGTGCCGGCAACCTGGGCGTTATTGAAAGAAAAAGACAGCGGTCAGGTGAGCTATCGGTTATATCAGGCGGAATGAGCGTGCTTAATCGGTGGTTGCGCAAGATCAGCCCCGCCATGTCCGCACCTCCGTTAAAATATTTTGTAACAACTTCTTAAACTTACCTTACATAAAATAACATTTCATCGCCAACATATTGTTTTTAATGCCATCAACTCATCGTACTTGTTGATCATGATCACGATTTTTGAACTCTCTATTTGACGGCTTTCATCAAATGAATACACTTAGCCATCATGCAAACGTTTGCGACCGTTTTGAATTTTTCGCTGAAACGATTCAAACGTCTAATTTTACAATAACTTAAAGGAGGTTTGAATGACCCACATTATCGTTGCAACGCACGGTAAGTTTTCGGAAGAAATCGTCAACTCCGCCGCAATGGTGTTTGGCGAAGATGAAAACTGCCATGTTGTTACTTTCCTGCCGGGCGAAGGCGGTGAGCATTTGGTTGAAAAATACAATGCCATTATCGCCACATTGCCGGAAAACGAGCCGGTGCTGTTTTTGGTGGATTTATTCGGCGGCAGCCCGTATAACGCGGCGGCGCGGGTAGCCACCGGTCGGGAAAATACGGATATTGTGACTGGTATCAGTTTGCCGATGTTGCTGGAAGTGTTGGATGCAAAAGACGGCGCGAGCCTGCCGGAATTGGTGGAGACTGCCAAAGAAGTGGGCGTGGCGGCGGTGAAATCTTTCCGTCAGCCGAAAGAAGACGCACAACCTGCCACAGCAGCGGCGCAAACCGCCAAACCTGCCGAAGCGGAAAAACCGACCGCACTTTCCGGCAATATGAACATTTCTTTACTGCGTATCGACAGCCGTTTGATTCACGGTCAAGTAGCGACCTCTTGGGCGAAAGCGGTGAAATGCGAAGCGATTTTTGCGGTAAATGATGATGTGGCGAACGATCCGCTGCGTCGTGATTTGCTCTTGCAGGTTGCGCCGCCGCACTTGAAAGCCTATGTCATTCCGGTGGAAAAAGCCATTAAGGTGTATCACAACCCGAAATACGCGGGCAAAAATATTCTGTGGTTGGTGACCAATCCGTCCGACATCGTGCGTTTAATTGACGGCGGTGTGAAAGTGGAGAAAGTCAACGTGGGCGGTATGACTTACCGCGAAGGCAACAAATTGCTTTCCCAAGCGGTTGCCGTCAACCAAACCGATGTGGAAGCCTTCAAACAACTGTTGGATAAAGGTGTTGAACTGAGCCTGCAACAAGTCGCCGCCAATCCGAAAGTGATGTTGACCCATAAAGAACTTGATGCCGTTAAATTCTAATTAGAGGATTATTTACCATGACAACAATGGAAATTATTTTAGTCACACTGGTCGCCGCCATTTGCGGTATGGGAAGTGTGTTGGACGAACGTCAGACCCACCGTCCGTTAGTCGCCTGTACTCTGATCGGGCTAGTGCTCGGTGATTTACAAACCGGTATTATCGTGGGCGGTACTTTGGAATTGGTCGCCCTCGGCTGGATGAACGTAGGGGCGGCAATGGCGCCCGATGCGGCGCTTGCCAGTGTGATCGCGGCGATTTTGGTGATCAAAGGCGGTCAGGACAAAGGCAGCGCCTTAGCCATCGCCATTCCTGTGGCGGCTGCCGGTCAGGTGTTAACCATTTTCGTGCGTACGCTCACCATCTTCCTGCAACACAAAGCGGACGATTACGCCTCACAGGCGAACTTTCGCGGCATTGAATTCTGTCACTTTGCCGGTCTTTCCTTACAAGCCTTGCGTGTTGCCATTCCGACCTTCTTCGTGGCATTGGTTGCCGGCACCGACACCGTTACCCACGCGCTCAACTCCATTCCGGAAGTGGTCACCCGCGGGTTACAAATCGCCGGGGGCTTCATTGTGGTGGTCGGTTACGCCATGGTCATCAACATGATGCGCGCCGGTGCGTTAATGCCGTTCTTCTTCCTTGGCTTTGTGATTGCCTCCTTCTCCGGTTACAACCTAGTGGGCTTGGGTATTTTAGGTACCTGTTTGGCAATTCTCTACATTCAATTAAATCCGCGTTTTAATCAGGCGGCATTGCCACCAAGCAGCGCCAAACGCGAATTAGCCGATGATGAACTTGAAGGACTTTAAGAAGGAACAGATCATGACTGAACAAAATAAACTCGCTTTAACGAAACAAGATATTCGTAGCACTTACTGGCGCTCAACCTTCTTATTGGGTTCCTTTAACTTTGAACGTATGCAGGCAATGGGCTTCTGTGTTTCCATGATTCCTGCGATCAAACGCCTGTACAGCAAAAAAGAAGATCAAGCGGCGGCGTTAAAACGCCACTTGGAATTCTTCAACACCCAGCCTTGGGTTGCCTCTTCCATCATCGGGGTTACCGCCGCAATGGAACAAGAGCGCGCCAATGGGGCAAAAGACATTGACGACGCGGCAATCAGCGGGGTGAAAGTGGGTCTCATGGGACCGCTCGCCGGTGTGGGCGACCCAATTTTCTGGGGCACATTACGTCCTGTGCTTGCCGCCCTCGGCGCGGGGTTAGCAATTACCGGCAGCCTGTTAGGGCCGCTGTTGTTCTTCATCGGCATTAACCTCTGCCGCGCCTTAACCCGTTGGTACGGCTTCAAATACGGTTATGAAAAAGGCACCGAAATCGTGAACGACATGGGCGGCGGTCGCTTACAAAAACTGACGCAGGGGGCGTCGATCCTCGGTCTCTTTGTTATGGGCTCGCTGGTGTCGAAATGGACCAGCATTAACATCCCGCTGGAACTGTCTCGCTATAAAAACCAAATGGGCGACGAAGTGGTCACCACCGTGCAAAGCGTATTAAACGACTTGCTCCCGGGCTTGGCGGCATTGTTGCTCACTTTCTTGTGTATGTATTTGCTACGCAAAAAAATTAACGCCATGTATATCATCTTCGCGCTGTTCGGCGTGGGTATCGTCGGCTACCATTTTGGTGTGTTGGCGTAATTCAACATAAACATCACAATGGCAATAATGATGGCGCGCGTCTCCCGACGCGTGCCTTCTGCATTTTAGAATAAAAGTATGCGTCGGGACGCACAATATCCATAAACAACGCCACCAATAAACGGATTCCGCATGAAACTCAAAGACCTCATCAAAGCGCCGCCCGCCGAGGGCTACATCAAAAATTCATCGAATTTAGTGACCGCACTTTTTATTCTGGCGGGCGTGTTGTACTACCCCACCAACGGCTACGGTGCGGTGATTGCCCTTGCCGTCGCGCTTATCGTACTCATCGGGCAGAAAATGCTCATCGGGCAAGCCAATAAAGATTTCGCCGAGATGCAATTTGCCGAAAAGCAATTTCCGCAAACGCAGAATTTGGATTATGTGCGTTTCATTCACGCCCGTGCCACACAAATTTTAAATGATAACAAAGTGTTATCGAAAAAAGGTAAAAAGGAACTCCACCGCCTGCTCAAGTTTGCCGACGCCACGCTGGCGGAAAATAGCGAACAAACCACACCGCCATACAATGCCGTCTTCAGCGACATCGACGGCACACTGCTCAACAACGAACATAAAATCACCGCGAAAACGGAAGACGCCATCAAAAACGTGCTTAAACTGGGGATTCCGTTTATTCCCGTCTCCGCCCGTCCGCCTTACGCCATTACCCCTTATACGGAACAGCTTGGCGCACAGCACGGCATGATTTGTTATAGCGGCGCGTTAATTTTGGATAAAAATCTGACCGCACTTTACAGCGTGATTCTCGAACCACAGGATCTGCAAAAACTGAACGCACTGCTGGCGGATTTCGCCCACCTTTCCATCAGTTACTACGCCGGGTTGGATTGGTTCTGTAACGATGTCAACAATGATTGGATTAAACAGGAAAGCGCCATCACCGGCTTAAATGCCGCACCGATGCCGGACAATCTCACGGAAGTGCATAAACTCTTAATCATGGGTGACGCCGACGAAATCCAAGCGGTGGAACCCGTGTTGAAAGGAGCGCTGCCGCATTTAAGCATTCACCGTTCCAAAAACGAATATTTGGAAATCATGAACGCTGCCGCCACCAAAGCCAAAGCAATTCAATTTATGGAACAGCACCTCGGCACCACGGCGGAGCAGGTCATTGCTTTCGGCGATAATTTCAACGACTTGGATATGTTGCAATACGCCGGTTTAAGCGTTGCCATGGGGAATGCCCCTGACGCCGTTAAACAGGCGGCAAAAGAAGTCACCGCCAACAATAACGAAGACGGCATAGCCTTAGTACTCAATCGGGTATTTGGCAAGTAAAATTTAACGTGGCAAATAACCGCACTTTTAACGCTAAAGTGCGGTCATTTTTTTCATTATTTTTTGGAATCTTGTGGCAGTTGCACAACGCTGAAATTACGGTTCCTGAGCTTGTCGAAGGATGAGTAATTTCAGCATTCTCTAGCACAAAACTCATGCTTCGACAGGCTCAGCAACCGTTTTGTGCATCGGCATAATGCCATTATTTTTTCGCTTGTTGCATTCTGGCTTGAATCCGTTCCGGAATACGGAAACCCACCAAGCAAACCAAAAACAGCGTCCAGAATAAGGTGACGTACACCAATGCCGAACCTAAGCCCACGCGCTCGCTTAATGCGGCGGCAATGACCGGGGCGACACCACCGCCGATAGCGGCAAAGTTATAAATGAAGCCGATACCGGTACTGCGCATTTCCGTTGGGAAAAATTTGGACATGTATTTCGGTACCAAACCGGCAATGCCTAAGTTGGTCGCCAGCAAGAGGAATAACAATGCGCCGAGTGCCAACACGTTATTCTCCGGCAAATAAAACACCGGAAACAGGAAGCACAAGGAAACCAACAGGCTATATACGAAGGTTTTCTTTTCACCCAATTTGTCACCGATAAAGCCTGCAATCAAGGTGCCGATAAGAATCCCGAAGCCCGCCCAGAACATCAGGGATTTCACATGTTCCGCATAGCCGTTTTCTTTTAAATATAACGGCAATAACCCGACAACCGGCCAGTTCACGGAGAAGATGGAATAACAAACAACGAAAATGATCAGGGTAATCGGCCATTGGCTTTTTGAGAACAAATCCGCAATCGGCACTTTACGGACTTTGCCTTCTGCTTTTGCCACCGCCCATTCTTCACTTTCCGGTGCGTGACGGCGCACATAAAGCACTAATCCCACCGGTAATAAGCCGATGAAAAAGGCGATACGCCATCCGTATTCCTGCGCCACCCAAGGAATCACTTGGGAAGCCAGGATATTCCCGATGGAAAAGCCACTGACTAAAAAGGCGCTCGCTTTGGTGCGCAAATGTTGCGGCCAGCTTTCGATGGCGTAAGAGGAAGAACAGGCATATTCACCCGCCATGCCCATGCCGACAATCATGCGGAAAATGAACAGGAGCGCGTAATTGGTGGATAGACCGCATAAGAACGTGCCTACCGAATACACCAGAATCGAGACGATCATCGCCAGTCGACGACCATATTTATCCGCGAAACTACCGAAAATCGCCCCGCCCAGGGGGCGCGCCACGAACGCCGCCAATAATAGCGTTGAGGTTTCCGTCGTGGTCATACTGAATTCTTTTTGAATATCCAGCAGCACATAAGTGATCAACATATAATCGAAGCCATCAAAAACATAACCTAACCAAGCAGCAAATAAGGCCTTCTTCTGGGTCGGATTGACTTCTTTATACCACGGTATCGTTGTTGCCATAGCAACCTCCTTGTCTTTATAAATTTTGTGGATGAGATCACAGAATTTTAAATAACCGCAAATTTCTGCTTGCATAAATAAAGATAGGACGTATGATGTCTTATGTCAATCGGAGAAAATAAGACCCTGATCACATTTTTACAAAAAAGGCAGTAAATGAAAGGTAATAGTAAAAAAGAAGCCAGTCTGGTGTTACAGGACAAAATCAAATCCCTGATTATTAAACAAAATTTAAAATCAGGGGACTTAATGCCGACGGAAAACGACTTAATCGATCAGCTCGGTGTCAGCCGTTCCAGTTTGCGGGAGGCGATTAAATCCCTTGAAGCTCTGCACATTCTGGATATTCGCCACGGTATCGGTACGTTCGTCAGCGAGCCCTCATTAGTGCCGATGATTCGCGGCTTGAGCTTTCATACCCAGTTAAATTTACACAATGATTTAAACCAGCTTATTAACATTTTGGATATTCGGGAGATTCTGGAATACGGCTTCGCACCGATGGCGCTACAAAAAATAACGGCAAAACAGACCGCACTTTTACAAAAACAGGTGGCGAACATAGAGAAAAATGCGCGCGAACAAAAATTCTCCCCGAAAGACGAATACCACATTCATTTACAGGTATATGAACCGTTGAATAACCCGCTGTTGATTCAATATTTGGACGCGTTTTTGCAAATTTATCAACAAGTGGAAAAAGGGTTGCCGCCACCTTTATTAACGCCGACCCAACTGGCGATGCAATATCGGGAATTCGTCGATGCCATTGAAGCCCATGATTTAACGCGTATGCAACGGGCGATTTTGCACTATTTCCAAGGGATTAGAAAACGTCTTGCACAAGGAGAACAGCATGGCTGAAAAACTTAAGATTGCGCTTATCGGTTGCGGATTTTTCGGCAGCCAATTAGCCTCCGCCTTCCATAAAGCCGGTGCCGATTTACTTGCGGTAATGGATATAAACCCGACATTCGCGCAAAATCTGGCGGCGCAATATGATTGCCGCGCATTTTTAAATACGGAAGAAATGCTGTCATCGGTAAAACCGGATTTGGCAATTATCGCCACACCGAATTACGCCCATTATTCCCCCGCTATCCTTGCACTAAACGCCGGTTGCCATCTTTTTATTGATACGCCCTTTACCTTGAGCGCGGCACATTGCCAACACTTGGAACAATTGGCGAAAGAAAAAGGAAAACAGATTTTCGTCGGTCATTTATTGCGCACTTTACCCGGCATCTTAAAAGTTAAAGAAGCCCTGGAGCAAGGCAAATTGGGCAAGATTACGGTAACGCGCGCCATGCGCCAACGTTGGATTGACAACGTTCCGAATAAAGAATGGTGGAAACTGGACGCCAATCTGACCGGTGGGGAGTTATTCCACCAAATTCATGAACTGGATTTATTGTGCTGGCTATTGGGCGACATTGATGCCGTGTACGCCCAATCGGCAAATCGCGCCCATGGGGACACCCCGGACAGCAAAGATGTCATTCAATTGTTATTACGTTTCCACAACGGCGTTTTAGGTTCATTGGAAATGGGAACGGCATATCGCCTGCATCAATGGGGCATTCAGCTGCACGGCGAAAAAGGGGCGATTGAGATTAATTTCTTCACGTCAACGGTGACTTTCAGTTACATCGACGGCACAACGGAACACATTGATCTTTATGCCGAATTTGAAGCGGATTTGTCCCTACGCGAAAGTGCCAAAGGAACCCAGCAATACAACGCCACGCATACGCTTTGCCCGTTGTGGTTAAGCCGTGCGGCAGAAATTGAAGCCGAGAGCATTGTCGCCCATTTCACGCAAGTAAGAATCAGCCCGCTTGCCGTCTGTTTGTCAAAAGCCATTCAGGTTGCGGAAGCGGCGCGATATTCAACGATTGTCGAAAAACAAATTTCACTCACAGACTAAAAATAAAAGGAGTTTATTATGGTTAATTATGGTGTAGTTGGTGTAGGTTATTTCGGTGCGGAATTATCACGTTTTATGAATGAACAGCCGGATGCCCGCATTTCAATGGTATATGACCCCGAAAACGGGGAAACAATTGCGCAAGAACTGCATTGCGTCGCCGCAAAATCCTTGTTGGAACTGGTGTCTTCGCCCGACGTAGATTGCGTCATTGTGGCAACCCCGAATTATTTACACAAAGAACCGGTGCTACTCGCCGCACAACATAAAAAGCACGTTTTCTGCGAAAAACCCATTGCATTAAGCTATCAGGATTGTGATGAGATGGTTCGTGCCTGCGAAGAAAACGGCGTCATTTTCATGGCAGGTCACGTCATGAATTTCTTCAACGGCGTACATCACGCAAAAGAGTTGATTAATCAAGGCGCTATCGGCAAAGTGTTATATTGCCACACCGCCCGCAACGGCTGGGAAGAAGAACAGCCGACCATTTCTTGGAAAAAAATCCGTGAAAAATCCGGCGGACACCTTTATCACCACATTCACGAACTGGACTGTGTACAATTTCTCATGGGCGGCACACCGAAAACCGTCACCATGGCGGCGGCAAACGTGGCGCATAAAGGGGAAAAATTCGGCGACGAAGACGACATGATTTTCGTCACCATGGAATATGAAGATAACCGTTTCGCCGTGCTTGAATGGGGTTCCGCTTTCCGTTGGGGCGAACACTATGTGTTAATTCAAGGTGAAAAAGGCGCGATTAAAATCGATATGTACAACACCAAAGGCACATTGCGCGTGGATGGCAAAGAAACTTACTTCCTCGTACACGAAAGCCAAGAAGAAGACGACGACCGCACCCGCATTTATAACAGCACGGAAATGGACGGTGCCATTCAATACGGCAAGCCGGGCAAACGCACACCGATGTGGTTGAGTTCTATCATGAAAAAAGAAATGAAATACCTCAACGACATTATGCACGGCATGAAACCGACGGCAGAGTTTGAAAAACTCCTCACCGGTGAAGCCGCCCGCGCCGCCATTGCCACCGCAGATGCCTGCACCCTGTCCCGTAACGAAAATCGCAAAGTTGCCTTGTCTGAGATTTTGAAATAATTTCAAAACAGGCAAAATATTGACCGCACTTTCACACTCCGGGTGCGGTCATTTCTTTTCTCATTTCTCTTTTTGATCTAAATCAATTTAAACTATCAATAATCATATTTTAATCGTCAAATATTATTAATTTAATAGATTGAGAACTTTTTGCCGATATTTATAATTTTCGCCAATCAATCATCCATAAAAACGGATATTTTTTTACTCTACTACTTAAAAATAAGGAAACGATTATGTCAGCAAAATGCCCTTTCGATCATAGTTCCGCCACATTGACTACCGCCGCCGGTGCGCCGGTGGTGGATAATGACAACACCATGAGTGCCGGTCCGCGCGGTCCGTTGTTGTTACAAGACGTTTGGTATCAAGAAAAACTCGCCCACTTTGCCCGCGAACGCATTCCTGAGCGCGTGGTGCACGCCAAAGGTTCCGCCGCATTCGGTACATTCACCGTCACCCACGACATCACCCGATACACCAAAGCTGCGCTATTCAGCGAAGTGGGCAAACAAACGGACGTACTGCTGCGCTTCTCCACCGTTGCCGGTGAACGTGGCGCCGCCGATGCGGAACGCGATGTGCGCGGTTTTTCATTGAAATTCTATACCGAACAAGGCAACTGGGACTTAGTGGGCAATAACACGCCGGTGTTCTTCATTCGCGACCCGCTCAAATTCCCGGATTTCATCCACACCCAAAAACGCAACCCGCAAACCAACTTGCGCGACGCCACCGCCGCGTGGGATTTCTGGTCGCGCCACCCGGAATCCATGCACCAAATTATGATTCTGTTCAGCGATCGCGGCATTCCGGCAAGCTTCCGCAACATGAACGGTTACGGCAGCCACACTTACAGCTTTATCAATGCCGACAACGAACGCTTTTGGGTGAAATTCCACTTCAAAACCCAACAAGGTCATCGATTCTTAACCAACGCCGAAGCGACGAAAGTGGTGGGCGAAGATCGCGAATCCAATCAACGCGATTTATATGATGCCATTGCCAACGGCAATTTCCCGCGTTGGAACGTGCAAATTCAAATCATGCCGGAAGCCGATGCGGAAAAACACAATTACAGCTTTGACTTAACCAAAGTATGGCCGCACAAGGATTACCCGATGATTGACGTGGGCGTGTTGGAACTGAATCGCAACCCGCAAAACTATTTCGCCGAAGTGGAACAAGCCGCCTTCGCACCGAACAACAACGTGCCGGGCATCGGCTTCTCGCCGGATCGTATGTTGCAAGGTCGCTTGTTCTCTTATCAAGACGCACAACGTTACCGCTTGGGCGTGAACCATCACCAAATTCCGGTGAATGCGCCAAAATGCCCGTATCACACCACCCACCGTGACGGTGCAATGCGTGTGGATAACAACGGCGGCACACACCCGAACTACGCACCAAACCGCTTTGACACCTATGTGCCAACGCACGATCAAGGTTCGTCATTGCAACTGGAACGTGAAGGCGCGCACTTTAATTTCCGTGATTACGACGAAGATTACTACTCACAACCCGCCGCGCTTTACGCCATTATGGACGCCGCCCAACGCGACCGCCTCGCCGGCAACTTCGCCGCCAGCCTAGCAGACGTCACCGACGCGGCGGCGGTGGAACGCCAATTGGCACACTTTGAGCAAGTCAGCACAGCATTAGCAAACGCCATCCGCGCAAAACTCGCTTAATAAAAATTTAACTCAAGAATCGACCGCACTTTTGCCTCAAAAGTGCGGTTATTTTTTTAGGTGAATTTAACTTTCCTTAGGAAAAATTTTAATTAGTGTCGCTCTAAAATTTTTATGATGAAGAATAAGAAAGAGAACTCATGATGAATATTCCATTATATAGAATAAATTGCCTTCAAAAATAAATATAAATACTTACTAACATACCAATGGTAAACTAGATTAATTAAAATCCAGTCCAAAAAAATGACCATAATTTTAATTTAAGATCATGGTCATTATGTATAAAATATTAAATTTTCCATATAGGCAACCTAGTAGGATCGCTCAGCACACTACTTTTACTTACCACCTAAAAAATGGTTTTCTTATTGAATTAAATAAAAGCTCTTTCATTTCTAATAATTTTTCTATCTTTATGACATACCCCAAATTCATTGGTATGCTTGAGAATGAAATGTGGCTTGCTACTGTAGGTATATCAACAATATCTACTTTTCCATTCACATCAAACATAGGACCCGCATATAAGATCCCCAAAAGCTTTATCTGTTCTCCCATTAATAACGACATACCTCCATCATTATTACGTCTTAAACCAGACATATTCATATAGACAGGAGAACCGCTTGAACCCGGGAAACAAGCGGCATCAATCATGAATTCATTTTTACCATTATAATTAAATTTAGCATGTGTTGCTGTTATCCCCTTTCTTATGATTGGTAGATTATTACTTTCATCCCATAAAGAATTCGGATATCCAATCATGAATATCTCCTCAAATGCTGTTAATTCATTTAAATCAATTGAAGTTATTATATCTAGTTCAGAAAACCCTACTATATAAGGAATCTTATTAGAATTATTTAATATCTGAGCAATTGGCATAATACATAAATCAATATTATTGTCAGGATGAAATATCCATTGATTTTCAAAATCCGGAATACTAAATTGTATAAAATCCCCATAATTAGGCATTTCATCTTTGCTTGAAGTAAGCAAAAAATTCCCAATAATTGCTCCCTTCACAACATGCTTATTAGTTACAAAAACAGGAATCCAACTATCACTTTGTGGGGATTTAAAAGAAAATACAAATGCCGTTCCCACACTTGTACTCCCATTTATCAAAGAACATTCTAGACGGACGGTACTATGTATTAATTGATCAATTGGATTCATATTTTCTCCTTAGTAATAAAATCTTAATTTTCAGCCTTCATTTAGGGGAAAACTATAAATAGCAGATTTTTTTATTAAAGTCAGATAGTTTCTTATTTTTAATTATTCCTAATGCCGACACAAACCTCCTCCGCCTGTGCCTGCTTAAAATCCCACCGCACTTTTCCCCAAAAGTGCGGTGTTTTTTTCCGGCGTTTTTATGGTGACAATCTCACATTCTTCCATTCTCCGTTTTCCGGCAAATAACAAATGCGGTCGTGGAGGCGGCTGGGTCTGCCTTGCCAGAATTCGATGCGGTCGGGGGTGACGAGGTAGCCGCCCCAGTGTGGCGGTCGGGGGACGTTGAGGGGGTGTTGAGCGGCGATAAGGGCGGCTTTGGCGAGTAAAGATTTGTAGCCGGAAATGACCGCACTTTGTTCGCTTGCCCAGGCGCCGATGCGGCTGGTGTAAGGGCGGCTGGCGAAATAGGCGTCCGATTGTTCTGCGGGGATTTTTTCCGCTTTGCCTTCGATGCGTACGGAGCGTTCCAGTTCCGGCCAGAAGAAGGTTAAGGCGACGTAGGGTTGTTGTTCGATGGCGCGTCCTTTGCGACTGTGGTAGTTGGTGAAAAACACAAAACCCTGCGCATTCACTTCTTTTAGTAACACCATGCGGCTGCTCGGTCGCCCGTTTTCGTTGACGGTGGCGAGGTTCATGGCGGTGGGTTCGTTCACTTGTGCGTTGATGGCGTCGTCCAGCCAGTGTTCAAATTGCGTGATGGGATTGGCGTGGCATTCCCGTTGCGACAGCACTTTTTTGCGGTATTCTTCGCGAATGTTATGTAAGTCCATGGTCTCTCCTTTTTCGTCGCGTTTGGCGTGTTCTCACTATAACAAAATCCGTCGCCTAGGGAGTAAAGGATTTTGTTATCTGTGACAAATGTCACTTTTTGAACATTTGTTTTGTACTATGCTAGCCAATATAAGTTTTGTTACTTAAATCACAAAATAAGGAGAAAGCGATGGGTATTTTTAGTGTCCCGCCGGATCTGCCGGTGACAAAAAGCAAGGAAGAAATTGACAAGACTTACCGTTATTGGCGTATGCACCTGATGATTACCAGTTACATCGGCTATGCGGTGTTTTATTTTACGCGGAAAAGTTTTAACTTCGTGATGCCGGCGATGTTGACGGATTTAGGGTTGCAAAAAACCGATATTGGGATCATGGGGACGGCGTTTTATTTAACGTACGGCGTGTCGAAATTCTTGTCCGGCGTGCTGGGCGACCGTTCTAATCCGCGTTATTTTATGGGTATCGGCTTGATGATGACGGGCGTGGTGAACATTTTCTTCGGGTTGAGTTCCTCGGTGTTTATGTTCATTACCCTTTGGATGATTAATGCGTTTTTCCAAGGCTGGGGCTGGCCGCCTTGTTCTAAGATTTTGAACACCTGGTATTCGCGCAATGAACGCGGCTTATGGTGGGCAGTTTGGAATACCTCACACAACCTCGGCGGTGCGCTGATTCCGTTGCTTGCCGGTGCGGTAACGCTCTATTGGGGCTGGCGCTACGGCATGATCGTACCAGGAATTATCGCCTGCGTAGTGGGGTTTGCCATGTGCTTCCTGTTGCGCGACCGTCCGGCTTCCATGGGCTTGCCGACGGTGGGCGAATGGCGCAATGATGTGGCGGAAAAAGAACATGAAAGCGAAGGCGTGGGTTTATCCAACTGGGAAATTTTAAAAACCTATGTGTTCAAAAACACGATTATTTGGGCGCTCGCCTTCTCCTGGTGTTTCATTTATATGATCCGCACGGGGATTAACGACTGGGGCAATTTATATTTAACGGAAACTCATGGCTACGATTTATTGAAAGCCAATTCGGCGGTGTCCTTCTTTGAAATCGGCGGTTTCTTGGGAGCGTTATTTGCCGGCTGGGGATCCGATAAATTCTTCCACGGCAACCGCACCCAAATGAACATTATTTACGTGTTGGGCATCATTGCCGTGTCTCTCGCCCTGTGGTTTATTCCGAGCGATAATTATTTCGTGATGAGCGCCTTGTTCTTCTTAATGGGCTTCTTTATTTTCGGACCGCAGTTCCTCATTGCCATGGCTGCCGCCGAAAACTCCCACAAATATGCTTCCGGTTCCGCTACCGGCTTTGTGAGCTTATTCGCCTACATCGGTGCCGCCGCTGCCGGCGTGCCGTTGGCGTGGATTATTAAATCCTTACACTGGAACGGCTTCTTCGGCAGCCTGTTTATTGTGTCCTTGGGTTGTGCGTTGTTACTGGTGTTGGTGTATTTCTTACAACGCCGTAAAAATAAACTGAAAGCATAAAACACAAAAAGTGCGGTGGAAAAAACACTTGGATTTTCGACCGCACTTTTGGTTATGTTGCTTTGTAGTTAAATGTGTTTATAGCATTAGCCATAATGGATTTGTCAAAAATATAGGTTTTATTTTCTTTTCTTCCTCCTTCTTCCTGCTGAAATAATCGACCAAAAGAATGTGACGATAACAAGGACAATCGCCACACTAAACATGATTCCAATCACGTCATGGAAGAAAAATTTTTCCAGCACGGGTTGAGTAAAAATCCCTTTGGCGTATTTGATGATAAACGCAATACTGTAAATCCATAATCCCCAGGTAAGGAGATCCAAGATAAAGTTTTTCACTAACATTTTGAAAGATAAACGATCACTTTTATCAATCACCATGAGTTTTTGTAATTCATCTGACGACGACATCGCTATACTCCTCTATCCGGGCTTGTCCATACGGCAAATTTCGATTTGTTTCGGAAAATCGCTTTAGGAATGCCAATCAATAATGTCACGGTATTTAATAGCCAATAGATGTAAGGATACCAAATACAAGATAAACCGTAGCGCAATAAGTCCCGTTCATAGCGTGAATCGATATACAAACTTAACAGGCATTGTAAAAAGAAGGCGAAGAACATGATGGAAATGTTGGTTTCAAACAAACCGATATTTTCAATATCAATGCCGAAAATGAACTTCTGAATCAACGTAACAATGGCAAATAATACCCAAAGCACCGCCCAAAATACCGTGACAAAATATTCAATATACATCGGCCACAAGCGACGATTGCGCCAATGCCACACTTGCGGGAAATATTTCATGATGGTTTCCGCACCGCCCTGCGCCCAACGCAAACGCTGTTTATAAAGCCCTCTCATGCTTTCCGGCATCAGCACCCAACAAAGCGCGCGCGGTTCGTACATGATGTTGTAGCCGGCAATCTGAATTTTCCAACTAATATCAATGTCTTCGGTGATCATGTTGGTGCTCCAGCCACCGATTTCTTCCATAACGTCTTTACGGAATAAACAACACACGCCGGAAACGGTAAAGATCGTCCCCATTAAACCTTGCGCCCGTTTAATCAAGCCGATGATGGAACTGAACTCGGACACCTGCAAACGCCCTAAAATGGTACTGCGGTTACGCACACGCGGATTGCCTGTGGTGGCGGCATATTTCGGATCTTTTTCCAGCGCCTGCACCATGTAGTCCAGCGCGTAATAATCCAACACCGCATCGCCGTCAATACAGGCAACGTATTTGCCTTTGGCAACCGTTAACCCATGATTCAATGCACTGGCTTTGCCTTGATTTTCTTGGTGCAATGCGGTGATTCGCAGTTCTTTCGCCGCCCAGCGGTCGATGATTTCAGCGGTGTTATCTTTACTGCCGTCATTAATAAAAATGAGCTCGTAATTCGGGTATCGCAACTGAAGCAAGTGCGGTATGGATTCATCAAGATTATCGCCCTCGTTATAACAAGGCACCATCAGGCTAATCATCGGCACCTGCTCACCCGGTAAGTAACGGGAGATCGGTTCGTTCAGTTTGCCTTCCTTAAACAAGAAGTAACACGCGCCTGCCATGAACCAGTAAATCGCCATACCGGCAGGATAGACAAAGACGAAAATACTTAATATTTCTAATATACTCATACCAATCCCTATGGTTTACCAGCCTGAGTATTTAGAGACATATAACGTCTCATTTTTTGCATATTCGGCTGATCCGCAACAAAATTGTCCGGAGAGTAGCCATAGCTATAAATGCCGTTGCGTTGCAACAATTCAATCCAGCTAATTAATTCCGTTTCAGGAATTGGCTGTTGGGTTTTCCAATTCACCGACGGGAATTCAAACAATACTTTACCTAACGGCGCTTGTGCTTTAACCTGCTGAATAAGCGCATCAAACCATTTTTCCGCTTGTTTGGCGGAAATTGCCTGATCATGTTCCATGTAAGGCATCGCCATAATTGCTGTGGTGTCGTAATGTTTAGTTAAGGTAGTCAGGTTTTGGGCAAACCATTCTTCCGCTTTCGGATTGGTAATCACCGACGCATACAAACTACGCGCGGTTTTTAAGGAAGGCGAACTACTCAGGAAATAAGGTCTCAACGCATTCGTCAGTTCATCCGTCACGCCAATCAAATCCAACGTTTTTTGTTTTGCGGCGGCACTTACGCCATCGCCTTCACTGTGGCTTGCCACACCTTCAAAATCCGTTAAAAACGCGTCATCGTGGAATAAGATGCCGTCAAATTTTGCATAGAAGGATAAATCATTATAAATAGACTTAATGATCTCCACGTTCTTTCGGTCATACGGGGAAAGGCGTAAGTATTTGTCTTTCGCCGGTTGATTCGTGCGGTGATCCACCACATAGGTTGCGTCTTTAACATGATTGCGCAAGTCAAACGCCAATATCGGCATCCACGCATATACCTTCACGTTGGCACGGGTTCTGAGCTGCCAGGCAATTTGGCTAAAAATATCATCGCGCACCGGTAAATAGCGATTCGGGAAATACAACGCATCGGCAACGCCATCGCCATCCGGATCGGAAAATGCTTTCAGATAAACCGTGGTAATACCATAACGATACATACGCTCAATTAATTTATCAAAATTTTTTGCCTGTTGTTTTTTATCGGCGTCATAAAGAGAGTCGAGATCAACATGGACGATACGCATCAATTTACTTTCATCATCCACGCCATCAAGGAAATTTTTAATGGTGGAGAAACCGGTTTCCGTATCAATCAATAAACGACCGACATATTTATCCCCAACTTTATTAATAATTTTCTGCCCCAAAGCAAAGTGATGGGTCATCCCCGATTGTTTCGCCGCGTCGATGGCAACGTCATTAAATTGCCCGTAAGGCCACACCATAATGCGCGGTTTCTTACCGATTTGACGTTGAATGCTTTTTGATGAACGGGAAAAATCCTGAACTAAACGATTTTTGTACTCCGTTTTGCTCTCATATCGATTATTTTTATATTCCGGTGCTACTACCGCCGGAAGTTGGCTGCCCGCCGGATTGGCACGCACACCATGGTGTAGATTATCCGTATGGGAGGCAATTTCCACCAAGCCGCTTTGTTCCATTTCACGTACCTGCGCCCAAGTAACAAAAACGCTACGTGGAAGTTTGGTGTTGGCATAAGGAATTAATTGATTTACCGGCGTATCCAACCAGCTACTCACCGGAGCGAACACAGCGGGATAATTATAGGCTTTTAGAATCGGATAAATGACGTTATACATGGTGGCATAACCGTCATCAAAGGAAAGCACCACCGCTTTTTCCGGCAAAGTACTTTTGCCGTTTTCCGCATCAATAATCTGTTGCCAGCTTACCACGTTATAACCGTTATCTTTTAGCCAGTTAAAATGGCTGATCAACAAATTGGCGGAAATGGTCTGCGGGAAATACTGTTTTTCGTCTTTTGCCGCCGTATCATCCACCACCGAGTGATACGCCAGCACACCATATCTCTCCTGAGCCAATGCCGCACCGGCAACAAAGACAAATGAAACGACGATAATTTGTAATAATTTTTGTAAGATTTTCATAATAGCTACCGAGCACTAGTAATAAAGCGAGAAAGAGAGATTAGCAAAGTTATTAAATTCGGGATTACCGTCATAAATGTTCTTTTTACGTCCGATTTCATAGGAAAAGCCATATTGTTTACCAATACGCCATTCATGCCCGTAACTTACCGACCAGGTTTTACTGCGCTGTTGTGCCTGTTGTTTATAAGCACCGAAACTGCCTTTCACATGATGGGTCAGAATCAACCCGTAATCGAACGGTTGGTAATAACTCAAATCGCCACCCACTTCATAACCGACAGCTTTGGCCGGGTTGTAATAATCCGCTGATTGGATAGTTTTGTTTCGTGTGTAATCCACGCGGAAATTATTGGTTAGCACCCAACGATCATACTTAAAGGTTTTTGTATTCAGCCATAAATTAGCGTCACGTCTTAAGTTACCGTCACTAAAGCGGGAGAAATAAACACCGCCGCCCAATTGGAACAGATCCGAATAGGTGTAAACCACGGACGCACCGCCACCTTTGGTGTAAACATTTTGCGCCGCCGCTCTTGACGGCACCTCGGTGCCATTAATATGCCCACGCAGATTAAATGCCCAACGCTGATTTAATTCATAGTTTAAATCGGATGTCACATAACCGCGTTTATTGAGTCTAATGCCTTTACCGGTTTCAATTCGCACATTGAGCGGATAGAAATTCAGTTCTGTTCCCACACCGACAAACTGCGCATTGAGCGAATCACCGCCCACCGGTACGCGGGTTTCCGTATAACGCACATAAAGATCATGGCCTTCTGCGGTTTTCGGCGTGTAAATCGCGTAATTTTGAGTGGATTCATTATGTTGTTTGGTTGGTGCAGAAGTGCGGTGTTGCAGATTCACGCTTCCCACAATGCGTCCTTTACGCGCCAGCTCATAACGCTCCATCATCGGTTTGACCGAATCCATTTCTTCAGGGCTCATTTCCTGAATCAAACGTTTCGCCGTCGGCAAATCGTTTTGGCGTAGTGCGGTTTCAATTAAAGAATGACGCACATATTTTTTATCATCTTCGAGAAAGAGAACGCCCGCTTTATGCGCCCATTCTTTCGCTTTATCAAAATTGTAACGACTGCGTTCCAACTCAGCTTTTTGCAATAACACCCAGCCATCGCCCGGGGTTTTATCCAATGCACGTTCATCAATCATTTTCTGTGCCAAGCCCGCATTACCACGCCATAACGCCAAACGCGCCAAACCGAAATAACGCTCATCATAAGACGGATTCGGAATGCGTGCCGTGTGGGTGTAATCATTAATATAAGGTGCGCTATTCATTTGTTCTAAATACTGCTGTGCCAACGCGAATTCCCCCGCGTCACTGGCGGCGGAAAACATTTTCAACAATAATTTATCGCTCACCGGCGTTTTCTTATCCTGAGCAGGTTGGGCAAGAGATTGATATATAGCTAGAGCTTTATGTGGTGAAGAATGTGCCAGTTCATAATCGCCAAAGGCTTCACGCAAATAAGCCGGTGGGGTTGGTAAGGCTTTTAAAGCGGCATAATCGCCACGAACGACATCAAATTCATGTAATTGCACGCCCAATACAAACCGATCCATTAAGGTTTGTTGATAAAGCGGGTGCGCCGGATCAATTTTCTGTAAAAGTGCGGTCAATCCTGCGAATGAATTTTTCAGGTGCTTTCTATTATTTTGGGCATTTTTTGCTGAGGAGATAGTTTTACCATGCTCATACCAAAGCAAATCTTTTTCACCAAATAAATCCGGATATTCCGCTTGTAATTTTTCCTGTAACGGATGAATGTTGTATTTTGAAGCTAACCGATAAAGATTACCGGCAAGATGGGTATTTTTCGGGTTTCTTGACAATTCACGCTGCCAACGACCTAATTTGCCCATATCGGATTGGGTAAAATCCAATAAATAACTGTTGGCATCCCAATAGCCGGCATTTTCACCAAAACGTTTTTTGTAGTGAGCGAGGGCGTCTTTTGCCACCGTATAATTTTTTAACTCGGTTGCGACTAAGGCTTTGCCTAATAATCCATTGGGGTTTTGCGGATGTTTTTTGGCTAATTGGGAATACAGTTCAAAAGAACGTTGGAATTGTTTTTCGTTACGGGCAGCCCTTCCGAGATTTTCCAGTTCGCTTTCGGAAAGTTTTGTCGGTGCGCAGGATTCACATACCTTTAAGGCTTGTGCAGATTGATTATTACGCAAATAAAGGGCGATTAAATCATCACGGACTTTGAGATCTTTTGTGCGTTGAAAGAGTTTTTCTAATTGGGGAATGGCTTGTTTTAATTCTCCGTCACCCTGTCTGGAAAAAATAATAATTTTTTCCCGTTCAAGATCAATTGGTGTTTGATTGGCGTGTGCAAATGGTATTGTTGAGAGAGAAATCCCGCCCAGAAATACCATCTTAAATAGATAAGATGGATGCTTCATTTTTTAGTTTGTTCCATGGTTTATTATTATAAATTGTAGATTTTTTTTGGTTAAAAATTCTACTGATTAGTCAAGAAGACAATAACTTTCTAAATTAGTTCAATAACAATTTATATAAATGATAAAAGTGTGGAAAATATAATATTTTTCTTACTAAGAATTAACATTTTAATAAAGAAAATCGTAGCAAATACAAAAATTTAACATTTAAGTCTTTGCTACGAAACACCGATATTTTCGACCGCACTTTTACGTTCAAAAATAATAAATAAAATTACGCTTCTTTGTCGTCAATTAATACGGTTTCTAATGCGATCTTAATCATCTCATTGAAGGTTAATTGACGCTCTTCCGCACTGGTTTGTTCGTGGGTGCGGATGTGGTCGGAAACGGTGCAGATGGTTAATGCGCGGGCGCCGTATTCTGCCGCAACGCCGTAAATGCCCGCCGCTTCCATTTCCACGCCGAGAATGCCGTATTTTTCCATCACGTCGAACATTTCCACATCCGGGGTATAGAATAAATCGGCGGAGAATAAATTCCCGACGCGCACTTTCACGCCTAATTCTTTCGCGGCTTCCACTGCCGCTTGGGTTAAACCGAAATCGGCGATGGCGGCGAAGTCGTTGTCTTTAAAACGAATACGGTTCACTTTGGAATCGGTACAGGCGCCAACGCCGATAATGACATCACGCACCTTGACATCCATGCGTACCGCGCCGCAAGAGCCTACGCGGATGAGTTTTTTCACGCCGTATTCGGTGATCAATTCTTTCGTATAAATGGAACAGGATGGAATCCCCATGCCGTGCGCCATGACGGAAATGCGGCGACCTTTATAAGTGCCGGTGAAGCCCAGCATATTGCGCACATTGGTGACTTCTTTTACATCGTCTAAAAAGGTTTCGGCGATATATTTTGCACGGAGCGGGTCGCCCGGCATTAATACGGCATCGGCAAATGCACCGGCAGGTGCGTTAATATGTGGAGTCATAGTGTTTCCCTCTTATTACATAACGTTGAACGAAATTCCAAGCAAACGTTTTCGTTGCCTATAAACGACAACACCACGAACATGTCGTGGTGTCATCATAAAAAAACGTGGTGAAATCATACCGCACTTTATAGCACTGCACCACTTAAACCGATAAATAAACCGGCAATGGTTGCGCTCATTAAGTTGGATAATGAGCCGGCAAGTACCGCTTTCAACCCTAAACGTGCCACATCGCTGCGACGATTCGGTGCCATACCGCCCAAGCCGCCGATTAAGATGGCGATGGAACTGAAGTTGGCGAAGCCGCAAAGGGCGAAAGTAATGATGGCTTTGGTTTTATCGCTTAACACCATGGCGGCGTCAGGTTGCAAGTATTTGGCGAATTCCAAGTAACCCACGAATTCATTCACCGCCAATTTTAAGCCGATCATTTGCCCCGCCACCGCAGACTCATTCCAAGGAATCCCGATTAAGTAAGCCAACGGTTTGAAAATCCAACCTAAAATCACTTGCAAGGTTAAATCCGGCTCACCAAAGAATCCGCCGAAACTGCTTAAAATCCAGTTAATTAAGGCGATAACGGAAACGAAAGCAATCAGCATCGCACCGACGTTCATGGCTAAGTGCATACCGTCACGAGCGCCGTTTGCTAGGGCTTCAATGGCGTTAGACGGTTTTTCCACATTCGCATCTTCTTTTAACGCATCGTCGGTTTTTTCCGTTTGCGGGAACATGATTTTGGCAAATAACAAGCCGCCCGGTGCCGCCATGAAGGATGCCGCGATCAAATACGTCAACGGCACGCCCATGCCCGCATAGCCCGCCATTACGGAACCTGCGATAGACGCCACACCACCGACCATCACCGCAAATAATTCGGATTGGGTCATGCGACCGATAAAGGGTTTAACGATTAACGGCGCTTCTGTTTGACCGACGAAAATATTCGCCGCCGCAGACATAGATTCGGCTTTTGAGGTACCTAATAATTTTTGTAATCCGCCCCCGATCAGTTTAATGATCCATTGCATGACGCCAATATAGTAAAGAAGTGAAATTAATGCGGAGAAGAAGATGATGACGGGCAAGACTTTCACGGCGAAGATAAAGCCGAAACTTTGGCTTGGGTCGGTTAAACCGCCAAACACGAAACCAATCCCTTCGTTCCCGAAGCCGATGATTTTCCCGATAAAATCGGAGGCGGCTTGCAGTGCGCTACGCCCTGCCGGCACATAAAGCACGAAAGCGCCGATGGCGATTTGAATTGCCAAGGCGCCGATAACGGTACGCAAACTTATCGCTTTGCGGTTGTTAGAGAATAAAACGGCGATCCCTAACAGCACAAAAATACCGATAATGCTGATTAAAATGTCCATAAATACCTCAAAAAGTAAGTGAATTAAAATTTTGCCTATTCTACTTGTTTTCCATTAAAAACGTGAACGAATTTTGTGGGAAAAATAACAAGTAGCTAATAAATCGTCAGGATGTTTTGAATGCCGCATTTTTTTGCATAATCCGCCAATTTATCCGTGTCTTCCTTTGTGGGAATAAAGGGCGCTAACCCCGCTTCATCACGCGCGCCTTTGCTGTGCACGCGAATGAGTTTAAACAACACCTGCGGATGCGGTTTTAACAACTCGGCGGTTTGGCGAACCAAACGCCGCGCATCAAAAAAATCCGTCAGAAAAACCAACCGCACTTCTTCCACTTTATCCAACGCCAACAGACGTTGCAGGTTGGTCAAATTCCGCTGCAAGTTTTCCGTTTT
Source organism: Aggregatibacter actinomycetemcomitans (assembly GCA_017160915.1). Taxonomy (GTDB): domain Bacteria; phylum Pseudomonadota; class Gammaproteobacteria; order Enterobacterales; family Pasteurellaceae; genus Aggregatibacter; species Aggregatibacter actinomycetemcomitans_B. The sequence goes on from JACAWG010000076.1 coordinate 90,737, forward strand.
TATGTGTTGCTTTAACGGAATGACGTTTGCAGGAACCGTTCCCGCGCGGTTTTGACGATCAAAACACAGGGTTTGCAAGCCCGCGCCTTCCCCTTTCAAATCGAATAAGAATTTGTCCGTCACCGCAATCAGGGGCTTGATCTTGTCAAATTCAAAAAAGCCGCTGCTGTCCAAATAGCAGGTTAGCCCTTGTTCACGCAACGCCTCGAACAGCGGTACCAGCTTGCGATGGTGAATCGTCGGTTCGCCGCCGGAAAAGGTCACACCACGAATAAAAGGCACCGCGCTCATGACCTGTTCATACAAGTACTGCAAGCTCACCTCGTGACTTTCCGGCGTATAACGGGCAATGGTTTCCGGGTTATGGCAGTACAAACAATTCAGCTTGCAGCCTTGCAGAAAAATACTCGTGCGGTTGCCCTGCCCTTCTACGTTGGAAAAGGGAATAATGCGATGCAGCGGCACAAAAATCTGCGAAAGTGCGGTCACAAAAAACTCCGTTTTTTACGCCGCCGTGACATCCTGCTCATCGCGCAACTGGCGGTCAAACACCTTCGCGCAATCATCGGTGCCGGAACCGTACCAGGTGGTATCGCGCAGCACCGCCTCGCCTTTACGGAAGCGTTCTACTTCGCTTTTCTTCACCAAATAACCGGTCACGCGGATTAAATCGGTGTTTTTCAAATAGGTGGTAATGTAGCGATAGCCCAAAGCAAAAGCGCCGTCAATAATATCCACCACGGCATCCAAGTGATCCGTATAGGTTTGATCTAAAGCGAACAAATCGCCCGTGCCGGCGGGGAAATATTTGTGGTACGGCGCCGATTGTTTCAAATGCGCCAGTAAGGTCGGCTCTTCGCCCACCCGAATGCGGTGCGCCGGGGTATTTTGGCGATCTTCCGCGTGATTGTTGGCGCCCACTTGCGCGTGCAATAAATAACGGTGGTTGGTGCGTTCCACATATAACCCTTGGTGTGCGTCGTTAATGGCTTGTAACTTATCCATGATCGCCGTGGCGATTTCTTCTCCGCGCGCACTTTGCCCGAAGGTTTCGTGAATACCTTCCTGTTGCAACAAATGATTGGTCGCGTCCGCCAACCCGACAATGGCAAGCATACCGGTGAAATTGGACGCTTTAATAAAACCTTCTTTCACCAAGAAATCGGTATTAAAGAAATTGCTCTCTTCCACTAAAAACTTATGCCGTTTATCCATGGTAGAAAGCGCCAGTTTCGCCACTTTCGGCAACAAATGATTCACCATTTCATCGGTGCTTCGGCAGGCGCGGGCAATAGTGCCTAAACGCAGACGGGTTAAGGTGTAAGCGCCGCCACATTCGGGCAAGGCGTTGTAGCAACTGGCAATGCCGTATTGTTCACCCAAATCGGAAATATAATAAGCGTCGTTGGCGAAAGAAGGCTTGGACACCAATAAACAGGCTTTCGCCGCCAATTCGGCAAACTCCCGCGACGTTTTGTTTTTGTCGTAACGAATGGTCATGTTCGGCGTCGGATTTTCCAGTTCGATAACCGCCTGCAAAATTAAACGTCCCGCTTTGGTATCGTAAGGTCCGATATTGGCGTGACAAAAAGAGTCGGGAATGGTTTTATCAATATGATTGAGGAAGCGTTTGATTTTAATGTAATCCTGTTTTTCATCGGTGATAAACGGCTCCAACAGCACATCAAGACGACCGATATAAACGGGATACGTGGTGATGGAAGGCACATGAGAATATAAAATCAGCAAGCCATCGAGCACCTCATCCAGATCTTTCGGTGCGGGCAAATCCAAAAATTGGCAACCGTTTTTAATATACACCTCATAATCGGGCAGAATATAGCGCGGGCGGTAAATGGCATGTCCTTCATTCAAATCACAAATCATTTGATTTTCAATATATTGCCATTCCTCGTCGGTATAATTCAGTAACTCGCGGGGATCAATCAAACGTTCGGCGATATTGCCTAAAATCATGAGTTTCTGTTGGCAGGTTAACGCATCGGATTTGACCGTCGTTAAAATATCCTGAAGTGTCGCTTGCATGTGAAAATCCTCACACTGAATGAAATAAACGGGTGAGTTATTTTACGGAATGAAACGGGCAAACACAATTTACGCACGCCCGAGATGCGTGATCTTCGTCACAGTTTTCACTTCAGGTTGCGCAGTTCGCAAGAGAAAGTGCGGTCGTTTTTGGCGACGTTTTACTATTTCGATTTTTTGTCGTTATAATAGCCGATATTTTAAACAGTATAATTTTGCGTCTATTTTCAATGAAATACACCATCAAAGACATCGCCGATTTATGCCAAGTGGGGAAATCCACGGTTTCGCGCGTATTAAATAAGGATCCGAAAGTCAGCGCGGAAACCCGCCAAAAAGTGCAAAGCGTGATCGATTCGCTGGGCTTCCAGCCTAATCGTTCCGCCCGTGCCATGCGCGGCGCTTCCGAACCGGTGGTGGGAGTGATTGTGTCGCGTTTAAACTCCAGCAGCGAAACCCAAACCCTGCGCGCCATTTTGTCCGAACTCTATCAGCATCACATTACGCCGTTAATCGTAGAAAGCCTGTTTCAGCCTGAGCTGGTGGAACATCATTTACAACTGTTTAAACAGCGCCGGGTGAATGGCGTGATTGTTTTCGCTTTTTCGCCGCTCCCCTCGGAAATCCTGCAACAATGGCATGGCAATATGGTTGTGGTGGCGCGCCATTATCCGCAAATTTCTTCCGTTTATTACGACGACACCAACGCCATCACCGCATTGATGGAAAAATTGTATCGCCAGGGGCACCGCAACATCGGCTATTTGGGTATTAATGACGACGATGAAACCACCGGCAAATTGCGTACGCAAAGTTATCTGCATTTCTGCCAAACCCATGGGCTGACACCGAATTTTTCCCTGAGCCCCCTGGGTATCGAGCAAGGTTATCTGCACTGCGCCGATCTTCTAAAACAACCGCTTTCCGCCGTCCTGTGCGCCACCACCAGTTTAGCCGTCGGCGCCGTGAAATATCTGCAAGAACATCATCATATCCTACCGTTGGCGTATATCGGGCGGAATAGCCTGTTACAACATTTCGTGCCGGAACTGATTAGCCTGAATTTCGGTTATGAACAGGCGGGAAAATGGGCGGTGGACTTGTTACTGCGCCAAATCCACGGCGACAACAGCATTCAGCAACAGCAAGTGTCCTTTCAGCTCAGCTAATCTTCTTTTCAGCGTCTATTTTGTGATCCGAATCACAGTTTAAACATAAATGGGAACGTTCCCATTTACACCCAATTAGAAGCCCCTATAATGACGGGATAGTTTATTTTTTAATCCAAACATAGGACTTCCATTATGGCTAAACAAAAAATTGATCCGCAAAATGTGGATAAGCTGATTGTGGCAATCGGCGGTCGTGACAATATTGCAACGGTAACGCACTGCATTACGCGTTTACGTTTTGTGCTTAATGATGAAAGCAAAGTGGATACCCAAGCCCTTGAAGCGTTGCCGATGGTGAAAGCCAATTTCTCCACGGGCGGGCAATATCAAGTGGTGATCGGGCAGGAAGTGGGCGATTACTACAAAATCCTGCTGGAAAAAACCGGCTTGGCAAGTGTGGATAAAGAGCAAGTGAAAGCGGCGGCGCGCCAGAATCAAAAATGGTACGAAAGCCTGATTTCCCATCTGGCGGATATTTTTATTCCGTTGCTGCCGGCGTTGATCAGCGGAGGTTTGATTCTCGGCTTCCGTAACGTGATCGGCGACATCGCCATGTTCGACGGCAAAACCCTCACCCAAGTCAGTCCGTTCTGGGCAAGCATGCACTCCTTCTTATGGCTTATCGGCGAAGCGATTTTCTTCTTCCTGCCAGTGGGTATTTGTTGGTCTATTGCACGCAAAATGGGCACCTCGCCGATTCTCGGTATCGTGCTCGGCGTAACCTTGGTTTCACCGCAATTAATGAACTCTTACGCCCTCGGCACGCAGATCCCGGAAACCTGGGATTTCGGTTTATTCGTGATTGAAAAAGTAGGCTATCAGGCGCAAGTTATTCCGGCGATTATGGCTGGTTTGGCGCTGTCTTATATTGAGCGTTTCCTCAACAAAATCGTGCCGGATTTCCTCAATTTAATTATTGTGCCCGTCACATCCATTATTCTCGCGGTGATTTTAGCCCATTCCATTATCGGTCCGATCGGACGGGAAATCGGTAACGGCGTGGCATTCGTGGTGAAACACGCCATGACCGGCAGTTTCGCCCCAATCGGCGCGGCATTATTCGGCTTCCTGTATGCCCCGTTAGTGGTCACTGGGGTGCACCAAACTTCCCTTGCCATCGATATGCAAATGATTCAAAGCATCGGCGGCACACCGGTATGGCCGCTGATCGCCTTGTCCAACATCGCGCAAGCCTCTGCGGTACTCGCCATCATTTATGTAAATAAAACCGCGCAATCCCGCGAAGTGGCGATTCCTGCCGCGTTGTCCGCCTATTTGGGCGTCACCGAACCGGCAATGTACGGGATCAACCTGAAATACCGCTTCCCGATGTTATGTGCCATGACAGGTTCCGCCTGTGCGGCATTGGTATGCGGTTTCGCCGGCGTGTTGGCGAACAGTATCGGCGTGGGCGGCTTGCCGGGCATTTTGTCTATCCAACAACAATTCTGGGGCACCTTCGTCATCGCCATGGCAATTGCCATCGCCGTGCCGTTTGTTCTCACAACTATCGTTTACAAACGCAAAGAAAAAGCGGGGACTCTGGCGTAATCCATTACCCGGCAGCCCAAAAGTGCGGTTATTTTTTACGATAAATTTTGACCGCACTTTTAGCTGTCTCCTAAATAGCTTTTGTCGGCACGCGTCGGGAGACGCGCGCCATCAGGACAGCCCAAAAGTGCGGTTATTTTTCACGGTAAATTTTGACCGCACTTTTAACTGTCATTTTGATAGCTTTGCCAACGCGTGTCTCCCTAAAAGTGCGGTTAAAATTTTAAGTGTTTTTTTATTTAGCGACGAGGCAACCTTTTCATATAAGCCCCATTAAAAGTTGAGGAAAAGAAATGAAACTCGAACACATTGCCCTTTACGTTCAGGATTTAGAGCGTGCGAAAAATTTTTATATGAAATATTTCAATGCGGTACCGAACGAAAAATACCACAACCCGCGCACCAATTTAATGACATATTTTTTGACCTTTGACGGGGGCGCGCGTTTGGAAATCATGACGCGTCCGGAAATCGTCGAAATCGAAAAACGGCTATTTAATAGCGGATTAATTCATTTTTCCATGCAACTGGGTTCACGCGAGAACGTCAATCAACTTACCGAACGACTGCGCGCGGACGGTTATCAGGTGATTAGTGAGCCACGCGTTACGGGTGACGGTTACTATGAAAGCTGCATACTTGATTCCGAAAACAATCAAATCGAATTAGTCGCCTGATAGCCGGTGCCGATCTGTTAATCACGGCACGCGTCGGGAGACGTGCGCCATCTTCTTTATGAGGTAATAAAATGAACAACTCCCAATGGTGGAAAAACGGCGTTATCTACCAAATCTATCCAAAATCCTTCCAAGACACCACGGGCAGCGGCACGGGCGATATTCAAGGCATTATCAAGCGGCTGGATTACCTGCACACCCTCGGCGTGGACGCCCTTTGGATCACGCCCATGTACGTTTCACCGCAAATTGACAACGGCTACGACATCGCCAATTATCGCGAAATCGACCCGAGCTACGGCACCATGGCGGATTTTGAGCAACTGATTGCCGAAGCCCATAAACGCGACATTCGTATCGTGATGGACATGGTGTTCAACCACAGTTCCACGTTCCATGAATGGTTCCAACAGGGCGAAGATCCGCGCAGCGAATACCACGATTATTACATTTGGCGCGAACAGCCCACCAACTGGAAATCCAAATTTGGTGGCTCGGCGTGGAAATGGTCGGATAAAGCGCAGAAATATTATTTGCATTTATTCGCCGTGGAACAGGCGGATTTGAACTGGGAAAACCCAAAAGTGCGGTCGGAATTATTTGCGATTTGTAAGTTCTGGGCGGAAAAAGGCATCGACGGCTTACGCTTGGATGTGGTGAATCTGATTTCCAAACCCGATCATTTTGAAGACGATTTTGAAGGCGACGGTCGCCGTTTTTACACGGACGGGCCCAAAATTCATCAATATCTGCAAATGTTGAATGAACATGCGCTGACACCGTACGGATTGATGTCCGTGGGCGAAATGTCCTCCACCAGTTTGGAACATTGCCAACGCTACGCCAATCTGGACGGCAGCGAGCTTTCCATGACTTTCAACTTCCACCACCTGAAAGTGGATTACCCGAACGGCGAAAAATGGACTTATGCCCAACCCGATTATGTGGCGCTGAAATCCATCTTTAATTATTGGCAAACCGGTATGCACGGGCGCGCGTGGAACGCTTTGTTCTGGTGTAACCACGACCAGCCGCGTATCGTTTCCCGCTTCGGGGGCGAACGCGAACTGCGCACTACGTCCGCCAAAATGCTTGCCATGTTGCTACACGGTATGCAAGGTACGCCGTATATTTATCAGGGGGAAGAAATCGGCATGACCAACCCGAATTTTACGTCCATTGAAGAATATCGCGATGTGGAAAGCCTGAATGCCTACCAAGAATTGAAAGCAAAACAGCTTCCCGAAGCGGATATTTTGCGAATTTTGGCGCAGAAATCCCGCGACAATTCCCGCACGCCGGTACAATGGGACGGCACGGCAAACGCCGGTTTTTCCAACGGTAAACCCTGGATTGATGTGGCGAAAAATTATCATGAAATCAATGCAGAACAGGCGCTGCAGGATAAAAATTCGGTGTTTTATACCTATCAGCGCTTAATTAAACTGCGTAAAACGTTGCCGGTGCTGACTGACGGCGATTATCACGATTTGCTGCTGGCACATCCTTCCGTGTGGGCATATCAACGCCATGCCGACGGCAAAACCCTCACGGTGTTCGCCAATTTAAGCGCGCAGGAACAAACCGTTTCGTTAGCGTTCACGGGCAATGTGTTAATGAACAATTACGCGGATTTTTTCCATGACGGACAACAGGTTACCTTATTGCCTTATCAGGCGGTTTATGTGTTGAATTAACCCTTTAGCGGAGATTTGTTTAGACAGAACCGATAAAGATTGGGATAATGCGCCCATCTTATTAACAAATCACGGATTAGGTATTAATGAAAAAACCACAGGTTCTGCCGCATACGAATTGGGCTGCCAAATCCCTTTGGTCGTTTGAACCCGTCTCGTTCGGCGTGTTGGTGCTTTCTTTAATCGTTATCGGCTTCGGCGAAGGGTTGCTGTTGCTTTCTGATTTGGGTTCCGCGCCTTGGACGGTATTATCCCAAGGCGTTGCCTTACAAGGGCAATTCAGCGTCGGCTGGGCATCGTGCATTATCAGCCTGATCGTAATGCTGGCGTGGTTTCCACTCAAACTCAAGCCGGGGCTCGCCACGGTAATGAACATTTTCGTTATCGCTCTTGTCCTCGGCTTAACCACTTATTTACTGGAAAAACCCACCGCACTTTATGTGCGCTTTGCCTACGCCGTCATCGGCATTTTGCTGTTCGGCATCGGCACCGCCTTTTATCTCACCTGCCACCAAGGTCCCGGCCCCCGCGACGGCTTAATGGTGGGCTTATGTCATCATTTCCACTGGAAAATCGGCATGGTGCGCACCGCGATTGAAGTGTTGGTGTGTATTTTCGGCTATTTTCTCGGCGGCGTGTTGGGCATCGGCACGCTGATGTTCGCTTTCGGTATCGGCTGGGTGGTGCAATACACGCTGTTATTTATCAGCCGCGTGCCATACTTTAGTGATAAACCGAATCATCTCCGCTAGCTTTTCCTCAATTGAGATTTTGCTTAAATCCGTCTGACTGGCTTTGTCATTAGGTGGGCAAAATGCCAAATGTTTTGCCTCATCATTAATCGGTTGCCAACGTAACGGTGTGGCGGAACGGCGGCTCGGGTAAAAGCCGATGGTCGGCACGTTTAACGCCCCGCTCAGATGAAGCGGCCCGGTAGAACCGGCGATGAATAAATCGGCGCACGCCAAGGATTGCGCGAAATCCACCAGCCCGTTATTTTTATCGTAAACTACCACGCCGGCACCTTGGCGGGCATCTTGCACCAGCCCCGCCAATTCATGGGCTTTTTCGCTTTCATTGGGTCCGGCGGTGAGAATCACATACGCATCAAACTGCGCCAACAGCCCCCGAATCAACGCTGCATATTGCGCCAAAGATAAATTATTGGCGGAGCCGCCCGAACCGCTGTGCACGAAAATCCATTTCTTCGACGAATCAATCTTTAACCGATGACACAAAGATTCACGCTGAAAATCCACCGCACTTTTCGGGAAACTGAGATACGGCGGACGCGGTTCGACAACGCTAATGTTGTGATCCTGTAAAAACCGACGAGCTAAATCCAGATTATAGGCAAACTCCGGCTTGGCAGATTGAGAACGGCGCTGCACCAGGCGATGATTATAAAAAAACTGCACCCATTTGGTTGCCGGCGCCAAGCGGTAAGGAATACGGCATTTCCACGCCAGTTTGGCATTGTGCGTATTGGAAAAGAAACTGATCATGGCATCAAACCGCTGTGCCTTGATGTCATTCGCGAGACGTTGAAACGCCGCTTTATCGCCTTTAGGCGCGTCAATGATGACCTCATCCAAATAAGGGCAGGCACGGGCGATTTCCGCCGTATAAGGCGGCACAAGTGCGGTCAATTTTAGCGACGGATCCGATGCTTTCAACATGGCAAACGCCGGCCACGCCAACATAAAATCCCCCAGTTTATCGTTACGAATAACCAATACTTTTTTCATCGTTTATTGTTCCTATCCAGATTCCGGCTTAAAGCACCCGGAAAAATTTTGCTTATTCTAGCCCGACTGCCGTCCATTAAAAAGCGACAAATAAAAAATCAGCGCCCCAATCCGTTAGGACGCTGATTTTGCCTAAATAAACAAGTTAATTTTTCGACGCTTTATCGGTCGCTTTGTTCACTTATTTATTTAATTTCGCTTTGTAAGTCGGGTTCATCAAGTTTTCCACAGACAGAATGTCATCCAATTCTTCTTTGGTTAACAAGCCTTTTTCCAATACCACTTCGCGTACGCCTTTGCCGGTTTGGGCGCAGATTTTACCTACCAAGTCGCCGTTGTGGTGCCCGATGAACGGGTTCAAATAGGTAACGATACCGATGGAATTGAACACATAATTTTCGCAAATTTCTTTGTTCACGGTTATACCGTCGATACATTTATCGCGCAAGTTCACGCACGCGTTGGTTAAGATGTCGATAGATTCGAACATGGCTTGACCGATTACCGGTTCCATTACGTTTAATTGCAATTGACCGGCTTCGGCGGCGAAGGTCACGGTGGTGTCGTTACCAATCACTTTGAAGCACACTTGGTTCACCACTTCCGGTACAACCGGGTTGACTTTCGCCGGCATGATGGAAGAACCCGCTTGCAATTCAGGCAGGTTGATTTCTTTCAAGCCCGCACGCGGACCGGAAGACAATAAACGTAAGTCGTTACATACTTTGGAGAGTTTCACCGCGGTACGTTTTAACGCGCCGTGTACCATCACGTAAGCGCCGCAGTCGGAGGTGGCTTCAATCAGGTTTTCGGCAGCTACGCAAGGCAAACCGCTGACTTCCGACAAATGTTTCACCACCAGCGGCACATAGCCTTTCGGCGTGTTCAAACCGGTACCGATGGCGGTCGCGCCTAAGTTCACTTCAAGCAATAATTCCGCCGTACGTTTTAAGTTACGCACTTCTTCATCCAGCAACACGGAGAAGGCTTTGAATTCTTGTCCCACGGTCATCGGCACCGCATCTTGCAATTGGGTGCGTCCCATTTTTAACACTTTAGCGAATTCTTTTGCTTTATTCTCAAAGCCTTGTTGCAAATACAACACTTTGCTGACCAATTTCATAATGCTGTTATACACCGCAATACGGAAACCGGTCGGGTAAGCATCGTTGGTGGATTGGCTGGCATTCACATGATCCATCGGATCCAAATAATTATATTCGCCTTTTTTGTGTCCTAAAATTTCCAATGCCAGATTCGCAATCACTTCGTTGGTATTCATGTTGACGGAGGTGCCCGCACCGCCTTGATAAACGTCGGACGGGAATTGATCCAAACATTTGCCGTTGACCAACACTTCATCACAGGCTTTCACAATAGCGTCGGCAATTTTTTTCGGAATCGTGCCTAATTCGCCGTTAGTGAGCGCGGTGGCCTTTTTCACCATCACCATGCCGCGTACGAATTCCGGCACGTCAGAAATGGTAGTGTTGGAAATGTTGAAATTTTCTATCGCTCTTAATGTATGAATCCCCCAATACGCGTCCGCAGGAACATCGCGTTCGCCTAATAAATCCACTTCTTTTCTGAATTGTGTCATTTTAGCTCTCCTCATTTGCCTTAACACGAGTTGTTTTATTGGGGGCATTATAGAAACTTCAAAGAAAATTAAATTGATCTAAGTCACAGATTTTTATACGCATTTAGGATTTATTTTTATTTTTCACATTAGTTTTTTTAACCTGAATACGAGATTTAAAGCACCGGCATATTGCACTGCAAAATAAACAGGGTAATATTCATAGCCGATTTATTATTAAGGAGCATCCATGCCTTTTATCGCCTTTCTTTTCGCCGTTTTCCTGTTTATTTATATCGAACTTAGCCTGCTGGTTTGGGTGGGTAGCCATTTCGGTATTTTCATGTTGATTCTCTTGCTGATCGGCTCATCGTTGTTGGGTATGTTGATTATTCGCGCCCGCAGTTGGTACGCCTTAACGCGTGTCGGACAACAACTGAAACAAGGCGAATTGCCGACCGAAACGATTTTCAGCTCCGCCCGTTGGCTTATCGCCGGCGTGCTTTTCGTGATTCCGGGCTTCGTCACCGATATACTTGCCTGCATTCTGCTCAGCCCGCTCGGCAATCAACTCGCGAAAATGCTGTTGGGCAGCCGCTTCATGTTCTTCCGTCAAAACAACTTTAAAAACGACCGCACTTTTTACTCATCACATCGCTACAATGGGGAAGACGGCGAGATTTTTGACGCGGAATTTGAGAAAGAAATTGATGAACATAAACGGCTAAAATAATTTTGCCTTTCCCTTGAAAGCCGAAAAATGATTCCCATATACAAAGAGCTTTTTTATTCATTATTAATTTAGAAAATAGAGGAAATTTCAAATGAATATTCGTCCATTACACGACAAAGTCATTCTAAAACGTGAAGACGTGGAAACTAAATCCGCCGGCGGTATCGTTTTAACCGGTTCCGCCGCCACCAAATCCACCCGCGCCAAAGTGTTGGCGGTAGGTCCGGGACGCTTGCTGGAAAACGGCAGCGTACACCCAATGCACGTTAAAGTTGGCGACACCGTGATCTTCAGCGACGGTTACGGCGTGAAAGCGGAGAAAATCGACGGTGAGGAAGTGCTCATCATCTCTGAAGGCGATATTTTGGCGATCGTTGAGTAACTAAAACGCTCGAAAAAACGACCGCACTTTATGTATGTAGCGTGGGCTTAAGCCCACCGAAAATGAAGGTTTAAAACTAAGTTGGGTTAGCACCCACTTTATGAAATAAAAGGAAATTAAACATGGCAGCAAAAGACGTAAAATTCGGCAATGACGCTCGCGTAAAAATGTTAAACGGCGTAAATATCTTAGCCGATGCAGTAAAAGTTACCCTCGGTCCAAAAGGACGTAACGTAGTATTAGACAAATCTTTCGGCGCACCGACCATCACCAAAGACGGGGTTTCCGTGGCGCGTGAAATCGAGTTAGAAGATAAATTTGAAAACATGGGCGCCCAAATGGTGAAAGAAGTGGCGTCCAAAGCGAACGACGCGGCAGGGGACGGCACCACAACCGCCACCGTATTGGCTCAAGCCATTGTGAACGAAGGCTTAAAAGCCGTTGCCGCCGGGATGAACCCGATGGATTTAAAACGCGGTATCGACAAAGCCGTCAGTGCGGTGGTTGCCGAACTTAAAAACCTCTCCAAACCATGCGAAACTTCAAAAGAAATCGAACAGGTGGGCACGATCTCCGCAAACTCCGACAGCATTGTGGGTCAATTAATCGCCCAAGCTATGGAAAAAGTGGGTAAAGAAGGCGTGATTACCGTGGAAGACGGTACCGGTTTGGAAGACGAACTGGACGTAGTTGAAGGTATGCAATTCGACCGCGGTTACCTTTCCCCATACTTCATCAACAAACCTGAAACCGCTACCGTAGAATTGGACAATCCGTTTATCCTGTTAGTGGATAAAAAAATCTCCAACATCCGCGAATTATTACCGGTGTTAGAAGGCGTGGCGAAAGCCGGCAAACCGTTGTTAATCATCGCCGAAGATGTGGAAGGCGAAGCCTTGGCAACCCTGGTGGTGAACACCATGCGCGGTATCGTGAAAGTGGCGGCAGTGAAAGCGCCGGGCTTTGGCGATCGTCGTAAAGCCATGTTGCAAGACATTGCGATTTTAACCGCCGGTACGGTGATTTCTGAAGAAATCGGTATGGAATTGGAAAAAGCCACGCTTGAAGATTTAGGTCAAGCCAAACGTGTTGTGATCAACAAAGATAACACCACCATCATCGACGGTATCGGCGATGAAGCGCAAATCCAAGGTCGTGTGGCGCAAATTCGTCAACAAATTGAAGAATCCACTTCCGACTACGACAAAGAAAAATTACAAGAACGCGTGGCGAAATTAGCGGGCGGTGTTGCCGTAATTAAAGTGGGCGCGGCAACCGAAGTGGAAATGAAAGAGAAAAAAGCACGCGTTGAAGACGCCTTACATGCGACCCGTGCAGCGGTAGAGGAAGGTATCGTTGCCGGCGGTGGCGTAGCGTTAATTCGTGCAGCAGGCAAAGTAGTCGGCTTACAAGGCGATAACGAAGAACAAAATGTAGGTATCAAACTTGCCCTTCGTGCTATGGAAGCACCATTACGTCAAATCGTGGCGAATGCCGGTGAAGAAGCCTCTGTAGTCGCCAGCGCAGTGAAAAACGGCGAAGGCAACTTTGGTTATAACGCAGGCACCGAACAATACGGCGATATGATCGCGATGGGTATTTTGGATCCGACGAAAGTGACCCGTTCCGCATTACAATTTGCGGCGTCCGTTGCCGGTTTAATGATCACTACCGAATGTATGGTCACCGAATTACTGAAAGACGACAAAGCCGACCTCGGCGCTGCCGGAATGGGCGGTATGGGAGGCATGGGCGGAATGATGTAATTCCTCCCTGTTCAGAAAGGCAAAAGCCCTTGAGTCAAATCAAGGGCTTTTTTCTAGGCATAAAAAACGTTTTGAAAAATAACCGCACTTTATCCTAAATTTTCATGTTTTTTATAAGCGGAGAGCGTATTTTCCATCAACATTGCCACCGTCATCGGACCGACACCGCCCGGCACCGGCGTAATATACGCCGCACGTTCCGCTGCCACGTCAAATTCCACATCGCCTACCAGTTTGCCGTCAATGCGATTAATCCCCACATCAACCACAACAGCACCTTCTTTAATCCATTCCCCTTTAATAAATCTCGGTTTGCCTACGGCAACCACAATAATATCCGCCTGACGCACATGATGTGCCAAATCTTCGGTAAAACGATGGGTAACCGTGACGGTACAGCCTGCAAGCAACAGCTCTAACGCCATCGGACGACCGACAATATTGGACGCGCCTACAATTACCGCGTGTTTGCCATGAAACGCAATGCCGGTGGTTTCCAACAACTTCATCACGCCATAAGGCGTACAGGCACGTAACGTCGGGATGCGCTGACACAAACGCCCGACATTATAAGGATGGAAGCCGTCCACATCTTTTTCCGGTGAAATTTTTTCAATGACTTTGGTGCTATCAATATGTTTTGGTAACGGCAGCTGCACCAGAATACCGTCAACCTCCTTATCCTGATTGAGCTGTTCAATGATTCCTAATAATTCCTGTTCCGACGTATTTTCCGGTAAATCGTAGGATTTGGACACAATCCCCACTTCGGCGCAACTTCTGCGCTTACTTCCCACATAAACTTGTGAGGCGGGATCGGCACCGACCAAAATTACAGCAAGCCCGGGAGAACGTTTACCCTGTTCCACATAATGTGCAATTTGACGGGTAATTTGAGTTTTAATTTGGCTTGATAATTCAGTGCCGGAAATAATTTGTGCGGTCATTACATTCTCCAGTGAATAAACAAAAACGTTTGCTATTTTGGCAGAAAACCATGGCAGATGTAAGGCATTGCCATAAATTTAAACGATTAATAGTAAAATAGTAAAAACTTATTGACTGAAAATGAAAGAAAACTATAATGCTACACATCTTTCGGCGAGTAGCGCAGCTTGGTAGCGCAACTGGTTTGGGACCAG
>JACAWG010000076.1:105279-106159 GCA_017160915.1 Aggregatibacter actinomycetemcomitans
TGGGACCAGTGGGTCGTAGGTTCAAATCCTATCTCGCCGACCACCTTTCTCTATTCTTCATTATTCCATTTACTACGCGCCCTTAGCTCAGCTGGATAGAGCAACGCCCTTCTAAGGCGTGGGTCAAAGGTTCGAATCCTTTAGGGCGTGCCATTTAATGACTTTATCAATATCCAATCTCAAATCACTTTAAAGTGCGGTCAAAAATTTAATCAATTTTCGTATAAACAGACTTAAGGACAGTAAAATGAAAAAAATAACATTGGCTTTAGGATTCGCGTTTTTAAGCGTCTTCGCCTATGCTCACAATCTCCAAATAAACGCCATCTTACCGAATGTTGCCGTGCAAAAAGAGGGCGAATTAATCTTAAACGGAAAAGAAATTAGCTATAAAAACTGGCAGTCATCCGACTTAACAGGAAAAGTTCGGGTAATCCAACACTTAGCCGGCAGAAGTAGCGTTAAAGAAAAAAACGAAGCGTTAATGGAAGCCATCAAAGCACAACATTTTTCACCCGCCGTATATCAAACAACCACAATTATTAACGCCGATGACGCAATCTTCGGCACGTCTTCTTTTGTAAAAAGCAGCGCTGAAAAAGGCAAAAAACAATTTCCACATAGCCAAATCATTCTTGATCAAACCGGACAGGTAAAAAACGCTTGGCAACTGCAACCTCAAGAGAGTTTAATCGTCGTACTGGACAAAAACGGGAAAGTCCGCTTTGCCAACGAAGGAAAGTTATCTGCGCAACAAATTGAACAGGTGATTGAGTTGGTTGGGGAGTTGGTGAAGTGAGAGGCAGAATGAGCTTTTTTCTCATAGCCTTTGCCCCAAAAGCAAAAACCCCCGATGCACTCACATCAGGGGCTCCTATCA
>JACAWG010000077.1 GCA_017160915.1 Aggregatibacter actinomycetemcomitans
TGGAATCAGGTGGGTCCACCGCACTATCGCCGCCAATATTCTTTTGATGATTATTCTTTCTCTTATTTCTCTTCTTACTCTCTCTTCCCCGCGCACTACACGCGTCTTCTTCCCAAAACAAGCCTCAAACCACTTTCTTTTCTTTATCTATCTTTCTCTTTAATTTAATACTTAATCTGCTATCAACTTCTACTCCGCTCGCGCTCCTGCTCCCCGCAAAAACACTTGAGCGTTGTATGGCTAAGCCCCTCGGGCAATTAGTACGTGTTAGCTCAACGTATCACTACGCTTACACACCACGCCTATCTACGTCTTAGTCTTAAACAACCCTTACAGACTTTAAGTCTGGGAGAACTCATCTCTTGGCAAGTTTCGTGCTTAGATGCTTTCAGCACTTATCTCTTCCGCACTTAGCTACCCGGCAATGCGTCTGGCGACACAACCGGAACACCAGCGGTGCGTCCACTCCGGTCCTCTCGTACTAGGAGCAGCCCCAACCAATTCTCCAACGCCCACGGCAGATAGGGACCGAACTGTCTCACGACGTTCTAAACCCAGCTCGCGTACCACTTTAAATGGCGAACAGCCATACCCTTGGGACCTACTTCAGCCCCAGGATGTGATGAGCCGACATCGAGGTGCCAAACACCGCCGTCGATATGAACTCTTGGGCGGTATCAGCCTGTTATCCCCGGAGTACCTTTTATCCGTTGAGCGATGGCCCTTCCATGCAGAACCACCGGATCACTATGACCTACTTTCGTACCTGCTCGACCTGTCCGTCTCGCAGTTAAGCTTGCTTATACCATTGCACTAACCTCACGATGTCCGACCGTGATTAGCAAACCTTCGTGCTCCTCCGTTACACTTTGGGAGGAGACCGCCCCAGTCAAACTACCCACCAGACACTGTCCGAACACCTGTACTTGGTGTTTCGTTAGAACATCAAACGTTAAAGGGTGGTATTTCAAGGATGACTCCATTGAGACTGGCGTCCCAACTTCAAAGTCTCCCACCTATCCTACACATCAAAATTCAATGTTCAGTGTCAAGCTATAGTAAAGGTTCACGGGGTCTTTCCGTCTAGCCGCGGGTACACCGCATCTTCACGGCGATTTCAATTTCACTGAGTCTCGGGTGGAGACAGCCTGGCCATCATTATGCCATTCGTGCAGGTCGGAACTTACCCGACAAGGAATTTCGCTACCTTAGGACCGTTATAGTTACGGCCGCCGTTTACTGGGGCTTCGATCAGGAGCTTCTCTTGCGATTACACCATCAATTAACCTTCCAGCACCGGGCAGGCATCACACCCTATACGTCCACTTTCGTGTTTGCAGAGTGCTGTGTTTTTAATAAACAGTTGCAGCCAGCTGGTATCTTCGACTTACTTCACCTTCACCCGCAAGGGGCTACAATTACGGTAAGCGCACCTTCTCCCGAAGTTACGGTGCTATTTTGCCTAGTTCCTTCACCCGAGTTCTCTCAAGCGCCTGAGTATTCTCTACCTGACCACCTGTGTCGGTTTTCAGTACGGTTTAGATAAACCTGAAGCTTAGTGGCTTTTCCTGGAAGTGTGGTATCGGTTACTTCAGCGCCTTAACGCCTCGTCATCATCTCTCAGTGTTATCAGGAGCCCGGATTTGCCTAAGCTCCCCACCTACCAACTTAAACGTACATATCCAACAGTACGCTAACCTAACCTGCTCCGTCCCCACATCGCAGTTTATCCAAGTACGGGAATATTAACCCGTTTCCCATCGACTACGCTTTTCAGCCTCGCCTTAGGGGCCGACTCACCCTGCCCCGATTAACGTTGGACAGGAACCCTTGGTCTTCCGGCGAACGGGTTTTTCACCCGTTTTATCGTTACTTATGTCAGCATTCGCACTTGTGATACGTCCAGCATACTTCTCAATACGCCTTCTTCCGCTTACACAACGCTCCCCTACCCAACAGGCGTATCACTAATATTCCTCAATTGCCAACCGCACTCCCCGTCATGACTTCCGTCTCAACGTGTTTGACGCTTGACCAACTTGCTTCTCTTCGTTGCGCAAGTTGTTAATCGTAAGGCGTATTAGTGATACGCCTGATGCCGCAGCTTCGGTGCTATATTTCAGCCCCGTTACATCTTCCGCGCAGGCCGACTCGACTAGTGAGCTATTACGCTTTCTTTAAATGATGGCTGCTTCTAAGCCAACATCCTAGCTGTCTAAGCCTTCCCACTTCGTTTCCCACTTAATATAGACTTTGGGACCTTAGCTGGCGGTCTGGGTTGTTTCCCTCTCCACGACGGACGTTAGCACCCGCCGTGTGTCTCCTGAGTATCACTCTTCGGTATTCGTAGTTTGCATCGGGTTGGTAAGCCGGGATGGCCCCCTAGCCGAAACAGTGCTCTACCCCCAAAGGTGTCCGCTCAAGGCTCTACCTAAATAGATTTCGGGGAGAACCAGCTATCTCCCGGTTTGATTGGCCTTTCMCCCCCAGCCACAAGTCATCCGCTAATTTTTCAACATTAGTCGGTTCGGTCCTCCAGTTAGTGTTACCCAACCTTCAACCTGCCCATGGCTAGATCACCGGGTTTCGGGTCTATACCTTGCAACTATTCGCCCAGTTAAGACTCGGTTTCCCTTCGGCTCCCCTATGCGGTTAACCTCGCTACAAAATATAAGTCGCTGACCCATTATACAAAAGGTACGCAGTCACCCTTTCGGGCTCCCACTGCTTGTACGTACAAGGTTTCAGGTTCTATTTCACTCCCCTCACCGGGGTTCTTTTCGCCTTTCCTTCACAGTACTGGTTCACTATCGGTCAATCAGGAGTATTTAGCCTTGGAGGATGGTCCCCCCTTCTTCAAACAGGATATCACGTGTCCCGCCCTACTTTTCGTTAGCTTAGTACCACTGCCGTGTTTTCAAGTACGGGGCTATCACCCTGTCTCGCCGTGCTTCCCAACACGTTCCTCTAACACCGCCGCTATCACTAACAGGCTCTTTCGCTTTCGCTCGCCGCTACTCACAAAATCTCGGTTGATTTCTTTTCCTCGGGGTACTTAGATGTTTCAGTTCTCCCGGTTCGCCTCATTATCCTATGGATTCAGATAATGATAGTGGGTTCTTCACCCACTGGGTTTCCCCATTCGGACATCTCGGATTAAACGCCTCTTATCGACTCATCCAAGCTTTTCGCAGATTAGCACGTCCTTCTTCGCCTCTGATTGCCAAGGCATCCACCTTGTACGCTTTGTCACTTAACCATACAACCTCAAGTATTCTTGCTCTCTCATAGTGTATTCACCATAACAGACCTACTTGCGCTGCGATTAATAACAGTTTTAAATTAAATTCGAGTAATCGCCTTTTCTCAATCACTCGCTCAGACTTTCTTGAAAGTCTCGTTTTCAGCTTGTTTCCGGATTTTTAAAGAACAGATAAGA
>JACAWG010000078.1:0-37325 GCA_017160915.1 Aggregatibacter actinomycetemcomitans
CTTAAAAAGGGCAAAATTACCAACTATTTTGTCTACTATGCCAATAAAAACGAAAACCGCTCTATTGAGCGGTTTTTTACTACGCCGAAAACAGACCAAAGTTGAATGTGAATTCGAGTCTTTTAGCGGTTCGGCGTTTCTAACGAGAAAGGCAGGCAAAACTTTCACGGTCCAAGAAAGTCTTGGAAAAATTATTTCTTAATATAAAGCTCTTTCGTATAAACATAATCCTGTGGGTTATGCATTGGAAAGCCGCCTACATTTGGCGTGAGCACTTTGATTAATGGCGAATAGAAAATCGGAATAATTGGTGCTTGCTCAGAAATCATTTTTTCGGCTTGTTGATATAAATCCGCACGGGCGTTGTTATCTAACGTGCTTTGCGCTTTCATCATCACCGCATCAAATGCTGAATTGCGCCATTTACCGGCGTTTTCAGCCGAACTTGAAACCAATGAATTTAAGAATGCCGAAGGTTCGTTATATTCCGCATCAATGGACATTCGGGATACTTGGAAATTCCCCGCCTGGCGTTCACCTAAATAGGTTTTCCATTCCATTGTTCGTAATTTCACCTCCGCGCCCAGTTGTTTTTTCCATTCGGAAGCCAAGGCAAGCGCCACTTTTTCATGGGTTGCGTATTTGTTATAGAAAATTTCAAATTGCAGCGGATGTTTTGCGTTATAACCGGCTTCATCTAATAATTTCTTCGCTTGCGCAACGCGCGTTGCCATCGGTTCGTTTAATTCGGCAATGTTCGGTTGCTTAAATCCATCCACTTCCGGCGGTGTCAATGTGGTCGCCGGTTTGCGTAAGCCAATAATATGTTCTGCAATTAATGGGCGATCTAAAGAAAGGTACAATGCCTTGCGGACTTTTTCATTATCAAACGGCGGTTTCGTGACATTAAAGGTATAAAACTCAGTGGTTAATCTCGGCACCACAATTAACGCATTCGGTGTATTTTTCTGAATATGCGGAATTTGCTCTACGGGCACCCACGTTAAATCCAATTCTTTTGCCTGATAACGTTGATAGGCAGAAGCCAAACTTTCTTCAAACAAATATTCGGACGTCTCAATTACCGTATTTTTATTATTCCAATACAACGGGTTGCGCACGGCGGTAATTTTTTCATTAATGCTCCATTTTTTTAATTGATAGGCACCGTTACTCACGATATTTTCAGGCATTGCCCATTTATCGCCCAATAGCGCCAATTTGTGATGAGGCACCGGGAACGTGGTTGGGTAAGCCAATAATTGCAAGAAATACGGTGTCGTTTGCGTGAGTTTTACCTCTAAGGTTTTATCATCTAAGGCTTTAATGCCAAGTTGTTCAACCGGCAACTTACCTTGCATCACCGCTTCGGCATTCAAAATATGAGCTTTCGCCAAATAAGAGGCATTTGGGCTGCCAAATTTAGGATCCACCGCACGTTGCCACCCCAACACAAAATCCTGTGCTTTTACCGCTTCACCGTCTGACCATTTTGTATCTCTTAATGTAAAGGTGTAGGTTTTGCCCTCGTCAGAAACCGTCCATTTTTCTGCTTGTGCGGGTTGAACCTGTCCATTTTCATCAAGCCAAATTAACCCTTCAAACAGATCAATCACAATCTGTGCAGCGGTATTTTCTTGCACCTGTTGCGGATCGAGCGAACCGGGATCGCTATGGGTATTTTGACGGAAGATTTGTGTTTCAGAGAGTTGAGTGCCGGCAGGCACGGTGGCTGAAAACGCCGTGGCAGAAAAGATGCCAAGCATCACACTGACCAGCGCTGATGTTTTGAATGTTTTCATAAAAAATCCTTTTAAATAATACGGCGAAATACCGCAGGATATTCTATAAAAATGGCTTGGGGAAATCCTTGATGAGCTTCACAAATTACGACACAAACCCCATCGTTTACAAGGCATCTTCCCCATCATTTATAATTAAACAACGTTCTTGCCAGGAAATCGGCGGTTTTGGGGAATAGCGCGTAGAACTTACGGGCAAAGGCAAGGGTGCGGGGTAAATTGATTTCACGGACGTTTTTTCCCAACGCCGTGGCAATTTTTTGTGCCACCAAATCCACCGGAATTAAAAAGGGTTTGATGGATTTTAGATACGTCCCCTCAGGATCCGCGTGGTTAAAAAACTTAGTGGCGATCGGGCCGGGGTTGACGGTGGTGGCGAATACGCCTTTATCCGCCAGCTCCAAACGGATAGCGTCGGAATAGCCGATCATGGCAAATTTACTGGCGGAATACAGGCTGGATTTGGCGGATGCCAAAAATCCCGACATAGAAACGATATTGACGATATGCCCGCGCCCAAGCGTTTTCATTTTGTGCCCGACAAGTTGGCAAAAGGTCATGCCGGCAAACACGTTCACTTCAAACATCTTGCGCGCCGCTTCCGTCGTCAGGTAATCGAAATCATCATACACCGCATAGCCTGCGTTATTGATCAACACATCCACCGCGCCATAACGCTGTTCAATCTCCTGCAAGCAGGCAGCGACGGCGCGCTCATCGCAAATATCCGGCTGGAAACAGGCTTTATGGGGATGAAACGCATACAGGTTTTCCAACAACGCCGCTTCTCTGCCGATTAAAATCAAGCGGTCATTGGGCAGGTGTTTTACGATTGCCTGCGCCAAATCCCCGCCGGCACCGGTGATAATAATGTTTCTCATAAGTTAATCCTGTCAATCCACAAGGCATTACACGTGTTTTTGGTTAATCAATTCGCCGTCAAATCCAACCGCACTTTTAGCCGCCGTTCGTCATTACTTACAAACAAAACTTTCCGCTTTGTTTTCATCACCGCCCATATAAGTCGCCACTTTCGGATAAGCACAAATCGGCATTTGCTTGTTCGGGTAAGTTTTGCTTTTCGCAAGCAGGCTTTCCGGCGCTTGGTTGTTATCGTGCCATTGTTCTAACGCCGTCAACGGATCGAAGTCATCTAAGCCGTTGCCGCCACCGCAGTGGGTTAAGCCCGGCGCCACAAAAAGTCGGGAAAATTCACCCGCACTTTGGGTGTCGTTTTGTAATTCGTTAAACCACGCTACTTGGTCCTTTGCGGAGAACACGGGGTCGGACACGCCGGTTACTACAATCAATTTACCGCCGTTAGCTTTGAACGTGCCGAGATCGGTCGAGATTGCGTCGTTAATCGCACCGGTTTGATAGACGCGCGGGGTGTCTTTGTCGAAGTCAAATTTCATCAAATCGAAGTTCGGATCCATTGGCGTCATAAAATAGTGGGTCATTGAGCCGCCCCCTAACACGATGTTCCGCGCATTTGGCGTAGCCGTTTGCGAATCGCCTAACTTCCACGAACGCCAGCCCTCTTGGTTGATGCCCGAATCGTAATACCAGCCGCTATAAATCTGTTCGCCGCGACTGTTTTTCGCGCCCTCGAAAATCGCTTTTAAGGCGGCAATTTTTTCTTTTGGTAAATCAAGGGAATCCGGCGTGAAATCACATTTTTCCCACGCGCTGATAATGCCGTCTTTCAAGCCATCGTTGGCATCGCACTTCGCCAACACACCGTTAGCAACCTTATCTAAATCCGCAGGCGTTAAGGCATTGGCGAAAATCTTCTCGCCTTTTTCGTTGGTTGGGGCGATTTTCATTAACTGTTGATTGTCCCACTGTTCCGCCACTGCCGCACGGGAAAGGCGAAAGCCCGGGTTTGCCGCCACCACGCCATCAAATTCCAGCGGATAACGTTGCGCCGCCATCATTGCCGCCCGTCCGCCGTTGGAGCAGCCCATAAAATAATGGTGTTTTGCCGCTTGTTGGTACGCTGCTTGAATCAGCTGTTTCGCCACAGGCGTTGCTTTGCCGATGGCTTGATAAGCGTAATCAAGGCGCGCCTGCTGATCGGCACCAAAATCAGGGGTCGGCGTTGGGTGACCGGAATCCATCGTCATCACCGCATAGCCGCGTATTAACGCAGGGGTTGCCGTTGAACTGCGTACTGGGATTGCGCCTAACGCCGGTGCGACAAAGCCGTCCATGCCGCCACCGCCCTGGAACAGGAATTTGTTGTTCCAATTTTCAGGCAAACGCAGCTGGAATTTAATGCCGTAATGTTTGCCGTCCGCCCCCGTGCGGGCGGCTATTTCGCCTTCCACAATACAATGCGGTTTGGCTTTAAGCGTGTTGGTTGCGCCACCTGTGAGCGCCGACATTCTGTCTGCCGCCACTTCGCCGCTGGCGTTCCATTCTACGTTTTGGATTTCGGTGTTGAAGATAGACGTATTCTTTAACGCTAAGCATTGTTGCTCATTAAGTGCGGTGGAATTTTGCGGAGAATTTGCCAATGCAAGATGAGACATGCCGAGCAGGGCAAGAGAAAGTAAAGACAGAGGAAATTTTTTCATAAAAACACCTTAAAAAATGGAAGAAAAACTGACCGCACTTTAGCATAAAGCGAAAAGTGCGGTGCGAAAAAACATTATTTTTTTCCACCGCACTTTTGTTCATACCACGCCACAATGAACTCGGCGATTTGTTCAATATGGTTAATATCCAAGTGTGGCTTATGGGTGGTTAAAGGATAATCGGTGGCGATGGCAAGGACGTACTCGTCCATTTCCGGAAGCGGTTTGGTCATGTCTTTGCGGTGTAACAATATCTTTTCGATGGATTCTTGTTTGAAGCCTTCCACCAAGATCAGATCCGTCAACGCCTCGTCAAATTGCGTGCGCAAATAGGGCAGAGAAATATGTTGTTGTGGAGTTTCGGTCATCAGCGCCCAGCGTTGATCGCACGCCATAATCACTTGGCTGGCGCCGGCATCTTTCATGCGCCAGCTGTCTTTGCCCGGTTTGTCAATTTGGACATCGTGGTGACTGTGTTTAATCACGGCGGGACGCAAACCGCGCTGTTTTAATTGCGGGAGTAATTTTTCCAATAAGGTGGTTTTGCCGCTGCCGCTGTAACCGGTAATGCCAAGCATAGGGAGCATAATGTTTCCTTGAAGAAAATTGAATAGACGGGCTGAATTATATAACAGCCCGGAAAAGAAAACGAACGGTGCGCGGGGGATTTATAACACGCGCAATAACACCGGTTGATAAGCGGATTTGCGATTGAGTTTTTGCGCATACCAACTCACACCGAGAAAAGAAAGTGCGGTGGAAATGAAGATAAAAAAGACGCTGACGAGCTCATGGGCAAACAGCGAATCAAATAATAAGGTGCTGAATAATAAAGTAAATAGCGGCACGCAATACATAAGCACGGCGGATTTAATTAAGGAATGCTCGGACAAGCCGATTTCCACCCGTTGCCCCACTTTCAGCGGCGTGATGGTCTCAATGGTGAAAATATGTTCGCCACGCGCACCGCTGCCGGTTAATTCCGACAGGGCGGAATTGCCGCACGCCGATTTTGCCGCGCAAGCGCCGCAGGCACTTTGTGATTGGCATTTCACTTTCGCTCTGCCGGATTCGTACTCAATAACGACCGCACTTTCAGTTAACATAATCGCCTGCTATTTTCTGAATTTAATGTCTTGCACAATACGTTTTGCCGTGGAAATCGGCAGTTGCCCGATAATGGTCACTTCTTTGTTTTCCATGCTTTCGGTATAAATCGTGTAAGCGCCCTGCCGCCACGTATTATCCTGCTGCGTGGATTCGGCGATTTTATCGGAAACATATAAGGTGAAAGAAAATAAACCGTCGCTGTAAAGTTGCGATTCGATGTTCTCTTCGCCGTCCAATTCAATGCTACGATTCACTAATTTAAACCCTTGCGGAAGCCAGCCGGGCTGCCATTTAAACGCGGGGGTTTTACCTGCTTTTTGATCCATTAACAACGGCGGGAAAACGACGCGGTTCAAATACGCCGGCAAACCGGATAACTCATTGCCGATATATAAATTCACTACGCGGAACTGATCCAACAAATTGCCTTCACGGTCGAGCATATCGGTGCGTAATAACAGGTGGTTTTCTTCGTCAATAAACGCCAGATACTGATAACGGAAATCGTCTTTCGGCAGAATTCGGATGGTTTGCACCACATGATCCGCCACGCGGTTGCGCCCGATATTCACAAAATCATAATATTTTTCCAATGCATCAAAATTGGCACGCGACAACGGCGGTAAATTATCAATAATGCCGGAGCCGTTAATGGTAAACGCCTGATAGTTCGGCTGGAAATAACTGATTAAATTCTCCCGTTGCACAATTTCTTGTTGCGGACCGTCCAGCGTAACCAGTTGAGCATAGGTTTTGCCGTCGGCGACAAAATGACGGTAACGCAGAGAATCCATGTTTGACGGTGTGGTTTGCACGAAAGAAAACTCGTAATTTAACTGTTGTGTGGCTTTTTTCATTTCATCTAAAAGTTGCTTCGGCGAAAGATTCTCCTGAGCCACGGAAGGAAGCGAACAACTCAACAATAAGAAAAGTGCGGTGGTTTTTAGAAGCGTTTTTAACATTTTCAAATTCCTAATAAACAAATTCACCACCAAAATTGGTGGTGAATTTTCAGCAAACAGTTATACCGGAAAACATATTATTTATTTTGCGCGGGTTTGTTCCAAACTTAAGGAATCGCCGTAAACCCGACGTTGTAATTCGTAACTTTGTAACATCGCACCGATACGTTTATTTTTTTGTTCCAACTGCTCGGTAGTAATCACATCTTTGCTCGGTGCATTATAGCTCACTTCCTGCACACCGTTGTTAAACGGTAATGTTTGCAACACCGGGGTATCCGGCGCATTTTGCACCGCAGACTTGCTGTTCAACGATTGCACGCCCAACACCGCCACTAAGCAGACGCTTGCCGCCACGGCAACCTGTGTCATCGGCACAAACCATGATTTGAGTTTTTGCATGAACGGAGAAGATTCGACTTCTTGCGGTAACGGTTGGGAAACTGTCGGTTGTGCAACGACAATTTCTTCGTCCGCAATCAGACTTTCCATTTTCGCAGTGAAATCAGCACCTAAGAAAACATTTGTCTCCTGACGCATCACCGCGCGAATTGTATGAAAATTCGCCCAGCTTTCTTGCAATTCCGCATCTTGGCATAATTGCTCGGTGAGTTCACTGCTGACTTGCTCACCGTCAATATATGCTGAAAGTAATTCTTTTTGCATTTTCGTACTCCGACTAACCGTAGTTGTGTTGCTGTTTATTAACGTTGTAAAAGCGGTTTGACCTTGCTTTCAATGATTTCACGCGCTCTGAAAATCCGCGATCTGACGGTTCCCACCGGGCAATCCATGATTTCCGCAATTTCTTCATAACTCAATCCTTCGATTTCGCGTAAAGTAATTGCCGTGCGTAAATCTTCCTGCAAGCTTTTGATCGTATCAAACACAATCTTTTTCAATTCATTGGATAACATTTCATTTTCGGGCGTATCCACATCCCGTAAATTTGTCCCCACATCGTAGGATTCCGCATCTTCAGCCAAAATATCTTCATTTGGCGGGCGACGCCCCTGTGCGGTTAAGTAATTTTTTGCGGTATTTACCGCAATTCTATATAGCCAAGTGTAGAAAGCGCTATCACCGCGAAAAGAATCAATGGAACGATATGCTTTTATAAATGATTCTTGTACAACATCAGGAATATCATTCGGTGAAATATACCGAGTCAGTAATCCAGCCACTTTATTTTGATAACGCGATACCAATAAGTTGAAAGCTTTCTTATCTCCCTGCTGTACCCTTTCTACCAAAGCTTGATCTGTTAGCTGTTCAGCCATATAACCTCATAATCACGTCTAACAAGCTTTAATTTCAAAGCCAGCAAGCTCTTGTAATGCGTTAGACGAAGTGAAAGACGAAAAGTTCAGTCCCTTTACAAACTTTACAAAAAACACAATTGAAAATTAATTCAATATTAATCAACGAGTTAAATTCAACTTCTGTTGAATTTCCGCCACCATTTGACGCAATTCCGGATCGTCGATCGTGCCGTTATTAAAAAACCACGAAAATAATTGCAGGTCGGAACACGCCAGCAAACGCACAAAAACCGCCTTTTGTTGTTCGCTTAATTGGGCAAAATGTTGCTGATAAAAAGGCATAATCACTTTATCCAACTCCAGCATGCCACGCCGGCAATCCCACTCAATGCGAAACGGATCATAATGTTTCATTTTGATCTCCTTACTCACCACAACGGGCGAATTATATAATCAGTGCGACGTTTGCGAAAATAAATTAATCACCAATACGCCGCAAATAATCAGCCCCATACCGATTAAACCGGCGGTATCGATTTTCTGCCCGAAAGCGAAATACGCCACAATCGCCGTCAGCACGATGCCCACGCCCGACCAAATGGCATACACCAAACCCACCGACAGGGTACGAAAAATAATGGAAACAAAATAAAATGAACAACCATAAAAAGCCAGCGCGCCAAGGGTCGGTAAGGGCTTGGTAAAGCCGTCGCTCACTTTCAGCAGGTTGGTCGCGACAATTTCCAAACAAATGGAAATCGCCAATAAAATCCAAGGATTCATGTTTTCCTCACACAAAAGTGCGGTCGGAAATTCAATTAAAAATCCGACCGCACTTTTTTCCGTTTGCTATACGTTAATTTGGCTTTTCAGGAAATCCAACAACTGCTCTTTAGCAATCATCTGTTTCTCTCCGGTGCGACGGTTTTTATATTCGATTTCGCCGTTCGCCAGATTTTTCTCGCCGATGACGACCATGTGCGGCACGCCGATGAGTTCCATATCGGCGAACATCACGCCCGGGCGTTCTTTGCGGTCATCGAAAATCACTTCCACGCCTTGCGCCTGTAAAGTGCGGTATAAATCTTCGGCGAATTGTTGCACGCTTTCCGATTTGTACATATTCATCGGCACAATCGCCACGGTGAACGGCGCAATGGCGTCGGACGGCCAAATAATGCCGCGTTCATCGTGATGTTGTTCGATAGCGGCAGCAACCACGCGGGTGACGCCGATACCGTAACAGCCCATGGTAACCACCATCGGGCGACCGTCTTCGCCTTGCACGGTGGCGTTCATGGCTTGGGAATATTTGTCGCCTAATTGGAAAATATGTCCCACTTCAATGCCGCGTTTAATCAGCAGCGTGCCTTTACCGTCCGGGCTCGGATCACCTTCCACTACATTACGAATGTCGGCGATTTTCGGCAACGCCACATCACGTTCCCAGTTAATGTTGAAATAATGCTTGCCATCAATATTCGCGCCCGCGCCGAAATCGCTCATTAACGCCACGCTGCGGTCAATAATCACCGGAATGTTTAAGTTGACCGGACCAAGCGAGCCCACGCCGGCGCCGATTTTCGCTTTAATGGCGGCTTCGTCGGCAAATTCAAGAGGAGAAGCCACTTCTGCCAGTTTTTCCGCTTTCACTTCATTTAATTCATGGTCGCCACGAATGATTAACGCCACCAACGGCTGTTCTTCGCTTGCACCTTTCACAATCAAGGTTTTCACGGTTTTTTCAATCGGCAGATTGAACTGTTCCACCAATTCTGCAATGGTTTTCGCCTTCGGCGTATCCACTAATTCCATGGCTTTGGTCGGTTGCGCACGTTCGCCGACGGCAACGGCTTCGGCAAGTTCGATATTTGCCGCGTAATCGGATTCGGTGGAGAAAATCACATCGTCTTCGCCGCTGTTGGCAAGCACTTGGAACTCATGAGACGCACTGCCGCCGATGGAGCCGGTGTCCGCCTGCACGGCGCGGAAATCCAAGCCTAAGCGGGTGAAAATGTTGCTGTAGGTTTGGTACATCACATCATAGGTTTCCTGCAAACTTTCTTTTGACGTGTGAAAGGAATAGGCGTCTTTCATTAAGAATTCACGACCGCGCATCACACCGAAACGCGGACGCACTTCATCACGGAATTTGGTTTGAATTTGATACAAATTGAGGGGCAGTTGACGATAAGAACTCACTTCGCGACGCACTAAATCGGTGATCACCTCTTCATGGGTCGGACCTAACACGAAATTACGGTTGCCGCGGTCTTCAAAGCGCAACAATTCCGGGCCGTATTGCTCCCAACGACCGGATTCCTGCCACAATTCCGCTGGCTGTACCACCGGCATTTCCACTTCGATGGCGCCGCTTTTGTTCATTTCGTCACGAATAATATTTTCGACTTTCTTTAATACGCGAAGCCCGGTCGGCAACCAGTTATATAAACCGGACGCGAGGGGGCGAATCATGCCCGCACGCAACATTAATTGGTGGCTCACCACCGCCGCTTCCGCCGGGGTTTCCTTTAAGGTGGATAATAAATATTTACTTGTACGCATTGAATTACCTATAATTCTGAGAACTTAGAAAATGAGAAAAAAATTGGCGATAGTGTATCTAATGCGTAAGCAAAAGCAAGCAGGAAATCAGGTTTCGCGCCTTTTCGCCGCGATTTCATCCGCCAATTTCAGCGCACAAAAGGAATAATCATGTCAGCCCTTTATCAAGCCCTTCCCGCCGTCGATAAATTACTCAAAACCCCGCAGGGTGAACAGCTGGTGGCGGAATTCGGCCACAGCGCCACCGTCAATATGTGCCGCGACCTTTTACAACAGGCGCGCGAACACATAAAACACCACGAAAACCTACCGCACTTTTTGCAGAATACGGACGCCACTTTTCAGCATCTCAAGCAACAGCTTCTGCTACAACAACAGGTGAACATGAAAACCGTTCACAATTTAACCGGCACGGTGCTGCACACCAATCTCGGGCGCGCCTTGTGGTCGCCGGCGGCGCAACAGGCGGCGTTGGATGCTATGCAAGGCAATGTGGCGTTGGAATATGATTTAAGCGCGGGCGAGCGCAGCCATCGGGATAACTACATCAGCGCCTTAATGCAGCAGCTGACGGGCGCGGAAGCCGCCTGCGTGGTAAATAACAATGCGGCGGCGGTATTGCTGATGCTGGCGACTTTCGCCCAAGGCAAAGAAGTGATTATCTCCCGTGGCGAGCTGATTGAAATCGGCGGCGCGTTCCGCATTCCCGACATCATGGCGCAGGCGGGCTGCAAGCTGGTGGAAGTGGGCACCACCAATCGCACCCATTTAAAAGATTATCGCAACGCGATTAACGAAAATACCGCCTTTTTAATGAAAGTTCACAGCAGTAACTATCAAATTTGCGGTTTTACCCACGCCGTTGACGAGCAGGAATTGGCGGATTTGGGCAACGAATTCGGCATTCCGGTCATCACCGATTTAGGCAGCGGCGCGCTTATGGATTTGAAACAGTTCGGCTTGCCGGAAGAACCCACCGTGCAGGAAAAATTGCAGCACGGCTTGGATTTGATTTCCTTCTCCGGCGACAAATTGCTGGGCGGCCCGCAGGCGGGCATTATTGTGGGCAAAAAAGCGCTTATTCAACAGCTGCAAGCCCACCCGCTCAAACGTGTGTTGCGTTGTGATAAAGTCACCCTTGCCGGGCTGGAAGCCACTTTACGCCTCTATTTACAACCGGAAAAAATCACCGAAAAACTGACCGCACTTTTATTGCTCACGCAGCCTGTGGAACGCTTACAGGCGCAGGCGGAGCAACTTAAAGCGCGGTTGGAAAATCGTTTGAATGCCGATTATATGATTGCCGTTGAACCGAGCGAAGCGCAAATCGGCAGCGGTTCCCAGCCGTTGGCGCGGATTCCGTCGGTGGCGGTGACCATTACGCCGGCAAACGAAAAAACGCCTGCAAAAACCACCGCACTTTTCGCCCGTTTGTTGGCATTGCCGCAACCGGTTATCGGGCGCATTGAACGGGATAAAATTTGGTTGGATTTACGCAGCTTGGCGAACCTTGATCGCCTTCTGGACAGCTTGGAGACATTATGATTATCGTTACCTCCGGACACGTTGACCACGGCAAAACCGCCCTTTTGCAAGCCCTCACCGGCACCCATACGGCGCACCTGCCGGAAGAAAAGAAACGCGGCATGACCATTGATTTGGGCTACGCGTATTTGCCGTTAAACGATCAGATTCTCGGCTTTATCGACGTGCCGGGACACGAGCGCTTCCTCGCCAATATGCTGGCGGGGCTGGGCGGCATTCACTACGCCATGCTTATTGTTGCCGCCGACGAAGGCGTGCAGGCGCAAACCATCGAGCATTTAAGCATTTTAAGCCTGTTACAGTTACAGGAAATCATGGTGGTGATCACCAAAGCCGACCGCGCCGACGTGGCACAAATCGAGGCGCTGGAAAATCAACTGCGCCGACAATACGCCGTGTTGGCGAACAGTCCATTTTTCGTCACCTCCGCCATCACCGGTCAGGGCATTGATGCCTTGCGTGATC
The DNA here is from genome assembly GCA_017160915.1 of Aggregatibacter actinomycetemcomitans. GTDB lineage: Bacteria > Pseudomonadota > Gammaproteobacteria > Enterobacterales > Pasteurellaceae > Aggregatibacter > Aggregatibacter actinomycetemcomitans_B. Next base: position 12,291 of record JACAWG010000078.1, read on the forward strand.
ATTTGGCGCAGCTGGCGGAATTGTCGGAAGTAGAGAAACCGTTCCGTTACGCCATCGACCGTATTTTCACCATCAAAGGCGCCGGCACGGTGGTGACGGGCACGGCATTCGCGGGCAAAGTCAGCCTAGATGACGAATTGTATTTGAGCAACGGGCAAAAAGTGCGGGTAAAAAATATCCACGCACAAAACGAACAAAACAACGTAGGCTTGGCGGGGCAACGCTTGGCGTTAAATATTAACCTGGATTTCGACCGCACTTTAATTGCGCGCGGCGATTGGCTGTTCTCCCAAGCGCCCGGCAAACCGACGGATCGCATCACCGTTTGGCTGGAAAGCCAAATGGCACTGAACGAAAGCCAGCCGGTGCATATTTATCACGCCGCATCGCACACCACGGGCAAACTCACTTTGTTACAACAGCAAAAGCTCGCCCCGCAACAACAAGCGTTGGCGGAGCTGATTTTGGAACAACCGCTGTTTTTGGCGTACGGCGATAAAATCATTCTGCGCAACAGCAATTCCACCGCCGTACTTGGCGGCGCCAAAGTGATTGAAATCGATTCGCCGAAACGACACAAACGCACGGAAGCGCGTTTTGATTATTTACGCCGACTGATTCAGGCGGAAACGGCGCAAAAACGCACCGCACTTTATTTGCAAAATCACGCGGTAGAAGCGCAAAGGCTCATGTGGATTGAACAACTGACGGACACGCAACTGGACGCTATTCTGCAACAAAACGGCGACATTCGCTTCCAAAGCTGGTGTTTTAACGCCGATTATCGTGCGCAACAAACGGCAAAATTATTGACCGCACTTGCCCAGTATCATGAGCAGCACCCCGACCAACTCGGCTTGGGCAAAGCCCGCTTATATCGCATTGCAGCGCTGAATCAGCCGGAAAAACTGATTTATCATTTTATCGACGAATTATTGGCAGAAAATCAACTGCAACACACCCGCGGCTGGTTGCACACCGTCGATCATAAAATCCAATTTAACGAACCGGAACGCGCATTATGGCAGCAGGTTCTCGCCCAATTCGAGCAACATAACGGACAAGCCCTGTGGGTGCGTGATCTTGCCGATTTGTTAGGGCAGGAAGAAAGCACCATGCGCAATTTCCTCTATAAAGCGGGCAAACTGGGCTATTTAACCGCCGTGGTGAAAGACCGTTTCTTCCTCACGGAGAACATTTACGCCTTCGCCCGTTTAATCAAACAGCTGACCGCCGGAAAAGAAGGTTTTTCGGTGAACGAACTGCGCGACGCCTTACAATTCGGACGCAAAATGACCGTGCAACTGGTGGAATATTTCGACCGTTGCGGCTTCCTGCGTCGTAAAGGCAATATTCACGTTTTACGCGATGCGGACGTGTTTGATTTATAAAAAGTGCGGTCATTATTTTCAACGTTTTTCAACAACAGGAGCTTCCATGAAGAAATTACTCATTGCCACCCTCATCGCCGGCAGCCTGATGCTCACCGCCTGCGACGATAAAGAAAAAACTGCGCTCACCGAGCAAGTGCAAAAACAGGCACAAACCATTGAACAACTCAACGATCAGGTAAAAACATTAGAGAAACAGGTGCTGGATTTAGCCGAAAATCAAACGATTCGGGTTGAGCCGGAAGTGCTGTTTGAAAAATCGGAAACCATCAAGTTTGATAACAAATCCGCCGACAGTTATGCCCCGGAAAGCGCCGAAGCAAAAGTCAGCGTGAAAACCTTAAAAACCGGCGAAGATTGGTTAACGGATTTACTCTTAAATGAGTTAATCCGACAATTCACCGCAAGCGGTCAAGTTAAAATCGAGAATAAACAACAACTTGTGGAACGGCTACAAACCCTTTACACGGACAGCGTTAAAGAAGTTAAAGATAACGAAATGATTGGCAGTAGCACCGTGTTCAGTGTGAAATATCTCGGACAACGGGAAAACATCGCCACCTTCACCATCAATTATTCCGGCTATTCCGGCGGTGCGCACGGTATGTATTCCACCCAATTCCTTAACATCGATTTGGCGAAAAAAGCCTTGCTGGATATTGATGATGTCATCAATCCGGAGCAGCATCAAAAACTAAAAGACCTCTTATGGGACGCTTACCGCGACAGTAATAATGAAGCGGAACCATTTACGCAGAAAGACGGGGGATTTTACGTGCCAAAAGATTTTTACTTCTCCCGCAATGGCGTAACCTTCGTTTACCCGCCTTATGCCATCGGCAGTTTTGCGGAAGGGGAAAAAGAGCTGACGATTTATTGGTGGCAGTTGAAAGAAAACAACTTGATTAACCCGCAATTTACCTCGTTAGCAGAATCGGTTATCGAATAACCCAACAAAAATCCCCAAGCGCAAACTTGGGGATTTTTTTTAATTTTCCAGTTCCAAACTCACCACGTTCGGGTCGTTTTTCAGCAATAAATACAATTCCTGAATGGTGGCTTTGTCGTTGATGGAACAGCGAATAGTCAGTTTGGTTTCGCCGTTGGGCTGATCTTTCACGTTGATATTTTCGATGGAATGGTTGTTGTTATGCAACAACTGCACGAATTGCGCAATGGCGTTAGGTGAAAGCAATGTGGCGTTGATTCGCGTTTTTTTCTTTTTGTCACGATGGCGTACCCAGTTATGCACATACGGACTTAAGCGAATGGCGATTAAAATCATGATGGTGGCGACCATCGCGTCAAAATAAAAACCCGCGCCGGAGGCAATACCGATGCCCGCCGCCGCCCAGATAATCGCCGCCGTGGTTAAGCCGGAAATGGCGTCGTTATGTTTGCGCAAAATCACACCGGCACCGAGGAAACCGATGCCGCTAATCACTTGCGCCGCCAAGCGCATCGGGTCGGTACGGATATTTTCCGACACCTGCGCATAATGTTCCGCCGATTGAATGGAGACGATGGTTAGCACACAAGTGGTGACCGCAATAATCATGCAGGTTTTTACCCCTACAGGCTTGGCTTTCAATTCCCGTTCCAAGCCGATAATGCCGCCCAGAATCATCGCAAACGCCATTTTGGCGAAAATAAAAAAGTGGCTGTCGCGCGCCGACGCTTCAATAAAATTTAGTAAATCATTCATGTTAAATCGTTAATTTAAGTAATTGATAGAGTTCTCTTAGTTCGTTTTGGGTTAACGTGCGGTAAGTTTTCGGCATCAAATGTTGCAGATTGAAGCCCGCCAATTGATAACGAATCAGACGCAACGTCGGAAACCCGATATGCGCCGTCATTCTGCGCACCTGCCGATTGCGCCCTTCATAAATATTCACTTCCAGCCACGCGGTGGGAATATGTTTGCGTTCGCGAATAGGCGGAATGCGTTGCCATAAAAAATCCGGCTCGGAAATCAACCGCACTTTTGCAGGCTTGGTCATGCCGTCTTTTAATTCCACACCACGCCGAAGCCGTTCCAATGCCGCCTCGTCCGGCACGCCTTCCACCTGCACCAAGTAGGTTTTTTCCATCTTAAATTTCGGTTCCGCCAAACGATGTTGCAACTCGCCGTTATTGGTCAGCAGCAACAAGCCTTCGCTGTCACGATCCAACCGCCCCACGGGATACACGCCCAGCACATCAATAAAATCCTTCAAAGTGCTACGCCCGCCCTCATCACTGAACTGGCTCAACACGTCAAAAGGCTTATTAAATAAAATGACCTTCGTTTGGGAAAAGCTGACTTTAGGCTTAGAAACGCCGCGAAAACCGACCGCACTTTTAGGCGTTCCGCCGCGCATTTTTTCATGAAAAAAAGGAGAAGATTTCGTTTTCATGACGAAATAGTAACACTAAATCCTAATTCCCTTAAAAAATTTGCTTAAAATTTACACTTCTTATAATAACTAAAACGTTTTTTCTAGTAGAATGTCGCTCCTTTTTAATATTGCATAAGGCATAGGAAAATCGGAGATTATTGATATCTCGCCCCACAGTAAGGAAATCTTAATGAACAAAATTTTTAAAGTGATTTGGAACCGTAATACACAATCTTTAGTTGTCACGTCAGAGTTATCCAAAGCCAACGTGAAATCTTCTTCAGACGCCTCTGTAACAAAAAATAGCGCCATCCAAAAACTATTAAAAGTTTCCGCTTTATTATTGGGCTTATTGCAGGTTGGCGGGAATGCTTATGCGGCAAGTGCAACATACGGGAACGCTAATAGTGTTCCAATGGATATTGATAATGACAATGCTCTTGCAATTTCAAAAGGAGCCTCAGCGTCAAATACCGGAGCAATTGCTATTGGTCACAATACTATAGCAAAAACAAATGGAGCAATTGCCATTGGTAGTTCAGGAACTCAAACTAATGGACAAAATGGCGTTGCGATTGGTGCCAATGCCAACGCAAATGCAACCAAAACCGTAGCTGTCGGTTCTGACTCCCGAGCTTCCGCTCAATTTGGAACAGCGCTTGGCGCACATACAACCGCGACAAATAATGCCACCGCTATTGGTACAAGAGCCGTGGCAACAAACCAGTATGACGTTGCCATTGGTTTTGATTCTGTTACCGGAAGCGCAAAAGCACTAACAACATTAAAAATCGGTAATACTGAAGTCGGGACAGCCGGCGTTCAACAAAACGGCAAAGGTGTCGTCTCTATTGGTGGTGGTACCGGTGGAGTACAAGCTTTTGGTACGACATATGCTCCCATCATCCGCCAACTACAAAACGTTGGCGCGGGACAACTTTCTGCGACATCTACCGATGCCGTCAACGGCTCACAACTTTACCATGTAGCCACCGCTGCCAATGAAATTGCCAATACGCAATATCAATTTACGGTAAATGGCGGAACCGTTGCCAAAACTATGCAAAACAATGGCACCAATGCGGTGGCAAACAATGCAAATAATACCTTAGATTTCAAAGCCAATAACGGTTTAGAAGTTACTGGAGCTAATGGTGCCATCACTTATGGGTTAGATCAAACCACCCGCGATAACATCAGTGCGGCAAGCACGGCTGCCTCCCAAGCACAAAGCACAGCAAGCGCAGCCAACACCGCCGCCACACAAGCCCGTTCAACAGCAAATACCGCTAGTACGGCAGCAACACAAGCTCAAGCTACGGCAAATAGCGCCACTGCAGCAGCGGGTCAAGCGCAAACAGCTGCCGGTAACGCCGTTACTACAGCAAATAGAGCTGATGCAAATGCTACCGCCGCGCTAACCGGTGCGAATAATGCCGTTACAAAAGCAGAACAAGCACAGACGGACGCAACAGCAGCAACCCAAACAGCAAATAATGCAAAAAATACGGCTGATGCCGCCAAAACCGCGGCTGATACTGCTACCTCTACCGCAAATGCTGCACAGGCTGATGTTAATACGCTTAAAGGTCGTACTTACACCTTCTCCGTAGCAAACGGTAAAGCTGCCGGTTCAACAACCAATGGTCAGGCAGATCAATGGTCACTCAATAACAATGATACCTTAACTTTCGGTGCAACCGATGATTTATCCGTGAGTACCGATGGTCAGGGCAATGTGATTTATGGTTTGTCTAACAATGCCAAACAAGCTATTGCTGACGCAGCAACTGCCGCCGCAACGGTAACAAACTCATTAAATCAAATTAATCAATCTGTAGCCGACGCACAAAATGCCGCCACCGCAGCAGCCGGCTCAGCCAATGCTGCCGAAACAGCCAAAAACGCCGCAGAAACGGCAAATACCGCGGCGCAACAAGCTAAAACCGATGCGGAAGCCGCTAAAAATGCAGCTTCAACATCTGCAAGCAATGCTTCTACATCGGCTCAACAGGCGGATACCGCGAAAAATGCTGCACAGGCAGCTCAAACAGCTGCAGCGAACTCTGCAACATCAGCAGAAACTGCAAACTCAGCTGCACAACAAGCTAAAACTGATGCGGAATCAGCAAAAGATAATGCTGCTCAATCTGCAAGAGATGCCGCGACAGCAAAACAAGGCGCAGAAACCGCCCAAGCCGCAGCTACACAATCTGCGCAAAACGCAGCAACCTCTGCAAACAACGCTTCTACATCAGCGCAGCAGGCATATACAGCGAAAAATGCTGCTCAAGCAGCTCAAACAGCTGCTGCACAGTCTGCACAAAGCGCCGCAACTTCTGCAAGCGACGCCTCTACATCGGCTCAACAGGCAGATACAGCAAAAACAGCTGCGCAAACCGCTCAGGCAGCTGCAGCAAACTCTGCAACATCGGCAGAAGCTGCAAACTCAGCTGCACAACAAGCTAAAACTGATGCGGAATCGGCAAAAAATGATGCCGCTCAATCGGCAACAGATGCCGCGACAGCAAAACAAGGCGCAGAAACCGCCCAAGCCGCCGCTGCTCAGTCTGCACAAAGCGCCGCAACTTCTGCAAACAACGCTTCTACATCGGCTCAACAGGCAGATACCGCGAAAACAGCCGCTCAAGCTGCTGAAAACAATGCAACAACAGCCGCTCAACAAGCTGAAAATGCAAAGAACTCGGCAGTAACCGCACAAACCCAAGCCGAGGCTGCTAAAGACGCTGCTGTAGCCGCCAATACAGATGCCCAGCAAGCTAAAACTGATGCGGAAGCCGCTAGAAATGCCGCCGTTTCAGCAAAAGATGATGCGGTAAGCGCAAAAACCGCTGCAGAAACCGCTCAACAAGGAGCCGAATCCGCCAAACAAGCGGCTTCAACTTCCGCCGATCAAGCTGCGCAATCAGCAACTAACGCTGCCGGTTCGGCAACAGACGCCGGCAATGCTGCCTCTCGTGCACAAACTGCGGAAAGCAACGCAAATCAGGCGGCACAACAAGCAGAGTCTGCCAAAACAGCAGCATCAACTTCTGCTGCGGACGCTGAAACAGCCAAAGTCGCTGCCGTCGCAGCCCAAACCGCTGCCGAAACAGCGAAACAAGGCGCTGAAGCCGCACAAACCGCAGCGAAAGCCTCTCAAGATCAAGCTGCACAATCAGCGACTGACGCAAGTTCAGCGAAAACCGCCGCAGAAGCCGCGCGTGATAAAGCTGTAGAAGCGCAAAATGCGGCTTCAACGTCTGCCTCAACGGCTAATGACGCGGCAACCAAAGCCGAAACCGCACAAGCTGCCGCAAAAGATTCTGAAAATAAAGCGGCACAATCCGCCTCCGATGCTGATGCAGCGAAAACTGCTGCAGAGACTGCACAACAAGCCGCGTCTGCTTCGGCGGGTCAAGCTGCGCAATCTGCAACGGATGCAAGTTCAGCTAAAACAGCAGCGCAAACGGCACAACAAAACGCCGAATCTGCCCGTGATGCGGCACAAACCGCTGAACAAAATGCAAAAGCATCTGAAAATGCAGCAAGCGCATCTGCAACTGACGCCAACACAGCGAAAGATCAGGCTGTTACCGCGAAAAATGAGGCGGTAAATGCAAAAACCGCTGCGGAAACCGCACAAGGAAAAGCGGAAGATGCGGCGAACAATGCGAAAAATTCCGAAACAGCCGCCGCCGCTTCTGCAACAGCAGCAAACAATGATGCCGCTCGTGCCGAAGCAGCAAGAAGCGGTGCAGAAACAGCGCAAGCCGCAGCAGAAACCGCTCAAAATAATGCAAAACAATCGGAGCAAAATGCCAAAGCATCCGAGGATAAAGCCGCACAATCAGCGAATGACGCCGAAACGTCTAAAGCGGCAGCCGTCGTAGCACAAACCGCCGCAGAAGCCGCTCGTGATGCAGCACAAACGGCACAACAAGGCGCTGAAACGGCAAGAGATGATGCGGTAGCCGCAAAAGTCGCTGCCGAGTCAGCAAAACAAGATGCCGAAACAGCACGTGATGCGGCAAAAGTGTCTGAAACCAATGCGGCACAATCCGAGCAAAATGCCAAAGCCTCTGAAACTGCCGCTGCAGGTTCTGCAACTCAAGCCGCGCAATCAGCGCAAGAGGCTAATAATGCCAAAGATGCCGCGGTAACGGCACAAAATAAAGCGGAAGCGGCTCAAGCTAAAGCTGAAACGGCAGAAAGTAACGCGACTCAAGCTGCACAGCAAGCCGAAACGGCGAAAGACGCAGCGAAAGCGTCCGAAACCGCAGCCAAAACCGCACAACAAGGTGCTGAAGCAGCAAAAGCAGCGGCAGATCAATCGGCACAGGATGCCGCGACATCAGCCGCTACGGCTCAAACAGCCAAATCTGATGCGGAAAATGCGCGTGATAAAGCCATTGAAGCAAGAGATGCGGCGGCGACCTCCGCCTCTACAGCCAATAATGCGGCAACGACTGCCGAAGCTGCTCGTGATGCGGCAAAAGATTCTGAAAATAAAGCGGCACAATCCGAACAAAATGCGAAGGCTTCTGAAACCGCTGCAAAAAATGCGGAACAGGGCGCAGAAACCGCGAAAACAGCAGCAGTCGTAGCCCAAACGGCGGCGGAAACCGCGCGCGATGCGGCAAAAGCGTCCGAAACCAACGCAGCAAATTCTGCAACGGCTGCAAATAACGATGCTGATCGCGCCGAAGTTGCAAGACGTGGTGCGGAAACAGCACAAACCGCAACAGAAAATGCAAAAGATGAAGCGATCACGGCGAAAAACGATGCCGTAACCGCAAAAAATAATGCAGAAACCGCGCGAGATAAAGCCGTTGAAGCGCAAAATGCAGCAAAAGACTCCGAAACCGCTGCGAAAAATTCAGAAAACGCAGCCAAAGTCTCTGAAGACGCGGCAAAAGCCTCTGAAACGGCAGCAGCACAATCCGAGCAAAACGCGGCAACTTCAGCGACCAATGCCAATAATGCGGCAGACAGAGCCGAAACCGCAAAACAAGGTGCCGAAGTAGCAAAAGATAGTGCTGTTGACGCCCAAAGCAAAGCGGAAACCGCCCGTGACGCAGCAAAAGATGCTCAAACGGCGGCGGCACAAAGTGCCCAAAATGCGGAAAGTGCAAAAACAGATGCCGTACAAGCGAAAGACGATGCCGTAAATGCGAAAAATGAAGCGGTAACCGCCAAAGATAGCGCCGAAACGGCACAAAAATCCGCTGAAAATGCTAAAGATGAAGCCGTGACAGCAAAAGATGAAGCGAAAATTTCACAACAAGCGGCTGCACAATCCGAAACCAATGCAAAAGCGTCTGAAACCGCGTCTGCTGAAAATGCCAAAGAGGCGGATAAAGCGAAAACAGAGGCAGTAAACGCCAAAAATGACGCAGTTACCGCACAAAAAGGTTCCGAAGCGGCACAAAAAGCGGCTGAAACGGCGCAAACAAAAGCGGAAAGTGCTCAACTTGGTGCAATCAGCGCCAGAGATGAAGCCATTATTGCGAAAAATGATGCGAAAAACTCTGAGGTTGAGGCGAAAGCAGCTGCCAAAACCGCTAAAGATGAGGTTGCCGGCATTAAACGTGTTGTTCAGTCAACGGATGAGAACGGCAATGTCAACGCCGTCGCATCAAGTGCCCGTGGTAATAATGCAAGTGCGATCGGTTCCGGCGCAAAAGCGGAAGGCAACAACGCAACCGCTTTTGGTAGCAATTCAAAAGCCGGTGCAGAACGTTCAACCGCTATCGGTCAAGGAGCTGAAGCCAGTGCGGCAAATTCCGTCGCCTTAGGTCACGGCTCTGTGGCAACGGAAGAAAATACCGTTTCTGTAGGTAACAAGAATGTTCAACGTCGCGTGACCAATGTTGCCGACGGTAGAAATCCAAACGATGCCGTAAACGTTAAGCAGTTAAATGAAGTTCATGGTGCGGTTGACAGTGTCCGTAACGACTTACGCAAAACCGATAAAAGACTTCGCGGCGGTATCGCAGGATCCACAGCCGTTGCAAATATTCCGCAGGTGACGCAACCGGGCTCTAATTTATTAGGTTTGGGCGTTGGTAACTTTAACGGGCAAAGCGCGGTTGCCGTGGGCTATTCCAAAGCAAGCGACAGCAACAAAGTGATTTTCAAAGTAAGCGGTGCAGCAACCACACAAGGCGATTTCAATGTGGGAGCCGGTATCGGTTATCAATGGAAATAACCCGACTTAACCCGTAAATAAAAGCCATTCGGATAGTAATATTTGAATGGCTTTTACTTTTTCCGCGAAAAAATCTTTTTATAGCGTTTTATTCGGTGTTTTATGGACTTTTCCGCTCGTTTCAATCGCTTTTTATTAAAATTTATTTTTTTATTCTGAAAACCAACAATGCAGACAGAATAAAAATCTACAAAATAAATTTTATTCATCAAAAAATAACGTGAATTTTATAAAATTAGTGATTTCTCTCTATTGACTGATATTTTTATTGGTCTATATTGACCGCCTAACATTTTTTTAACTTTTCCATTTTTAACTTCTTATAACGTTCATAGGTGTTCACATGACACACACAACACAAAAACGCGAAACCTTCTCCGGGCGACGGGCATTTATTTTTGCCGCTATCGGTTCGGCAGTCGGTTTGGGCAATATCTGGCGTTTTCCTTATGTAACCTACGAAAACGGCGGCGGCGCCTTCATCATTCCTTACATCGTGGCATTATTAACTGCAGGGATTCCGTTATTATTTCTAGATTATGCCATCGGACATAAATTCCGCGCCTCGCCGCCATTGGCATACCGCAAACTCAGAACCGGTTTTGAAACATTCGGTTGGTGGCAGGTGATGATTAACGTGATCATCGGGCTTTATTACGCCGTCATCCTCGGCTGGGCGGCAAGTTATGCCTATTATTCCTTTACTTCCGCTTGGGGCAACAACCCTGTCGATTTCTTCCTGCACGAACACATTAAAATGGCTGGTGAAGTCGCGTTAAGCCTGGATTTCGTCGGTACGGTTGTCGGCCCGTTGCTTGCCGTTTGGGTGATTACTTTATTGATTCTATCCCTCGGTGTACAAAAAGGCGTCGCGCGTTCTTCCGTGATTTTCATGCCGATTTTAGTCATCATGTTTGTGGCTTTAGTGGTCTATTCCTTATTTTTACCGGGCGCGGAAAAAGGGTTGGATGCGCTGTTCTCACCGGATTGGGATAAATTAAAAGACCCGAGCGTCTGGATTGCTGCTTACGGACAAATATTCTTCTCCCTTTCCATCTGCTTCGGCATCATGGTGACCTATGCCTCCTATTTGAAAAAAGAATCGGACTTAACCGGCGCCGGCTTGGTCGTAGGCTTTGCCAACAGCAGCTTTGAAGTGTTGGCGGGTATCGGCGTATTCGCCGCCTTAGGTTTCATTGCCGTTGCCAACGGACAAGATGTGAGCGAAGTAGCAAAAGGCGGTATCGGTTTAGCCTTCTTTGCCTTCCCGACCATCATTAACCAAGCGCCGTTAGGGCAATTATTAGGCGTATTATTCTTCGGTTCCTTGGTTTTCGCGGGCTTAACCTCATTCATTTCCGTATTGGAAGTGATCATTTCCGCCGTACAGGACAAATTACGCTTACGCCGTGCTCACGCTACGTTTTTAGTCGGTTTGCCGATGATGGTGGCTTCCACGCTCTTATTCGGCACCGCCGCCGGCTTGCCGATGCTCGACACCATGGATAACTTCGTGAATATGTTCGGTATCGTCGCCGTGGCATTCTTCTCCTTATTCTCCATCATTATGAGCGGTAGATTAAAAGAACTGGGCGAACACTTAAACGAAACCAGCTCCTTCAAAGTGGGGATGATTTGGAAAGCCTTTATCGTCATCACCACCGGCGTACTCGCTTTCATGCTATACAAAGAAGCTACCAAAGTACTCACCAACGGCTACGAAGGCTATCCGGACTGGTTCGTCAACACCTTCGGCTGGGGCATGGCAATCGCTTTAGTGATCATCGCCTTCCTGCTTTCCCGCCTGCCGTGGAAACACTTAACGCAAACACAAGGAGAAAAATAAGATGTCAACCAACGCAATTATCATGATGGCAGTCGCGCTCATCATCATCTGGGGCGGATTATTGGTTTCCGTCATCAGATTACCGAAAGAATAATTCGGCAAATAAAAAAGAAAAATCCCATCGGTTTTCCGGTGGGATTTTTTTGTGGTAGTAAGTAAAAGTGCGGTGTTTTTTTGAGGTGTTTTAAAACGCTATAAAAATTAACCGCTCTTTTTGATTTGCAAACTAACTCTCAGATTTAGTTACATTTTGATTTAGGTTTTGGGTTAACCCATTAATATCGGCGCCGTTTAAGCCAAGTTCTTTTAATAGATTATCGACGAGTGGTGCCTGTCCGCGATAACGTAATGCGCTGTTTACCAACTGATCGGATAAACTGCCATTGGACGAAGCTTCCGCATTGTCTGAGGATGCTGTAGAACCAAACCCACCCAAACCATTTACTTGCAATATCTTAATATCGTCAATGTTTTCCATCGGACGAACACTTTCACGAATAATATCCGGCAAATGTTTCAACAAGGCTAGACGAACCTGCATTTCCACTTGTTCCACAGAAAGCACATTAGCGGCTTCATTTACGGCTCGAGTACCCTCCGCATCAACTTTATATTGTTGCTCTAGGGCTTTTGCTAATAAGATTTTTGCATCTGCCTCACCTTTAGCCTGTAAGCGTTGTTTTTCAGCCTCCGCTTCCGCCACAATACGTAAAGCCTCCGCACGATCTAGAGCCGCTTGTTTCTCGGCTTCTGCCGCAACCGTAATCGCAATAGCATCTTTTTGCGCAACTTCTTGTGCGGCAATTAATTCTACCGCTTTCACACGTTCCGCTTTTTCTGTTTCACGGACGGTAATAACACTTTCTTCTTCACGTACAGCTGTCGCTCTGGCTTTATCGGCAAGTGCTTTAGCCTCAGATTCGGCGCGTGATTTTTCTGCAACGGCAATTGCACGGTCCTGCTCAGCCAATTCAATCGCTTTTTTCCGTTCTACTTCCGCCCGTTCAATTTGCTGATCCTTTTGAATTTTTTCATTTTCAATATCACGTTCGGCAAGAATACGTTTTAAATCTACTTCTCGGGATGCCGCAATTTTTACTTCTTCTGCTTCGCGTTTTTTCTGCGCTTCCTGTCCTGCAATCTCCGCATTTTGCTCTGCACGACGAACGGCAATTTCTCGTTCTTGTTCTAATTTGGCATATTCTTCTTCACGCAAAATCTGTAAGCGGGTACGCTCTGCTTCTAAGTTTTTAGTTTTAATTGCCAAATCGGTATCTTGTTCAATATCGTTACGTTTTTTACGACGTACTTCAATGGTTTCGGTTAAACGGGTCAAACCTTCGGCATCAAATGCATTTTGTGGATTAAAATATTCAAAACTGGTTTGATCCAATCCGGTCAGGGAAACCGTTTCTAATTCCAAGCCGTTTTTGAACAAGTCTTCCGATACAACCTGTTGTACCTTTTGTACAAAATCTACCCGTTTTTCGTGTAATTCTTCCATTGCCATCTCAGCGGCAACCGCGCGTAAACTATCAACAAATTTACCTTCCACCAATTCTTTTAATTGTTGTGGAGACATGGTTTTCATACCTAACGTTTGCGCTGCCGTAGCAATACTTTCAGCTGTTGGTTTAACCCGAACATAGAACTCTGCTGTTACATCAACCCGCATACGATCACGGGTAATGAGTGCTTGTTCCGCTGCACGGCGAACCTCTAAACGCAACGTATTCATATTAACGGGGATAACTTCATGCAAAACAGGCAACACTATTGCGCCCCCGTTCATAATGACTTTTTCGCCACCGAAACCGGTTCGCACAAAAGAAACCTCTTTGCTGGCGCGACGGTATAAACGGGTGAGGATTAAGCCGAGAATTAATAACGCAACGAATACAATACCGGCGATAATTCCTATTGAGATCAATTCCATAATTTTTCCTTAGTTCTATTAAAAATTCATATTTAATCAACCAAATTACCGTTTGGGTTTTTGATTGCCTTGAACAGATTATTACGCAAAGAAATCAGTAATATCGTTTCTCCTTGTGTTAAATCCTTATCATCATCCGGTTCAACCATCACATAATGTTGCTGACCATAACGATCTTTTACTTTGGCTTCGGCAGGGCTACCCGGTTTTGCTGTACCCAGTACAATAGTACCTATACACCCTATCAAATTATCTTGAGTCACCGCCGTAGTTTCATCTTTGGGAAAGATTTTATATACTCCGGCAGCCGTTATACGTACCAAAGGCAAGCTGATAAACCAGACAATTACGGCAGCAAGACAGCCATGTAAATAAAAACCCAACAAATGAGACAAAGCATATTGCAGGCTGTAACCAAGCAAACCAAAAACAGCAAGAAAGATCACCAATAATATTAATAAAGGTAATTTTCCCACATATAACCAACTTAAAAACCGAATAAATATGCCGGCATCTGCGGTATCAAGCCCAATTTCGGCATGCACCGTTTCAGTTAAACTATCCGGTAAAAAACTATCTACCCAATCATTAATACCACCTAACATAAATGAGATAACTTCAAGAACACCAAGCAACAACATCAGCATAATGGCAATTCCGAAAATTTCATTTTGTGGTGCAATAACCAGTTCCCACATAGTTTATCCTTCGTTTTAAATAAGTTATTTGGTTGTTTTAAGCTGTGCCAAACGTTCCTTAATGCGATTAGCCCGACTCACTTCCTCCAGCTCTTTTAATTTCGCTAATTGTGATGAATCACGACCATCAATATTTAAGCCCGTTTGGCGGCTCATTATACGATCAAATGCATTCGCTGTTTTTTCCGTATCACGCAAAACACGATTTAATGTTGAACCGTCATTACTATTTTCATTTGTTGTCGCTTTTGTTTGGCTTTGTTTCCAATCCTGTATTGCTTGTTGCATTTCACGTCGTTTAGCCTGTAATGCAACAATAAAACCTTCAAGTTCTTTTTCCTGTGCCGCACAATCTGCCACCGTATTTTCTAAAACGGGAAGACGCGCTTCAATATCCATTTGTTCAGCAATACCGGTTTCCGCTAAATCATCCCGGTTAGATTTTAACGCGTCCTGAATGTACTCTTGCAACACTTCATGACGACTGCTTTCATCTGTCATCTTTTTCGTTGCCAAATGTTTCTGTACTAAAATCTTACCTAATTCTGACCGCACTTCATCAATAGCACGTTCAATTTCACGGATATTTTCATTCATTACGGCTTCCGGTGCTAAATTTTCTGCTACATCTAAAATAGCATGAAAACCTCCACTGACTAAACGACCAACTCTGCGAGCCAATGTTTCACTCATTTTTTACCTCCTTAGTTAATATAACGATTATTTGTCATCATGCTGACGAATAATTTGTGCTAAATTCAATGTGTTATCTAATTCTTCCAATACATTATCATCAAATGCGGCACCTTTACCCGTGACGGCAAGTTGTAAAATACTATCGGTTAAACGAACAATGCGCCACATCACTTCACGCTCATATTTTTTCAGCCCGTCCAAATCAATATCTACAGGTAAATCTGCTGCTAATGTTGCCGTTAAATCCGGGAGTAATTCAAATAAACGCGCCAAAATATGAGAATGTACACCAAAGTCTTTTTCTGCATGTAATAAACCGCGTTTAGCATTTTGTAAAAACTGTTCCGCACGACCTAATGCGGTGATGTAATCTTGAGACTGTGTATAAGTTTGTCTTGCCTGCTTCAACAATTCACGAATTTTTTCTGATGGCGTATTCGCCCCTTCGATTTGTAGATTAGCAATAAAATCAGCATCTTCCTGACTAATTCTGACACTTATGGGAATTCTGTTAACTGTGTTCATATTCAAAACCACTTTTTGTATTCATTTGAATACAATATACATAAAACGTTTTCATTAAGCAATTGTTTCTTTGAAAATATCTCTCTATCAATCTGTTTTAGCTTCAATAAATTTTACAATGTTTATAAATTTGTCAAAAAACGAACCAAACCGCCTTAATACCTTCTAAAAATAGAGTGATTTTTAATCAGCGAGGAAAATATGATGATGAAAAGAGGCATTAACTTAATTAATTTATTGTTACTCCTTCTCATTGCCGGCTTGGGATTTGCTAAGGCAGAAGTGCCAAAGGCGCATTTTCAGCATTCACAAATTTACGGCGTTACCATTGATGACAGTTGGGAAGGAAAGGCGGAAATTCCTCAAATTGTGGCGGCGCTCAAAGCCATGGCGGTGAAACCGACGGTGCGGATTGTGATGTCGAGAGGGGTTGCACCGAGTGACTATAAAGCGCTGTTTCGGGAAATTCACGATGTGGCTTATATCATGGCGACGCCGGTGGATTCTTATGAGATGAAAAAATACGGCAAAATCGCCTATTTAAAACGGTTTAAGGATGCCTATGCCGCATTGTCGCAATATGTGGATATTTGGGAAATTGGGAATGAAGTGAATGGCGACTGGCTCGGCAATGATCCGCAACGAACCGCAGACAAAGTCTATGAAGCCTATAAATTTATTCATTCCAAACAGGCGGAAACCGCACTGACCGCCTATTATTTCGCGCCGGAACAACAAAAAGAACGTATAGAAAGTTGGTTGGATAAATACCTTCCGCAGGACATGAAAGAAAACTTGAATTATGTTTTGGTGAGTTATTATGAAGATGATAACGACGGCTACCAACCCAGATGGCAGACGGTATTTGACGGTTTGGCGACATTGTTTCCCAATGCGGGGCTAGGTATCGGCGAATGTGGCAACACGAAGAAAAATGCCACCACGGAAAGCAAAGTGAACATGGTGAACCAATATTACACCATGCCGAAATATGTGAAAAATTATGTGGGCGGTTATTTCTGGTGGTATTGGGTGCAGGATGCCGTGCCTCATGAGGGAAATACCGTTTGGCAGGCGATAAATAATGCGGTTAAAACAAAGGCTGAATGAAAAAGTGCGGTGGTTTTTTCAAGCGTTTTTTAAAACGCCGTCAAAATCCACCGCACTTTTAGGAGCAACTATGACATTCGTCCGTTGGCAATCGGGATCACCTGATCGCAAATCGCCATGGTGGACGCGCGATGGCTCACGAGGATGAGTAATTTTTCCCCTTTCGCATTCAGCAAAGATTGCAAAATCATGGCTTCATTTAAGCTGTCCAGATTGCTGGTAGGCTCGTCCAGCAGAATAATCGGCGCGTTGTGCAAGAAAGCGCGGGCAATGCCGATACGTTGTTTTTCGCCGTCGGAAAGGTTGTTCCCCATTTCGGTGATTTTGGTGTCGTAGCCTTCCGGCAGGCTCATGATAAATTCATGAATGGACGCTTTTTTCGCCGCTTCAATCACTTGTTCTTTCGTCGCGTTGCGGTTTGCCAACAAAATATTTTGGTAAATGGTTTCGTTGAAAATATAGGTTTGTTGCGTGATGTAAGCGATATTATCGCGCAAATTCACGGTGTTAATGTGTTTTAAGTCGGTATCGTTAATGCGAATACTGCCTTGTTGCGGATCATAAAAACGCATAATCAATTTCAACAGCGTACTTTTTCCGCTGCCGCTGCGCCCGTGAATACCGAGAATTTCGCCTTTGTTTATGTGCAAATTCACGCCGGATAAAATCTGTTCCTGCGCATAAGCAAAACTGACATTTTCCACCTTAATTTGTTGCACATCGGCGATGTTGACGCCATTTTCCACGTCTTTCAGTTCAGGCTGTTCCGCCAGCAACGCCAATACCCGCTCGCCGCTGGCAAGGGTTTGTAGCAAGTTGTTGGATAAATTACTTAAGGCAATGACCGGTCCGTAGCTGGACATAAGCAAAATCACCGCCACCAACAAGCCGACAAAATCAATTTTGTCGTAAGCAAATAAGGTTAAGCCCATCAACAAAATCACGATATTGAAAAACGACACGGCGATTTCCGTAAAGGAACGCACGTTGCCTTCCTGTTGTTTAATTTTTAAGAACGCCTGATCGATTTTTTCGCTGCGTTGGTGGATTTCCTGTAAGCGTTGTTGTTCGTTGCCGAATAACTGAATTTCTTTCATGCCGCGAATGCTGTCGAGGAAGAAATCATTCATTTCGCCCACCAGTTCGCGATATTTGCGCCCGTCTTCACGCGCCATTTGGGTGGTGACGATAGGCAAAATAATGCCGATGGTCACATACGCCAACAGCGCCACCAACACGAACCACCACGAAATGTGGGCGAATACCGCCAATAAAATGGCGGAAGTAAGAAAAGCAATGGCGATAGGCGCGATGGTGTGTGCGTAGAACACTTCCAACAATTCAATGTCGTTGGTCACCAAAGAAAGTAACTGCCCGGATTGTTTGTCCTGTAATTTAACGAATGCCAGGCGACGCAATGCGCCGAACACTTTATCGCGTAATAATGCCAATAATTTAAAGGCGATGTAATGCCCGGACATTTGTTCCAGATAACGCAAAATGCCGCGCGCCACTGCCAACACGATAAGTGCGGTCAAAATTTGCGATAAATTTAAGTGAACGTGGAAGTTGAGCAACTCCGCCAAACCCATGGCGCCCAGCACCATAATAAAAATCGCACTGAGGAAACCGAGGGTACCCATAATGATGGTGAAACTCATGATGTGTGCCAACGGCGCAACCAATTTCATGAGCTGCCACATGACGACAAATCCGTTCTTACGCATGATTTGCCCCCGTTCTGATGTTTTCTAAATTCTTTTGTTGATTGAACATTTCTGCATAAATTCCGTTTTCTGCCATTAAAGAGGCATGATCGCCGGATTCCGCCAAGCGACCGCTTTGTAGCACATAAATTTGATCCGCGTTCACCGCATTTGCCAGGCGATGGGAAATCATTATGATGGTTTTGCTATTTTTAAGTTGTTGAATAAATTGAAGAATAATTTCTTCGCTTTCCACATCGATGTTGCTGGTGGCTTCATCGAAAACATAGACATCGGCGTTATGCAAAAGCGCACGGGCAAGCGCCAGACGTTGAATTTGCCCGCCGGATAAATTACTTCCGCGACTAAGCAACGGCATTTCCAAACCGCCGTTTTCCCGCACAAAATTCGCCAGATTCACTTGCTCCAAACATTGATAAATGGCTTCGTCGGAGGCATTCGATAACGCCATTAACATATTTTCCCGCAGGCTGCCTTTGAAAATGTAGCTACTATGACTTACTAGCGAAACGTGGCGATATAAGGAGTGGCGGTTAATCTGTTTAATATCGATGCCGTTAAACAAAATTTCGCCTTGTTGCGCTTGATAGAAGCCCATTAATAAAGACACTAACGTCGATTTGCCGCAACCGCTTTTGCCCACGAAAACCGTTAATTGTTTCGGCTGAATGCTGAGAGTTAAGCCGTTAATGGCGGGTTTTTCTTCGGAATAGGCAAAATGCAACTCGTTAATTTGCACGGCGACTTCATTTTTAACCGGAAAATCCACCGCACTTTTATTTTCTTCCACCGGCGTATCCAACAGGGTAAAGATTTTTTCCGACGCGGCTTTGCCGTTCATCGCCACATGGAAGAAGGAACCGAGCAAGCGCAACGGGATGAAAAATTCGGAAGCCAGTAAAATAAACAACACCACGCCGAAAATGGTTAAATTACCGTCCTGGAATTGTAAAAGTGCGGTCAAAATACCCAGCGCCGCACCGCCGTAAGCCAATAAATCCATTAAAGAAACGGAGTTCAGCTGCATAGTGAGCACTTTCATGGTGATGGTGCGGAAATTTTCCGCTTCAATGTCCATTTGTTTGGCTTTGTAATCGTCGTCTTGATAGATTTTTAAAGTAATCAAGCCTTGCAGGTTATCCAAAAAACTGCTGCCTAAACCCACATAAATGGACCAATATTTCGCCAGTAAACGTTTCGCGATTTTATTCACGGCAATAATGGACATAGGAATTAGCGGCACGCAAACCAGCAGAATCAAAGAGGTCGGCGCATTAAAAAAGACCAAAAAAACAAACAACGTTAGCGGTGCAAGCAGGCTGTAAAATAATTGCGGAAGATAACGCCCGAAATAAATTTCCAGTTGTTCCACCCCTTCGGAAGCCACTTGAATCACGGAAGAGGTCGATTGTTGATTTACCTGATTAAGCGGCATGGAAGACAATTTTTGATAAATCAGCGTGCGTAGTTTGTGCTTCACCTGCGTACTGGCTTTGTAGGAGGCTTTCACCGCCATTTTGCCCGCCCACGCACGTAGCGCCAGACAGGCGATTAAAACGACGGTAAAAATGACCGCACTTTGGAGGGTAAGCGAGCGCTCAAACGCCCATTGTAAACAAATGGCAAACACCACTGCGCTAATAATGCCGCCGATTAATGCAACCCAGTTCCACAATACATTAATCGCAATCCATTTTTTGCTGTCGGCGACGGTGTTTATCAGCCGTTTATCAATCATCATAATGTTTATTTGTCCTTAAAATCACCTCAATGAAAAGTGCTATATAATAACATTTACATAACAAATGATAATTAATTTTATTCGTAAAAATAATTAATTTTGTGCCTAACGGTTAAATTTAAAACAAAAAAATAGCGCCTTGAAATAAGACGCTATTTATTCTCGAAGCAAAATCGCGTTATAGGAAAATATTTGCGAATAATAAACCTAAGGCTAAGCTGAATGCCATGCTCAATAAGCCCGGCAACATGAAGCTGTGGTTGAAAATGTATTTACCAATGCGCGTGGTGCCCGTGGTGTCAAAGTCGATAGAAGCAATGATCGGACCGTAGTTCGGAATGAAGAAATAACCGTTTACCGCCACAAATACACCGATTAATACTGCCGGCGGAATACCAAGGGCAATACCAAGCGGGAACAATGTTGCCACGGTCGCCCCTTGGCTATTTACCAATACGGACAAGATAAATAAGGCGATAGCAAATGTCCAAGGTGCGGTTTCTACCAAGCCTTTCACCATATCTTTCACCTCTTCGATATGCGCTTGCATTAATGTATCACCTAACCATGCGATACCGAAAATGGCGATAACCGCACGCATACCGGCGTGGAATACGGAACCTTTGGTGATTTCCGTGCCGTCCGGTTTACAGGTTAAGATAATTAATGCGCCGATGGCTAACATGATGATTTCAATGGTGTGTGCCATACCCATCGGTTTGCCGTCGAATACCGGACGTAATGAAGGCATCGCGCCCATTAAAACCACAAGCAATGCACCAAATAAGAACAGCGACACGGAAATTTTTGCGGTTTTGCTGATTTCAAGTTCTTTACTGCTAATGGTTGAATTGAAGGCTTCCGCGTATTTAGGGTCGTTTAAACGACGTTGATATTCCGGATCATCTTTTAATTCTTTGCCCATTTTGTTCACAAAGATACAGGCAATGAAAATACCGATAATCGTAGAAGGAATGGTCACAATCAGAACATCGCCCAAATGAACGCCTTGCGGTTCAAGGTAGGCGACCACAGCCACCACCGCCGCCGCAATCGGGCTGGCAACAATGGCAAATTGTGATGCGATAACCGCCATAGATAACGGACGTTCCGGACGAATACCGTTTTGGCGGCTCACTTCGGCGATAACCGGCAATACGGAGTAAGCCACGTGACCGGTTCCCGCTAAAAAGGTAAACAACCAAGTGACGGCAGGTGCCATGAAAGTAATGTATTTCGGATTACGACGCAAAATGTTGGTGGCGATTTTGATCATGTAATCCAAACCGCCGGCAGCCTGCATTGCCGCCGCAGCCGCAACCACCGCCATAATCATAAACATTACGTCAATTGGCAAGCCGGCGGGTTTTAAACCGAACCCGAAGGACAGAATAGCAAGCCCTAAGCCGCCAAATACACCCAAACCGATACCGCCGACGCGCGCACCGACTAAAATACAGAGCAGCACGATGGCGAACTGAATTAAAAACATAGCAGACATACTGCCTCCTTAGAGTGAAAATAAAATTTGTTTGATGTATAAGAAATTATACTCAATGAGATTTTGAGAGAAATGCCTTATGCAAAGGCATTCGGGATTTAGTTAACTTCAAAATTCGCCTCAATTATATAAGAATGTTGTAATGGTGAGTATGGCGGATTTTGGACGTTCTGATTAAATTATGATCTATGTCACATTTTAAATAAATAATTGATTGTTATTTCAACAAAATCAACAACGCCCGCAAAAACAATAATTTTTGATAAATGGCTCAAGTAAAGTTATACTTGAGCCCTTATTTTTAAACCTAATTATTGAGAAAAAAATGCAAGAATTTATGCCCATGGCAACCGCTTTTGCCAAAAATCATACCTTAATCGTCGTCGCTTGGGTGGCTGTCTTTGTGATGGTGATCTATAACTTCGTCAAATCCGCCACCAGCAAAACCAAACTTATTGATAATGCGGAAGCAATTTCTTTAATGAACAACCAAAACGCCGTGGTTATCGACTTACGCTCCATTGACGAGTTTAACAAAGGTCATATCATAAACAGCTTAAACATCCTGCCTTCCGAAATTAAAAACAACAATATCGGAAAAATTGAACAGCACAAAGACATCCCTGTAATTTTAGCCTGCGCCGATTTCGTTTCTTCCCGTTCTTCCGGTGAAATTCTGGCAAAACAAGGTTTCAACCATGTTTATGTATTAAGAGAAGGCATCGGCGGCTGGCGTGCAGCAAATTTACCTTTAGTTAAAAAATAAAATAAGGATTCGAAAATGACCGAAGAAAACAAAGAAGTGGCAAACCAAGAACAAGAAGTTCAAGCGGTGTTGCAAATTCAACGCATTTATGTGAAAGACGTTTCTTTTGAAGCACCAAACCTACCGCACATTTTCAACCAAGAATGGAAACCGCGTTTAGGTTTTGATTTATCTACCGAAACCGTTAAATTAGGCGATGATTTATACGAAGTTTGCTTAAATATTTCCGTAGAAACCACATTGGAAGATTCCGGCGATGTGGCATTCATTTGTGAAGTAAAACAAGCGGGCGTGTTTACCATCAGCGGTTTGGAAGAAATGCAAATGGCGCATTGCTTAACCTCACAATGCCCGAATATGTTATTCCCGTACGCCCGTGAATTGGTTTCCAACTTAGTGAACCGCGGTACATTCCCGGCATTAAACCTTTCTCCGGTAAACTTTGACGCGTTATTTGTTGAATATTTGCAACGTCAGGAACAACAAGCGCAAGAAGCCGGCGAGCAAAGCGAACCAACAGTAAATTAATTGAAAAACCCACTTTTTCGTCTTGAAAAGTGGGTTTATTCTTTCGGTAACGTCTTTTTCGCCTCTTTTTTTGCCATAAGGAGTAAATGATGAATACGACCATCGCCGATTCCCCTATCACCGTGCTGGGTGCCGGTTCTTTCGGTACGGCATTGGCTATCGCTTTTTCACGCAACGGGCATTCCACCTATCTGTGGGGACATAACCCGGCAAAAATGCGCCAACTTCAGACAGATCGCCAAAATAACGCATTTTTACCCGATATTCCGTTTCCTTCATCTTTGACTATTGAAGCCGATTTAAGCAAGGCGATTCAAGCCTCAAAGGATTTATTACTTGCCGTGCCGAGCCATTGCTTCGGCGAAATTCTCGATGAAATTCGACCGCACTTATGCCCCGATCATCGTATTGTATGGGCAACCAAAGGCTTGGAGAGGGATACCGGGCGTTTACTGGAAGAGGTAATTAAAGAAAAATTTGGCGAACAATACCCGCTGGCGGTGCTTTCCGGTCCGACTTTTGCCAAAGAACTGGCTTCCGGCTTGCCCACCGCCATTACGCTGGCGTCCGATAACGAAGCCTTTGCCCGACAATTTCAGGCACGCATTCACTGTAGTAAACATTTTCGGGTTTATATCAATAACGATATGCTCGGCGTACAACTGGGCGGCGCGATTAAAAACGTCATTGCCATCGGTGCTGGCATTTCCGACGGCATGGGTTTCGGTGCCAATGCCAGAACGGCGTTAATTACCCGTGGCATTGCGGAAATATCCCGTTTAGGCGCCGCACTTGGCGCTAATCCGAATACGTTCATGGGAATGTCCGGCTTAGGCGATTTGGTGCTGACCTGCACCGATAACCAATCACGCAACCGCCGTTTCGGTATCATGCTCGGGCAAGGCGTTTCGGCGCAAGAGGCGATGGAAAATATCGGGCAAGTAGTGGAAGGCTTTTATAACACCAAAGAAGCTCATTTATTGGCGCAACGGCACAACATCGAAATGCCCATCACCGAACAAATTTATCAAGTGCTGTTCTGCGGCAAAGCGGCAAAAGACGCCGCCGTGAATTTATTAGGCAGAGAACGTAAAGGGGAATAATCATGTCATTAGAAGTTTGGCAAAATATTCGTCAGGAAGCGAAACAGCTCGTCGATAACGAGCCTATGCTTGCCAGTTTTTTTCATTCGACGATCTTAAAACATCACAATTTAGGCAGTGCATTAAGCTACATTTTAGCCAATAAATTAGCCAATACGATTATGCCCGCCATCGCGTTACGTGAAATTATCGAAGAAACCTATCAGGCAAAACCCAGCATTATCGAATGCGCCGCCTGCGACATCATAGCTGTGCGTCAACGTGACCCGGCGGTTGAACTATTATCCACGCCGTTGCTTTATTTAAAAGGCTTTCACGCTCTACAAAGTTATCGCATCACCCATTATTTATGGCAACAAAACCGCAAAGCCCTGGCGATTTATCTGCAAAACCAAATTTCCGTCGCGTTTGACGTGGATATTCACCCCGCGGCAAAAATCGGGCACGGCATTATGTTTGACCATGCCACCGGCATTGTGGTGGGCGAAACCTCGGTCATTGAAAATAATGTATCGATTTTACAAGGGGTTACTTTAGGCGGAACGGGCAAAGAATCCGGTGATCGGCATCCAAAAGTGCGCGAAGGCGTAATGATCGGCGCCGGCGCAAAAATTTTAGGCAACATTGAAGTGGGAAAATATGCTAAAATCGGCGCCAATTCCGTAGTGTTGCAACCGGTGCCGGAATATGCCACCGCAGCGGGTGTGCCTGCACGAATCATTGGTAAAGATAAAGATGCCAAACCGGCATTTGATATGAACCAAAACTTTATTGATCTTGGTATGGAACTGAATATCTGATTTCCATTATTAAATCAAAAACACCGTAAAAATGACTCACAATCGAATCAAGTTCGATTGTTCGCCCCGATGGGGTCG
>JACAWG010000078.1:37375-106583 GCA_017160915.1 Aggregatibacter actinomycetemcomitans
GTTCGATTGTTCGCCCCGATGGGGTCGTTGGCAAAGCCAACGTTAAAAATCCGTTGGATTTTATAACCGCACTTTAGACGCATTAAAGTGCGGTTAGTTTTTTTGTTATTTTTAAATTTAAAAACCAATTTTAGATGGATGACTTATAATGCAAAAGCAATCATTATTTTCAAATGTAAAATACCTATTTGTCTTTTTTATCAGCTTATTTTTTGTTATTTCTTGCGGAAATAATACGGATAAATTAGACGATGAGTACCTTGGCGAAATACAAAGGGATAGCGAATACCGCTATGTTATCGATATTGATAAATTAGCCAACGGAAAAGCGATTGAAACCTCGGTAAAAGTGACAATTTCGCCGGAAAATTCAGGAATAATGGGAAAATATCTGTTCAATGAACAGGCTGACTTAGCGCAAAATCTTGTGATAATTGAAGGAAAACCGCAACTTCAAGGCGACATTTACATCGACCTTCAATGGGGTATTTACGGAAATATGAGTTATTCGCCGAAATTATTTAAAAAGCGATATTTACTCAAAATAAAATAAATAAAAGCCGGTGTTATTACCGGCTTTATTTTTATCATTAGGCATTAATTAAACGATAAAGTGCGGTGTCTTTTCGGTCTAAATAATGGGTGGATTGAATACGACGAATAGTTCTGGATTTGCCGCGAATTAATAAGGTTTCCGTTGTTGCCAAATTACCTTTACGATGAATGCCTTTTAATAAATCGCCGTTGGTAATGCCCGTTGCGGCAAACACCAAATTATCATCACGCACCAGTTGTTCCAGTTGCAATACGGTGTTCACTTCTACGCCCATTTCCTGACAACGGCGAATTTCCTCCGCCGCCAAAGCGTTATTTTCCGGCGTATCGCCTTTCACCTGATCACGCGGCAGTAAACGAACCTGCATATCGCCGCCCAGTGCGCGAATGGCAGCCGCCGCCACAACGCCTTCCGGCGCACCGCCGATACCGTAAACCATGTCCACTTCCGCCTCCGGCAAACAGCATAAAACGGAAGCGGCAACATCGCCGTCAGGAATGGTGAATACACGTACGCCCAACTCGTGCATTTTTTCAATCACCGCGCTATGACGGGGTTTATCCAACACCATGACACTTAAATCGGACAATAATTTGCCTAATTTAGAAGCAACACGACGCAAATTTTGTTCAATAGGCAAATTCAAATCAATCAAGCCTTTCACTTCCGGCCCCACCACCAGTTTTTCCATATACATATCCGGCGCTTTTAAAAAGGTGTTTTTACCACCCGCCGCCAGCACGGAAATGGCGTTAGACTGTCCCATTGCGGTCATTCGTGTGCCGTCAATAGGATCAACGGCAATGGACACCAGCTCGCCCATGCCGGAACCGACTTTTTCACCGATATACAACATCGGCGCTTGATCAATTTCCCCTTCGCCAATCACGATTTCCGCATCCATATGAATCAAATTCAGCATATAGCGCATGGCTTTCACCGCCGCATCGTCCGCCGCATTTTTATCTCCGCGTCCCAACCAGGCAAAACCGGCTAACGCGGCAACTTCCGTAACTCTTGAAAATTCAATGGCTAATGCTCTGTTCATGATGTATCCCTTAAAATCAAAAATGTGAAATCGGCTTATTTTAGCACTAAGCAAACGATTGCATACTAAAATTTAAGAGAAAATTTTAGCGAAAAGAATTAATTAGCAGATAATGCGATTCTTTTCTTTAAAAAAGACGATTAAGTAAGGTAGAATATGGTCACTTTACATCCATTTGTTTTAGAGGAAATTACTATGTCACTAGAAATTCTAGACCAGTTAGAAAACAAGATTAAACAAGCTGTCGAAACCATTCAGTTGCTTCAATTGGAAGTGGATGAATTAAGAGAAAAAAATGGCAGAGCACAACAAGAAAATGATGCACTACGCGGTGAAAACGAACAATTAAGAGGCGAACACCAAAATATTCAAGAACGTTTACGTTCACTTTTAGGTATCACCGACAGCATCTAATTATTTATTTTTAAACAAAGGCTTAGTTTATCTAAGCCTTCTTTTTTAGGAGAGAAAATGCAGCCTAAAATTTGCTTAATTACCGGCAGCACATTAGGAGGCGCCGAATATGTTGCCGAACACTTGGAAAGCGTATTACAACAGCAGGGTTTCAGCACCGCACTTCTGCACGGACCCTCTTTAGGCGAAGTCATTAATGAAAAACTGTGGCTGGTGGTTACCTCCACCCACGGCGCCGGCGAATTGCCGGATAACCTAAAACAGCTATTTGACGAACTCAAAACCGGTGATGCGGATCTTTCGGATTTACGATTTGCCGTAATCGGTTTGGGCAATTCCGATTACGATACCTTCTGTTTTGCGGTGGACACGGTAGAGCAGACTTTGCTGGCAAAAAGTGCGGTCAAAATTACCGATGCTTTGCGTATTGATGTCTTAACGGAAACCGATCAGGAACAATGTGCAGAAGACTGGTTGCCTAACTTTGTACACCATCTTTAATCTTTTTGCTCAAAATAAAACCAATCATTTTCTAAAAACGCTTGTGGATAACTTTACATAAAATTGTGAAAAATCTGTTTTTATAACATGAATAAATTTTACAAAAGATCCAACTGTGGATAAATAGCAAAGTTACCCACAAGAAATTTGAGGGTGGATCGGTAAGATCTTAACAACTTGTAACATGATCCATCTCTTTCATTTACCACATAAAAAAGATCTTATCCAAGGTTTTCGCCGATCCTAATTATAGTAATAATAAACTTTATATATAGATAAAGATCTTATTACTTATTAACGTCGGATCTTTTCTTCCGATCCCCTCTTCCCTTCTCCTCAAACTGACCTTTTATCCGCACGGGATTTTCAGTAGAATAGCAACCAATTTTTTTAAAGGATCGGACGATCCGTTACAGAATGCAAAAAGAGATAAAAAATAATGATGTTTTATACAGAAACCTATGATGTCATCGTGATCGGTGGCGGCCATGCAGGAACCGAAGCCGCATTGGCACCTGCGCGCATGGGGTTAAAAACCCTGTTGCTTACGCATAATGTGGATACCTTAGGGCAAATGTCCTGTAATCCGGCGATTGGCGGGATCGGCAAAGGGCATTTGGTCAAAGAAATTGATGCCATGGGCGGTTTAATGGCAACCGCAGCGGATAAGTCGGGTATTCAATTTCGCACCTTAAACAGCAGTAAAGGTCCGGCGGTGCGTGCAACCCGCGCACAGGCAGACCGTGTGTTATATCGCCAAGCGGTACGTATCGCCCTTGAAAATCAACCGAATTTGGATATTTTTCAACAAGAAGCCACGGATATTTTAATCGAACAAGATCGCGCTACGGGCGTAGTGACCAAAATGGGGCTGAAATTTCATGCCAAAGCGGTGATTCTCACTGCCGGCACTTTCCTCGCCGGCAAGATCCATATTGGTTTGGAAAATTATACCGGCGGGCGCGCAGGTGATCCGGCTTCCGTGACATTGGCGCAGCGTTTGCGCGATCTCAATTTACGGGTGGATCGCTTAAAAACCGGTACGCCGCCACGTATTGACGCACGCACCATTGATTTTTCCGTGCTTGCCGAACAACATGGCGATGCGCAATTGCCGGTATTTTCGTTCATGGGATCGGTCGATCAACATCCCCGCCAAATTCCGTGTTTTATTACCCATACCAACGAAAAAACCCATGAGGTGATCCGTAATAATTTGGATCGCAGCCCAATGTACACCGGCGTGATCGAAGGAATCGGCCCGCGTTATTGCCCATCCATTGAAGATAAAGTGATGCGTTTTGCCGATCGTAATTCTCATCAGATCTATTTGGAACCGGAAGGCTTAACCAGTAACGAAATTTACCCGAACGGTATTTCCACCAGTTTGCCGTTTGATGTGCAAATGGGGATCGTCAATTCCATGAAAGGTTTGGAAAAGGCACGGATCGTAAAACCGGGTTATGCCATTGAATACGATTATTTTGATCCGCGCGATCTGAAACCGACGTTAGAAACTAAAGCGATCTCAGGCTTGTTCTTTGCCGGACAAATTAACGGTACAACCGGTTATGAAGAAGCAGCGGCACAAGGCTTACTTGCCGGAATTAACGCCGGGCTTTATGTGCAGGAAAAAGACGCTTGGTTCCCACGTCGCGATCAGGCTTATATAGGTGTGTTGGTGGACGATCTTTGCACCCTTGGCACCAAAGAACCGTACCGTGTGTTTACTTCTCGTGCGGAATATCGTTTATTGCTACGCGAAGATAACGCCGATATTCGTTTAACGCCGATTGCCCATGAGCTCGGTTTGATTGACGACGCACGCTGGGCGCGTTTTAACCAAAAAATGGAAAACATTGAGCTTGAACGCCAACGCTTACGCAATATTTGGCTGCACCCGCGTTCGGAATATCTGGAAGAAGCCAATAAAGTGTTGGGCAGCCCACTGGTGCGTGAAGCTAACGGCGAAGATTTATTGCGCCGTCCGGAAATGAATTATGAAATTTTGACTGCTCTCACCCCTTATCAGCCGGCAATGGAAGATAAAGAAGCGGTGGAACAAGTGGAGATCGCCATTAAATATCAAGGCTATATCGAACACCAAGAAGAAGAAATCGAAAAACAAAAACGCCATGAAAATACGGCGATTCCGGCGCAGTTTGATTATGGCAAAGTTTCCGGTTTATCAAACGAAGTGCGCGCGAAGTTAGAACAACATCGCCCGGTATCCATTGGTCAAGCTAGCCGCATTTCCGGCATCACACCAGCGGCAATTTCCATCATTTTGGTTAACTTGAAAAAACAAGGGATGTTAAAGCGCGGGGAATAATCTTTCCCTCTCGCTAAAAAGCAGAAAAGTGCGGTCGATTTTGACCGCACTTTTATTTTTAAATTTAGATATTAATTTGTATTACTGTTACATATAACAATCTATTTTTTAGCTTATTTTTCAAAGCAGTATACTGCTTTTACTTTACCTTGACAGCTAAAGTAAAAACATATTGCTAAAGAAAAAGAAAGTTAAAATATATGGGAACCATTAATTATCATTCGGGAGTTGATTGGAGTTTAGTCCTAGATGCTGATCAATTACTCGTCAGCCAACTTATTGAACGTCGCAATATCCGCTGGCTTTGTCATTTTACTCCTAGATCTAATTTAGAAAATATAAAACAAAATGGATTAAAAACGAGAAATTTACTTTCTTATAATGAAGCCATTGTTACTGATAATTATCGCTATGATCAGTATAAGAATGCAATTTGCCTATCTATCAGTAAGCCTAATCAATGGATGTTAAAAAGGAAGTTAGAACAAGGCTATGATTTGTGCCTATTGCTAATTGATCCTGCCGTTTTATATAAAAAAGAATGTATTTTCTATCCGCATAACGCTGCAACAGCCAGCTTCAGCAATGCTAGTCCCGAAAGTTTCAAAGGTGAAGAAGCGTTAGAAGCTCTATTTGCTAACCCAATTACTTTCCAAAAATCAGGACAAGAGCCTACAATTAGGAATAGAATTTCATCTCTTCGGGATTATGAAACCACCTCAGATCAAGCTGAAGTACAATGTTTAGAAAACATTGAGCTAGAGTATATTTTGCATATTTTTGAGGATGAAATTCCATTAACTTATGATGATATTGAGAATAAAGCCCAGATTGGTTCTACTATTGATAAATATCTTAATACTTATATAGAAGACAAAGGAATTAGAGGTCTTAAAAGCAACAGTGTAGCAAGAGAAAAAAGGTTAGAGCAAGTTGCTAAAAAAATGGCTAAAACCAAGTTAACCAATGAAGATATTAAACTAATTAAAGAACACCATAAGCATATACAAAATATGTTTGAAGATGTTTTTATTTCTTCATCTAGAGAAGAAAAACAGCCAATAACCACTAAAAAAGTAACAGAACCTAAACAAGAACGGAAAAAAATAGACTATTCCTCAAGTTCGAGTGTTAGCTCATCAGGTGATGGTTGTTTAGGCTTTATCATTCTGGTTATTTTATTGATTATATTTGTATTTTAAAAATTATGGAAAAAGAGAAAAAAACAATAGGTAGAGCTATTCGCCCTATTTTTATTCCTAATCGAGATAATATTGGTGTTATTGAACAAAATATCCAATTCGATTGGCATATGGGAATGAGTGCAGAAGTGCGAAAACGTTCAATTAAAAGCCTTCATCAAGAGGCGGAAAAACAAGGATTTAATAAAATTCTAGAGGCCTCAAGCAAATCGGATCAAGAAATAGGTATTCAGCTGAGTTCATTTTTTCTTAAAAACATTAAAGGCTATCCTGTCGAAAATCTTTTCCAAAGTAGCAAAGTGTTTGTGAATGATGGACCTTATCGAGATCTATTAACGGTTACACCACGAGAAGCCAAAAAGGATACTCGGTTAAGAGAAAGTGGCGAAATGGTAAAGTTTACCTTTAATCAAAAAGATTTTCCTTTAGAACCGAAAAGTCTGTTTTATGATTGGCTTTATCTGAATGTATTATTTTCTGAGCGGAATTTAGCATTGCGAGAAGCCTTTTTTGAGGAGCATTTTGATGCCTTTAGTGACATTGAATTTAATCCTCAAAGATCATTTAGCTGTCAAGCAAGAACGTTAGCGCTATGTGTTTCATTATATGAAAACGAAAGTGTACAGAATTTTATTCGGGATCCTGTCGGGCTTTCTCAGCAGTTTGATTTGTATAAAAAGGTTACAACATCAGATTTAAATAAACAGATTGAATTACTTTAATAGGGATTATATATGTTTAAAAAATTATTTCAGTCCATTGCTACATTTCAGCCTGATAATGTAAAAAGTACTTACAATGATGGTGTGAATGCTTTAGCTCGA
This sequence comes from Aggregatibacter actinomycetemcomitans, assembly GCA_017160915.1. Classification (GTDB taxonomy): domain Bacteria; phylum Pseudomonadota; class Gammaproteobacteria; order Enterobacterales; family Pasteurellaceae; genus Aggregatibacter; species Aggregatibacter actinomycetemcomitans_B. The sequence continues at coordinate 44,253 of JACAWG010000078.1, forward strand.
GGTGATTTAACCACAGCTATACCGCTATTTGAACAAATTTGTCAGCAACACCCGTCGGCTGCCTATAATTTAGGGTTGATTTATCTTAATGGTGCAGGTCAGTTTACGCCTAAATATGATTTAGCAAGGAAATATCTCAAAATTGCTCATGAGTTAGGACATGAAAGAGCAGAATGGTCTGCTCAAATTATTGGATTAAATGAAGAACGTAAGCTTTCTGTTCAAGAGCAAATGGAATTTACCGTATTTTCAGTAACGCAGTATGTTCAGGGGAGACAATTAGGTAATTTGGCTTATCTCATTGCTTATGATATTAAACGTAATATTTTAGAAACCAGTTCAAATGAAATATACAGTTTATATCGTTTCCTTTCTTACGAAGTTTATTGTATTCGTAACTATGGCAATGAAGAGGTTATGGCTTTATATGAAACTTCATCGTTAACAAATTGGAATATCACAGATGAAGATGATTGGGAAAGTGGAAAAACAGCTGTGATTTCTGATTATCTGAATGAGAAAGTAACGCCGTTTATTCTAAATATTGCGGGAGGAAAATTATCCCTTGAGAACTTAGGAACGGTGAGATTAGCTGCTGTAAATGCAGTTTATGAATGTTTTATTCTTGAGCAACTACGAAGATAGTACCTAAATACAACATCTATGTTTTATATCATATGAAGTGCGGTGAATTTTTACCGCACTTTATTTATGACTAACCTAATAATTCTTGATAGATTCTCAAATTTACCTCTTTAAATACATTAAACACCACACGCATTTCCGGATTTTCCGCCAGAAATTCACGTACGGTTTGCACCGCAATTTCTGCGGCAAGTTGGTTTGGAAAGCGAAACTCGCCTGTGCTGATACAGCAAAAAGCAACGGATTTTAGACCGCTTGCTTTCGCCAATTCCAAGCAAGAGCGGTAGCAATCGGCGAGCAAAGTGCGGTCGGTTTCGCGGACGTTTTCGTAGATAATCGGTCCGACCGTATGCAGCACAAATTTTGAAGGTAGGTTAAACGCAGGCGTGATTTTTGCTTTGCCTGTGGCTTCCAATTCGCCTTGTTTTTCCATCAGCTCAAAACAGGCTTGACGCAGTTGCAAGCCTGCGGCGGAATGAATGGCGTTGTCGATACAGGCGTGCAACGGGTGGAAACAACCGAGCAGCTGGCTGTTGGCGGCATTGACGATAGCATCGACGGCTAATCGGGTGATGTCGCCTTGCCAGAGGTAAATTTGCGGTTCGATGGGCGTGAGATCGGCTAAATCCACTACGCCTTTTTTCTGGGCTTCCTCTTGTAATAATTCATCTTGCACTGCCCAATATTCGGCAGGAATGGGATCCTGCGGATTATGGACGTTCATCACCGCCCGTAACAGTTGGCGCTGGTCTTCGGGGTTTTGTGGAATATCCAAATCGGGGCGGAGGCAATGGATAAGGAATTTGAGGTTGTGCATAGCATTTTCCTTTGATTATTTCTATTATGAGCGTTGATTTATTCTGCTAAATCTCCCCTAACCCCTCTTTGCTAAAGAGGGGAATATAACGAGTAGATTTAAATTTTATCTTTCTTCTTAAACATCATAGTCAATGAGCCAGTTGATATTAATTCTATAAAGAAAGTCCCCCTCTTTAGCAAAGAGGGGTTAGGGGAGATTTACTCGCTTCGCTCGCACTTCGTGCCGTTGCTAAAGCAACGTTCAAACGCAAGCGTTTGTGGCAGAAGCAAAAACGAAGAAAATTATTTAATCAATAAAGAATGAATTACATCATTCATCTCTTCCCTAAACGCCACCGTCCGCCCTGCCGTTTCTTCAAACCCTTCAGGTTCATCACGATTTAACCTCACCAACAAGCCATTCGGGTTGTGGTACACCATCTGCTCGAACGGATAGCGGATAATGGTTGGGGTGTTGAAACCCACGCCCAGTTCCAAATAGACGGTTTCGCCCTGCAAGGCTTGTTGGGCAAATTCGGCGTAGCGGGCTTGGGCGGTGTGCCAGTCGGCATTTTCGACAAAATTGCCGTCAATGCGTAGGTGCATTGCCATTTCTCCGCCGCATTTCGGGCAATGCGGCACAAGTGCGGTCGGAATTTCCAGTGTTTTTTCATCGGTTGTAGCCCGCCATTGTTTCACCAGTTCTTCATTACTGTACAAACCATCGTGGCAGGCGTTTTTGCATTGCAACTTGCAGTAATCACCTTGCATCGCAAACAGCCGTTCGTGGGCGAAGCCTGCTTTTTCAAATTGCCCGTCCACGTTGGTGGTCAGCACAAAATAGTTTTTGTCTTTCACCAATTCAAACAATGCGCGATAAAGCGGAAATGCCTCGGGCTGCCAGCGGTTATGCCAAACGTGATTTGCCCAATACGCCCATTTTTGCTCGGGCTTGGCGAACGGGTAGAAGCCTGCGGAATACATATCTGTCATGCCATATTTTTTGATGAACGGTTGAAAATTTTCCTCAAAACGCTTGCCGCTGTAAGTCAGCCCTGCGGCAGCAGAAAAGCCTGCGCCTGCACCAATTAAAACAAATTTTGCATTTTGAAGGGCGGATTTGACCGCTTGTAATCGGGTTTCAAAGGTCATTTTTTCTCCTTGTTGTAGGCAATCGGGGCAATCATCTGCTCAAATTCGGCAATCCCCACGGGAAATTCGCTTTTAATCAACCGCACTTTGTTGAGTTGGCGAACGAGCTTCATGGTGCAATCCTCAAAACGCAGCACGACGGTGTAGAAATCGAAAAAATCGTAAGTGCTTTCCAACAGGTTCGCCTGATTTTGCAAGGCGGGCACAATGTTGAAATAGCCGTGAATCGCCGCTTGGCTATCACGAAATTCCACTTCTTCAATATAAAAAGCGTGCGAGCCGAGGGTGACATTTTGGGCAAATTTAAATGTGCCGAGTTGAATGATATGTGGGCGGTAGCGGAGTGCGAGGTAAAAAATCAGGCATAGAAAGGTGAAGATGATGAAAAGCATATTCTCTCCTCGTTTATATGTAGGAACGGGGTTTATCCCCGTCCGTTTGTTTTTTGGACAGGGATAAACCCTGTCTCTACGATGCGGAGAGGCTATGCTTGCTTATAAAGCCTGTTTCACCGCCACATCTAACCCTGCCGTTGGGCGACCGAGCAATTTCTCAAGGGTTTTGCCTTCTGAGAATAATGCGCCGTTTGAGGCATCTACGTCCCATTCTGCAATTAAACCTGCAAAGCCGGCGTCTAATCCCGCTTGTACAAGGGCTGCGGCGTAATCTTCGGCAGGAAGATCTACGTAAGGAATCTCTTTGCCTGTTTGTTTACTGATTTCTGCGGCTAAATCCGCTAATGTCCAACTGGTTGAGCCGGCGAGTTCGTAAGTTTTGTTGTCGTGACCTTCGCTTAACGCCACATTCACCGCTGCTTCAGCAAGTTCTGCACGAAGTGCGGATGAAATACGACCATTTTTTGCAGAACCGTAAAGGGCATTATTTGCAATCGCCGCCGGGACAGAGCCTGTGTAATTTTCGGTGTACCAGCCGTTGCGTAAAATGGTGTAAGCAATACCTGATGCTTTTAATGCCGCTTCGGTTTCAACGTGCTCGCCAGCAAGGGATTTCACGGTATTGTCGTTGGTTGCGCCTAACAAGCTGGTGTAAATAATGTGCTTCACACCGGCTTTTTTCGCAGCTTCAATCACGTTGTTGTGTTGTGCAAAACGTTGTCCGATTTCGTTACTTGATACTAAAATTAAGGTATCTACGCCTTGCAACGCTTCCGCTTGACCTTCCACTTTTGAATAATCAAATTTGCGGGCTTCTACGCCTGAAATTTTTTCCGGGGAACGCACAAGAGCGATAACGTTGGCGTTTTTTGCTTTTAATAAATCTAATGCGATGGCACCGAATTGGCCTGTTGCACCTGTGATAGCGATAGTTTTGTTTGTCATGTTGTTTTCCTCTTCGTGTTGGGATGGTTGACCGTATTGGTTGATGGCGACTATAATAATCACATTACTTACTTTTGAGAAGTACTTACATAAACGTAAGTTTTGGAAAGTTTTAAAATTTATTTTTAATTAATTGATTTTTAAGGAAATAAAAATGGAAAATATTCTTGACCGTGGCAATGTTTTGGCTTCGGCTTGTCCTTCACGCCAAATATTACAGCATTTAACCAGCCGTTGGGGCGCGTTGGTGTTGGTGAGTCTGCATTCCGGTACCAAACGTTTTAGTGAATTGCGCCGCGCTATTGACGGTGTGAGTGAGCGAATGCTGACGAAGACCTTACAGGAATTGGAAGCGGACGGTATGTTAGTTCGCAAATCCTATAACACCGTGCCACCGCAGGTGGATTATACGCTGACGGAATTTGGTTCGGAGGCGTCAAATAAAATGTTTGAATTGGTGGATTGGCTGGAAAGTAATTTGAGCGGGATTTTGCAGCAACAAGCGAAAAATGCATAGAATACTGACCGCACTTTCAAGTAGAATGTGCGGTATTCTTAAAAAGAGTATCTCATCAATGAAAGCTAAATTAGACAGCCTCCTTGCACAAGCAAAGATTCAACCAAGCGATCAACAAAAACAGCAATTGATCGACCTCGTCAATTTATTAAACAAATGGAATAAAGCCTATAATTTAACCTCCGTGCGCGATCCGCAAGACATGTTGGTGAAACATATTTTGGATAGCCTCGTGGTTAGCCCTTATTTACAAGGCGATCGTTTTATTGATGTAGGTACCGGTCCGGGCTTGCCCGGCTTGCCGTTGGCGATTATTAACCCCGATAAGCGGTTTGTGTTGTTGGATAGCCTGGGCAAGCGTATCAGCTTTATTCGTAATGCGGTGAGTGAGTTGGGACTAACAAACGTTACGCCGGTTTTAAGCCGTGTGGAAGAATATCAACCGGAAGAAAAATTCGACGGCGTATTAAGCCGTGCTTTCGCTTCCTTAAAAGACATGACCGAATGGTGCCGGCATTTACCCAAACCAGATGGTCTGTTTTATGCGTTAAAAGGTATTTATCAGCAGGAAGAAGCTCAAAATTTAAGTGATCAATTTCATATTGAAAACGTCATTCCTCTTAAGGTTCCAACGCTTATTGGTGAACGACATTTAGTACTTTTGACGAAAAAGTAAATTTTTTGTTAATTATTTTTTGAAATTGTGATTCATTTAACGTTTTTTTAAGCGCTTTTGAGTTGAATCTCATTTTTTCAAGGGTATAATTGCTCCGTTTTAAGGTTTAAAAAAGTTATGTCCAGAGTTTTAGCACAAGCCCGAGCCAAATATAAAAAATCCATTTACATTGAATTTTTCGTCGGTCTTGTTTTAAGCTCTATTATTGCGTTGTTAGCCAATACCCAAAGTGCGGTCGATTTCTGCTTAGGATTTTTTGCCGCGTTTATACCTTTTTCTATCTTTGTGTATGTTGTTTTTTATCGCAATCAGGATTTATCAAAAAAATTAACCGCACTTTATCGCGGTGAAGCCATTAAATTCGTATTGACGATTTTACTGATTATTTTTTCGTTTAAATGGCTTTCGGTAACATATTTTATTGTTTTCTTTACAGGTTTTTTTGCAGCATTAATGCTAAATAATATCATCCCATTTTTGCTGAATAGGTCTTAAGTTTTATTTTACAAAGGGTTAACTATGTCTGAACAAACAACTTCAGAATATATCGGTCACCACTTGTCCTTCCTTAAAACGGGAGACGGTTTCTGGAATATTCACGTTGATACCTTATTTTTCTCTATTCTGTCTGCCGTTATTTTCCTTTTCATTTTTAGACGGGTTGCCAAAAAAGCAACGCCGGGTGTGCCGGGAAAATTGCAATGTCTGGTGGAAATCCTGGTAGGTTGGGTTAACGGCATCGTTAAAGAAAACTTCCATGGCCCGCGCGATGTGGTTGCGCCGATTGCCCTGACCATTTTCTGTTGGGTGTTCATCATGAATGCCATCGATTTAATTCCGGTTGATTTCCTTCCGCAACTTGCCGGTCTATTCGGTATTCACTATTTAAGAGCCGTTCCTACGGCGGATATCAGTGCCACGTTGGGGATGTCTATCTGTGTCTTCTTCCTGATTCTTTTCTACACGGTAAAATCCAAGGGTGTTGGCGGTTTAGTTAAGGAATATACCTTGCATCCGTTCAATCACTGGGCGTTTATTCCCGTAAACTTTATTCTTGAAACGGTGACTTTATTGGCTAAACCGATTTCTCTCGGTTTCCGTTTGTTCGGTAATATGTACGCGGGCGAATTGATCTTTATTCTTATTGCCGTTATGTATTCCGCCAATATGGCGATTGCGGCATTAGGGATTCCATTACACCTTGCTTGGGCGATTTTCCATATTTTGGTTATTACGTTACAAGCATTCATCTTTATGATGTTGACGGTGGTTTATTTGAGTATTGCTTATAACAAAGCAGAACATTAATTTTTTATTAACCGGCTCTAGGGCTAAAAACTTAACTTCTATTGGAGAACATTATGGAAACTGTAATTACAGCTACAATTATCGGTGCATCTATCCTTCTTGCATTCGCTGCATTGGGTACGGCAATTGGCTTCGCTATCTTAGGCGGTAAATTCTTAGAATCATCTGCCCGTCAGCCGGAACTTGCTTCAAGCCTACAAACTAAAATGTTTATCGTGGCAGGTCTTTTGGATGCGATTGCGATGATTGCAGTTGGTATTTCTTTACTTTTCATTTTTGCAAACCCATTCATCGGTTTATTACAATAATCACCTTATTTGCTTATCAACGTGAAGCAAGCAGATTAAGGAGGACGTTGTGAATTTAAATGCAACATTAATTGGTCAGCTCATTTCATTCGCGCTATTTGTATGGTTCTGTATGAAATTTGTTTGGCCGCCAATTATTAAGGCAATTGAAACGCGTCAAAGCCAAATTGCAAATGCTTTAGCTTCGGCGGAAGCGGCAAAAAAAGAACAAGCGGATACCAAAGCCCTTGTTGAACAAGAAATTTCTAAAGCCAAAATTCAGGCACAGGAAATTTTGGATGCTGCCAATAAACGTCGTAACGAAGTATTGGACGAAGTTAAAAACGAAGCTGAAGAACTTAAAGCGAAAATTATTGAACAAGGCTATGCGGAAGTAGAAGCCGAACGTAAACGTGTTCAAGAAGAATTGCGTGTTAAAGTGGCGTCTTTGGCTGTTGCCGGTGCAGAAAAAATTGTGGGTCGTTCTATTGATGAAGCGGCAAACAATGACATTATTGATAAATTAGTTGCAGAACTATAAGAAGGTTGAGCTTATGTCAGAATTAACTACCATAGCTCGCCCTTATGCGAAAGCAGCATTTGATTTTGCCGTAGAACAGCGTTCGGTTGACAAAAGTGCGGTGGAAAAATGGGGAGAAATGTTAGGTTTTCTTGCTGAAGTGGTTGAAAACGACACCATGAAAGATTTCTTAACAAGCTCTTTTTCCGCACAGAAACTGGCGGATACGGTGATCGCAATTTGTGGTGAACAAATAGATCAATATGGGCAAAATTTGATTCGGTTAATGGCTGAAAATAAGCGTTTAACTGTCCTTCCGGCAGTATTCAAAGAATTCCAACATTATGTTGAGGAATATAACGCAATTACGGAAGTTCAGGTCACCTCAGCTCAACCATTAAGTGTCGCGCAACAAGAAAAAATTGCTGCCGCAATGGAAAAGAAATTAGCCCGTAAAATTAAGTTAAATTGCAACATTGATAACTCACTGATCGCCGGGGTTATCATTCGTACAGATGATTTTGTGATTGACGGAAGTAGCCGTGGGCAACTTACCCGTCTGGCAAATGAGTTGCAATTATAAGAGGATTAGAAGATGCAACTAAATTCAACTGAAATTAGTGAATTAATAAAAAAACGCATTGCCCAGTTTAATGTAGAAAGCGAAGCGCGTAATACGGGAACAATCGTTTCAGTCAGCGATGGTATCATCCGTATTCACGGTTTAAGTGAAGTGATGCAAGGTGAGATGATTGCATTACCGGGAAATCGCTACGCAATGGCATTAAACTTAGAAAGAGATTCTGTTGGTGCAGTGGTAATGGGTCCTTACGCCGATCTTGCGGAAGGGATGGAAGTACAGTGTACCGGTCGTATTCTTGAAGTGCCGGTAGGTCGTGGTTTATTGGGTCGTGTGGTAAACACGCTTGGTCAACCGATTGACGGTAAAGGTGAAATTGAAAATGACGGTTTTTCTCCAATTGAAGTCATTGCACCGGGTGTAATTGAACGTAAATCCGTTGATCAACCTGTTCAAACCGGTTATAAAGCCGTTGACTCCATGGTGCCAATCGGTCGTGGACAACGTGAATTGATTATCGGTGACCGTCAAACCGGTAAAACCGCATTGGCTATCGATGCTATCATCAACCAACGTAATTCCGGTATTAAATGTATTTATGTTGCAATCGGTCAAAAAGCATCAACCATTGCCAACGTAGTACGTAAGTTAGAAGAGCATGGCGCGTTAGCCAATACTATCGTGGTTGCCGCTTCTGCTTCCGAATCTGCCGCATTACAATATTTAGCCCCTTATGCCGGTTGTGCAATGGGTGAATATTTCCGTGATCGCGGTGAAGATGCGTTAATCGTTTACGATGATCTTTCCAAACAAGCGGTTGCTTATCGTCAAATTTCCTTATTATTACGTCGTCCGCCGGGTCGTGAAGCTTATCCGGGTGACGTATTCTATTTACACTCACGCTTACTTGAGCGTGCTTCCCGTGTAAATGAAGAATATGTAGAAAAATTTACTAACGGCGAAGTAAAAGGTAAAACCGGTTCTTTAACCGCACTTCCGATTATCGAAACACAAGCGGGTGACGTTTCCGCGTTCGTTCCAACCAACGTAATTTCGATTACCGACGGTCAGATTTTCTTGGAATCCAACCTATTTAACTCCGGTATTCGTCCTGCGGTAAACCCGGGTATTTCGGTTTCCCGTGTAGGTGGTTCGGCACAAACTAAAGTTATCAAAAAATTAGCCGGTGGTATTCGTACCGCGCTTGCGCAATATCGTGAATTGGCGGCGTTTGCGCAGTTTGCATCCGATCTTGATGATGCAACCCGTAAACAACTTTCTCACGGTGAAAAAGTAACCGAATTGCTAAAACAAAAACAATTTGCGCCACTTTCCGTTGCAGAACAAGCCGTTGTGTTATTTGCTGTTGAGTTCGGTTATTTAGACGATGTGGAATTATCAAAAATTGCAAGTTTTGAGACCGCACTTTTAGATTATGCAAATCGTAATTATGCCGAGTTTATGCAAGAACTGACCAAAACCGGTAACTATAATGACGAAATCAAAGATACGTTAAAAGGTATTTTAGATAGTTTCAAAGCTAACAGTGCTTGGTAGTAACGGAGAAACAAGATGGCAGGTGCAAAAGAGATAAAAACCAAAATTGCCAGCGTACAAAGTACGCAGAAAATCACCAAGGCAATGGAAATGGTTGCAACCTCGAAAATGCGTAAAACGCAGGACCGTATGGCGGCATCTCGTCCGTATTCTGAAACTATCCGTAATGTTATCAGTCATGTGTCTAAAGCCAGTATCGGTTACAAACACCCGTTCTTAGTGGAACGTGAAGTGAAAAAAGTCGGCATTTTGGTTATTTCTACCGATCGTGGAATGTGCGGTGGTTTAAACGTTAATTTGTTTAAAGCCACGCTTAACCAAATTAAGGCTTGGAAAGCACAGAATGCCGCTACCGAACTTGGTTTAATCGGTTCTAAAGGGATTAGTTTTTTCCGTTCTCTTGGTTTTAATGTAAAAGGACAACTTTCCGGTTTGGGTGATAACCCGGCTTTGGAAGAATTAATTGGTGTGGCAAATGCCATGTTCGATGCCTATCGTAATGGTGAAATTGATGCCATTTATATTGCATACAATAAATTCATTAATACGATGTCGCAAAAACCGGTTGTACAACAATTAGTTCCTTTACCGGAAATGGAAAACGATCACTTAAGCGAAAGACAACAGGCATGGGATTATATTTACGAACCTGATCCGAAGGTACTATTAGACAGTCTTTTAGTTCGTTATTTAGAATCTCAGGTTTATCAAGCGGTTGTAGATAATTTAGCTTCAGAACAAGCGGCTCGAATGGTAGCGATGAAAGCAGCAACGGATAACGCAGGTAATTTAATTAATGATTTGCGGTTGGTGTATAACAAAGCTCGTCAAGCAAGTATCACAAATGAATTAAATGAAATTGTTGCCGGCGCGGCAGCGATTTAATAGAAGAGGAACGGTAATGGCGACAGGTAAAATTGTACAAATCATCGGTGCGGTGATTGACGTCGAATTTCCACAAGATGCAGTACCAAAAGTTTATGATGCATTAAAAGTTGAAACAGGCTTAACCCTTGAAGTTCAACAACAATTAGGCGGTGGTGTGGTACGTTGTATCGCACTGGGTGCCTCCGACGGTTTAAAACGCGGGTTGAAAGTAGAAAATACCAATAACCCGATTCAAGTGCCGGTAGGAACAAAAACCCTTGGTCGTATTATGAACGTATTGGGTGAACCAATCGATGAACAAGGCCCAATCGGTGAAGAAGAACGTTGGTCAATCCACCGTTCGGCACCAAGCTACGAAGAACAATCAAACAGTACCGAATTATTAGAAACCGGTATTAAAGTTATCGACTTAATCTGCCCATTCGCAAAAGGGGGTAAAGTCGGTTTGTTCGGTGGTGCGGGTGTAGGTAAAACCGTAAATATGATGGAATTAATTCGTAATATTGCTATTGAGCACTCCGGTTATTCCGTATTCGCCGGTGTAGGTGAACGTACCCGTGAAGGTAACGACTTCTACCACGAAATGAAAGATTCCAACGTATTGGATAAAGTATCTCTGGTTTACGGTCAAATGAATGAGCCGCCGGGTAACCGTTTACGTGTTGCCTTAACCGGCTTAACCATGGCAGAAAAATTCCGTGACGAAGGTCGCGACGTATTATTCTTCGTGGATAACATCTATCGTTATACCCTTGCCGGTACCGAAGTATCCGCTCTTTTAGGTCGTATGCCGTCAGCGGTAGGTTATCAACCGACCCTTGCGGAAGAAATGGGTGTGTTACAAGAACGTATCACCTCAACCAAAACCGGTTCTATCACCTCCGTACAAGCGGTTTACGTTCCTGCGGATGACTTAACCGACCCGTCCCCGGCAACAACCTTTGCGCACTTAGACTCCACCGTCGTATTGAGCCGTCAAATTGCGTCTTTGGGTATTTATCCGGCGGTTGACCCGTTAGATTCTACATCCCGTCAATTGGATCCGTTGGTTGTCGGTCAAGAGCACTACGATGTCGCCCGTGGCGTACAAGGTATTTTGCAACGTTACAAAGAATTAAAAGACATCATTGCGATTCTTGGTATGGACGAATTATCCGAAGAAGATAAATTAGTGGTAGCGCGTGCGCGTAAAATCGAACGTTTCTTATCACAACCGTTCTTCGTTGCCGAAGTCTTCAACGGCACGCCGGGTAAATATGTTCCGTTAAAAGAAACCATTCGCGGCTTTAAAGGTATTTTAAGCGGTGAGTACGACCATATTCCGGAACAGGCGTTCTACATGGTCGGTTCCATCGACGAAGCGCTAGAAAAAGCCAAAAATATGTAATCACTTCAAGCTGATGCATATCAAACTTGAAGGAGAAAAACATGGCAACATTTAATTTAACAGTGGTAAGTGCAGAACAACAAATCTTTTCCGGCAACGTGAAAAGCGTTCAAGCGACCGGTATTGAAGGCGAGCTCGGCGTTTTACCGGGCCACGCCCCGTTACTAACGGCAATCAAGCCGGGTATTGTTAAGCTGACGTTGGAAAATGATAGCGAAGAAGTTATCTATGTTTCCGGTGGTTTCTTAGAAGTGCAACCGACCGTGGTTACCGTCCTTGCGGATGTCGCCATTCGAGGTCAAGAACTTGACAGCGAACGCATTCTTGCCGCGAAGAAACGTGCCGAAGAAAACATTCGTCAGCACCACCACGATGCGGATTACGAAGTGTTAATGTCCAAACTTTCTAAAGAGTTGGCAAAACTTCGCGCTTACGAACTGACAGAACAATTAGTGAAATCTAAACGCTAATTTGTTTTCCCGCACTAAAATCTGCATTTGGGAAGTGATTCCTGAATGCAGATTTTTTATTTCTTAAGTTAAGCCGCTTACACAAAAAACCGCACTTAACCCGGGGTAAAGTGCGGTCAATTTTTAAAGTGTTTTTATCAGAACGCGGTTTTATAAATTTCCAGAATTTCTTCCGCCGTACAATCGCGCGGGTTGCCGCCGGTACAAACGTCTTTTAGCGCATCTTGGGAAAGGGCGACCAAATCCTCTTCTTTTACGCCAATCATGTGTAATTTTTCCGGAATGCCCACATCTTTGGAAAGCTGTTTTACCGCTTCAATCGCGGCTTTGCGGTATTCGTCTTGGCTCATTTCATCTACGCCTTTGACGCCCATGGCGCGCGCGATTTCACGGAATTTTTCACCGGTTGCCGGCGCGTTAAATTCCAACACATAAGGCAATAATACGGCGTTGGCAATGCCGTGAGGGGTATCGTAATAAGCGGAAAGCGGGTGCGCCATGCTGTGTACGATGCCTAAGCCGACGTTGGAAAATCCCATGCCCGCAACATATTGACCGAGCGCCATGCCTTCACGCCCCGCTTTGGTGTTTTCTACCGCGCCGCGTAAGTGTGTGGAAATTAAACGAATGGCTTCCAGATGTAAGGCATCGGTGAGCGCCCAGGCGGCTTTGGTGGTGTAGCCTTCAATCGCGTGAGTCAGGGCATCCATACCGGTGGCGGCGGTTAGCCCTTTCGGCATGCTAGACATCATGTCGGGATCCACCACGGCGACGACCGGCACATCATGCACATCTACACAGACGAATTTGCGTTTATTGGCTTCGTCGGTAATCACATAGTTAATGGTGACTTCGGCGGCGGTACCGGCGGTTGTCGGTACGGCAATAATCGGCACGCATTTATTTTTGGTCGGCGCAACGCCTTCTAAGGAAAGCACATCGGAAAATTCCGGATTGTTGATAATAATACCGATGGCTTTTGAGCTGTCTGTGGGTGAACCGCCGCCAATGGCGATTAAATAGTCGGCGCCACTTTGTTTGAATTTTTCTACGCCTTTTTTAATCACCTCAACGCTCGGGTTCGCCTTCACTTCGTCAAAAATATCGTAGGCAAGCCCGGCTTTATCCAAAAGTGCGGTGACTTTTTCCGCCACTTTAAATTTAATCAAATCTTTGTCGGTCACTACTAGGGCTTTTTTAAAACCGCGGCTTTTGACTTCATCCACAATATGTTGAATGGCGCCTGCGCCGTGATAGCTGGTTTCATTGAGAATCATTCGATTAGCCATAAAATATACTCCATTATTTAAGATGAAAAATACCCTAAAAAACGACCGCACTTTTTGTTAGTGCGGTCATGTTTTACCTTATTTGAGAACCTTCCAGCTTCTGAAGCCGTAGATTGCGATAACCACAAAGCAGACTAACGGCAAGATGAATGAGAAGTTGACGGCAGGCAATCCCATGACTTCGCCTTGGTCGATAATCATGCCTTGTAGCGGCGGCATTAAGGCGCCGCCCACAATCGCCATGACAAGACCGGCTGCACCAAGAGTGGATTCTTCTTTTAAGCCGTAGAGGGCGATACCGTAGATGGTCGGGAACATCAGCGACATGAAGCCGGAGGTTAAGATTAAGCAGTACAAGCCCCATACGCCGTCAATGAAAATTACCCCGAGGATACAGAAGAAACCGCCGATAGCGAACAGCATGAGCATGAATTCGGCTTTCAGGTATTTCATTAAGCTGGTACTGATGAAGCGGCTGGTAATGAAAATCGCCATAGCGATAATGTTGAAGTTTTGTCCTTCCGCTTTGGTAAAGCCCAAGCGTTCCGCATATTGCACGATGAAGGTCCAGCACATGATTTGCACGCCCACATAGAACACTTGTGCGATAACGCCTTCACGATATTTGGCTTTTTTCACCAAACGGGAAAAGGCTTCTTTGAATGAAATGTGGCTACCGCTTTCCTCCACTTTTACCGCCGGCATTTTATATAACGCGATGACGATTAAGACGGCGACCACCACAAAACCCAGGGCGACATAAGGGTCACGGATTTCCGCCAGGTCGTGGGTGCGAATGCCCATTTTTTCCGCTTCGGAAAGACCGTGGAAAATTAAATTGCCCGCCGCATCCCGTTTATCGGATTCCAAGTTGGTTAACACTAATTGAGATGCCACAAACATACCGGTAATGGAGCCGAGCGGGTTAAAGGATTGGGCAAAATTCAAGCGACGGGTGGCGGTTTGCGGATCGCCCATGGCGAGAATGTACGGATTCGCCGTGGTTTCCAAAAATGCCAAACCGAACGTTAAAATGTATAGAGAAATCAAGAAGAAATTGAATACTTCATATTTTGCCGCCGGCCAGAACAGGAACGCGCCGATGGCATACAGCACTAAGCCCAGCATAATGCCCGCTTTATAACTGTAGCGGCTGGCGAACAGGGCGGCAGGAATCGCCATCGTGCCGTAACCGCCATAAAAGGCGAACTGCACTAATGCCGCTTCGGAAGCCGGAATTTCCATGACGGTTTGGAATACTGCTACCATCGGATTGGTAATGTCGTTAGCAAAGCCCCACAGCGCGAAAAGGCTGGTAATTAAAATAAAGGGGACGACATATTTCTTTTCTAATACTTTGGCGCTCATAATATTTTCCTTGTTTGACCGGTGTATGTAACCTGTTTTATGAACTATTCTTCAATGCGTAATCCATAAGTGTGGAATTTGCCTAATACGACTTGCATTTGTTCTTTGCTGAGTAGCGGAATTTCTAAGCCTGTGGCGAGCAGTTTTAAATACCACGAGGCAAGCACTTCCACCTCCTGCGCCAACCATAAGGCTTTGTCCAGGTTTTCGCCGCAGGCGATTAAACCGTGGTGCGCCAGCAAAATGGCTTTACTTTCTTTAATGCCTTCGCCCACATAAGAGGCTAATTCGTGCGTACCGAAAGTGGCATAAGGCACGCAAGGAATATGATCGGTGCCACCCACCGCCACCATGTAATGAATCGCCGGAATCGGTTTTTCCAAAATGGATAAACCGGCGCAGTTAATGGAATGGTTGTGCACCACCGCATTGGCTTCCGGACGGGCGTGATACACCGCCAAATGGAATTGCCATTCGCTGGAAGGCAGTTTGTTTTCTTCATGTTTCCCCTTGCCGTCCACATACACAATATTTTCCGGTTTCATGATGTGATAAGGCATGCCTGTCGGGGTAATCAGCATACCGTCTTTATAACGCACACTCACATTTCCCGCCGTTCCCTGGTTTAAACCCAATCGGGTCATTTCAAGACAGGTATCGATAATTTTTTGTGCAAGTTCTTTTCTGTTCATTTTTCAGTACCTCTAAGTTGTTATAAAACGGGTGTAACCCCTTTTTTAATAATAATGTTGCCGTATTTGGCGGTTTCTCCGCTGATAACCACGGCATAAGCCTGTTTGGCGCGATCGTAAAACGCGAAGCGTTCGATGCGTGTCAATTTAGGCGCAGAACCGACCGCACTTTTAATTGCATCCAGGTAGTTTTTTTCCACCGTAGGATCGAGCGAATCCCCCGGCACCGCTTCCATCATGATCAACGGCGCATCCACATAAGCGTCGAATTCAAATAAGGGTGCAATGCCTTCAAGTAAGGTGGCAACGGAAATCCCGTCGGCGCGGATAACCTTGGAATGCAGTGAATGTGCCGGAAAATGGGCATCGGATAACACAATTTCATCACCGTGCCCCATTTCAGCAAGGGTTTTGAGTAGTTCCGGGGAGATTGCGGGGTGAATGCCTTTTAACATGTTGTTTCTCCTATCATATTGTTTTTGTAGGGGCGGGTCCTGTGCCCGCCCATAATGCATCAATTCTTTTTGGGCAGGCACAGGACCCGCCCCTACAGATCATTTCGACGGATAAATACGTTTACGTTGCGGCTGCATGGCTTTTTGCGCTTCATCCGGGCTGCTATATACGCCAATGCCGGCAAAAGTGAACATTGCCGCACCTAATACGGTACTTTCAGCGACATCCACCACATCAATCGGTAAACCTAAAACATCGGCGCGGATTTGGTTCCACAATGGATTTTTTGAACCGCCGCCGACGCAAAGCAGGCTTTCCGCTTTGAAATGGCTGACTTGTTGTAATACGTCTAAGCCTTGTTTAAGTTGGTTTGCCATGTAATACAAGGCGGCGCGATAAATTTCGCCGCGGGTGGAGAACATGGAAAGTCCGGCAATGTTGCCTTGTCCGAGTTGGCTAAAAACGCCTTGAAAATCGACCGCACTTTTTGTGCCGCTTTCACCTGCCGCCGTGCCTTCTTGAATCATGGTGGCATAGTATTTATCGGTGCCCGCCACATCGGCGAACAGCAATTTGCCGAGCCATTCCATAATGCCGGAGCCGACCCATTGCACGGCAGGATTAAAGCCATTCGGTTGTGCGTCAAATTCGGTGGTTAAGCCTTGCGGAACAAATTCAAATCGCGGTTCGGCGCGTTCCGTACGTGCCATCAGGATTTCCCAGGTGCCGGAGCTTAACACCGGTTGGTTCAACCCCGCGCCGGAGCCGAACACCGCAAATTGGGTGTCGTGCCCGCAAGAAATCACCGGAATGCGGTTTAAGCCCCAACGTTCGGCAAGGGCGGCGGTTAATTCGCCCACTTTTTCGCCGGCATTACGCATCGGTGGGAAATGATCTTTGGTTAAACCAAGTAATTTAAGAATCTCCTCGTCCCAATCGCCGGTGGCAAGGTTCGTCATCATGGACGTGCCCGCCATGGTGCGATCGGTGGTGAATTCGCCGGTTAAACGTTGGGTCAACATGGAAGAAATGAACACGAATTTGTCCATTTTTTGGAAAATTTCCGGTTGGTGTTCTTTCAACCAAAGCAGTTTGAATAAGGTATTGAAGCTGTATTGTCCGATACCGTTACGTTGATAAAGGGCTTTTATGTCCAGCAACTGCGGCAGTTTTTCCATCACCGGAACGGTGCGCGGGCATTTCCATGAGATGATCGGGTAAAGTTGTTGCCCGTTTTTGTCGAATGGCGCGCCGTCCACCCCGAAAGTGGTAACGGAAATACCGACGATGTCTTTTAAATCAATATGTTGCTGTTTTAATTGATTGATGGTGTGATCGGCACAATCGCCTAATTTTTGCCAGATTTCCGCGAAATCCCAAATATGATAGTCGGCGGATTCAGCGCCGGATTGGGTGTTGTTGGCAATGTGATGGGACGCTACGATTTTGCCTTTGTCGCTCATGGCGATGGTACGTAAATTGGTCGCGCCGCAATCAAAAATCAGTACGATGGACATAAAAGCTCTCCCTAAGATTTGGAAGAAAGTGCGGTTGAAAAAACAAATGGATTTTTAACCGCACTTTTGTTGTGTTACTTGTTGAATGGTTAAGGGGCTGAATTTTCCTCTCGCCCTCTCTCTCCGAAAATCCTACGGACTTTCTCCACCCTCGCCCATTTACGGGCGAGGGGAGGTGCGGAGTGAAATATTATTTATAAAGCGGTCCGAAGTTTTTGCAGGCGCGGTAATCCTGACCTTCTTTGTCCTGACCGAAACCATTCCAGGAGCTTGGGCGGAACACTTTGCCGTCTTCCACATTGTGCATACAAACCGGAATGCGCAACATGGAGGCAAGGGTGATGAGATCCGCGCCAATGTGTCCGTAAGTCGCGACGCAGTGATTGGCGCCCCAGTTCGCCATCACGGAATACACATCGGTAAACGCGCCTTTGCCGGTTAAGCGAGGCGTAAACCATGTCGTCGGCCAGGTTTCGTTGGTGCGATGGTCAAGCGCATCATTGACTTCTTTCGGTAAATCAATAGACCAACCTTCAGCAATTTGGAGCACAGGGCCTAATCCTTTGATCAGGTTAATACGGTGCATGGTGAACGGCATACCGCCTTTGGTTAAGAATTGGGAAGATAAACCGCCCCCACGGAAGTATTCGTGTACCGCAGGACACCAGCGGGTGTGTTCCAGGCAACGTTTGCCGTCTTCTTCTGTTACTTCCCATGCCGGTTTGATGGTCGGGTTGCCGTTGGCATCTTTATGTTGACCTGTGCCGTCAAGGGCGGCGGAACCGGAGTTAATTAAATGCAGGAAGCCTTGCTCCGGACGGAAACCGGTGACGCGTTCTACGGAATCCGGGCTCCAGTAAGTGCGCACATCGGCAAAAATTTGTGCCTGACCGGTGAGTTGATTCGCAAGCAACATACAAACGGCGTTCAAACTGTCGTTTTCGGTAGCAAGAATGTACGGAGGACGCACGCCGTTCCAGTCATAAGTGGAATTCAACATGGCTTCCATAAAGTCGCCGTTCGGTAAATGGTCGGTCCAATGGCGTTGACCTTGGAAACCGGCGGCAATGGCGTTATGACCGAGGGCTTCTTCACCGAAGTTTAATTTCGCCAATTTCGGATTACCCACCATTAAGTCGCGGGTGATGATGGTCATTTTCACCACATTTTCCCAAAGTTCCGCACGTTCTTCAGGTGTACGTTGATTTTCCGGGCTGTTTACGTCAATGCCGTCTTTGCAATATTGTTTTACCCAGGAAATGGCTAAATCCACTTCTTCTTGGTCGTAGATTTTGCGATCCAAACGGCGTTTGATTTCGGTCATGTCCACATATTCGTTACGCATACCTAGGTATTCCTGGAAGAATTGTTGGTTCACGATGGAGCCAGCGATACCCATGGAAACGGAGCCGATGGACAAATAAGATTTACCGCGAACGGTTGCCACCGCAAGACCGGCGCGGGCGAAGCGGAGCAATTTTTCTTTTACGTCGGCAGGAATGCTGGTGTCGTCCGCTTCTTGTACTTCCGTGCCATAAATGGAGAATGCCGGCAAACCTAATTGAGAATGTCCCGCAAGGGCGGCGGCAAGATAAACGGCGCCCGGACGTTCGGTGCCGTTAAAGCCCCAAATGGCTTTCGGCATATGCGGATCCATGTCGATGGTTTCGGAGCCGTAACACCAGCAAGGGGTGACGGTAATGGTTAAGCCGACATTTTCGCGTTTGAATTTGTCGGCGCAAGCGGCGGCTTCGGCAACACCGCCGATACAGGTATCGGCAATCACGCATTCCACAAAAGAACCGTCCGTATGGCGGATGTGTGTTTGTAATAATTCTGCGACGGATTTCGCCATACGCATGGTTTGATCTTCTAATGATTCGCGTACGCCCATGCGACGACCGTCAATGGTTGGGCGAATACCGATTTTGACCGGAGTTGATTTGAATTGACTCATTTTTTAACCTCTTTAGTGAATTAAAAATAAAGTACAGCTAACATGGATAAACCTTGCTTAACGTTATTTTTCATGAAAAAAAGAGATTCACATACAAATTCTGTATCTTTGTGCGAAAAGCGTGAATGAGATCACAAAAAACGGGCAAAATATTGTGGAAAAAATGACCGAATTACTATTTTTATCTCTAAAACGGGCAAAACGGTCATTTTTTTAATCATATAGTGATGAGCACATTATGTTCTTGGCAATAATGTTGCAATTCTTCGGAAGGGAGTTGATCGATAAATAAGATGTCGATTTGCTCCAGTTCGGCGAGCATAATCAGATTTTTACGTTGCAGCTTGGAATAATCCGCCAATAAAAATTTCTTCTCACAGGCATCCATGATTTTTCGTTTAACGGAAGCGTTGAGTTCATTGGATTCCCAAATATTTCCTTCATTATCAATGCCATTGCAGGAAAAAATACCGATGTCGATATGCAGGCGTTTTAATAATTGCTCCGACAGCGGACCATAAAACGCGTCATATTTTGCTGAATACACGCCGCCGGTGGCGATGGTCGTCACATTGGTTTTGTTCATCAAGGCGGTAATGTTGTGCATGGAATTGGTCACCACGGTACAAGGCAGGTTCGGCAGCATTTGTGCGAAGTGCCAGCTGGTGGAACTGGCATCTAAACCGATGACGGCGCCTTCGAAAATATATTCCAAGGCATTTTGCGCAATGGATTTCTTGGCGTCGGCATTGGCTTTTTGCCGATATTGAAATGAACTGCCTAAATCATTGGTGTTACAGCTGACGGCTGCACCATGAATTCGGTGTAATAATCCTTTATTTTCCAGCGCGGTTAAATCCCGTCGAACGGTTTCGACGGCAACAGAAAGCGTTTCGGCTAACTCAACAACACTTAACTTCCCTTTTTGATTGACAAGTTGCAGGATTAGTTGGTCTCTTTTTTGCATAATAATAGGTTCAATCGGTCAAAACGGGTTTTGTGAATATAATAGAGCTTTTTTATTGCATAATTCAAATGTTCTTAACAAAAAGTGCGGTCGGTTTTCCATGTGTTTTTCATATTGAAAAACAAGCTGAAAATCCACCGCACTTTTGCCTTAAAACTAATTGGTTTTCAACTTATTCCAATATTTTTCATAAATATCAATGGCGTTGCCCACATCGCCTTGAATAATGCCTTTTTCCACCTGTTCTTCCGGCGGGAATAAGGTCGGGTTGTTTGCCATTTCAGGCGAGATCAAGGCTTTTATGCCGTTGTTCGGCATGGAATAACCCAAGCGTTCCAGAACCACTTTGGCATTTTCCGGACGCAGCAGGAAGTCGATGAATTTATAGGCGTTTTCGACGTTTTTCGCGCTTTTCGGAATGGCGTAGTTATCCATCCAGAAAATGGCGCCTTCTTTCGGATAGACGAACTGAATGTTTTCGTTTTCACGGTGTGCCATATAGGCGGAACCGTTCCAAATCATGCCCAGCGCCACTTCGCCCTGCACATAAGGCACTTCCGGCGAGTCGGAGTTAAACACGGCGACGTTCGGCAATAATTTTTCCAACCGTTCGTAAGCGGCTTTAATTTCGTCTTCGTTGGTGGTGTTCGGTGATTTTCCGTCTAACAATAACGCCACATGAAACACTTCGCGCGCATCACTGGTGAGCAACACTTTGCCTTTGTATTCCGGGTTCCATAAATCCGCCCAGCTGGTGATTTTGTTGACGTCAATATCTTCCGAGTTCACGGCGATACCGGTTAAACCGTACACATAAGGCAGGGAATAATCGTTATTCGGGTCGAAATCTTTGTGCAATAAATTGTCAGGAATTTGTTTGAAATTGCTTAACTTGCCATGATCCAATTTTTGCAGCATACCGTCTTGCGCCATTTTGTTCACATAATAGCTGGACGGGAAAACCAAGTCATAACCGGCATTGTCGGAAATCAGCTTGAGCTTGGCGTACATTTCCTCGTTGCTTTCAAAGGTGGAATAAATCACTTCAATGCCGGTTTCTTTGGTAAATTCGGCAATGAGGTTGGAAGGTACGTAGTCGGTCCAGTTATAAACGTAAAGTTTTTCTTGCGCAAAGGCGGTGGTGGAAAGGAAAGTCAGAGCGAAACAAAGGGATTTGAATGTTTTTGCAAACAAATTTTTCAATTTATTGTCCTCCAGCGCTAAAAATAGCGAGCGGTTAAATTTTATCAGGAAATTGAGTAAAAACTCGGCGGGCAGTATAGCAGATTTTAAACGCTTGTCCTGTAGTTTTGGGCAAATAGGATGGATTTTTGGAGAATAAAGTGCGGTCAAAAAAACATTTATTTTTTCTACCGCACTTTGTGTTTAATCGCTAACTAAAATCGTTTTTCAAAATCAACATAAACGTTGCGACCTAGCCCAATCATTGCCGTATTTTCAGAATTAAGAGAGGCATTTTTATAAATTTTATTAAATAAATTGTTTACGCCGAAATTTACACTGAAGCTCTGATCAAAAAAGTCTGAACCGGTGTTTTTCGGAGCCCATTTGCCGGCAAAATCAACCAAAGTAAAGTCATCATTTACTTTGCCATTTTCATACGGTCTTGGTTTTAACCAATGACGAATCTTGATCATGCCGGAGAGTTCCCAAGGGCGGTAAGTGTAGCCGAAATTAATGCCGAATTTGTCCGCATAACGGCTAATTCGTTTGCCTGTTTGGACGTTTTTAATGGAAAGGTGTTCATAACTTAATCCGGTAAACCAGTCATTGATTTCATAGTTTGCGGTTGCTTCATAACCGGTTCGCTTGGCTTTATTGACATTTTGATTTTGAACAAAGGCGGCGGCAGGAGTATAACGTTGCGGAGCCATGTCGGCTCGGGTTGGTTTGCCTAAATCGGGACGTTCAACAGTGGTAATCATATCTTTGATATAACCATTAAAATATGTTGCTTTTATCCGTAAACGATCGCTCTCCGTCAATAATCCTTCTTTATTCACGGAAAAACCCACTTCAAATTCTTTCGCTATTTCCGGTTTAAGGCTGAGATTGGGAATGTAGTAGTAATAAGGATTTAATGGTCCTGAGCGGGCGGTTTCGTCAGGGGTTGGGGCGCGAAAAGTCTCTGCGTAGCCGGCTAGTAAGTTGATGTTGTCAACGATTTCATAACTCAACGCAACTCGAGGCGAAAAACGTTTTTCCGTGTATTTTTTCTTATCTTGGCGTTTTAATTCCCGTGTAAAGTAATCGTATCGCCCTCCTAGTGTGAGGATTAATCGATCCCACTTAATGTTATCTTGTAAATATAAGCCGACATCTTGGCTTTTATTAGGAAACATTGACCATTCATCCGCTACACCGTTGCGGATAAATTCTGCGTCTAATTTTTTATTGCCGTATTCAAGACCGATAACCATATCATGTTTGAAAATATGAGTATCAAATAAAGCCTGGTTTTTTACAGAGAAGCCAAAACGTCGATCACTGTTTAAATAACGATTGTGCATTCGTTGTGCTATCGGCGTATCGGAAGAACTGCGACTTTCTCTATAGTAACTTGCCTTGCTACGGTATGCTGACATTGTTAAATTGATCCAGTCGGTTTGTGGTGAATAACGATAATCCAGAACAAAATCTTGTTGTTTTAACCGACCTTGCACCGGGTTGTTGCCATATTCATTGTGATATAACGTCTGCCAGGTGGTATCTAAACGCTCATTATAATTAAACAAAGAAACTGCAAGCCGTTGTTCCGGGCTAATATCTACGCCGAATTTTGCCAACACGGTGTTAATTTGCTCATCGTTTTGATTATGGGTTAATGTTTTTTTATCTTCGCTATCATAATAGCCGTTTTCCGGTAATTTAATATTCCCGTAATAGCCCCGTTTGAAATATAGCAGGAAATCAAAAGCGTCGGGTTTAGCATAGATTGCTGTTCGATAACTTTTCATATTATTACTTTCTAAGCGCCCACCCGTCATTACACCGATTTTTTGCCCAGGACGTAAATAATCCATCGCATCTTTCGTACGCATATCCACAATCCCGCCAATGGCTCCCGAACCATGCAAAATAGAAGATGCCCCTTTTGTGACTTCAACCGATGTCAGAATATCGGGATCGGTGCGGAAAGAAGAAATATGGTTAGAAAACATACTTGGTGAACGAGGTACGCCGTCTTGTGTAATAATCACGCGTTCTTCAGTTTGATAGCCAAATCCGCGAATACGGAAAAATGTACCGATTTGGCGACCGGCATCTACACCATTTGAAACACCGGGAATATCGGTCAGCGCATCAATTAGACGGGAATGCTCTGCCAATTGCGCCTGATTTAGTACGCCAACCTGACCGGCATATTGGTAATTATTAAATGGTAATCGGTTAGCACTGACAATAATTTCATCTAAAGTTGCAGTTTCACATTGCTGTTTCCACAGGGCTTTGTCTTTATGCTGCAGTTTTGCACAAAATGTCCTACTCTGTTCGTTTTCATCCGCAAAACTAAAGGCTGAATAAGTTAATGCTATACCAACAAACAACAATTTTTTTGCAAGTTGTATTTTCATAATTTATTCCTTTTTTAATTGAGGGGTTAATATCATTGCCGATAATAAGAGTAGAATGTTAGAGTTGAGAATAATTCTCATTAATTTAAAGTAAGTATTACTATAAAGCAAGTTGTAATATGGTATAGCGGGCTAACTTTCTGTAGCACATCAAAACAAGTCTGATAAACTGGTTAAACATCACATTTAATACGATACCAAGGAGAAAAATATGCATCCATTCAGTTTTCACAATCCGACCCGCATTGAGTTTGGTGTGGATAAAGAAAAAAACATGGGCGGGTATATGCACCGATTCGGGGCGAAGAAAGCACTCGTCGTGTATGGCAGCGAGCGTGTAAAACAGTCCGGTTTGTTTGATGATGTGGTTGGCGGCTTGCGCGCGCAGGGTATTGAATTCGTCGAGTTGGGCGGGATTAAAAGTAACCCGGTGTTAAGCAAAGTACGCGAGGGCATTGCCTTGGCGAAATCCTTCGGCGCGGACAGCGTATTGAGTATCGGCGGCGGTTCCTGTTTGGACAGCGCCAAAGCCATCGCTGCCGGGGCGAAATATGACGGCGATGTGTGGGATTTTTTCATCGGCAAAGGCGTACAGGACGCATTGATGATTTTCGATGTGATCACCTTGGCGGCAACGGGTAGCGAAATGAATGCCGGCGGTGTGGTCACCAACGAAGAAACCCGACAAAAATATTCCATCCACGCGGAATGCCTGTTTCCGAAAGTGTCGGTGATTAACCCGAAATTGCAATCCACCGTCAGCCGTGATTATTTGGTGTATTCCGCCTCCGACATCATCGCCCATTCCATCGAAGCCTATTTCACCGCACAAAACCGCCCGGAACTGATTGATTTTATGGTGGAATCCAATATCAAAACCGTCATTCGCACCACGGAAATATTATTGGCAGATCCGCAGAATTTAGACGCGCGCGGCGAATTCGCTTGGGCGGCAACTTTGGCGTTAAACGGCTTAACCCATCTTGGCATCAAAGACTATAGCTTCCCGAATCACATGATCGAACACGCCATGAGCGCTATTTGCGATGTGCCGCATGGCGCGGGCTTGTCCGTGGTTATGCCGGCGTGGATGCTGTGGTACAAAGATCGTAATCCAAAACAATTTGAACGCTTCGCCAAACAGATTTTCGGTTTGGCGAGCGCCGAAGAAGGCATCGCCGCCTTAAAAGCCTGGTTCGACAAAATCGGCACTCCAACCCGCCTAGCACAATTAAACATTCAAGGCGAAGTATTGGACGCGGTCATCGACAATGCCACCCAAAACGCCGTTAAGTCAAAAATGAATGAACTTTATACGAAAGACGCCATTCGGGAGGTGTTTGAATTGGCGAAGTGACGGAGAAAGTGCGGTCTATTTTCAGAACGTTTTTCAATATGAAAAACACCGGAAAAAGCTACCGCACTTTTTCTGATGAAATAAAAATTCATCGGCGGATTTTAAATAACTAAAGGCGCAGAGTATTCCGCGCCTTTTATTATTGATTCGGTTAGAACGTAATAAAATTATTCTTTTTTATCAAATCGATAACCGAAAATCGTAAAGCCAATAAGCCCCGCAAATGCACCGACTAAACTAGGCACTTGTGATTGACCGAAAAGCGTAAACAGAATAAAGGTGACGATGATTAGCGATGCGGCGCCGAATCCAAGCCCTCTCCGCCAATTTAAATTAGGGGTGATTTCTTTTTGGCAGGAAGGGCAGGTCGTGATGTGTTTTGCCTTTAATAAAAGCGATGGAAGGGGAATGTTTTTTTGACAATGTGGGCAACTTGGTACCATGTTTTTTTCCTTATAAGGTTGATATTAAAATTATGTTGATATAAAAATCGTGCGCATTATATCAGCGATTTATGAATAATTTTTAGATTTTTTCTGATTAAAATACATTTAAAAATCTGACCGCACTTTTAGGGCGTACATCAAATTTCCCCGCCCACTCATAACCTGTTCATCTTTTTTAAACTAAAGATAAAACATGGGAAGATTTTGCCTGTTCCACCACCTCACAAACGGCTGCGGAAATATCCAGCATTTGTTCTGCCAGGGTGAAATCGCGATGGTCGATTATCCGTACAAATTGCTCAAATTCAGGTAACATTCGGTGCGTTTCGGCAAATTCAAACTGCTCGGCTTCGCCCTGATTTGCTGTATAAGTAAAGCGGTTCATGGCGTTGGCGGGCATCGGCACGGTGATATTGCCTTTGTCGCCTTGAATGGAAAGCATTACCGGTGCGGCGCAGTCTTTTGCACTGATACAGACCGCTTTGAACGCGGGATAATCCAACAATAAAATGCCGCTGGTGTCTATGCCGCGTTGCATATTGGCGGCGTAGGTGCAGCCTTGTGGTTTGCCGAATAAGCCGACGGCGAAATGAATGTTGTACACGTTTAAATCCATCAAGGCGCCACCGGCTTTTTGCGGGTCAAATACCGGCGGTGTTTCGCCCGCTTTGAAACGATCATAGCGGCTGGAATATTGGCTGTAATTGAGGCTGACGATTTTAATCTCGCCTAATGCCGGCAGTTTTTCACGAATCGCCAAATATGCCGGCAAATAATGCACGGTCACCGCTTCAATTAAGATGACTTTCTTCTCTTGCGCCAGCTCGCGTAACGCTTGAAATTCCGCCACATTAACGGTTATCGGTTTTTCTATAATCACATGCTTGCCCGCTGCCAATGCTTGTTTTGCAAAAGCAAAATGCAGATGGTTTGGTAACGCAATATAGAGGGTATCCAAATCCGATTCCAGCATGGCTTGATAGCTGTCAAAAACGGACAAAATGCCATATTCTGCGGCTAATTGTTGTGTTTTGACGCCATCCCGCCCCCAAATCGCCAATTTTTCTAACCGCACTTTATGCAACGTTTGCAATAAATCCCGCACGATCATGCCTGTGCCGACAATGCCAAGTTTCATCTTTGTTTCCTTTTGTGATGTTAAAAACGCTTGAAAAACCGACCGCACTTTTCCCGTATCAAATAAAAATCCGCGCGTTATCAAACGGATTCGGCGCGGATTTTATGCTTTTGATGAGGTGGTCAATTACGCCAGAATACCCGTCCAGGCGCCGAAGATGCCGATGACGAAGAAGCCGACGATAATCCACAGGGCGTTGACCCGATTGCGCAGCAACCACATACAAGCAAAGGTCAGCAACAACGCCAGTAAGCCCGGCATGAGGCTGTCTAAGATGCTTTGTACGGTGGTGACTTCAACGGTGCCGTCTTGTTTGGTGATGGTGGAAACCACCAGCGGCACGTTAATGCTGGTCCATTTCTGCACCAGCGCGCCCATGATGAACAAACCGAGGATTGACGCGCCTTCGGTGAGTTTTTGCAATAAGCCGCCACTCATGTCGCTGACCACGTCCAACCCTTTGCGGTAGCCGTAAATTACGCCGTAGTAACGGGTGGCGAGACGCACGAGGTTAAATAAAACGAAGAACAGAATCGGGCCTAAAATGCTGCCGTTTAATGCCAAGCCCGCGCCGAGAGCAGCGAAGACCGGGCGCGCGGTTCCCCAATAAATCGGGTCGCCTACACCGGCAAGGGGTCCCATGAGACCCACTTTAATCCCGTTAATGGCGGCATCTTCCACCGGTTTGCCGTTGGCGCGTTGTTCTTCCATGGCGATTGCCACGCCGAGTACGGGCGCGCCGACGAAAGGCTGGGTGTTGAAAAATTCCAGGTGGCGTTTAATGGCGTCTTTGCGCTCTTGCGAATCCTGCACCGGGTATAACCGTTTGATTACCGGCACCATGGAATAGGCAAAGCCCAGCGCCTGCATACGCTCGAAGTTCCATGACCCTTGGAACAGGTTGGAGCGCATTACGACGGCATTCAAATCACTTTTTGTTACTTTTCTGATTTCGGTTGTCATGTTATCGCTCCTTATTAATCCAGTCTGTTATCCAAGTCGTTGCCGGCGGCAGTTGTCACCTGTACGACTTGTTTGCTTTGGTTATATTTCGGGTGCATTTGAATGTATAACACCGCCATGACGATGCCTAACACACCGAGGGCAACCAGATTGAATTCGGTATAAGCGGCGATAACGAAGCCTGCGTAGAAGAACGGCATTAAATGCCCTGCGCGCATCATGTTGATGACCATGGCGTAACCGACCACGGCGATAAAGCCACCGGCGATTTTAAGCCCGGTTGTCACCACTTCAGGAATGGCGTTCAACATACTTTGTACGACATCGGTACCGGCGGTTAAAGCGACGATCAACGCCGGAATGGCGATACGCATGGCTTGTAACATTAAGGCGCCGCGATGGAGCCAGTCTAAGCGTGTTAGGTTGCCGTCTTCCACCGATTTATCCGCCGCGTGTTGGAAACCTACGGTGATGGCGCGCACGATATAAGTCAACACCTGACCGGCGGCGGCAAGCGGAATCGCCACCGCAATCCCGGTGGAAATGTCTTGTTTGCCGACGATAACCAAAATGGTTGAAATCACGGAAGCCAGTGCCGCATCAGGTGCCACTGCCGCACCGATATTCATCCAGCCTAACGCTAATAATTCCAAGGTTCCGCCGATGACGATACCGGTTTGAATATCGCCCAATACCAAGCCGATTAAAGTACAGGCAATTAACGGGCGTTGTGTTTGCCATTCGTCAAGAATCGATCCTGCGCCGCAAATACAGGCGACCAGAAACACCAGAATAATTTGTAAAGTGGTAATTTCCATAATCATTTCCCTTAAAGTAAGTTATTTTTCTTCAGTAAGTCCATCATATACTGACGGCTGTCGTTTGAAACTTTGCGCACGTCCAGTTCAATGCCTTTGGCATCAAGGGCTTTAAATGCGGCAATATCTTTGTCATCCACGGACACCGCGCTGGTAATCATTTTTTTACCGTCGCGATACGCCATGCCGCCCACATTGATGGATTTAAAATCGACGCCCGCGTCGGAAAGGCGCAATACATCCGTCGGATTGGTAAACAACAACATCATGCGCTCGCCGGCATATTCCGGGTTGTTGTAAACCCGTACCATTTTGTCCACGTTGACCACATGGGCGGTGACCCCCGGCGGTGCAACGCTTTTCAGCATAGTCGCGCGCACGGTATCTTTCGCCACCTCGTCGCTCACCACCACAATACGCGATACGCGGCTTTCTTTCGTCCAGCGGGTTGCCACTTGCCCGTGAATCAAGCGGTCGTCAATACGCGCCAAACCGATTTCCAAATGCCCTTCCTGATTCGGCGTGACTACCGCGGGTTGTGACGCAGGTTGCGCTACCGCTTGTGGTGCGGCGGGTTGTGCCGGAGCCTCCGCTGTCGGCGCAGTCGGTTCGGTTTCCGGTTCCTGATAACGCAGCGCACGTACGCCGGTACGACCGGTTTCCAAAGCGATTGCCACCAACTCATCCAAACTTGGACCGTCATCCCGCGCCATGAAGGTTTCCACCAACATCGGTACGTTCACGCCGGTGACAATATCCATGTTGTCTTTGCCTTCCGACACGCGGTTCGCCGCATTAAACGGACTGCCGCCCCAGGTATCCACCAAAAACAGCACTTGGTCGCAATGAGCAAGATCGCCGCTGAGTTTCGCCTGATATTTTTCCATGATAGTCTCGGCATTTTCACCGGGCACAAAATCAATGGTCGCCACATTTTCCTGTTCGCCGATGAGCATTTCTGTGGTTTTTAACAGTTGCTCCGCCGCGACCCCATGTGTTGCGATAATAATTGCAATGGTCATTTGACCTCCTTAAAGATAACTATACCGTTCACTATTCTACCTAAAAACCGGTAGCTTATTCGTTTAAGCCTTGGGATTTTTCACGGGTTTTATGTGATCAGGATCACATTTTTATAAAAAACATGACGAAAAAGCACCGCACTTTAGTGTGTCCGTAATCCCGTTGTATGAAAAAACAATCATCCGATTTGTCGTTGGCGCAATATAATCGGATTAAATTGCATGCAATCGGTGCGAATCATGTAGAATACGGGGCAAAATTAATCAACGACGCCTTCCTTACCACGGAAGGCGCAAAAGTGCGGTGGAAAATAACGGTGTTTTTTCCTCCGCAAAACGAGAAAATCAGATGAGTGAGCGCCAACATTACCGTAATTTAGCCCTAATTGCCGCCATGGCATTGTTTATGCAATCCCTTGACGCCACCATTTTAAACACCGCACTTCCCTCCATTTCCGCCGATTTGCATGAATCGCCACTGGAAATGCAAATGACGATCATCAGTTATTCCCTCACCGTTGCTTTGTTTATTCCGCTCACCGGCTGGATTGCGGATAAATACGGCACGCTCAATGTGTTTCGGGTGGCGGTGGCGATTTTTGTCCTCGGTTCCGTGGCTTGTGCCGCCTCCAATTCGTTAAATGCGCTGATTTGGTCCCGTGTGTTGCAAGGGCTGGGCGGCGCGCTGATGATGCCGGTGGCGCGTTTGGCGATTATTCGCAACGTGCCGAAAACCCAGCTGGTTGCCGCGTGGAACGCCATGGCGATGGCGGGGCTTATCGGTCCGGTGTTGGGACCGATTGTGGGCGGTTGGCTGGTGACGCACGCTACATGGCATTGGATTTTTTTGATTAACATTCCTATCGGCTTGCTCGGCATTTGGTTTGCCGGACGACATATGCCGAACAGCACGGGCAATATCGGTAAACTGGATTGGCGGGGTTTCGTGCTATTTGCCGGCGGCTTGGCGGGCTTGACCCTCGGGTTGGATTTATTGTCCGAAGATCGTGTCAGCCCATGGATGACCACCTTGATTTTGGCTGCCGGAATAGGTTGTTTTTCCCTTTATTATGTTTATGCCCGACGGGCGCAATATCCCTTATTGTCGCTCAATATATTTGCGGTTCGCACCTTTCGGGTCGGCATCGCCGCCAACCTGTTCATTCGCTTGAGCGGTTCCGGCATTCCGTTTTTAATGCCGCTGATGTTGCAGGTGGTGTTTAATTATGGCGCCGATGTTGCCGGTTGGCTGCTCGCGCCGATCGCCGTGAGTTCGGTGTTGACCAAATCCTTCGCCGGAAAAATTCTGTCGCGCTTCGGCTACAAAACGACGTTAATTTTGACCGCACTTTCCATGACTTTCGCCATCGCTGCCATGAGCCTCTTAGATCAGCAAAGCCCGATTTGGCTGTTGGTGCTGATTCTGGCGTGGTACGGTTGTTCCATGTCGATTATTTTCACTGCCGTCAACACCCTCGCCATTAGCGACTTAAGCGACCACAACGCCAGCACCGGCTCCACTTATCTCAGCGTCATCCAACAAGTAGGGATTGGTATCGGGATCGCCGTCTCCTCCCTCATCTTAGACCTCTACCGCCACTTCATCGGCGAAAGCGGCACACAACTGCAACACGCCTTCAGCGCCACCTTCCTCACCTCCGCCCTCTTCGGCATCGCACTGTTGTGGGTCTTAAGTTATCTCAAAAGAGAGGATGGTGAGGGGAATTTTCGGAAGGGGTGAAAGTGCGGTGATTTTTCCCCGCGTTTTTACTTCCCTTCACGGTTTCGGAATTCTTTCGGTGTTTGATTAAATTCTTTTTTGAATACCGAGTAAAAATATTGTAGTGACGGGTAGCCGCAAATGTCGGAGATTTCCTGAATGGGAATATCGCTGCGACGCAGTAGCTGTTTGGCGCGGGTGATTTTTTCTTCGTGGATGACCTGATGAATGGTTTTGTTCATTTCCGCTTTAAAGCGGGCTTCCAGATTGGAACGGGAGGTGCGTAGGTAATCCAACACCTGTTCCACTTTGATGCCTTGGCAGGCGCGGTGGCGGATATAGTGCATGGCTTGCATCACCAGCGGGTCGCGCAGGGAGCGGTAATCGGTGGAGCTGCGTTCGATGACTTTCACCGGCGGGATCAGAAGCGGTGTGGCGGCGACTTTTTGCCCGGTTAATAAACGGTGTAGTAGTTTTGCCGCTTGATAACCGATTTCCCGCGTGCCTTGTGCCACAGAAGAAAGCGAGACGCGGGATAGATATTGAATCAGTTCTTCGTTATCAATGCCGATCACGCAGAGTTGCTCCGGTACGGCGATTCCGGCGGTTTCGCAGGCTTGCAGAATATGCCGTGCGCGGGCATCGGTGACAGCGATAATGCCGGTGTGGGGGCGCAAGGTTCTGAGCCAGTCGGTGACTTTCGCCTGTTCCTGCGCCCAGTTTTGCGAGTCGGTTTTGTCGCCCAAATAGACCGCACTTTGGAACTCGTATTTCCGCATTAACGCAAGAAACGCGTCTTTTCTTTCATTTGCCCAATGCTTGGTTTCTTCCGTCTCCAAACCATAAAACGCAAAGCGGGTAATGCCTTTTTGTTTCAAATGTAAAAAAGCGGTTTCCACCAGGGCATAATTATCGGTGGCGACATAAGGCAGATTGGGATAAAACGCGGGATTTTGATAAGAACCGCCCACGGCAATGAGCGGAATCGATATATTTGTAAGTAACTCGACGGTTTCGGCATCATCAAAGTCGGCGATAATGCCGTCAATAGACAGATTGTTGATGGTATCTTTATGATAAATAAACTCATCTTCCACAAAAATATCCCACATACATTGCGATGCCTGCAAATACTGCCCCACACCTTCAACCACTTCCCGGTCATAGACTTTGTTCGCGTTGAATAACAACGCAATGCGGTAATATTTTTGATCCATTGCCATTTAGCCGTACCTGTTCTAAACCTTGTCGGTGAGAATATACTACAAATCGGCTAAATGACAAATATCACATTGATTTTAATGGGTTATAGTTTCTTTTTCGTGCTGGTGTCCATCCATACGGCGAGTAATAAAATGGTACCTTTCACAATGTATTGCCAGAAGGTCGGCACGTCTAACATACTCATGCCGTTGTCCAATAGGGCGATAATCAATGCACCGATAACTACGCCGTAAACGCTGCCGACACCGCCGGCGAGGCTTGCACCGCCGATAACACAGGCGGCAATGGCATCCAGTTCGGCATTTTGACCGGCGGACGGTGCGCCTGCGCCCAAACGCGCACTGAGAATTAACCCGGCGATAGCGACCATTAAGCCATTAATGGAGAAAATCATGAGTTTGATTTTTTCAACATTGATCCCTGATAATCTGGCAGCCTCAATATTGCCGCCAATGGCATAAATGTGGCGTCCGAATGCGGTTTTTCGTGCAATGAACATACCGATAACCGCTAAAATCGCCAAAAGCAACACCGGGAACGGAATGCCCCGATAGTCGTTTAATAGGTAAATTGCGCCTAATACACCAATGGCGAATAAACCGTATTTCATGGTTTCTTTGCCTGTGCCGGTAACGCTTAAGTTAAGATTTTTGCGGGCTTTACGTTGATAAGATCCCCACAGGAAGAAACAAATGACGGCAACACAACCTAAAATAATGCCGGTGGTATCGGGAAGGTAGCCTTGACCGATGATTGTCATGTCTTTGCTAATCGGTGAAACCGTGGTTCCGTTAGTTGCGCCGACCAACATCCCGCGAAAAATCAGCATTCCCGCCAATGTAACAATAAAGGAAGGTACTTTTCGATAGGCAACCCACCAACCGGTGCACGCACCGAGTACAATACCGATCAGCAACGTTGTTATAATGGTTAACGGTAACGGCCAGCCCCACCAGACATCGGCGATGGCGGCAAAACCGCCGAGCAGTCCCATTAATGAACCCACGGATAAGTCAATTTCGGCAGAGATAATCACGAAAATCATGCCGATGGCTAAAATGCCCGTAATGGAGGTTTGGCGTAATAAGTTGGAAATATTACGCGCGCTCAGGTAAGCGCCGTCGGTAGCAACGAAGAAGAATGCCATGATTACCACAATGGCAATGAGCATAATATAAACCTGTAAATTTATTGATTTCAATTTAGACATAGATTACTCCTTAAGCGCCGCTTCCATGACTTGTTCCTGTGTCAGATTATTATTGATTAAATCCGCTTTAATCTGACCTTGGTGCATCACTAAAACCCGATCGCTAATGCCAAGCACTTCCGGCAATTCGGAGGAAATGACGATGATCGCCATACCTTCTTGTGCCAGTTGGTTGATAAGTTTATAAATTTCATATTTGGCGCCCACATCGATTCCGCGTGTCGGCTCATCCAAAATCAGAATTTGAGGTTTAAGTAATAAGGATTTGGCAAGAATCGCTTTTTGCTGATTGCCGCCGCTTAAACGCCCGATAGCTAAGTGCGGTGAAGACGTTTTGACTTTTAACTGGGCGATAGCTTGGTTAATGACCGTTTCTTCCAGGGCTTCATTGATTACCCGCTTACCGAAACAATAATTGCGTAATGAAGGCAGAGTGATATTTTTCCCCACGCCCATGATCGCAACGATACCGTGCTTTTTGCGATCTTCCGGTACCATCACGATATTGTGTTTAATGGCTTCGCTACAATTACGGATTTTTACTTTGTGATTATTAATAAAAATGTCACCTTCATGTTTGCCCTGATAAGAGCCGAAAATACATTGCACCATCTCCGTTCTTCCGGAACCGACTAAACCCGCAACACCTAAAATTTCGCCTTTATGGAGCGTAAAAGACGCGTCACTTACCCGTTTAATATGCGTATTAATCGGGTGCCAAGCGGTGATATGTTCCACCCGCAGGATTTCCTCATTGATTTCATGTGCTTCATGAGGATATAAAGACGTGATTTCACGACCCACCATCATGGTGATAATGTCATCTTCCATCATGGTTTTCGCATCACGAGTGCCGATATGCTCACCGTCACGAATCACACAAATTTTGTCGGAGATTTCTTTGACTTCATTGAGTTTGTGGGAAATATAAATACAGGCGATATTATGGGCGCGTAAATCTTTTACCAGATTTAACAAAATCGCGGTTTCTTTTTCTGTTAATGATGCCGTCGGTTCGTCTAAAATCAGCAAACGTACCTGTTTGTTTAAGGCTTTGGCAATTTCAACAAGCTGTTGTTGACCTAATCCTAATTCACCGACTTTGGTGTGCGGGTCAATATCCAGCTGGACTTGTTCCAGTAGTTTTTTACAGCGTAAATACATTTCGTTGTCGTCGGTAATGCCACCTTTGGTAATTTCATTGCCCAGAAACATATTTTCCAAAATGGACATGTTTTTTACCAAAGTTAATTCCTGGTGAATAATGGAAATACCCTTTTCTTCCGTATCTTTAATATTTTTTGCAACGATTTTTTCATCACTGAAATAAATATCGCCTTCATAATCGCCGAAAGGATAAATGCCGCACAACACTTTCATTAAGGTGGATTTGCCGGAACCGTTTTCACCGCATAAAGACAGAATCTCCGCTTTTTCCAAAGAAATGGAGATGTTGTTTAATGCCACAACATCACCGAATTTCTTGGTGATATGTTTCATTTCTAATAGAGCCATAATGGAAACCTTTTGTGATTTGCTATTAGAATTCGGGAGGCATAAGCCTCCCTGTTGCGTTATTTATAAATGCTATCTTTAGAATGGAAACCATCCTTAATAATCGTCGCTTCAATGTTGTTTTTATCGACAACGATAGGCTCAAGTAAATAAGACGGGACGTTTTTTAAGCCGTTATTTAATTCCGCATTAGATTGCGGTTTTTCATCTTTAGCCAAGGCAACGGAAATTTCAGCCGCTTTATCCGCCAATAAGGCTATCGGTTTATACACAGTCATGGTTTGCGTGCCTTCCACAATACGTTTAATTGCCGCCAAGTCGGCATCCTGACCGGAAATCGCTACTTTGCCGGATAAGCCTTGCGCAGAAAGCGCCTGAATTGCCCCGCCGGCGGTGGCATCGTTCGAAGCAACAACGGCATCAATATTATTTTTGTTGGCGGTTAGCGCATTTTCCATAATTTGTAAGGCTTTTTCCGGTAACCAAGAATCCACCCATTGATCGCCCACCACTTTAATTTTTCCGCTATCAATTAACGGTTGTAATACTTTCATTTGACCTTTGCGGAAAAGTTTCGCGTTGTTATCTACCGGCGAACCGCCCATTAAGAAATAGTTACCTTCCGGTTTTTTCTCTATAACACTTTGCGCTTGTAATTCACCGACTTTTTCATTATCAAAGGAAACGTAAAAGTCCAGATCCGCGTTGTTAATTAAACGGTCATACGCCAAGACTTTGATGCCTTCTTTTTTCGCTTCGGCAATAACATTGCTTAAGACTTCACCGTTATGCGGAATAATCACCAGCACATCAATATTTTTATTAATCATGTTCTCAATTTGTGAAATTTGCGCCGAGTCATCGCCGTTAGCAGACTGGACATAAACTTTGGCGCCTAACGCTTCCGCTTTTTTAACAAAAATGCTGCTGTCTTTTTGCCATCTTTCTAAACGTAAGTCGTCGATTGACATACCGATTTTTAAGTCTTTGGCGAAGCCGGCGGTGCTGCATAAGGTGAGTGCGGCAGCAAGAGATAATAAAGCAAATTTGATTTTCATAATGACACCTCAAATAGTGGTAGTGAATGAATTGAAAGGGTGTTAGAGAAGCGACTTATATTACTCTGAACGTAGTTTTATCATTCCGTTTCAAATGAATGCAATTATCAGATCTTCCGAGCCTATTACGTTTTTTCTCTTTTGTGACCCAGTCCACAATAAACAATAATCTTAAATCCAATGCGAAATAACGTAATTGATCGTCAAAGCGCTTTTATCAAGAATAGTGCCAAATTAACCCTGTCCCGGAGGCTACAATGACAAACTACTTCAACAACATTGATAAAGTTCGCTACGAAGGTCCTGATTCAACCAATCCTTTCGTGTATAAATATTACGACGCCAATCAGGTTATTCTTGGCAAAACCATGGCGGAGCATTTGCGTTTGGCGGTGTGTTATTGGCATACGTTTTGCTGGAATGGTACCGATATGTTCGGCTTGGGTTCGCTGGATCGCAGCTGGCAGAAAAATGCCGGTACGTTAGAGGCGGCAAAGCAAAAGGCGGATATTGCCTTTGAGTTTTTCACCAAATTAGGCGTGCCTTATTATTGTTTCCATGATGTGGATGTGGCGCCGGAAGGCAATTCCATTAAAGATTACATTCATAATTTCAGTACGATTACGGACATTCTTGAACGTAAACAGGCGGAAACCGGCGTGAAGTTGCTGTGGGGCACGGCAAACTGTTTCAGCAATCCGCGTTATATGTCCGGCGCCTCCACCAACCCGAATCCGGAGGTATTTGCCTGGGCGGCAACGCAGGTATATCACGCCATGAACGCCACCAAACGTCTTGGCGGTGAAAACTATGTGCTTTGGGGCGGTCGCGAAGGTTACGAAACCCTGCTCAATACGGATTTAAAACGTGAACGCGAACAAATCGGGCGCTTCATGCAAATGGTGGTGGAACATAAACACAAAATCGGCTTTAACGGCACGCTGCTCATTGAACCGAAACCGCAGGAACCGACCAAACACCAATACGATTACGACGTGGCGACGGTTTACGGTTTCTTAAAACAATTCGGTTTGGAAAATGAAATTAAGGTCAACATTGAAGCCAACCACGCCACCTTGGCGGGACACACCTTCCAGCATGAAGTAGCGACGGCGTTCGCGCTGGATATTTTCGGTTCCATCGACGCCAACCGCGGCGATCCGCAATCCGGTTGGGACACCGACCAATTCCCGAACAGCGTGGAAGAAAACACATTGGTAATGTATGAAATCCTGAAAAACGGTGGCTTTACCACCGGCGGTTTCAACTTTGATGCGAAAATCCGTCGTCAAAGTACTGATCCTTATGATTTGTTCTATGCTCACATCGGCGCTATCGACGTGTTGGCGTTATCCCTCAAACGGGCGGCGCAAATGTTGGAAGAACAACGTCTGCAACAGCTTGTGGACGAACGTTATGCCGGTTGGCGGCAATCCCTCGGTCAGCAAATTTTGCAGGGTAACGCTTCTTTGGCACAGCTTGCACAGGTGGTTGAGCAACAAGGCTTGGATCCGCAACCGGTTTCCGGTAAACAGGAATATCTGGAAAACGTGGTGAACGGTTACATTTACCGTTAATCGGTAAAAGTGCGGTGGTTTTTTTCGGTATTTTTTACGGAGGTGTTTTATGTATCTTGGCGTCGATTGCGGCACGCAAGGCACGAAAGTGATTGTTGTAGATAGTCAACAGCATAAGGTGTTGGGCAGTGGCTATGCCGCCCATCAGCTCATTGAAAACTCCGACGGACGGCGCGAGCAAGCACCGGATTGGTGGATTGCGGCGTTTAAAAATGCCTTTGCCGATGCCATAAAACAAGCCGAAATCCAACCGCACTTGATTCGTGGTATCGGCATTTCCGGGCAGCAACACGGCTTGGTGGTGCTGGATAAAAACGATCAGCCGTTATACCACGCCAAACTTTGGTGCGACACGGAAACCGCCGCGGAAAATGCGGAGATTTTAGCGCTGCTCGGCGGCGAACAAGCCTGTTTTGAACGCCTTGGCATTGTTTGCCAAACCGGTTATACGGCATCTAAAATCCGCTGGTTGCGCAAATATCAACCGGATGTTTATCAACAAATCGACAAAATCATGTTGCCACATGATTATTTGAACTATTGGCTCACGGGCAAATTCTGTACCGAATACGGCGACGCCTCCGGCACCGGCTATTTTGATGTGGTGCAACGTTGTTGGGACGAGGAGGTATTGCGCCTTATCGCGCCGGAAAAACGCCTGGAAAACTTACCGCACTTAATCGATGCCGACCAAATTCTCGGCACGGTGAAAGCGGATGTGGCGCGTCAACTTGGTTTGGCGGATGACGTCATCGTTTCCGCCGGCGGCGGTGATAACATGATGGGCGCCATCGGCACCGGTAATATTCGGCAAGGTATCGTGACCATGAGCTTGGGCACGTCGGGTACGCTCTATGCTTATAGCGATGAGCCGTTATCCGATTTACCGCCGATGATTGCCGATTTTTGCTCCTCTTCCGGCGGTTGGTTGCCGTTGGTTTGCACCATGAACGTCACGTCCGCCAACAAAAATCTCATGCAGCTGCTGGATATTAACGTGAGCGAATTCAATGAATTGGTACAGCAAGCCAATATCGGCGCCGACGGCGTGACCATTCTGCCCTTCTTTAACGGCGAACGGGTGCCGGCGTTGCCGAATAGCAAAGCGGCAATTCTCGGCTTGGATGCGGGCAATTTCACCCGCGCCAATTTATCCCGCGCCATGATGGAAAGCGCCAGTTTTACCTTGCGTTACGGTTTGGATTTATTTGAACGGGCGGGGTTAGCCGCCACCGAAATTCGCCTGATTGGCGGCGGCGCAAAAAGTGCCGTATGGCGGCAAATGATTGCCGACATCATGAACGTCAACGTGGTGTGTCTGATGGAAGAAGAAGCCGCCGCGCTGGGCGCCGCCATTCAAGCCATGTGGGCGAACAAACAGGGCTCGCTGGCGGAATTATGCCGTGCTTTCGTACAGTTAAATGAAGCGACGCGCACGGCGCCGATAGCGGAAAATGCGGAGCAATATCAATCCGTTTATCAACGCTACCGCCAACATTTAAACGCCCAATATTCCGTATAAAATTAATGGATTATTTTGCCGCCTTACTTGAATCGCACGGGCTTTTGCGCTAAAGTTCGCATCAATTTCCAAGAGGAAGATCGTCGTTTCCGGTGAGGCGGCAGGACTTCAAATCCTGTTGAGGCTGCCAGCAGTCTCGGGTAGGTTCAACTCCTACGATCTTCCGCCAGTCATTTTAATTCTCAAAAAACACTTCATAAAATGACCGCACTTTTAGTGTAAATAAGCGGTTAAACCCAACATTATTTCTCTTCTGTGTTCAGTAATTGTTCAATCAGTTTTTTAGATTGATTGAGTGTTGCCATTTGTTCATGGATGTCCGTGAGCCTAGTTTGGAGCTTGTGACGCAAGTTATCACAGAAATGTTGCGGTTTGTCGTTGAGGCAGGTACGTAGCAGCGCAATATCTTTCAACGCTAATCCGGCGTGATTGAGCAAAATCACTTTTTTTATGTAATCAATGTCTTGCTCGTCATAGCTACGGTATCCGTTGGCGTTG
This sequence comes from Aggregatibacter actinomycetemcomitans, assembly GCA_017160915.1. Taxonomy (GTDB): domain Bacteria; phylum Pseudomonadota; class Gammaproteobacteria; order Enterobacterales; family Pasteurellaceae; genus Aggregatibacter; species Aggregatibacter actinomycetemcomitans_B. The sequence continues at coordinate 84,288 of JACAWG010000078.1, forward strand.
CGTAATGGCCGGATTAAGTTCAATTTTTCATAAAAACGTATCATGCGTACGCTACTGCCACAGGCGTTGGCGAATTCTCCGATTTTCATTATGGTTTCCTGCTTGACCCTAACATTGTGTCATACTTTATATTATAGCCGTTTGAATGCACAAGGAGGATTTATGAATAGACGGCAATTTTGTTATTTAGGTTTAGGCGCAGGGGTAATCGTAAGTGGCATGGCGTTTGGTCAGAATTTGTCAGCGATGCAAAAGTATAAAGTTTTTATTATTCATGGCTATGGTGCGACGCCGCAGGATCATTGGTTTCCTTGGTTGGAGCGGCTGGCATCTCAATACGGCATTTCAGTCGTTACGATTCCTTTACCAAATAGCGAATATCCTGATTTTGAACGTTGGCAGCAAACGTTGCGGGATTATATCGGTATGCCTGATGAACATTGTATTTTTGTTGCTCATAGTTTAGGCACAATCAGTTTATTGCATTATTTGAGTGCGATGCAGCCTAAACGCATTGGCGGAATGATTCTCGTCGCCGGTTTTGCCGGACGGATTCCGGGGTTAGCAACAATTAATGATTTTAATATTGATGCCTATGTTGACCGTACGACGATTGATTTTGCGACAATTCGAAGCATGACGCCGAAAATTTACTGCGTTATTAGTGACAATGATTACATTGTAACACCGCAAACCAGTCATTTATTGGCGCAACAACTACAGGCGCAGATAATGAATGTGGAAAACGGCGGACACTTTTTGGCGGCAGATGGCTTTACGAAACTCCCGCAAGCATGGTTGGCACTTAAGCAATGCATACAATAATTTCATAGGAGGGGATTATGTTTAAGATCATGATGTTAGTTACTAAAAAAACGTCTTTATCAACAGCGGAATTCACTCGGTTATGGCGATTGCATTCCCAAAAAGTAGAGAGTTTTAAGGAAGTGTTGAGAATTCAGCGTTATTGCAAAACCTTTCCATTAACCGGCGACAATCAACCGAGTACGCAAAGGGAAACGCTGCCTTTTAAGTTCGATGCGATGGGTGAATTATGGTATCAAAGCAAAGATGATTTTTTGACTGCCAGAGATTCAGAGGAAGGCAAAAAGGCTTTGGCGATGCTTAGAGAAGACGAAAAACGCTTTGTGGATTTAGCCAATTCCGTTATGTGGCTGGGTGAGGAGGAGCAAGTGTTTTAGATAAAAAGTGCGGTCAGAAAAACACTTAAATTTCTGACCGCACTTTTTTGTCTGTCGATTAACGACGTGGGAGATAACGCAACGGATCCACGGATTTGCCTTTGTAACGAATTTCAAAGTGCAGTTTCACGCCGTTGGTGCCGGTGCTGCCCATTTTGGCGATTTGCTGACCGGCTTTGATTTCTTGCTGGTCTTTTACCAAAATGCTGTCGTTGTGGGCGTAGGCGCTGAGGAAGTCATCGTTGTGTTTGATGATGATCAGGTTGCCGTAACCGCGTAAGGCGTTGCCCGCGTAAACCACGCGCCCTGCGGCGGCGGCGCTGACCGCTTGTCCGCGTGAGCCGCTGATGTCGATACCTTTGTTTCCGCCGTCGGCGTTAGAGAACCCTTGAATCACGTTGCCGTTGGTCGGCCAGCGCCATGCCACGTTGGATACTGCCGGTGCGGTGTCCGCCTGGGTCGGTTGTTGTGTGGTTTGCACTTGGGTCATCGGTTGATTGGTTGTCGGTGCAGCAGTGCCTACGCCGGCTTTGATCGGGCCGGTAATCGTGCCGTCGGAACCGTATTGTGTGCCGTTTGCGCCCGGGGTGTAAGTCACGGTCGGTTCACCGCCTTGTGTCGCCGGTGGGGTGACTGTTGGTTGCATTTGCGGTGCAGCTTGCGTTTGCGCCGTAGCCGGTGCGCCGCGGCTTACTTTTAAAGTTTGTCCGACGCTTAAGCTGTAAGGTTCGGTCATATTATTCAACGCCGCCAATTCTTTCACGTCCAAGCCGGAAATGTAGGCGATAAGGAACATGGTGTCGCCTTTGCGTACGGTGTAGTTTTCACCTTTGTAGAAGCCTTTATTGATTTGGCTGTAATCCGGTGCATTCGTAGTCGGATTACGTGGAATGGTGAAATCCTGGGATGCCTGTTGCGGTTGATTTTGCACGACAGGTTGGGTTTGCTGAACCGGCTGTGCTTGCGGCGCAGGCTGTTGATAGGTCGGTTGGAAATTCGGCTGCGGCGTGGCTTGCGCCCCCGTCGCCTGTGGATTATTCGGTTGGGCAATCGGGCCGTTCATGGAAGCGGGCACGTTGCCTTGTTGGATTTGCGGTTCCCAAGTGCTATTGCCGCCATCGGTTGAACCGTCCACCGGTTGCATGATTCCCGGGGATAACGTGCCGTCGGCGTTTTCCACCGGCGCCGGCGTATTAGATGTACAGGCCGCTAACACGGCAATGCTGATCGGTAACAGTAAAAAAGAGCTTTTCATTTGTCGGATTCCTTAATTATTGCATATTGGTTGGCATACTTTGTTGTTGAATTTCAGGCATCCAGCTGCCGCCTGCGATGGCGCCGGTGCCTTCCACCGGTTGCATAATGCCCGGCGGTAGATCGTTTTCGTCTTTCGGTATCTCATCATGTGAAGAACAAGCCGCTAACGTTAACGACATAGACAGTAACAGAATCAGTTTATTCATTTTCGTGACCTTATTTAACGTAAAATTAAATACGCGATGACGGCTAACGCCACCACCGACCAACCGATGAATTCGATAGATTTGCGTAATTTGGCGGCAAATTTTTCACCGCCCCAAGCGGCTAATTTGGCGACCAGTAAGAACCGCGCCGCACGGGAAACAAACGCGGTAATCGCGAACGGCATAAACGCCATTTGCATCACGCCCGCGCAAATGGTGAACACTTTGTACGGAATCGGCGAGAAGCCTGCCACGAACACCACCAACACGCCCCAGCGTTCAAACCAGTGAACGGCGGTTTGCCATGACGCCTGATAGCCCCATTGGGTAATGTAATGTTCGACCAAATCATACGCGTAATAACCTAACGCGTAGCCGATGATGCCGCCGAGCACGGAAGCGATGGTCGTGAACATGGCAAATTTTACCGCACTTTGCGGTTTTGACATGGACATCGGAATTAACATCACATCCGGCGGAATCGGGAAGAAAATCGCCTCAATAAAACTCACGAAAGATAACCAGAACGGCGCGAAACGGTGTTTCGACCATTGCATGGTTTTGTCGTACATGGCGCCAAATAGCTTCATCTTGCTTTCCTGTCTCAAAAGGTTGCATTATTCACTTTCTAACCAACGTTGTAAAGCGTTGATTGAGTGGTGTGCGGTCATGTCCACCTGAATCGGCGTGATGGAAACATAACCGTTTTTTACCGCATGAAAATCGGTGCCTTCGCCTTCATATTCCGGCAAGCCGCTCAGCCCGATCCAATACATATCTTCACCGCGCGGGCTTTGCTGTTTAATCACTTCGGCGGCGGAAGAACGGTAGCCCAAATGGCACACTTTAATGCCTTTTAGTTCTTCATAAGGCACATCCGGCACGTTAATGTTCAGGATTTCGTGTTTGCCTAATAATTGGGCGTGTAATTTCGGTACCAAATCACATACCACACGCGCCGCCGTTTCAAAATGTTGGCGACCGTCGAGCGATACCGCAATGGACGGCAAACCCAGATGGCGTCCTTCAAACGCCGCCGCGACGGTGCCGGAATACAGCACGTCATCGCCTAAATTGGCACCGGCGTTGATGCCGGAAATGACTAAATCAATGCGTCCGGAAAGAAAGCCGTTCAGCGCAATATGCACGCAATCCGCCGGGGTGCCGTTGACGCAATAATCGCCGCTTTCCAAATGTAACGGATACAACGGCTTTACCAAGGTTAAGGAACTGGAGGCGGCGCTACGATTGCTGTCCGGCGCGACGATGGTCACATTGGCGATCTTGCGCAACGCTTCCGCCATCACACGAATGCCCGGCGCGTGAATGCCGTCATCGTTACTTAATAAAATATTCATGTTCTTGTTATTCCTGTTGTTCTTCTTTTTCGTTTTCTTTAACTTTCGACATTAACCAGTTCGCGCACCAACGCCGTGGCGTAACTGCCTGCCGGCAAATAAAATTTAAGGCGCAAGCCGTTCGGCTCAAACTGCCATTGGAACTGTTGCGCCTGCATTAAAATCGGGCGACGCGCGGCTTTCACGCGTTCCTGCCGCATTAAATGGAACAAGGCTTGGTGCGCGGCAAAAATTTCATTTTCAAAATCCACCGCACTTTTATCCTCTTCGCCGATAAGCGGTGCGGTAAGCAAAATATCCCATTGTGCCAAGCGTTGTTGCAGTTGCGCCAAATCTTCCGACGCGTCCGCCACGAACCAACTGTGCGAACCGTTCAGTTGCAAAACGTCTCCATTTAAGACCTGCTGCGCCAGATTGAGTTCAATACGTTTGGCGACGATTAAATTGAAAATCTCGCTGCGGGCGGCGGAAAGATAGAAACTGCGCTTGTTGCGATCTTTCACTTTGATTTCGCCCGCCGCCCAGCGCAGGGCTTGGGTGAGGTTATTGCCGTCGCGCCCGAAGCGCTGTTCGGTGAAATAATTGGGGAAGCCGTTTTTTGCCAGAAAATCCAACCGCACTTTGAGCTCGTCGGTTTCTTCCGCCTGGCGCAGCAAAATCTCAAAATGATTGCCTTGCAGACTGCCGATACGAATTTTTCGTTGGTGGCGGGTCACTTCAAGAATGTCCACGCCTTCAAGGTGAAATTGACTGAAATCCGGCGTCGGTTGCCCGGGCATTTGCAGGCTGAACCATTGTTCGGTGACGGCTTTGCGATCTTTTAAGCCGGCGTAACTCATGTTGCGTGCCGAAATGCCGGCGAATTTCGCCAGTTGCTCGCCAACAAATAAGGTATTGCAATCGGTTTTGCGTATTTTGACCGCCACGAATTCGCCGTCGTTGCTCATGTCGTAGCCGAGCTGCTCTTTGACGATAAAATCCGCGCATTCCGCTTTTAAAAGTGCGGTCTGTTTTGGCGGCGTTTTTTGCAGATAGGCGAGTTCCATCATGGCTTACGCACCAGCAACGCCACCGCTTCGCAGGCAATGCCTTCACCGCGACCGGTAAACCCGAGTTTTTCCGTGGTGGTGGCTTTCACATTCACCTGCTCCATGTCGCACGCCAAATCCTGTGCAATCAGGGCGCGCATGGCGTCGATATGCGGGCGCATTTTCGGCGCCTGGGCGATGATGGTGACATCCACGTTGCCCACGCAATAGCCTTTCTGCTGCACTTGCGCGTAGGCTTCGCGCAACAATACGCGGCTGTCCGCGCCTTTGTATTGCATATCCGTGTCAGGGAACAGTTTGCCGATGTCGCCCAATGCCGCCGCGCCGAGTAACGCGTCGGTTAGCGCGTGTAACGCTACATCGCCGTCGGAGTGGGCGATAAAGCCTTTATCAAAGGGAATGGTGACGCCGCCGATAATGAGCGGGTTGTCGGTGCCGAAAGCGTGCACGTCAAAGCCATGGCCGATTCGTATCATATTGTCTTCCTCGTTAAGTAAAATGCCGCCAGCGCCAAATCTTCCGGGCGGGTGACTTTAATGTTATCGCTACGTCCTGCCACCAAGTGCGGTCGAAATCCCGCGAGTTCCATGGCGGAGGCTTCGTCGGTGACGGCAAGCTGTTGCTGTTTGGCGCGGGTTAAGGCGTCGCGTAATAAATCCGCGCGGAAAAACTGCGGGGTTTGCGCCAACCACAATTGGCTGCGATCTTCCGTGCGGGCAATTTGTTGCGAAGGCAGGGCGCGCTTGATGGTGTCCGTCGCCGGAATGGCGAGAATGGCGCCGTTATCATCCTGAATCTCAAGCAATTTATCCAAATCGTCGTGGGTTAAACAGGGACGCGCCGCGTCATGCACCATCACCCAGACATCGGCATCGCTGTCTTTTATGGCATTCAAGCCGTTTAACACGGAATCGGCACGGGTTTCACCGCCTTCCACCAACTGAATTTTCGGATTTTGGCTGAGGTTAAGTTGGTCAATGTAAGGATCCTCGGCGGCGACTGCCAGCACGATTCGGCTGATGGGCGGATAAGCCAACAGCACGTTTAGGGTGTGCTGTAAAATCGGCTGTCCGTGAATGTGAAGATATTGTTTCGGTTTGTCCGCCTGCATTCGACTGCCGATGCCGGCAGCCGGTACCACGGCGATAATCTTGCGGGTTGAGGTCATTATTTGTGTTCTTTGACGATGTGATAAAAGGTTTCGTTCGGTTTCACCATTTCATGCTGTAAGCGGGCGCGTTCTTCAATGGCGTCCACCCCTTCTTTTAAATCTTTGATTTCCGCCGCAATAATTTGATTGCGCTGGGAAAGTTTTTCGTTTTCCTGCTGGTGTACGGCGATTTCTTTGGTGGTGTTTTGGTAGTCCGCATACCCGTTCTTACCGAACCAAAAATCGTACTGAAACAGCAATAAAACCGCTATTAAAAGAGAAATAAATAAACGCATAAAAAACCGCTAAATCGAAAAAAAATTGCGCCTAGTTTACCTTGAATCGCGCCAAAATGCGACATCGCCCGCCCGGCGCGGAATAATTTCTTAAAAATTGGGTTATATCGTAGTAAGATAAGGCAATTTTGACAGCCTGAGAGGTGAGACCATGAAACCCTATTTAATTGCGCCTTCCATTCTTTCCGCCGATCTTGCCCGCCTGGGTGAAGACGTGGAAAAGGTGTTAAAGTGCGGTGGCGATGTGATTCATTTTGATGTGATGGATAACCATTATGTGCCGAATTTAACCTTCGGTCCCGCCGTGTGCAAAGCCTTACGCGATTACGGCATTCGTGCGCCCATCGACGTGCATTTGATGGTGAAACCGGTGGATCGCATTATTCCCGATTTCGCCAAAGCCGGCGCCAGCTACATTACCTTCCACCCCGAAGCCTCCGAACATATTGACCGCACTTTACAACTCATTCGCGACTGCGGCTGCAAATCCGGTTTGGTCTTCAACCCCGCCACGCCGTTAAGTTATTTGGATTATGTGATGGACAAAGTGGATATTATTCTGCTGATGTCGGTAAACCCGGGCTTCGGCGGGCAGTCGTTCATTCCGGCGACCCTGGATAAACTCAAACAGGCAAGAAAACGCATTGATGACAGCGGCTTTGATATTCGTCTGGAAGTGGATGGCGGCGTGAAAGTCTCCAACATCGCCGAGGTGGCGCGTGCCGGTGCGGATATGTTTGTTGCCGGCTCGGCGATTTTCGATCAGCCGGATTATCAAAAAGTCATTGATGAAATGCGTCAACAGTTAGCCACAGTAGGAAAATAAAGCATGACAGGACAATTTAAATTAATCGGTTTTGATTTGGACGGCACGCTGGTGGACAGTCTGCCGGATTTAGCGTTATCGGTGAACTCGGCATTGGCGGAATTCGATTTGCCGCAAGCACCGGAAGCGTTGGTGCTGACCTGGATTGGTAACGGCGCACAGATTTTAATCGCCCGCGCTTTGGAATGGGCGACGGCGCAATCGGGCAAAACCTTAACGGAAGCGCAGATTGCCACGTTGAAAGAACGTTTTAATGTCTTTTATGGCGAAAACATCTGCAACCGCAGCCGTTTATTTCCCAACGTTAAAGACACTCTGCAACAACTCAAAGCCAAAGGCTACCGCTTGGCGGTAGTCACCAACAAACCGACCCAACACACCCGCCCCGTATTAAAAGCGTTCGGCATTGAGGACTTATTTGATGAAGTGCTGGGCGGTCAGTCCTTACCGGCAATCAAACCGCATCCCGGTCCGTTGTTCTACTTATGCGGCAAATTCGGTTTGTATCCGAAACAAGTGCTGTTCGTGGGCGATTCCCGCAACGACATTCTTGCCGCGCACAATGCCGGCTGCCCGGTGGTGGGGTTAACTTACGGTTATAACTACAATATCCCGATCGCCGAATCCCACCCGGATTGGGTGTTTGAGGATTTTGCGGAATTGTTGACGATTGTTTAATTCTCGCAGTTTGAAATGAAGAAGCGGTCGCCTTGCATAGAACCGCAGTAAATTCATCTTCATTTTTGACCGCACTTTTGCTGATAGCGCGCGTCTCCTGACGCGTGCTTATGACAAAAATCATACTTTTAATAAATGAAAGGCTCGTGTTGGGAAACGCGCGCCATCACGAGTTATCAATAATAAGATGTAAAAAATTAAGGATGTAAAAATGAGCAAACCTATCGTGTTCAGCGGCGTGCAGCCATCGGGTGAATTGACTATCGGCAACTACCTCGGGGCGTTACGTCAGTGGGTAAAAATGCAGGATGATTACGAATGCCTGTTTTGTATCGTGGATCAGCACGCCATCACCGTGCGCCAGGATCCGGCGGCATTGCGCAAAGCGACCTTAGACGTGTTGGCGCTCTATTTAGCCTGCGGCATTGACCCGGCGAAATCCACCATTTTCATTCAATCCCATGTGCCGGAACACGCGCAACTGGCTTGGGTGCTGAATTGCTACACCTATTTCGGCGAAATGAGCCGCATGACCCAATTCAAAGACAAATCCGCCCGTTATGCGGAAAACGTCAACGTGGGCTTGTTCACTTATCCGGTGTTAATGGCGGCGGACATTTTGCTTTACCAAGCCAACCAAGTGCCGGTGGGCGAAGATCAAAAACAACATTTGGAAATCACCCGCGACATCGCTCAACGTTTTAACGCCTTATACGGACCGCACTTTGCCGTGCCGGAAGTGTTTATCCCGAAAGCGGGCGCGCGCGTGATGTCATTGCTGGAGCCGGAAAAGAAAATGTCCAAATCCGACGAAAACCGCAACAACGTCATCGGTTTATTGGAAGACCCGAAAGCGGTTGCCAAGAAAATCAAACGCGCGGTGACCGACTCCGACGAGCCGCCGGTGATTTGTTATGACGTGAAAAACAAAGCGGGTGTCTCCAATTTACTGGACATTCTTTCCGGTGTCAGCGGCAAAACCATCGCAGAACTTGAACAGGAATTTGAAGGCAAAATGTACGGTCACTTAAAAGGCGCCGTGGCAGACGAGGTTTCCGCCATGTTGACCACCTTACAGGAACGCTACCACCATTTCCGCAACAACGAAGAATTACTGCACCAAATCGCCAAAGAAGGCGCGGAAAAAGCCAAAGCCCGCGCGCAAGCAACACTGGCAAAAGTGTATGAAGCCGTCGGGTTTATTGCGGCGAAGTAATAAAAAAGCGTAAAAAGACGAAGCTGTTTTGCGGTTGATAAAACCGCAAAGCGGCTTTCTTTTCGTCTGATGGATAAAGGACAAATGCTATTGCTATTACGAATTCTGTTTTATTCTTTCATCACCTTCGGATTGTTCTCTCTTTTTCTTACTTGGCGGCGAAGAAAAGAGGAAAAATTTATTGCCTCTTTGCGCACTTTCATTTTTATTGGCGGGCTTGCCACAGTTTTTTTTGTTGTTATGAATATCGGCACGAGAGAAGAACAATATCGACATTATCAAGCTTATAACAGCCGCCCTGAAGAGAGAAAACTTTCCGCAAGCGAATTAGCGGTGTTAAAAGGAATAGAAAATATCCCGCCGGATGCCAAATTGGTTTTCACCACGGACAGTACACCGACCCTGGTTGCGCCTCAAGGTCAATTTTTTACTTGGGGCCCTTTTCAATTAAAAGAAATGGAATTGGATCATACGTTTATTCGTTTTTATAAGCGCCATTTTTTTGGTGAGAGAAATAAATATGCGGATATTCACGGCATTCAGTGCAAATTGGATTCCCACCTTGATTTAACACGCAAAAATCAAACGTCGGGGTATCAATTTGATGATTTTCGTGTTTCTTCTTGTGGAGCGAAAGGGATTGGGTTTTATCTTGAAGGTCAAAAACTGCCGTTGGAAGACACTTATGTTTCCTTTTACGCTGCGGCGAAAGAGATCATTTTTAATGTACCTAAAGACATATTGCCTGCCGATCAACCGCTCATGAGCGCATACCTTGACTCATTAAGTCCATTATTTCTGCTTGATAATCGGCAGGATATTGTCGATATAACAAATGTTGTTGCGGATATGAACGGTCAGGCGCTTATACTTTTCCTGCGCGTAAAATATCCAACGAATAGCGGTTCGACGGCGCAAACGCAAATCGGCAAATGCAGCTACTTGCCGGGAACGGAAATATACGGCGTGAATTTCAAAGACGGCTCGGCGGACTGGTTTTTTATGCCTCATGATATTTCCGGTTTGGAGAAAACGTCATCGCTCGCCGACGAATGTAAAATGCAGCGTTTGCCCTATCGCCTTAAGGCATAAAGTGCGGTGATTTTTCCCGATGTTTTTATTTTCAGTTTAACGAGTAGCCTGCTATGCAAGAGAACCTTATAGCAAAATTTGTCCTGTTTATCGTTTTGGTGACTGGTGGTTGGGGCGCTTATGTTTCCATCAACTACATTCTCCTTGAACGGGAGGAAGCCCATCAGATTTTGCAGGAAACCATCGCCGCTATTGAGGCGCATTTGCCTTCTCCCGACGATCCGGAATATCAACAAAAAATGCCGATGCAAATCAATGCCCGTTTAAGGGACGGTATCCGTTATTACCCGCAACGGAATGCCTATAAATACACCTTTAATCGTAAATATGAGCAGGATCACACAGGGCTGCCCACAAAAGATTTCTCTATCCCCGAGCCGCTGGAACAGCGCAGTATCTGGTGGAAAGTGATTGACGGCAAATGGCATTGTTATGCGGGAATGAAAACACATGTGCGTCAAGGGTTATGCGGTGAGCGTAAGATACTGAACGGGCTGACTGTGCGCGAGCATCAAGAAGCCTTATGGGTAAGCGATAACAGCGGGCTTGCTTATTGGTTGAGAAATTTGCAGTTGCCTTACAACACCCAACTGTATTATTTAATCACTGAAGTGCAAAAAGCGCATATTCGTTTAAATAGCGTCGGGCGGGATGTGGTATTGATTTTAGAATCCGCAGATGCCGGGGCGATTTGGCGCATTCAATACGCACCTCATACCCGCATTAAAGCGGTGATTTCCTATAATAATCGGGGACAGCAAATTTACGGTTTGCCGCCACAAATACCGGTGTTTGATTATTCGGTCGCCATGGCGCAATGTAACAAAGAAAATCGACGTTGCGGCTATTTCCCCACTATGGATCAGTTGAGCCAAATTATTGGCGTGAGTTCTCGGAATGTCTCTTATGGAAGGGTTGAAGAAGAGCAAAAAGCGCCGCTCCAAATCGGCATCGATCCGCAACAATCCTGGATTTTTTCTCCGACGATGATACAAACCGGATTGACCGAATCCGATGTCATTCGTTTAATCAAGGAAAATTCCGGTGTAGAGAGTACGACGGAAGCACAGGAGAAATAACATGGAAATTATTGCGATTGGCTTTGTACTCATTATTTTGTGTGTCGTTGTATTCGTCTTTTGCGGTTTATTTGGCGCGGGCACTTTTCAAATAATTAGATGCGCTTTAGACGGCACTACCCGCTATTTCAAAGGGTTATATCACTTTCCGCTTCGTGGTAAAGCCACTGTGGGGATGTGGCTCTATGCCATTTTTATGGCGTATCTTGTGTTCTTGGTGCTGTTTGTGGATTTCGCCGTGGCGGGGGCTTCCGTGCGGGTGAACGGCGACATTGTCAATTTACGTCGCATGACGAACGGTCTGCTTGGCGTGTGCGCGGTGCTGATTAACCTGCCGTTGCTGCCGTTATTGTTCCGTTTCCGCGCTTTGACGGCGGACGATCGTTATTTACTCAGCGCGCAGTGCATTTGGCAGAGTATCGCTTTTGTCATCTTCGTTTGCTGTTTGCTTGTCGTGTTTATGCCGCTTACGGCGCTTTCCGTGTTTGTCGGCAAAGCCTTTGCCGTATTATGGTTTTGGTGGGCGGATGTGATGAATTGGTTGGATGCGGATAATATGCAGACGATCAACGGCTTCGCACGTCCTATCTTTCGCCATGATCGCATTTTTATTTTTGATTTGCTTATGCTGGCGATAATGTATCTGCCGTTTGCCTGCTTCCGTTCAAGGTTATTCCCGCCAACCGCAGCGGAGGAAAATGTACCGAAGTTACCGCAAGAGAACGGCTTGAACGCGGATGTTGAAACAAAATAACAAACAAAAAGTGCGGTTAAAATCCATCGTGAATTTTAACCGCACTTTAGTTTCGATTTTTAGTAAAGCCGTTTAGCAGTGATATTTTTGACGGTATGCAATCAAATCTTCAATGGTCACAATCGCATAACCCTGTTGTTTTACGAATTCCACCAGTTCCGGCGCTCTTGCCATGGTGCCGTCGTCGTTGGTGATTTCGCAGATCACGCCCGCTTCTTTATAGCCAGCCAAACGCGCCAAATCTACAGCCGCTTCGGTGTGACCGTTGCGTTGTAGTACGCCGTTCGGGGCGGCGCGTAATGGGAAAACGTGTCCCGGGCGGTGTAAATCGCTCGGTTTGGCGCCGTCGGCGATGGCGGCTTTGATGGTGGTCACGCGGTCGGCGGCGGACACCCCGGTGGAAACCCCTTCGGCGGCTTCAATGGTGACGGTAAAGGCGGTTTTATTCACGCTGGTGTTGTGGTTTACCATCGGCGGTAAATCCAGTTGTTTGCACAATTCATCGGTGATACATAAACACACGATGCCGCTGCCGTAGCGGATAAGTTTTGCCATTTGGGCGGCGGTGATGGTTTCGGCGGGGAAGATTAAATCGCCTTCGTTTTCGCGATTTTCATCGTCTAACACGAGGACGCCGTTGCCTTGTTTAAAGGCTTCGATGGCGGTTTTGACACGTTCTTCAGCGGTGCCGAACGGGGATAATAATGACTGATTCATAGTAAATGCCTTTTTAATAAGATGAATTTATACCAGAATCAGGGCGGACGATAAAAAGGACGAACACAGGTTTGAACAAACCTGCGCTGCTTTTTTATTCTCTTTCATCCAGACTGTCACTGTCGGCTTTGGATTCACACCAAATCTGCTGACTTTATCGAAAAAAAAACGTAACCGAAAACGACCGCACTTTTATCGATAAACGCTCGTGGGCTTGCGCTAAAACATTCCTTCACGCTTACCACCGGTAGGGACTTTCACCCTGCCCTGAGAATGCGCGCCTAGTATAGCGCAAAGGGGCGGGCGTTCAAATCGCTTTTTGGGATTTAATGCTCCGAATGACGCACAACAGAGAAAAAAGTGCGGTGGTTTTCTTCGGCGTTTTTTATGGCTTGAATTTACAATCCAAGTGCAAAAAAACACGTGGAAAAACCACCGCACTTTCTGCCTGATTAAGCAGGCAGGCGCCCGAATTTACCGGCTTGCACATCGTGGAACGCTTCAACGATTTGCTCACGGGTGTTCATCACGAACGGGCCGTAACCCACAATCGGCTCATTGAGCGGTTCGCCGGTGAGAATCAACAATTTGGCGTCATTGTTGGCTTCAATATGCACATCTGCGCCACCGCGCTCAAAGGTCACCAATTCACCGCGACGGGCAATGGCATCGCTACCGATTTGCACCGTGCCGTCCAACACCAGAATAATCACATTGTGACTTTCCGGCACGGCGAAAGTGTAGCCGGTATTGGCGTTCAGGCGCGTATCCCACATATTGATCGGGCTGAAGGTGCTTGCGCTGCCTTGGGTATTCAGCAAGTCGCCGGCAATCACACGCACGGAACCCGCATTATTCGGCAAATCCACCACCGGAATGTCCGCCGATTTAATGGCTTGATATTTCGGCGCGGTCATTTTGTCCTTCGCCGGCAAATTTACCCAAAGCTGCACCATTTCGAAAAATCCGCCTTCTTTGGCAAATTTTTCCGAGTGCATTTCTTCGTGCATAACGCCGGAGCCTGCGGTCATCCATTGCACATCACCCGTGCCGATGGTGCCGCCCCCGCCGTAGGAATCACGGTGTGACACTTCGCCTTGGTAGGCGATGGTGACCGTTTCAAACCCGCGGTGCGGATGTTCTTCGACGCCGCGTAAGTCAAATTCGGAATTGTCTTTGCGACCGCCGGAGAAGAATTTCGGCGCGTTGTAATCCATTAACAGGAACGGATCAAGGTGCTTATCTTTATCGTTATAACTAAACATTGAAGACACATGGAAGCCGTTACCTACCCAGTGTTTTTCCGGTGCCACATGAACTTTTGCAACTTTTTTCATATTTTCTCTCCTTATTGATTTTCAGAACCTATTGTTCTTCCATGGAGAGCATTATAAGTTTTCCTATAAGAAGATAAAGATGGGCTTTATTGATTCAGTTTCAACAAAAAGGAAATAATTGTAGTCAAAGTGCGGTGGTTTTTTGCGACGTTTTTTCATTGATGACACCACGGCAAATTTTCCGATTTGCCGTAGTGATTATTCGCTTGCGCTACTTTGCCGTTTCGGCAACAAAAGGGATAAACCCATGCCGGCAAGGGCGGGCGTGAGCCAAGGCAGGGAAAGGTCAGCGAAAGGCAGGTTGTTTATGAAACCCGTCAGCCATGGCAGATGAAACTGCCCGCCGAGAATGTGCATAAAGGAAATGAGCATGACCACGCCGACGGTAAGCTGCATTCCCGCTTTGGACAGCGCGGTGAATTTGTTCAGGATAATCAGCATGACGATGGCGATGGTCGCGGGGTAAAGCACTTGCAACACGGGAATGGAATAGTTGATGATCGCCCCTAGCCCCAGGTTCGCTACGGCAAAGCCGATCAAGGTGAAGATGGTGGCATAGCGTTTGTAACTCAATGCGGGGAAGCGCCCACGGAAAAATTCCGCCACCGCCACAATGAGCCCTGCGGTGGTGGTGAAACAGGTGACGGCAACCATCGCCGCCAGGAAAACCTGCGCACCGGCGCCGAAAATGGCTTGTGTGGCTTGGGAGAGAATATACACCCCTTTGTTCACATCGGACGCCATGATCGTCGCCGGCACCGGGAAATGGTTTCCCAAATACGCCAAGCCGATATACAGCAGGCTGAAGCCCAGCGCCACCACCAAGCTGACGACCCAAACCGTGGAAACGTATTCCCGTTTGCTGTTAAAACCGAATTGCTTCAAAGTCTGCACCGCCACCACACTAAAGGCGACGGAAGCGAGGGCGTCGAGGGTGTTATAGCCTTCGATAAAACCCGTGCCGAAAGCGGAACGGGCATAATCACCCATGGCGGCTTGCGGTGCAGACGCGCTGTATTTCATAATGCCTAAGCCGACTAACAGAACGATTAACAGGGCGAAAATCGGCGTCAAAATGCGCCCGATGCTGTTCAGAATTTTAGAGGGGTGCAAAGCAATCAAATAGGCGGCGATAAAATAAATCAGGGTAAACGCCACTAAGCCGCTTGCGGCAAGATTCTCCGGCAACATCGGCGCGATACCCACTTCATACGCCACCGTTGCGGTACGCGGAATAGCAAAGAAAGGACCGATGGAAAGATACAGCGCGACCAAATACAGCGTGGCAAATCGGGGAGAAATTTTTGTCGAAATTTCATGCACATAACCTTTTGGGTTCAATGCCCCGATCACCAAGGTTAAAATCGCAATACCCACACCGGACAGCACAAACCCGCTGATCGCCGACCAAAAATTTTCCCCGGACAACGCCCCGAGGCTCGGCGGAAAAATCAAATTCCCCGCCCCAAAAAACATCCCCAATAACAGTAAACCTGTCAACGCACCTTTTTTTATCATTGTTGTTATTTTTTCATTGAGTGATGGGCGGGGAGTATAGCACTATGGCGGAGGGCGTCAATTTTTGCGGGGGAAGAAAAGGGCGGTGAATTTAAAAAACGTTTTTCAAATCCACCGCACTTTTATATTTGATGTTCGTGACACTACGAATTTATTAGAACGGTATTTCACTCAACGCCGTTTTCTGCGTGCCGTCAGTGTTAAAATTTTCATCGGCAAGCCAGCGGAGAAAGCGTTGTTTGCGCTGCGGCCATTCGCTGTCAAGCATGGAGAACCAAGCGGTATCGCGGTTGCGTCCATGATAAACCAGTGCTTGGCGAAATATGCCTTCAAAGCTAAAACCGAGCCGTTCCGCCGCACGACGCGAGGGCGCATTCAGGGCGTCGCATTTCCATTCGTAACGGCGATATTGCAAGGTTTCAAACACATATTGTGCCACTAGAAATTGGGCTTCGGTGGCAATTTTGGAGCGTTTTAGCCGATCCGAGTAAATGACGGCGCCCATTTCGATAACGCGATTATTGGGGTCTATGCGCATAAGTGAACAGGTGCCGACAGCTTGCTCGGTTGCCACATCAATAATCGCGAAGCAATAAGGATTGGTCTCGGCGGCGGTGCGTTTCAAAAAGGTTAGAAATGCCGCTTTGTCGTCAAAAGGTCCGTAATGCTCCGGCAGATATGTCCAATTTTTAGGCGGGGTGTCCGTGTTGTAAACCGTCCATAGATCATTGAAATGCGTTTCCGGCGAAAGCCGTTCTAAGCGGCAAAACCGCCCCGGCAACGTGTGTGCATCGGGCAGTTTGCCTGTGGTAAAGTTTTCTACGGTATCGCCGATGGGTTGATTGAACTCGTTATAGCGCATGGTTTTTCCTTAAAGTGCGGTGGTTTTTTTCAGTGTTTTTAATATACCCCCGTTAATACACATCACGCAATAAACGACCGGCGGCGATGAGTTCGGCAACGACGTTGTCGAAGGCGTCCACATAAGGGCGGTTGCCGATGTCGGCGGCGATTTTTATAAGGGCATCGTCAACGGCTTTGCTCATGGATTTGCTGCCACAGATGTAAAAATAAGCGCCTTGTTGAATACGGGACCAGATGTGTTCCGCCTGTTCTTCCAAGGCGTTTTGCACGTAGTATTTTTCCGCTTGATCGCGTGAGAAGGCGGTGAACAGGTGGGTAAGTACGCCTTTCCGTTGATAATTTTCCAAGGTTTCTTGGTAAAGAAAATCCTTGGCGCGGTGACGTTCGCCGAAGAAAAGGTCGCTTTCCACGTTGATCTTTTGCCCTTCAAGGGCTTGCAGGAAGCCGATAAACGGCGCAATGCCGGTACCGGAACCAATCATCACCAATGGCGCGTTTAGTTTTTCCGGCAGGCGGAACGTTGGGTTGGCTTTGAGGAAAATGGCAATTTTTTGCCCGATGCGGAGCTGCGCCAGTTGGTCGCTCGCTGTGCCCTGGTAATCCCGTTCGCCGAGGTGATAAGCCACGTGGCGGATACATAAATCCGTATATTCCGGGTGGGTTTTACCGCAGGAACTGATGGAATAGGCGCGGGCGGTGAGATTTGCCGTAATTTCCGTTAAATCGGCGAGCGTGACTTTTTTCTCCGGGTCGAAATCGCGCAAAACATCCAGCAGGTCGTGCCCGTATAAATAACTTTCCAGGGCTTTTTTATTGGAGATTTTGGTTAATTCTTTTAACTCGGCGTTGCCGGTGATTTTGCTCACATCGCGTAAGAGGTTTTTGCTTAGCAGGCGAAGTTCTTTTTTACGCAACATTTCCACCGCACTTTTATCATCGAACCATTGGGCATATTGCGCCAACACCTCGTCAGGCTGTTCGATTTGCACATAAACCAAATCGCCCGCTTGGTAGAAAATACCGCTGTTTTTGAGGGATAAGCGGAGGTGATATACCGCCGGTTCCGATAGTGCCAGACGTTGAATTTCCAGGACTTCCGCCTGATAAACGGTATTTTCGTTGTACACCTGCACGGATAATTGATGGCTGACAGGCAGCTCAGGAAGTTCGGCTAAGGCTTGTTGCAGTAACGGCAGCCATTGTTTGAAGATTTCACGGAAGTTGAGGTCGGCATCTACGCGTTCAATGAGCGCTTTGGCTTGTTTGTGTTGTAGTGCGTCATCCACCTGCTTGCTGAATCCGCAAAAGTGGTCATACGCCACATCGCCCAGCCCGAAAACGCAGTAACGGCAGGAAAGTGCGGTCATTTTTTCCAGCGTTTCTAAAAATTCATCGGCATTTTCCGGCGGCTCTCCATCACCAAAAGAACTGGTGACGACTAACAATAACGTGTGCTGATCAAATGCGTTCGGATCGGTTTCGTTTAACGTGCTGACGGAGGTTTGATACGCCTGCAGGAAAGGTTGGTTTGCCAGTTCCGTTGCCAATGCCTGTGCGTTGCCGGATTCCGAGCCGTACGCAATATGAATGCGGGAAATGGAGGGGTTACACATGGGGATGTCCTTTTGCGAGAGAAAAAAGCGTGCCTGTTGCAGGCACGCCGAGGGTGGGAAAATTACTTGTCGTAGTATTCGTCGAAGATTTCTTTGGAGAGTTCAACGGCGTCGAAGTTTTCCATTAAGTCATTGATCACGCGGCGAACGCTGATGTAACCGGTGATTTTGCCGTTGGCATCGAAAATCGGTTGCACGGTGGTATCCACCACATAAACCACACCGCCTTTGCCGACGTTCGGAATGATACCGGTCCAGATTTTACCGGCTTGGATGGTATCCCACATGTCTTTATACACTTCTTTTGCCACGCCCGGATGACGCACCAAATTGTGCGGCTTGCCGATTAATTCTTCGCGGGAATAGCCGGTGAGTTTGCAGAAAAGATCGTTGGCGTAAGTGATCACGCCTTGTAAATCGGTGGTGGAGATTACCAGTGTGTCGTGCACGGCTTTAAGAAGGACATCGTCGGAAGGAATGATTTGCTCGGTCATATAAAGCTCCTATACTGAAATTAACATTATGTTTTGTAAGGGATTAATCCCCTTTAAATTTCCTTAAAAGGACACTTAACATACAGGATAGAGAGCTAAATGTAAATAATTCTCATTAGGTATAGATGGTAAATCAAGTTTGTTAAAAACACCGCCTAAATTGGCATATAATAGGTTCCTTTTAAGCACGATTTAAATTCAAATGAAACATAAGAAAAAACTTTTTGCCTTCGCCGGTGTTGCCGCGTTGCTCGGTTATTGGCTGTATCCGGATCGCTATCCTGTTTATCCGAAAAGTGATCATTATGATCCGAAAACCCAAACATTTTTTAATGCGGAACCGCAGCAAGCGGTGTCTGATATTGCGCGCGCAATGTGGACGTTGGTTTTTGATGAAAAATCCCTTCATCCGCCAAAACCATTGCCCGTATTGAAACCTGATTGGGATGGATTTTTGGCGCCGGCGGAAAAAAGCCGATTTATCTGGTTCGGGCATTCTACGTTGATGATGCGTATTGGTTCGCAAACCATTATTACGGATCCGGTATTTGGCAAAAGCGCTTCGCCGGTGCCTTTAATGATGAATCGCTTTCAAGATCCGCCCGCTTGGGTTGAGGACTTACCGCCTATTGATGTGGTGTTAATTTCTCATAGCCATTATGATCACTTGGAACAGGAAACCATACAAAAACTGGCAAAAACGCAAAGCCATTTTGTGACGCCTCTTGGCTTAGGCGTGATTCTGCAAAAATGGGGTGTGGCGCCGGAACGCATTACGGAGTTGGATTGGTGGCAAAGCGTTGAACGTAACGGCGTGCATTATACCGCTTTACCGGCACGACATGATTCCGGGCGCGGATTATTTGATCACAATAAGGCGTTATGGGCGGGCTTTGTGCTGCAACATCAAGAGGAAAGCTTCTATTTCCACGGGGACTCATCACAAGGTAAACACTTTGATGCCATTGCCGAGCGCTTTAACGGTTTCGACATTGCGTTCATTGAAAACGGGCAATACAACGAACGTTGGCCGAATAACCATTTATTTCCGCAACAAACCGCCGAATTGGCTGCAAAGCTAAAACCGAAGCGCTTCATGCCGATCCATTGGGCGGCTTATCCATTGGCGTTACATAAATGGAACGAACCCGTACTGGAAAGCCTGCCGATTGCCCGCGAACTTGGCGTAAATACGCTCACACCATTGATGGGACAAGTGTTTGATGCGGATACCCTGACAACGGATTGGTTTGCGCAGGCGTGGTGATTATTTAAAGAGTAAAAAGCCTTGAGGGAGAGCCTCAAGGCTTTTTGGGTTTACTATTGTTAAACTCTTACTTTCCGCAAACCATTGGCTTCAAGTAAAACATTTAATTTAGTCAAAATTGCCGACTTTTCTTTTTCCGTAAGCAACGAAACGTGTTTATTTTTCAATGCGGCGCATAACGTCCATAACAATTCTACATTGGCAGAAACACCCAGTTTCTTTAATCTAACATAGCTGTGAATTGCTCCGACTGATTGGAACTCTGTCACTGTATAAATATTAATTTTCGCAAGCAATCTTTCATGCTTAATAGAAAAATTAGCCAATTCTTTAATTCGTTCTTTTTTCGTCAGATCTTCAGAAAGCTTCTTCAATTTTGCTTGTTGAATGGCTAACTTGACGGTTTTTTCGAACAGCGGTTTATTTTTACGAATGGAATGAGGAAGTTGATAGTAACGATGAAGTGCTAATTTATTTGTGTTGTTAGGATTAATTGAATAGGCTACAGCGCCTAGACTTTCTAGATAAGGGACAAGTTCATCTTCAGCCCGTAAGAAAATACTGTCATTCTGATGAAGTGCAAACATTATTCCCGAATGAAATATTCCATACCCGGTAAATAAGTTCTTGATACTTACCTCACCTACAAGCTCTGTGAATTCATCTTTAAGTCTCTGTGATATATTGGTCATATTGGTTCCTTTGGGTTGTTATTTTAATAACCTTATTTATATCATAAGTTAAATTTATGTGAAGAAATTATTGTTATTTTAATGTTAAATTTGTGATCTTGATCGAAAATTTGGGAAAATATTGTGTAAAAATGCACATTAAAAAATAAAAGCATCCAGAAATAACGTTTTAGCATACACCTTCATATATAACTAAAATTTATTCTTATTTTTATAATTGATTAGAATATTATGTCGTTTAATCTCGTGATTGATGTAGGATAAGATGTCTGCTTTCATGGGACTTCCCCTTCAGGCGTTGTCTATCACTTAAGTAACTTTACAAATTTTTATTGTTTTTCGATTACAACTTTCTAATAAATACCCATAGCTTATTGAAATAGCACCAAACAAAAAGGCGTATCTTCCGATACGCCTTTTCAGTTTTACTTTGGTTTATCTTATCAATTACTTGATAATTTTAGCTACCACGCCGGCGCCTACTGTACGGCCACCTTCACGGATAGCGAAACGTAAACCTTGGTCCATCGCGATTGGGTGGATTAGGGATACGGTCATTTTGATGTTATCGCCAGGCATAACCATTTCCACGCCTTCAGGTAACTCGATAGTACCGGTTACGTCAGTTGTACGGAAATAGAATTGTGGACGGTAACCTTTGAAGAATGGAGTATGACGACCACCTTCTTCTTTGGACAATACGTACACTTCAGATTCGAAGTCAGTGTGCGGAGTAATTGAACCCGGTTTCGCCAATACTTGACCACGTTCGATTTCTTCACGTTTAGTACCACGCAATAATGCACCGATGTTTTCACCTGCACGACCTTCGTCAAGTAATTTACGGAACATTTCAACACCGGTTACAGTGGTTTTCGCAGTCGGTTTGATACCTACGATTTCAACTTCATCACCGGTACGGATGATACCGCGTTCAACACGGCCTGTTACTACGGTACCACGACCGGAGATAGAGAACACGTCTTCAATTGGAAGAAGGAACGGTTGGTCGATAGCACGCTCAGGCTCAGGAATGTAAGAATCTAAGTGGCTTGCCAATTCAAGGATTTTTTCTTCCCATGTAGCATCGCCTTCAAGGGCTTTTAATGCAGAACCGCGTACGATTGGGGTGTCATCGCCCGGGAAGTCATATTGAGAAAGAAGTTCGCGAACTTCCATTTCAACTAATTCTAATAACTCTTCGTCATCTACCATGTCGCATTTGTTTAAGAATACGATGATGTAAGGAACACCTACTTGGCGACCTAATAAGATGTGCTCACGAGTTTGTGGCATAGGACCGTCGGTTGCCGCTACTACTAAGATAGCACCGTCCATTTGCGCCGCACCGGTAATCATGTTTTTCACATAGTCGGCGTGTCCCGGACAGTCAACGTGTGCGTAGTGACGGGTTGGGGTGTCATATTCAACGTGGGAAGTGTTGATGGTGATACCACGCGCTTTTTCTTCAGGCGCGTTATCGATTTGGTCGAATGCACGTGCTGCACCGCCGTAGTGTTTTGCCAATACGGTAGTGATAGCTGCTGTTAAAGTGGTTTTACCATGGTCAACGTGGCCGATTGTACCCACGTTAACGTGCGGTTTTGTACGTTCAAATTTTTCTTTAGACA
>JACAWG010000079.1:0-30808 GCA_017160915.1 Aggregatibacter actinomycetemcomitans
AGGTCTTAACCCACTTTTTACCAACTATTTTGTCTACTATGCCATAAAAAATGCAGCCATTCTCGGCTGCATTTTTGCTTTCTTTGGGCTTTCTTGGGATTGACGTTAAACCAATAATCCCGCCGCTTTCACCACCGCATGAATGGCTTTTTCTTCGGTGGATTTAATGGTGGCTTCGTTCGGAATTTCCTGTTGGGTGCGATTTACAATGGCTCCGGCGATCATGCCCGCCCGTAAACCTAACGCAGAACACATGGTGAACAAGGTGGCGGATTCCATTTCATAATTCATCACGTGCAATTCCTGCCATTGTTTGAGCGAACCTTGGAAGTGGCGATAGATTTTGCCGGTAAAGGTGTCGTAGCGTTCTTGCCCCGGGTAGAAAGTGTCTGACGAGGCGGTGATGCCTACATGGACATTGTTGCCCGCGTCTTCTGTCGCCACTTTATACAACGCATTGGTGCATTCAAAGTCGGCGACGGCCGGATATTCCAGCGGTGCAAAGTGACGGCTGGCGCCATCTAAACGTACGGCGCCGGTGGTGATTAATAAATCGCCGACGTTAATATGCGGTTGAATGGCGCCGGTGGTGCCGATACGCAAGAAAGTGCGCACGCCCAGCTGTGCCAATTCTTCCACGGCAATAGAAACGGAAGGCCCGCCGATGCCGGTGGAGCAAACCACCACGGCGTGTTCGTCAATATAGCCGAGCCAAGAGGTGAACTCGCGGGTGGCGGCAAGGAATTTCGGGCGATCCAATAAGCGGGCGATACGTTCAACCCGTTCCGGCGCGCCGGGCACAATGGCTAATTTGGCGCCGTCTAACATGGCTTTGGTTAAACCGAGGTGAAATACGTCTGACATAATTTTCTCCTTTTATGTAAGGTATTGTTCTTTTTAAGGTTTGATGTCACGCAAAATCGGATTTTGCATGGAAATTAAGGTTTCGGTGGATTGAATTTCATCAATTAACTGAATTTTTGCCGATAACACCAAATGTAATTCGGCGATGGTGTGCGTCATGACTTTAATAAAAATGGAGTAGTTGCCGGTGGTGTAATACGCTTCCACCACTTCATCGATGGTTTCCAGCTTTTTGATCACTTTGTCATAATCTTTGGCGGATTTTAGAATAATGCCGATAAAACCGCACACATCGTAACCCAGCTTGCGTTCGTTAATGCGCACTTTGGTGCCTTCAATCACACCGGACTGGCGCATTTTTTCCACCCGCACATGAATTGTGCCGGGACTTACGCCGAAGTTTTTCGCCATCTCCGCATAAGGCGTGCGCGCATCCCGCGTTAATACGCGCAATATTTGCTGATCTAAATTATCAATATTGTGCATAACATACTCCTTGTTTAAAAAAATTTTAATAAATTAAAGAATAAATTGAATTTAATCTAAATAATACCAGTTTATTGTTTGTTTGTATCGAATTATATTGCATTAAGTTTGAGGAATATGCAAAATTAGCGCCGTTACTTTAAATGAAAGAATAGGGTATAACAATGAAAAAGACATTTATTTTACAGCAACAAGAAATCAGCTTTGTGAAAAACACATTCACACAAAATCTTATTGAACAACTTGGCATTATTGAAGTTCAGGGACCTATCTTAAGCCAAGTGGGTAATGGTATGCAAGATAACTTATCCGGTATTGAAAAAGCGGTACAGGTTCACGTCAAACAAATTCCGGGCGTGGTTTTTGAAGTGGTGCATTCCTTGGCAAAATGGAAACGCCACACCCTTGCCCGCTTCCATTTTAAAGAAAATGAAGGCTTGTTCGTACACATGAAAGCCTTGCGCCCCGATGAAGATTCTCTAGACCCGACGCACTCGATTTATGTGGATCAATGGGACTGGGAAAAAGTGATTCCGGAAGGTCGTCGCAACTTTGCTTATTTAAAAGAAACCGTCAATGCCATTTATCGTGCCATTCGTCTCACCGAATTGGCGGTGGAAGCCCGCTTTGACATCCCGTCAATTTTGCCGAAACACATCACTTTCGTGCATACCGAAGATTTGGTGCAACGTTATCCGAACCTCAGCGGCAAAGAGCGTGAAAACGCCATTTGTAAAGAATACGGTGCCGTCTTTTTAGTCGGTATCGGCGGCAAATTATCCGACGGCAAACCACACGATGGTCGCGCACCGGATTACGACGACTGGACCACCGAATCGGAAAACGGCTACAAAGGGTTAAACGGCGACATTTTGGTGTGGAATGAACAACTCGGCACCGCCTTTGAGCTTTCTTCCATGGGCATTCGCGTTGATGAAGCGGCATTACGTTTGCAAGTGGGCTTAACCGGCGACGAAGACCGTTTAACCATGGATTGGCACCAAGAATTGCTGCAAGGCAAACTGCCGTTGACCATCGGCGGCGGTATCGGTCAATCCCGCATGGCAATGTTCCTGCTGCGCAAAAAACACATCGGCGAAGTGCAATCCAGCGTCTGGCCGAAAGAAATGCTGGAGCAATATCAGCACATTCTTTAAAATCTGAAATGAAAAGTGCGGTCATTTTGAAAAACGTTTTTTAAAATGACCGCACTTTATTTGAATATTGATATGATGGTGCGCGTCTCCCGACGCGTACCGATTCCATTCCACGGAAGCATAAGACACGCGTCGGGAGACGCGCGCCAGTAAGGGAGAGATTAGGAAATACGCGTCGACAAGGGCGTTGGGAAATCCGCCGATCGTCGGTTTTGCGTAGGGGCGGGTCCTGTGCCCGCCCGTGAATATCCATCAAAAATTCGGGCGGGCACAGGACCCGCCCCTACAGAAAGCGAATTATCAACATCGAAAGGACAGGATTTATCCCCGTTCCCTACCACATCAACATTGCCAAGTGCAGTCATTTTAAAAAACGTTTTTCAAAACGACCGCACTTTTACGCTTCTTCCACAAACCCCAATGCGGTTTCTACCACCTCGATGCCTGCGCCTGCTTTGTAGGCGTTTTCACTTAAATGGCGGCGCCATTGGCGGGCGCCTTTGCAGTGTTGGAAAGCGCCGAGCATGTGGCGTACGATGTGATTGAGATACACGCCTTGGCTAAGCTGTTGTTCAATATAAGGGAACATTTTTTCTACCGCTTGGCGCGGGGTGACAATCGGCGCGTCAGGATCAAACAGCGCCTGATCGATGTAGCCGAGCAACGACGGATTTTGATAGGCTTCGCGCCCCACCATCACGCCATCCACCTGTTGCAAATGCCGTTGCATTTCGTCAAGGGTTTTAATACCGCCGTTAATGCTGATGAGTAAATGCGGAAAATCCCGTTTCAGTTGATACACCCGTTCGTAATCCAGTGGCGGAATCTCGCGGTTTTGTTTCGGGCTTAAGCCGGAAAGCCAGGCTTTACGGGCGTGTACGATAAATTCCTGGCAGCCCGCTTGTTGCACGGTTTCGATGAAATTACAAAGAAAATCATAGCTGTCAAAATCATCAATGCCGATACGGGTTTTCACCGTTACGGGAATACGCACCGCTTCTTGCATTTGTTGTACGCACTCGGCAACCAGCGCCGCGTTTGCCATTAAGCAGGCGCCGAACATGCCGTTTTGCACGCGATCGGACGGGCAGCCTACGTTCAGGTTGATTTCCTGATAGCCCCGTTGTTCCGCCAGTTGGGCGCAATGTTTGAGTTGGGCGGGGTCGCTGCCGCCCAGTTGTAACGCCACAGGCTGTTCCGCCGAAGCAAAATCCAGATGGTCGTATTTGGCGTGAATGATGGCTTGTGTCGTCACCATTTCCGTGTAAAGCAGGGCGTGGCGGGAAAATTGGCGGTGAAAATAACGGCAGTGGCGCGTGGTCCAATCCAACATGGGCGCCACGGCGAAGCGTCCGCGATAAAAGTGCGGTGGATTTTGAAGCATTTTTACGGGTTATCCTTCATGTTTTGTTGCATTTCTTCTTGAATCCGATGGCGGAAGCGCCCCGCCGCAAAATGATAAAACGGCTTCGGATTAAATTGGCGTGAAATAATGGAGGAAATCAGACAGCAAATCAATAGCCAAATCAGCACGGGCTGGCAACCGGTCATTTCCATCACGATAACACTGGCGGTCACCGGCGATTGGGTGGCGCCCGCCAGAAATGCCGCCATACACAACAGCACTAGCAGGCGTTGGTCAATTAAGCCGTCGGTGAAGGCCGCCACTTGCACGCCAAGCCCCGCGCCGATGGTCAGGGACGGCGTGAAAATACCGCCCGCGATGCCTGTCCAGTAAGTGCCTACGGTGGCGAATAATTTCATGATGCCGATGTCCCCTTGCAAGGCTTGCCCGTCGAGCGCTTGCGTGACCACATGATAACCCGTGCCGTAGGTTTGACCGTTGGTGTAGATGCCAAGTGCGGTCAATATTATGCCTAAAATGAACGCCGTATAAATAGGGTGATTGCGCACCCAGCCACGACATAAATTCGGTAATACGCCGCCAACCCCTTTTGCAAGCAGGCGGGCGAAAATGCCGCCGAACACTCCGCAAACCACACCGCATAACAAGACCCATAAATATAAATAAGGAATGTCGGTCACGCCATGGTATTTGGGAAAGTAAGGGTTGTTGCCGTCGATTGCGACCAAGATGAACCCCGCCGCCAATACGCCCAGCAGTACGCGCCGTTCCCAGCGTAACAATACGCCTCGCCCAAGTTCTTCAATGGCGAAAATCACCCCGGCTAACGGTGCATTAAAGGCGGCTGCTAATCCGCCCGCCGCGCCCGTTGCCATCAGCTCATTGGCGCTGAGCCCTTTGAATGCCACGCCGTATTGCCGACAAAGGTTGCCCCACCATAACATCACCGCCGCGCCCACCTGTACGGACGGACCTTCCCGCCCCACGGAGGCACCGAATAACATGGCTAAAAAGGTGAGGGGGATTTTCCATAAGGTTTGTGCAAATGCTACTAAACGGGTTTTGTTACTGTTATGGGGCAAGCTGAGAGACGCGATCACTTGCGGAATACCGCTGCCGCCCACATAGGGCGTGTATTTCAGCACGAACCACGCCAGCGCGGCTAACCCGCAGGGCATGATAATCCAGGCGGCGTGGGGGTAGTGTTGTGTCCAGTAGGCGTTCCATTCCAAGCCTAAATCCGCCAGTTTGGCGAAACCGAGGGAAAACAGGGAAACCAAGGCGGCGCCGATCATAAGGCAGGAGAATTCGACGGTTTTGTGCGAGAGGCGGTGGCTTTGGCGTAATTTCTTGTGTAAAACATACCGCACTTTTAGCACGAAGTGGCGGAATGAGGTAATGAAAGCGTTCATTTTTATCGTGAAATTTTAGGATGTTGTGGTGTTTTATGATCAATTTCTGCGTAAAACCGAATTTTATACCAATAAATTCGCCTTTGTTAGACATAAGTTCAAAATCTTTACACTGACGCAAAAAATTCGCAATTATATTTTTCGTCGCTTCTTTTAGAATACCACCATTCGCAATCCGCAGTAGGTCGTATGTCGAATAATCAATTTGTTAGTCAATCACTCACATAAAATAAGGAGATTATTATGGCTTTCAATCTTAAAAACAGACACTTATTAAGTTTGGTAAATCACTCAGAACGGGAAATTAAATATTTGTTGGATTTATCCAGAGACTTAAAAAGAGCGAAATATGCCGGAACCGAACAACAAAAATTAAAAGGGAAAAACATTGCGTTAATTTTTGAAAAAACCTCCACCCGCACCCGTTGTGCCTTTGAAGTCGCCGCCTATGACCAAGGCGCCCAAGTCACTTACATCGATCCGAACTCTTCCCAAATCGGGCACAAAGAAAGCATGAAAGACACCGCCCGCGTGTTAGGCAGAATGTACGACGCCATTGAATATCGCGGTTTCAAACAAGAAATCGTCGATGAATTGGCGGCGTATGCGGGCGTGCCGGTATTTAACGGGTTAACCGATGAATTCCACCCGACCCAAATGTTGGCGGACGTGTTAACCATGATTGAAAATTGCGATAAGCCGTTGAGTGAAATCAGCTATGTGTATATCGGCGATGCGCGCAATAACATGGGGAACTCCTTATTATTAATCGGCGCCAAACTGGGCATGGACGTACGCATTTGCGGACCGAAAGCCTTATTGCCGGATGCCGAATTGGTGGATATGTGCGAAGGCTTTGCAAAACAAAGCGGCGCGCGCATTACCGTCACCGACGACATTGATAAAGCGGTGAAAGGCGTGGATTTTGTGCACACCGACGTGTGGGTTTCCATGGGTGAACCGTTAGAAACCTGGGGCGAACGGATTAAATTATTGTTGCCGTATCAAGTGACCCCGGAATTGATGAAACGCACCGGCAATCCGCGGGTGAAATTCATGCACTGCTTGCCGGCGTTCCACAACAGCGAAACCAAAGTAGGTCGTCAAATCGCCGAAAAATACCCGGAACTGGCAAACGGTATTGAAGTCACCGAAGATGTGTTCGAATCACCAATGAACGTGGCGTTTGAACAAGCGGAAAACCGTATGCACACTATCAAAGCCGTACTTTACTCCAGCTTAATCTAGGAGGTGCGTATGAGAATCGTCATTGCATTGGGCGGTAATGCGCTGTTACGGCGCGGTGAACCGCTGACGGCGGAAAATCAACGATTAAACGTGCGTATCGCTTGTGAGCAAATCGCCAAAATTTATCCGAATAATGAATTGGTGATTGCCCATGGGAATGGACCACAAGTGGGTTTGCTGGCGTTGCAAGGGGCGGCTTATAAAGATGTGCCGACCTATCCGTTAGATGTGTTGGGCGCGGAATCCGTGGGCATGATCGGTTACATGATTCAACAGGAATTGGGTAACTTGGTGCCGTTTGAAGTGCCGTTTGCCACGTTGCTTTCCCAAGTGGAAGTGGATATTAACGACCCGGCGTTTAAGAATCCGACCAAGCCAATCGGGCCGGTGTATTCCAAAGAAGAAGCGGAACGTCTGGCGAAAGAGAAAAACTGGACCATTGCGCAAGACGGCGATAAATACCGTCGCGTCGTACCAAGCCCGTTACCAAAACGGATTTTTGAAATTCGTCCGGTGAAATGGTTACTGGAAAAAGGCAGTATTGTCATTTGCGCCGGTGGCGGCGGTATTCCGACATACTACGATGAACAACACAATCTGCAAGGGGTTGAAGCCGTTATTGACAAAGATTTATGTTCCGCATTGTTGGCGGAAAATCTGGACGCGGATTTGTTCATTATTGCCACCGATGTGTCTGCCGCCTTTGTGGATTGGGGCAAGCCGACACAAAAAGCCATTGCTTTGGCACCGCCTGATGAAATTGAAAAATTAGGTTTCGCCGCCGGTTCCATGGGACCGAAAGTGCAGGCAGCGGCAAATTTTGCGCGTCATACGGGAAAAGATGCAGTCATCGGATCACTTTCCGATATTGTTGATATTGTGAAAGGCAAAGCCGGTACACGCATTACCAATAAGGCGAAAGAAATTTCTTATTATTCATAATAATAAAAGCACTTTGAGAAATTCAGCGGTTCAAAGTAAAATGCGCGGTTGGCGTAACTGCTTGAAAGTTATGCCAACTTGCCAAACAAAACTGTTGTATTGACGAGGAGTCTGTTATGGAAGCGTCTACTCAAAAAAAGACCTTTAATTTCCCATCGGCATTTACGATTTTATTCTTTATTCTCATCCTTGCCGTGGGACTCACTTGGGTTATTCCGTCAGGATCATATTCTAAATTGACTTACAGTATGACCGACAAAATGTTTGTGGTGAAGACGTATGGCGAACAAGATAAAACCTATCCTGCCACCGAAGAAACATTAAATAACCTCAATATCAAAATCAAACTTTCCAATTTCACCGAAGGCGTCATTAAGAAACCTATCGCCATTCCGGGCACTTACCAACGAATCGAACAGCATTACAAAGGCATTAAGGATATTCCGATCAGCATGGTGGAAGGGACCATTGAAGCCGTGGATGTGATGGTCTTTATTTTCGTGCTGGGCGGTATGATAGGGGTCATTAACAAAACGGGCTCCTTTAATGCCGGCTTAATGGCGTTGGCGCGGCGCACCAAAGGTAACGAATTCATGATTGTGTTCAGCGTTTCCGTGTTAATGGTGTTAGGCGGTACCACTTGCGGTATCGAAGAAGAGGCCGTGGCGTTTTATCCTATTCTGGTGCCGGTATTTTTAGCTTTAGGTTATGATGCAATCGTTTGCGTCGGCGCAATTTTCTTAGCCGCCTCCATGGGGACGGCGTTCTCTACCATTAACCCGTTCTCCGTGGTTATCGCCTCCAACGCCGCCGGGATTCAATTTACCGAAGGTATCGGATTCCGTACCATTGGCTTAATTTTAGGTTCGGCGTGTGTTATTGCTTATCTCTATTGGTACTGTAAAAAAGTAAAAGCCGATCCGAGTTTTTCATATACTTATGAGGATAGAGAAGAATTTCGTCATCGTTATATGAAGAATTTTGATCCGAACGTGGTGGTGGAATTTACCCTCAGAAGAAAACTTATCCTGATTTTATTCTGTATCGCGTTCCCAATGATGATCTGGGGCGTGATGGCGGGCGGCTGGTGGTTCCCACAAATGGCGGCGTCCTTCTTATCCATCACCATTATCATTATGTTTATCAGTGGCTTGAAAGAAAAAGACATTGTGGAATCCTTCACCGAAGGAGCATCGGAATTGGTCGGCGTGTCGCTCATTATCGGCTTGGCGCGCGGGGTAAACCTCGTCTTGGAGCAAGGCATGATTTCCGACACCATTCTGGATTATATGTCTAACCTGGTGAGCGGTATGCCGGGCAGTATCTTTATCCTGGGTCAGTTGGTCGTTTTCGTCTTCCTCGGATTGATTGTGCCGTCCTCCTCCGGTTTGGCGGTGCTTTCCATGCCGATTATGGCGCCGCTTGCCGACGCCGTAGGCATTCCGCGCGACATCGTGGTTTCCGCCTACAACTGGGGGCAATACGCTATGCTGTTCTTGGCACCGACCGGCTTGGTATTGGTGACCTTGCAAATGTTGCATATTCCGTTCAACAAGTGGGTGAAGTTTGTCTTACCGATGATTGGCTGTTTGTTGGTGATCGGCGCGACATTGTTGGTCATCCAGGTTTCTTTGTATAGTGTTTAACCGCAGTACGCGAAAAGACCACCCGTATCGCAGATTTTTACGGGTGGTCTTGCTATAATCTGTCGGTCTTTTTTCTTTTTTATAAAAGGATTTTCTATGCGAAAGAAACTGTTTGATAACATTGATACACGCATTCTTAAGGCATTGCAGCGCAACGGAAGATTGCAAAATAACGAGCTTGCCAAAGAAGTCGGCTTATCCAATTCCGCCTGTCTGCGTCGGGTGAACCAGTTGGAAGATAGCGGTGTTATTGATAGTTACGCCGCGTTGTTACATCCCAAAAAACTGAATTGCAATTTGTTGGTTTATGTACAAGGCACGTTTTTTGAAGAAGATCCGGAACTCAAAGAGCGGTTCATTTTTGAAGTGAAATTAATCCCGCAAATTACCGAATGTCATCTTATGGCGGGCAGTTACGATTTCATTTTAAAAATGTGGGTTTCCGATTTGGAGGAGTTTAATGCCATTAAAACCAAATACCTCACCAAAGAGATTGGCATTAAAACGCTCAAATCCGAGGTGTCGTTAAAAACCGTCAAATCCACCACCGAATTGCCGTTGTAGTTTGATGTCGGTCTAAAAGTGCGGTCATTTTAAAAAACGTTTTTCAAAATGACCGCACTTTTATCCGTTTAAATACACAGAAAAAGCTTGCGAAGTGAAGTGGGTTTTAGTACAATTCGCAGGCTTTAATTATAGAAGCCGTTTAGTGTAATCATTTATTAAACGGGTATTACAATAGGTAATACTAACAATGTCTCCGATTTGGGGGCTATATAACAGGTAGCTTGCACCTCCTTTTCTTGTTGTTTTGATGTAAGAATTGTGATGGTGTTAGTTTTTTTATTAGCTAAATTTATTGGAGCTCTGGTCTCATGCAGAACCAAAGAATCCGTATCCGTCTTAAAGCGTTTGATCATCGTTTGATCGATCAATCCACGGCGGAGATCGTTGAAACAGCTAAACGTACCGGTGCACAAGTGCGTGGTCCGATTCCTTTACCAACTCGTAAAGAGCGTTTCACAGTATTGATTTCTCCACACGTAAATAAAGATGCGCGTGACCAATATGAAATCCGTACTCACAAACGTTTAGTTGATATTGTCGAGCCAACAGAAAAAACTGTTGATGCATTAATGCGTTTAGACTTGGCTGCCGGCGTTGACGTGCAGATCAGCCTAGGTTAATTAAGAGGTTATTACAATGATTGGTTTAGTCGGTCGTAAAGTCGGTATGACCCGTATCTTCAATGAAGACGGCGTGTCAGTACCGGTTACCGTTATCGAAATCGAAGCCAACCGCGTAACTCAAGTTAAAACTCTTGAAAACGATGGCTATACTGCAGTTCAAGTTACAACCGGTTCTAAAAAAGCGAGCCGTGTGACTAAGCCTGAAGCTGGTCATTTCGTGAAAGCCGGTGTTGAAGCCGGTCGCGGTTTATGGGAATTTCGTACCGAAGGTGAAGAATTCACTCTAGGTCAAGAAATTAATGTTGACATCTTCGCAGATGTTAAAAAAGTCGATGTTACCGGTACGTCTAAAGGTAAAGGTTTCCAAGGTGGTGTTAAACGTTGGAACTTCCGTACTCAAGATGCTACTCATGGTAACTCTTTATCACATCGTGTCCTTGGTTCTATTGGTCAAAACCAAACCCCGGGTCGTGTGTTTAAAGGTAAAAAAATGGCAGGACACTTGGGTAATGAACGTGTAACCGTTCAATCACTTGAAGTTGTTCGTGTAGATGCTGAGCGTAAATTGCTATTAGTGAAAGGCGCCG
This sequence comes from Aggregatibacter actinomycetemcomitans, assembly GCA_017160915.1. GTDB lineage: Bacteria > Pseudomonadota > Gammaproteobacteria > Enterobacterales > Pasteurellaceae > Aggregatibacter > Aggregatibacter actinomycetemcomitans_B. Next base: position 10,899 of record JACAWG010000079.1, read on the forward strand.
TTCCTGGTGCTACCGGTAGTGATGTTATCGTTAAGCCGGCAGTTAAAGCATAGGTCTGGGAGATAGAGATGGAATTACAAGTTGTAGGTGCTAACGCACTCACTGTTTCTGAAACTACCTTCGGCCGTGAGTTTAACGAAGCGTTGATTCACCAAGTTGTTGTTGCTTATGCAGCAGGTGCCCGTCAAGGTTCTCGTGCACAAAAAACTCGTGCTGAAGTGTCCGGTTCAGGTAAAAAACCTTGGCGTCAAAAAGGTACAGGTCGCGCTCGTTCAGGTGATATTAAATCACCAATCTGGCGTTCCGGTGGTGTCACTTTCGCAGCGAAACCACAAGATCACAGCCAAAAAGTGAACAAGAAAATGTACCGCGGTGCAATCAAAAGCATTCTTTCCGAGCTTGTTCGTCAAGATCGTTTAGTTGTTGTTGATAAATTTGAAATTGATGCACCAAAAACCAAAGTATTAGTACAAAAATTAAAAGAATTAGCACTTGAAGATGTGTTAATCATCACAGCAAGCTTGGATGAAAATCTATTCTTAGCAGCGCGTAACTTATACAAAGTTGATGTTCGTGATGCTCAAGGTATTGATCCGGTAAGTTTAATTGCTTTCGATAAAGTAGTTGTTACTGTGGATGCTGTGAAGCAAATTGAGGAGATGTTAGCATGAGTCAAGAACGTTTGCTAAAAGTGCTTAAAGCACCGCATGTCTCTGAGAAAGCAACAAATAACGCTGAGAAGTCAAACACTATCGTTTTCAAAGTGGCTTTAGATGCAAATAAAGTAGAAATTACTAATGCAGTAGAGCAACTTTTTGAAGTGAAAGTGGATTCTGTTCGTACCGTTGTGGTGAAAGGTAAAACTAAACGCCGTGGTGCTAAGATCGGACGTCGCAGTGACTGGAAAAAAGCTTATGTTACACTTCAAGAAGGACAATCTTTGGACTTCGTTGAAGGTGCGGCAGAGTAATTACGGAGGAGTAGAAGATAATGGCTATCGTTAAATGTAAGCCGACCTCCGCTGGTCGTCGTCATGTTGTTAAAGTTGTTAACCCTGAATTGCACAAAGGTAAACCTTTTGCTGCGCTTTTAGATACTAAATCTAAAACCGGTGGTCGTAACAACTATGGTCGTATTACTACTCGTCACATCGGTGGCGGTCATAAACAACACTATCGTTTAATTGATTTCAAACGTAATAAATTAGACATTCCTGGTGTTGTTGAGCGTTTAGAATACGATCCGAATCGTTCTGCAAATATCGCTTTAGTGCTTTATAAAGACGGTGAACGTCGTTATATCCTAGCACCTAAAGGTTTGGCTGCAGGTGATCAAATCCAAGCGGGTGCACATGCGCCAATTAAAGTTGGTAATGCTTTACCAATGCGTAATATCCCGGTTGGTTCTACCGTACATAACGTTGAATTAAAACCTGGTAAAGGCGGTCAAATTGCCCGTTCTGCAGGTAGCTATGTACAGATCATCGCCCGTGAAGGTAATTACGTTACTTTGCGTCTTCGCTCCGGCGAAATGCGTAAAGTATTAGCTGAGTGTTCTGCAACCATCGGTGAAGTAGGTAACTCAGAGCATATGCTTCGCGTATTGGGTAAAGCAGGTGCTAACCGCTGGAGAGGCGTACGTCCTACAGTTCGTGGTACTGCAATGAACCCGGTAGATCACCCACATGGTGGTGGTGAAGGTCGTAACTTTGGTAAACACCCGGTAACACCTTGGGGCGTTCAAACTAAAGGTAAGAAAACTCGCCATAACAAACGTACCGATAAATATATCGTACGTCGTCGTGGTAAATAATTTAAATTAATAAGAGGATAAGCCATGCCACGTTCTCTCAAGAAAGGTCCTTTCCTTGACCTACACTTGTTGAAGAAGGTAGAGAAGGCGGTGGAAAGCGGGGATAAAAAACCAATTAAAACCTGGTCCCGTCGTTCAATGATCATTCCATCAATGATCGGATTGACCATCGCAGTCCATAATGGTCGTCAGCATGTTCCTGTTTATGTTTCTGATGAAATGATCGGTCATAAATTAGGCGAATTTGCACCGACTCGTACTTACCGCGGTCACGCTGCGGACAAGAAAGCTAAGAAGTAAGGGGTAAAAGATGGAAACAATTGCAAAACATCGTTACGCTCGCACTTCAGCGCAAAAAGCTCGCTTAGTTGCGGATTTAATCCGTGGTAAGAAAGTTGCTCAAGCATTAGAAATTCTTACTTACACTAACAAAAAAGCATCTGCTTTAGTGAAGAAAGTTCTAGAGTCAGCTATTGCAAATGCCGAGCACAATGACGGTGCAGATATCGATGATCTTAAAGTTGCGAAGATTTTCGTAGATGAAGGTCCAAGCATGAAACGTGTTATGCCACGTGCTAAAGGTCGTGCAGATCGTATTTTAAAACGTACAAGCCACATTACTGTGGTTGTGTCAGATCGTTAATCGTAGAGGAATAACAATGGGTCAAAAAGTACATCCACATGGTATTCGCCTAGGTATTGTAAAACCTTGGAGCTCTACTTGGTTTGCGAATACACAAGACTTCGCCGATAATCTTGAAGGCGATTTCAAAGTACGTCAATTCTTAAATAAAGAATTAGCGAATGCTTCAGTTTCACGTATCACTATTGAACGTCCTGCGAAAAGTATTCGTGTTACTATTCACACAGCCCGCCCGGGTATCGTAATTGGTAAGAAAGGCGAAGATGTTGAAAAATTGCGTAATGCAGTAGCAAAAATTGCCGGCGTTCCTGCACAAATCAATATCGCTGAAGTGAAAAAACCTGAATTAGATGCGAAATTAGTTGCAGACAGCATCGCTTCACAATTAGAACGTCGTGTAATGTTCCGTCGTGCTATGAAAAAAGCGGTACAAAATGCAATGCGTTTAGGCGCTAAAGGTATCAAAGTTGAAGTTAGCGGTCGTTTAGGCGGTGCAGAAATTGCCCGTTCTGAATGGTATCGTGAAGGTCGTGTACCTCTACATACATTGCGTGCGGACATCGACTATAACACTGCTGAAGCACATACAACATACGGCGTAATCGGCGTTAAAGTATGGATCTTCAAAGGTGAGATTCTTGGTGGAATGGCTGCGCTAGCGCAACCGGAACAACAACCTACCGACAAGCCTAAAAAGGCTCCGCGCGGTAAAGGTCGTAAGTAAGGAGAATCGCTAAATGTTGCAACCAAAACGTACAAAATTCCGTAAAGTTCACAAAGGCCGTAACCGTGGTATCGCGGGCGGTACAGAAGTTAGCTTCGGTACTTTCGGTTTAAAAGCAGTTGGTCGTGGTCGTTTAACTGCACGTCAAATTGAGGCCGCTCGTCGTGCTATGACTCGTGCAGTAAAACGTCAAGGTAAGATCTGGATTCGTGTATTCCCGGATAAACCAATTACTGAAAAACCACTAGAAGTCCGTATGGGTAAAGGTAAAGGTAACGTTGAGTACTGGGTAGCCTTAATCCAACCGGGTAAAGTTCTCTATGAAATGGATGGTGTGTCTGAAGAGATCGCAAGAGAGGCATTTGCATTAGCAGCTGCTAAATTGCCGGTTAAGACCACTTTCGTAACTAAGACGGTGATGTAATGAAAGCTCAAGAACTACGTACAAAAAGTGTTGAAGAGCTGAATGCTGAATTGGTTAACTTGTTAGGTGAGCAATTCAAGTTGCGTATGCAGGCAGCCACCAGTCAGCTTCAACAAACCCATCAGTTAAAACAAGTGCGTCGTAGTATTGCACAAATTAAAACTGTTCTAACCGAAAAGGCGGGTGAGTAATGACTGATAAAATTCGTAGCGTGCAAGGTCGTGTAGTAAGTGACAAGATGGAGAAATCTTTCGTTGTTGCTATTGAACGCAAGGTTAAACACCCACTTTATGGTAAGTTTATCCGTCGCACAACCAAACTACATGTGCACGATGAAAACAACGAAGCTAAATTAGGTGATTTAGTAGAAGTTCGCGAATGTCGTCCGATTTCTAAAACTAAATCATGGACTTTAGTTCGTGTAGTTGAGAAAGCAGTAATTGCTTAATTAACGATAAATAAAAGCCGATGATGTTTATCATTGGCTTTTTTATTTCTTTTGATTCATAGCTAAAAAACATCTGGAAATTCGACCGCACTTTTTGTTGTTTACGTCCCAAATTCATTCCTTTCATGAAAGCGTATAAGTTATTTAAAAGCTTATTGCTTTCGTTATGTTTTTTGTGCTAGAATCCGCACCCTATCCATTATGGGTAGGTTCGTCCCGCAAGGGTGGTTTTTTAATTTAACGGAGCACTAATATGATCCAAGAACAGACTATGCTGGATGTTGCTGATAACTCAGGGGCTCGTAGCGTAATGTGTATCAAGGTTCTAGGTGGATCGCACCGTCGTTATGCTGCTATTGGCGACATTATCAAAATTACCGTGAAAGAAGCAATTCCACGCGGTAAAGTAAAAAAAGGTGATGTATTAAAAGCAGTTGTTGTGCGCACCAAGAAGGGTGTTCGTCGCCCAGATGGGTCAGTTATTCGTTTCGATGGTAATGCCTGTGTGATTTTAAATAATAACACCGAGCAACCAATCGGTACTCGTATTTTTGGACCGGTGACTCGTGAACTTCGTTCTGAGAAATTCATGAAGATCATTTCCTTAGCTCCAGAAGTACTGTAAGGAGAATGTAATGGCTGCAAAAATCCGTCAAAATGATGAAGTAATTGTGCTTACCGGCAAAAGCAAAGGTAAGCGCGGTAAGGTAACCAAAGTGTTATCTAACGGTAAAGTGATTGTTGAAGGCGTAAACATTATCACTAAACATGAAAAACCGGTACCTGCATTAGGTAAAGAGGGTGGTTTAGTGAAGAAAGAAGCTGCGATTGATGTATCAAATGTTGCTATTTTTAATCCAACAACAAATAAAGCTGACCGAGTAGGTTTTAGATTCGAAGACGGCAAAAAAGTACGTTTCTTCAAATCTAATAATGAAATTATTTAATAAACTGGAGTAATGCGATGGCGAAACTGCATGATTACTACAGAGATCAAGTAGTAAATGAATTGAAAACGAAATTCAACTACTCATCTGTCATGCAAGTCCCACGAATCGAAAAGATAACCCTAAATATGGGTGTGGGTGAAGCATTGACCGATAAAAAATTGCTGGATAATGCGGTAGCGGATCTGGCAGCAATTAGCGGTCAAAAACCTTTGATTACTAAAGCCCGTAAATCTGTTGCAGGCTTTAAAATCCGTCAGGGATATCCAATCGGTTGTAAAGTAACACTACGTGGTGAACGTATGTGGGAGTTCTTAGAACGTTTAATTACAATTGCTGTTCCACGTATTCGTGACTTCCGCGGTTTAAGCGCGAAATCATTTGATGGTCGTGGAAATTACAGTATGGGTGTGCGTGAGCAAATCATCTTCCCTGAAATCGACTACGATAAAGTAGATCGTGTACGTGGTTTAGATATTACTATTACCACCACAGCTAAGAATGATGAAGAAGGTCGAGCACTATTGGCTGCCTTTAATTTCCCATTCCGTAAGTAAGGCAGGTTACAAATGGCTAAACAATCAATGAAAGCACGCGATGTAAAACGCGTGAAATTGGCTGAAAAATTCTATGCTAAACGTGTAGAGTTGAAAAAAATTATTTCTGACATTAATGCCTCTGACGAAGACCGTTGGAATGCGGTGTTGAAGTTGCAAACTTTACCACGTGATTCTAGCCCTAGTCGTCAACGTAACCGTTGCCGTCAAACCGGACGTCCTCACGGCGTTCTTCGTAAGTTTGGTTTAAGCCGTATTAAGGTTCGTGAAGCTGCTATGCGTGGCGAGATCCCGGGTCTTAAGAAAGCTAGTTGGTAATATGCCACTTTAATTTGGAATCGGAGTAAAAGCACAATGAGTATGCAAGATCCTATCGCAGATATGTTGACCCGCATTCGTAACGGTCAAGCTGCGAATAAAGTTGCGATCAGTATGCCTTCATCCAAGCTAAAAGTTGCAATTGCCAATGTATTAGCTAGCGAAGGTTATATCGAAAGCGTTAAAGTAGTTGAAGGTGTAAAACCTGAATTGGAAATTACGTTAAAATATTTCCAAGGTAAACCGGTTGTAGAAAGTATCCAGCGCGTAAGTCGCCCAGGTCTTCGTATTTATAAACGTAAAGACGAATTACCAAAAGTAATGGGTGGCTTAGGTATCGCTGTGGTATCTACATCTAAAGGTGTAATGACTGACCGTGCAGCTCGTCAAGCTGGTTTAGGCGGTGAGATCATTTGTTATGTAGCTTAATAGAGAGGTAGGAAAATGTCTCGTGTTGCAAAAGCACCTGTTAGTATTCCTGCCGGCGTTGAGGTAAAACTTAACGGACAGTTACTAACAATTAAAGGTAAAAATGGTGAGTTGTCACGCTCTATTCATCATTCAGTAGAAGTTAAGCATGAAAATAATGAATTAACATTCTCACCACGTGAAGGTGTTGAAGGTGGTAACGCTCAATCCGGTACTGCCAGAGCATTAGTTAATTCTATGGTTATCGGTGTTACTGAAGGATTTACAAGAAAACTACAATTAGTAGGTGTAGGTTATAGAGCTCAAATTAAAGGAAATGCTGTTGCTTTAAGTCTTGGATTTTCTCACCCTGTTGAGCATGTTTTACCTGCGGGGATTACTGCTGAATGCCCTTCTCAAACTGAAATTGTTTTGAAAGGTTCAGATAAACAGTTAATCGGTCAAGTTGCCGCAGATATTCGTGCTTATCGTCGTCCTGAACCGTATAAAGGTAAAGGGGTACGTTACGCTGATGAAGTGGTGCGTATTAAAGAAGCTAAGAAGAAATAATTAAGGTAACACTATGGATAAGAAATCAGCTCGTATCCGTCGTGCGGCTCGTGCGCGTCATATGATGAGAGAGCAAGGTGTAACGCGTTTAGTTGTTCACCGTACTCCGCGTCATATTTACGCTCAAGTTATCGCACCAAACGGTTCAGAAGTGCTTGCCGCTGCTTCTACTGTTGAGAAGGCAATTAGTGAGCAAGTGAAATATACCGGAAATAAAGATGCAGCAGCGGTTGTAGGTAAAATTGTTGCAGAGAGAGCATTAGCAAAAGGTGTCAAAGATGTAGCTTTTGACCGTTCCGGTTTTAAATATCATGGCCGTATCCAATCTTTAGCGGATGCTGCTCGTGAAGCTGGTCTACAGTTCTAATTGAGGTAATTTGAGATGTCAAACATCGAAAAACAAGCTGGTGAACTGCAAGAGAAGCTAATTGCGGTAAACCGCGTATCTAAAACTGTAAAAGGTGGTCGTATCATGAGCTTTACTGCGTTAACCGTGGTAGGTGATGGTAATGGTCGCGTTGGTTTTGGATATGGCAAAGCGCGTGAAGTTCCTGCAGCTATTCAAAAAGCAATGGAGAAAGCGCGTCGTAATATGATCAATGTGGCTTTAAGCGAAGGTACATTGCAGCATCCTATTAAGGGTACTCATACAGGTTCTCGAGTGTTTATGCAACCTGCTAGTGAGGGTACCGGTATCATTGCAGGTGGTGCAATGCGTGCTGTATTGGAAGTAGCTGGCGTACGTAACGTATTGTCAAAAGCTTATGGTTCAACTAATCCAATCAATGTTGTTCGTGCAACTATTGATGCTTTAGCAAATATGAAATCACCAGAAATGGTTGCTGCTAAACGTGGTAAATCAGTTGATGAAATTTTGGGGTAATTGATAATGGCTAAAACTATTAAAGTAACGCAAGTTCGTAGTTCTATTGCTCGTTTACCGAAGCATAAAGCTACACTACGTGGTCTTGGTCTTCGCCATATGCATCATACTGTTGAGTTAATTGATACTCCGGCAGTACGAGGAATGATTAACCAGGTTTCATATATGGTTAAAGTGGAGGAGTAATAGATGCGCTTAAATACTCTATCTCCGGCTGAGGGTGCTAAGCATAGTGCTAAACGTCTTGGTCGTGGTATTGGTTCAGGTTTAGGTAAAACCGGTGGACGTGGTCATAAAGGTCAAAAATCCCGTAGCGGCGGCGGTGTTCGTCGTGGTTTCGAAGGTGGTCAGATGCCTTTATATCGTCGTTTACCTAAGTTTGGTTTTACTTCTATGAAATCTGCAGTAACAGCAGAAGTCCGTCTAGATGATCTGAATAAAATTGAAAATGGTATTGTGACTTTAGAAACATTAAAAGCTGCCAATATTTTAACTAAGGACATTCAGTTTGCTAAAGTAATTTTAGCGGGTGAAATTAAAACCAAATTAGTTATTCGTGGGTTGCGTGTTACTAAAGGCGCCAAAGCAGCTATTGAAGCTGTTGGCGGTTCAATCGAGGAATAATTAATGGCTAAACAACCAGGCTATCAAACAAGAAGTACTCAAGGCGGTACAAGTGAACTGAAGAGCAGATTATTATTTGTTTTAGGGGCGCTTATTGTTTTCCGAATTGGTTCATTCATTCCGGTTCCTGGTATAGATGCAGCTGTATTAGCTCAGTTGATTGAACAACAAAAAGGCACCATTATTGATATGTTTAACATGTTCTCTGGTGGTGCCTTGAGCCGCGCTTCAATTTTTGCTCTTGGTATTATGCCTTATATTTCGGCATCGATTATTATCCAATTGCTAGCTTCGGTTCATCCGGCACTCGCAGAGTTAAGAAAAGAGGGTGAGTCAGGTCGCCGCAAAATTAGTAAATACACTCGATATTCAACGGTTGTACTTGCTACTTTACAAGCGGTAGGTATCTCAACCGGCTTACCTAATATGTTACCAGGTCTGGTCCCTAATTTGGGATTTGGATTTTATTTTACGGCGGTAATTAGCTTGGTTACAGGAACTATGTTCTTGATGTGGTTAGGTGAGCAAATTACAGAGCGTGGTATTGGTAATGGTATTTCTTTAATTATTTTTGCCGGTATCGTAGCGGGGTTACCTGCAGCTATAGGTCAAACGATTGAGCAAGCTCGTCTCGGTCAAATGCATCTTCTTGTTCTTCTATTAATTGCTGTTATTGTTTTGGCGGTTACTTACTTTGTTGTTTTTGTAGAAAGAGGGCAAAGAAGAATAAAAGTTGAATATGCTAAACGTCAACAAGGCAGACAAATCCTGGGGGGACACTCTACCCATCTTCCGCTAAAAGTGAATATGGCGGGAGTTATCCCGGCGATTTTTGCGTCAAGTATAATTCTTTTTCCTGCAACACTAACTCAATGGGTTGGGCAGGGGTCCAGTTTGGAATGGTTAACTGATTTATCAATGTTATTGCATCCGGGACAGCCTTTATACTTAGTCGTTTATGCTAGTGCTATTATCTTCTTTAGTTTTTTCTATACTGCTATGCAATATAACCCTAGAGATACGGCAGATAACTTGAAAAAATCAGGTGCATTTATACCTGGAATTAGACCAGGGGAACAAACATCTCGATATATCGATAAGATTATGACTAGACTGACCCTCATTGGTGGTCTCTATGTTACATTTGTTTGTTTGGTCCCTTATATCATGACATCTGCTTGGAATGTGCAATTTTATTTTGGTGGTACTTCCTTGTTAATTGTTGTGGTGGTAATTATGGATTTCATCGTTCAGATTCAAAGTCATTTGATGTCTACAAGATATGAATCTGCGCTGAAAAAAGCAAACCTTAAAGGTTTTGGACAATAGTCCGATTATATAAAAGGGATAAGCAATGAAAGTTCGTGCTTCCGTTAAGAAATTATGTCGTAACTGTAAGATTGTTAAACGCGAAGGTGTTGTTCGTGTACTTTGTAGCGATCCTAAGCATAAACAACGTCAAGGTTAATTGATATTTTTCTTGCAAAGAACAGGTTGGGTGGATATACTACTCAGCTCATTTATTTCCTTGACACTCTGTTTGAGTATCCTGAAAACGGGCTTTTCAAGATCAGAGTGTCAACTCATCAATAAACAATAGGAGTGCATAGTGGCCCGTATTGCAGGCATTAACATTCCTGATCATAAACACGCTGTAATCGCTTTAACTGCAATTTACGGTATCGGTAAAACTCGCTCAAAAAGCATTTGTGCTGCAGCGGGTATTGCTGAAGATGTTAAGATCAGCGAATTGTCTGAAGAGCAGATTGACAAACTGCGTGACGAAGTTGGTAAATTTACCGTTGAAGGGGATTTACGTCGTGAAGTAACACTTAACATTAAACGCCTATTAGATTTAGGTTGTTATCGTGGTTTACGTCATCGTCGTAGTTTACCGGTACGTGGTCAACGTACTAAAACTAATGCGCGTACCCGTAAGGGTCCTCGTAAGCCGATCAAAAAATAGTCGGGGTAAATTAAGATGGCAAAAACACCAGTTCGTGCACGTAAACGTGTGAAAAAACAAGTTGTAGATGGCGTTGCACACATTCACGCATCTTTCAATAATACAATCGTTACTATAACTGACCGCCAAGGTAATGCATTAGCTTGGGCTACTGCTGGTGGTTCGGGTTTCCGTGGTTCTCGTAAATCTACCCCGTTCGCTGCACAGGTTGCGGCAGAGCGTTGTGCTGAAATTGTAAAAGAATTCGGCTTAAAGAACTTGGAAGTTATGGTAAAAGGACCAGGTCCTGGTCGAGAGTCAACTATTCGTGCATTAAATGCAGCAGGTTTTCGCATTACGAATATTACTGATGTGACTCCGATTCCTCATAACGGTTGTCGTCCACCGAAAAAACGTCGTGTTTAATGGCGTTATAGGATAGTTGGAGAAAGAAAATGGCAAGATATTTGGGTCCTAAACTCAAGCTAAGCCGCCGTGAAGGCACTGATTTATTTCTTAAATCAGGCGTTCGTGCGATTGATTCAAAATGTAAAATTGATACCGCGCCTGGTCAACATGGCGCTCGTAAGCCACGTTTATCTGACTATGGTAGTCAGTTACGTGAGAAACAAAAAGTTCGCCGTATGTACGGTATTTTGGAACGCCAATTCCGTAATTACTACAAAGAAGCAAACCGCTTAAAAGGTAACACAGGTGAAAACCTACTAGTGTTGCTTGAAGGTCGATTGGATAATGTAGTTTATCGTATGGGATTCGCAGCCACTCGTGCAGAGGCTCGCCAATTGGTAAGTCATAAAGCGATTGTTGTTAATGGTCGTGTGGTAAACATTCCATCTTTCCAGGTTTCAGTTGATGATGTAGTTGCTGTTCGTGAAAAGTCTAAAAAACAAGCACGTATTAAAGCATCATTAGAGTTGGCAGAACAAAAAGAAAAACCAACATGGTTAGAAGTTGATGCTGCTAAAATGGAAGGTGTATTCAAACGTGTTCCTGAACGTTCTGATTTATCAGCAGACATTAACGAACATCTGATCGTTGAGCTTTATTCTAAATAATAGAGCTTAGAAGCAAAGAGAGGATAAAATGCAGGGTTCTGTTACAGAATTTTTAAAGCCACGCTTAGTTGATATTGAACAAATTAGCTCCACACAAGCTAAGGTGATCTTAGAGCCATTAGAGCGTGGTTTCGGTCATACTCTAGGAAATGCATTGCGTCGAATTCTTTTATCTTCAATGCCAGGTTGTGCTGTTACTGAGGTAGAGATTGACGGTGTGTTGCATGAATATAGTAGTAAAGAGGGTGTTCAAGAAGATATTCTAGAAGTACTTTTAAACCTAAAAGGTTTGGCTGTAAAAGTGCAGAATAAGGATGATGTTCTTCTTACACTTAGCAAGTCTGGAATTGGCCCTGTTGTTGCTGCAGATATTACCCACGATGGTGATGTTGAAATTATCAATCCGGAGCATGTAATCTGCCACTTAACTGACGAAAACGCCTCTATTAATATGCGAATTCGTGTTCAACGTGGTAGAGGATATGTACCGGCATCAGCTCGTGCTCAAATTCAAGATGAAGAGCGTCCTATTGGTCGTTTATTAGTAGATGCCTGTTATAGCCCAATTGAGCGTATTGCTTACAATGTTGAAGCGGCGCGTGTTGAACAACGTACCGATTTAGACAAATTGGTTATTGAGCTAGAAACAAACGGCACTATTGATCCGGAAGAGGCTATTCGTCGGGCAGCAACAATTTTAGCAGAGCAACTCGATGCATTCGTTGATTTGCGTGATGTTCGTCAACCTGAAGTTAAGGAAGAGAAGCCGGAATTTGATCCGATCCTTCTTCGTCCTGTAGATGATTTAGAGTTGACAGTTCGTTCTGCTAACTGTTTGAAAGCAGAAACAATTCACTATATCGGTGATTTAGTTCAACGTACAGAAGTTGAGTTACTTAAAACGCCTAATTTAGGTAAGAAATCGCTTACTGAGATTAAGGATGTACTCGCTTCAAGAGGCTTATCACTAGGTATGCGCCTTGAAAATTGGCCACCAGCAAGTATTGCTGAAGACTAGTTTAGTCGTAGGTTAAAGATTTTTCTGAGAAGGATAAGGTTATGCGCCATCGTAAGAGTGGTCGTCAACTAAACCGTAATAGCAGTCATCGCCAAGCGATGTTCCGTAATATGGCAAGTTCTTTAATTGGTCACGAGATCATTAAAACAACTTTGCCTAAAGCAAAAGAATTACGTCGAGTAGTTGAGCCGTTAATTACTTTAGCAAAAGTGGATAGTGTGGCAAATCGCCGCTTAGCTTTTGCTCGTACACGCAACACAGAAACTGTTGCTAAATTATTTAATGAATTAGGTCCACGTTTTGCACAACGTGCTGGTGGTTACACCCGCATCCTTAAATGTGGTTTCCGTGTCGGCGATAATGCTCCAATGGCTTACATTGAGTTAGTAGATCGTCCAGAAGTTTCAAGTGAAGAAGCTACAGCGGAATAAAAAACTAGTTAACTATTAAATTAAAAAGGCTGAATAAATTTTATTCAGCCTTTTTGTTTTATGATTTTTTGTACAAGGTGTTTTACCTTAATTCAGCAGTAGGTAAACAAAGATTGTTACAGCTTGTTTATGAGATTTAACTGCTTGTATTTGTTTACTTTACTTATAATAAGATTGATATACGATATTTCACATATTTAATCATAAAAAAATCTGTACCTTGAGTTTTTCTATGTTCAACTTAGGTACAGATTAAACTGCAATTTTCCGCTTCTACCCAACAACCCTCGGTAAGATGCCGGCTTCGGTGAGGAATGGGATGATGATAATGATGATGCCGATAATTAATGCGACGACCAACATGAGGTTCCCGCCGGCAACACGGTAAGGGAGATCTCGGTATTGTTTTCTTGCACGCCATGCCAGACCGATAGGCAGGATTAAGCAATAAAAGGCACATAATAATCCCGCATAGCCGAGTGCGGCGAGGAAACCATTCGGATAGAACAAGGCGAAAATTAACGGCGGAATGAATGTCGCGATGGTTAAACTTACGCGGTTTGCCGGCATTTTAGTGCGTTTGAATAAATCGTTTAGCCCTTCAAATAAACCCAGTGCGACGCCTAAGAATGAGGTGATAAGCGCAAGTGAGTAGAATATCGGTAAAACTTGGCTTAGTAAGGTGGTGTCTTGTAGGGTTTTAGTAGCGTTAATCAAGCCGGTTAATGTCGGATCATCTTTGAGTACGGCGACAAATTCGTTTTGGCTTAATATGCCGTGCGTGGCGAGTTGCCACAATAAATAGGCGATGAGCGGAATGGCGGTGCCGATAATAATGGCGGAACGGAAGCGTTTTACATCGCCTTCCAGGTAATTATTAATGCTGCCCATCACCACATGAAAGCCAAATGAGGTAAAGAAAATCGGACCTGCGGAGAGAATGAGGGCATAGTCTAAAGGCATCGCCATTAAATTCTCGCCGATGACCTTAGGTAACATCATGGCAAGTACAAGAATGAAGACGATGATTTTGCCTGAAAATAAGACGCGCGTAATGCCGTCCACGCCTTTGGTACCGATAACCACGAAAGCACCTAAAATAAAGGTGAAAATTAAAATAGAAATTTTTAATGTGCTATCGGCGGAGCCTAAGAAATCTTTCGGCAGGGCGTTGGCAAGTAAAGTGCCGCCGCCGGTCATGTAAGCGGCAGATAAGGCGTATAGCAAAATGAAAAGCGAGAGTGTTGAAATAATACGTCCGGGAATACCGAAATATTTTTCCGCCAGGGTTGCCACGCCGTCATCTTTGCGTTTGGCGGTTTGATAAACTTCAACGAAGAGCAGTCCGCTGTAAGCGAGGAGCAACCAAAGTCCGATAAGAAGTGCGGCAGTAAAGGCGAATCCCATGCCGGCGGAGGTTAGCGGCATGGCGAGCATTCCGGCGCCAATGGCGGTTCCGGCGATAATTAAAGCGCTGCCGAAGGTTTTATTTTTTAATAACATACATTCATCCTAAATAAAGTGGGTCGGTATTATCGCATAAAATCGTTGGAGATTAAGCGCTAATGCGCCGATTTTGTTAGAAAGTGCGGTCTTTTTTGAGAACGTTTTTTTAATGGAAAATGAATTTTATTATTCTCTGTCATCAACGCCGATATAAAGATAATTTCCCGCTTCATCGCACAGGCTGCGAAATCCCACGTTAATAATTTGGTAATTCTGTTGCGGTAAGGTGCGGTAATCAAAATTTTCGTGGTGATGTCCATGATAAATTTGTGTTACACCTAATTTTTTTGCCAGTTGATTGATAACATCAAAGCCGGAAGGGTGCGGTTTCGGCGCTTCATGACAAATTAAAATATCAGCTTGTTGTTGCTCGAAAATTTCAATATCGGAGGGAAAGATGGACGTGCGGTGACGCAAAGGAACACCACCACGCCAGATTTTTTCCTGCGGGCAATATTGGCAATAATGGATCGGATCAAAAAATAACGGCTTATTCGGCGGCATCCAGATTTGTCCGCGAAATACCCCGCCCAGACCGGCAATTCTTTTATTCTGAATTTGTTGCACGCGTCCATGTAAATTGCGCGTTTTCCATTCTGTCCCCCAAATGGACTCAAATGCCGCTACGGTTTTGCTGTCGTGATTGCCGTGAATAAACCAAATATCCGCGTATTGCGCCAATTTTTCTAAAGGCTCGGGATTGGTGAGTTGTAAATCGCCCAGGATGATGAGTGCCACATCCCGGCGTTCTTTCAGAAAAGGGTAAAGATGATCAAAACTCCCGTGCGGGTCGCCTGCAAATAAAAGCATAGTTATCGCCTGAAGTTAAAAAATAGAATTGCCGTGATCGCTGCTTAATTCAGGCAGTTCTTCTTCGTTGAGGATTTTTTCCACAATTTCTTTTACCTGATTATAGCGTTCCAAATAACTCGGCGATTCTATTTCAATGTATGGGACATTGTATTTATCTAACAATTTTTTGAGTAACTGTTGGAAGCGTTGTCGCTGTTTTTGATTGCCCAGGCTGCGCAAACCGTCATCAACCCATTGTGTGTTATTGTTTAACAAAATGGTGACATCAAAAGGATATTCTTTAATCATGGAATCCAAAAACGGGTGTGCTTTGCCTTCATATTGAATACAAAATGCCTGTGTGGTGATGAAATCCGTATCAATAATGGCGACTTTGTGGGCGTGTCGCACGGCATAATCGATGTAACGCTGATGCCCTAGTGCCATTTGCGGGTAGTCGGAATATTGCATCGCCTGTTCGTCACCGCCCAGTTTTTCAAAGACGAATTCACGTCCGTATTCCCAAGCGGAAGTGGTGTTGAAGACCGTCGCCAATTTGTTCACCAATACGGTTTTACCGCTGCTCTCGCCACCTAAGATGGCGATGGTTTTGGCGAAAAACGGACGTACTTCTTTCGGGATAAACTTCCAATAATGGAACGGCTCGTTACGAATTTTTGTGGCGGACACGTTAAAAAACGCACGTTCGGGATCGACTAAAGACACATCCAGATTGAGATATTTTTCATAAGGCGCTTTGTCTTGAATTTCGCTGCTGAATACGATACTTGGGGTAAACCCTTTTTCTTTAAATAAGTCTTTGACCCGCTCTGCCCATGCTTGCCAGCCGTTCGGATAGTTAGGCAAGCCGTCTTCAATTAAATGATGGATAAAGATTTGATTTTTCTGATATTTAAAAATTTGCTGCATCCAACGCAAACGATCTTGTACGGTGGGCATACGCTTCATTTTACTGTCGTAAAACAGCTTTAAATCCCGCTCCGTATCGCTACAAACAATCACATGCACTTCATCCACTTTACTGAAGGCTTCATAGATCATATTGATGTGCCCGGTGTGAACCGGATAAAATTTACCGAAAATCACACCGACTTTTTTATTATTCGGTGCATTAATTTGTAGCACACGATGCAGCGCAGTCAGTTTTGTCGCACTCGGATTTTTAATTTTTCCGCTGACTAATTGATTGAAATAAGCACGGGTAATATTCGCTCTTTGGCAAACATCATTTACTTTGAGATTCAATTTCTTACGTTTTTCTTGTAAATATTGGAATGCTGACATACCTATTTCCTCATTTTAATGGGCGCGTTAAGCAAAAGTGCGGTCGAAATTTATTCCGTTTTTCCGGCAGAGAGTTCTTCCACGCGTTTTTCAAGTTCGCTTAATTTTTCACGGGTACGCATTAACACTTGTGTTTGTACATCAAATTCTTCGCGGGTCACAATATCCAGTTTGGATAATTGGGCTTGTAAAACCTGTTTGATTTTGGCTTCCGCATCCTGCCCCAGGTCTTTAATGCCTTTAGGAAGATTGTCTTGAATTTGTTGTATAACATGCTCTATTTTTTTCGGATTTAGCATAAATGCCTCACTTTTTGTCTATTTAAACTGATTTCCCTTTTTTAACCCAGTAACGGTAGGGAATTTGAGTGGTTTCGCTATGTAGCAAAGTATGATCCATAAATTGGCAGAAACTCGGAATATCGCGGGTGGTTGCGGGATCGTCCGCCAGCATCAAAAGCACATCGCCTTCTTGTAAATGGCGAATGTGTTTGCGTATTAACATGACCGGTTCGGGGCAACGCAAACCAATGGTATCAAGTGTTTGAGTGATTTTTATATTATCCATTTTTGTTATTTATTACGAAAAATTACGGGTATAATACAACAAAGTATGATACAAAATCAGCAAAATTCCTCAAATGCGTTAAACGTATGATTGAATATCAAATTCCTAAAAGTGCGGTGGATTTTAGCGAAGAAATTAAAAAGAGCCGTTTTATCACTTATTTGCAGCATACGGAAGGTTTGGAACAGGCGAAAATGTTCTGGGCAAAAATTAAAGCGTTACACCCGAATGCGCGTCATTGGTGTTGGGCTACGGTCGCCGGTAAACCCAACGATTCGCAGCAATTCGGTTTTTCTGATGACGGCGAGCCGAGCGGTACGGCGGGCAAGCCGATGTTAGCCGCGTTGCAGGGCAGTGGGGTGGGCGAAATCAGTGCCGTAGTGGTGCGTTATTATGGCGGTGTTTTGTTGGGCACCGGCGGATTGGCACGCGCTTATAGCGGTGGCGTTCAACAGGCGTTAAAATTACTGGAAACCGAAAGCAAAGTCGCGTATTTACATTACGAACTACACTGTGATTATGCGCAACTTAATGGAATACAAGTGTTGTGCGAACAATATGCTGTTTTGATCCAAGCACAGGATTTTCAGGCGGAGGTCACTTTGCGTTTGGCGATTCGACCTGATAAATTAGCGCGCTTCCAACAAGCGTTGACAGAACGGTCTGCCGGGCAACTGGTTTTAAACGAAATTAAATAGAGAGATTTTTTAGTGCATTTTTTATCCATTTTACGCATCGTCGGTATTTTAGTAATGTGCTTTTCCTGCACCATGTTGCTGCCGGCGTTCGTTGCATTATTATACGGCGACGGTGGCGGTAAAGCCTTCATCCAATCTTTTGTGATGAGCGCCATTGCCGGTGTAATCCTGTGGTGGGCTTGTCATCATCGTAAGGAAGAATTACGTTCGCGCGAAGGATTTCTGATCGTTGTTGCCTTTTGGGTAGTTATGGGGAGTCTTGGGGCAATTCCTTTTATGTTATTTGAAGACCCCGATTTAACCGTTTCTTCCGCATTTTTTGAATCCTTCTCCGGTTTAACCACGACGGGCGCGACTACCATTGTCGGTTTAGACAACTTGCCAAAAGCGATTTTATTTTATCGGCAGTTATTGCAATGGCTCGGCGGCATGGGGATCATCGTATTGGCGGTGGCGATTATCCCATTGTTAGGGATCGGCGGAATGTCGCTTTATCGCGCGGAAATTTCCGGTCCGTTAAAAGAGAACAAAATGCGCCCGCGTATCACCGAAACCGCCAAAACCTTATGGATCATTTATGCTTCATTAACCCTGCTTTGCGCTTTTTCTTATTGGCTTGCGGGGATGTCGCCTTTTGATGCCATTAGCCATAGTTTTTCCACCGTGTCTATCGGCGGTTTTTCTACTCACGACAGAAGTATGGCGTATTTTGACAGTTCGGCGGTTAATGTCATTACCGTTGTCTTTTTATTGATTTCCGCTTGCAACTACGCGCTACATTTCAATGCCTTTTCACAATTAGGTAAACGAAATATTCTCCTTAGTTATTTTCGCGATCCGGAATTTCGCTTCTTCATGCTGATTCAGTTTTCATTAGTGCTGATCTGCTTTGCCATGTTATTGGCAAATCATCATTTTGATGAAACTTTCCAAAATCTTGAACAAGCGGCGTTTCAATCGGTTTCCATTTCAACCACGGCGGGCTACACCACCTCCAGTTTTGAACAATGGCCGCTATTTTTGCCGATCCTGCTGTTATTTGCTTCTTTTATCGGCGGCTGCGCCGGTTCTACCGGTGGCGGTCTCAAAGTGGTGCGCGTTTTGGTACTTTATTTGCAGGGTAAACGCGAGCTCAAACGGTTAATTCACCCTAATTTGGTTTACCCGGTTAAATTGGGTAAAAGAGTGTTGGATGAGCGGGTTATCCAAAGTATTTGGGCGTTTTTTTCCGCCTATTTGCTGGTTTTTGTAATTTGCCTGCTGGGCGTCATCAGTTGTGGCGTAGAAACCTTTGATGCCTTTAACGCCGTTATCGCCTGCTTAAATAATGTCGGACCGGCACTGGGTTCGGTCAGCAGCAATTTTGTGGGCATCCCCGATAGCGCAAAATGGATCCTCACGTTAGCCATGGTTTGCGGACGTTTGGAAATTTTCTCCTTATTGGTTTTATTCACCCCGGCATTTTGGAAATCCTAATGAAAACACTTATTTTATACTCTACTCATGATGGGCAAACCAAGAAAATCGCCGAGTATATCGCCGACGTGATCGCCGCCAATGTGGAGGTGAAATCAATTAACGAAGAAGTGAATTTTGCCGATTATGAACGCATTATTATCGGGGCTTCGATCCGCTACGGACATTTCAATAAACAGCTTTATAAAACGCTGGAAAAATACACCGCACTTTTGAATCAAAAGACCACCGCCTTTTTTGGCGTGAACCTGACGGCGCGAAAAGCCGACAAAGCAACGCCCGAAACGAATGTTTATGTGCGTAAATTTTTACAACGTATCACTTGGCAACCGACGATCTCTGCGGTGTTTGCCGGTGCATTGCTTTATCCGCGATATGGTTTCTTCGATCGCATTATGATCCAACTTATTATGCGGATCACAGGCGGAGAAACGGATCCTACAAAAGAAATCGAATATACGGATTGGCAAAAAGTGCGGTCGTTTTCAGAAGCGTTTTTGCAGTTGAAATAAGCAAATTGTATTTTTTCTAAGCTATCGACAAAAAAATGCAAAAATCCGCTTGATCCTATCGTCGGGATCCCTATAATACGCCTCCGCACTGCAAGGGCAGTAACTAAAGGAAAATAAACAAAATATTTTCTTGACGACAAATAAGATCTTCATCTATAATTTGCGTCCTTGCTTAATGCAAATGTTCTTTAACAATCAATCAGACAAACTGTGTGGGCACTTAGAG
>JACAWG010000080.1:0-63284 GCA_017160915.1 Aggregatibacter actinomycetemcomitans
TAAAAAGGGCAAAATTACCAACTATTTTGTCTACTATGCCTCAAAATCCACCGCACTTTATACGGCAAAATACGCCAGTTTCACTTCACTCAATGTGCCAAGCAATTCTTCTGCCATGGCTTTGTAATGAAGCGTGTCGGATTTCTCCACCATCGCGACACGAACGATATTCTCAACTTCTTCACCGCTTAAAATCAGATGATTTAATGCCACCTGCATTGCCGGCAGGCTTGGATTAAAGGCGGCGTTTTCCGCATAACTGCCGTGGTAAATTTGCTGATTTCGGGTTTGAATGGCAATGCCGTGGAAAGAATTGGAATACGGCGCATGGGCTTGGTTTGCCATGGCGAGCGCTTGTAACACCAACGGATCATCGGTATTCAAGGATAATTGATTATCGTGTTGATCCAGCAAATGCAGCCGAATATTGAGATTTTTCGGACCGAACGCATCGGGCAAATACTGTTGCAATAAATTGTTTTGGCTGTGCGGCAAGTGAATTTGTAGCGTCTCCGCACTGTTCAATTCGTTCATAAACTGGCGGCAATGTCCGCATGGCGTGTAGTTCACCGTGACATCGGTCAGTTGTTTTTCACCGCGCATCCAAGCGTGGCTAATGGCGCTTTGTTCCGCATGAATGGTTTGTTGAATATCCGTTTGGCAAAATTCCTGATTGGCACCGAAATAAAAATCGCCGTCGATGCCATGCACAACGGCACCCACATTAAAATGCGAAATCGGCGTGGTGGCATAACAGGCGGCGATAGGCAGGAGTTGCAAGGCGAGTTGTTTTTGCGTGATTTGATGCTTATTGCACAGGTGTTGCACGGCAAAGTGCGGTAGAAATCCGACGTATTTTTGTTCCTGCAAAATATGCCAAACATCTTGTGCCAAGGCGGGGTGTTCAATCTTGCCTAAGGCATTTTGAATCTTGTCTGAAATGTGTGCCGACATAAGATCTCCTTTTTCTACGTATTATTTTTCTTATCTTAGCATTTTCACAATAAAAAAGTGCGGTCGAAATTTCACATGAATTTTCAACCGCACTTTTGCTTCTCTTGTGTGTGTCTGAACAAATTATTTCGCTGCTTTCAGCTCTTGATAATATTGTTCGTAGTATTGAATCGCATCGCCCACATCATCTTGCCAGTAGCTTTTTTGCAGCACGTCGGCAGATGGATAAATCGCCGGATCTTCGGTGATTTCTTTCGGTAAGGCTTTTTTCGCTTCAAGGTTAGCGGTTGGGTAGCCGATAGCTAAGGTTAATTTTTCCGCCGCTTTTGCGCCCAACATATAGTTAATTAATTTGTGTGCGCCGTCCGGGTTTTTAGAGGTGACCGGAATGGCGAGGGTATCCACCCAAAGTACCGGGCCTTCTTTCGGGAACACCATGTCTAAAGGCGCTTGTTCTTTTTTCGCGATACGTACGGAGCCGTTCCATAACTGACCGACTTCCACTTCACCGGAAATGAAAGAGTTTGCCGGATTGTCGGAATTGAAAGAAAGTACGTTCGGGCGTAATTTCAGTAATTCTTCGTAAGCCTGTTTGATAATCGCCGGATCTTGTGTATTCGGATCCTGACCGATTTTCAATAACGCAATGTTGAACACTTCGCGGGCATCGTCCAGTAATTGCACTTTATTGGCAAATTCAGGCTTCCATAAATCGCCCCAAGAGGTGAAATCGCTGCCTTTGTAGGTGTTGGTGTTAAAGGCAATGCCCGGTGCGCCTAACAATTGCGGAAGGGAATATTTGTTGCCTTTGTCGTAAGGTTTGTCGAGCCAATCAGGGTCTAATTCTTTAATGACGGGTAATTTGCTGTGATCAAGTTCTTTTAACATGCCTTCGCGTGCCATTTTGGACACGAAGTAGTTAGAAGGCGCAATAACATCATAACCGCCGGCTGCGCCTTGGGTTTTGATTTTTGCATACATGGTTTCGTTGGATTCGAGACTGGAAACAATCACTTTAATACCGGTTTCTTTGGTGAATTCATCGAGAAGACCATCCGGTACATATTCAGTCCAAGTGTAAAGATACACGGTATCATTTGCGGGTGCTTCAGCTTTAGGGGCTTCCGGCGTTGCTTGCGCTTGCTTGTTGTCTTTATCGTTACAACCGGTAAGTGCAACAGCGATCATACTTGCGGTGAATAAACCGGCAAATTTTTTCATTTTTGTTTGTTCTCCGTAAAAGAGGGGTAAAAAAACCACCTGCATGAAATGCAGGTATAAAAAAACGCCTTGATTGTGCGTCAAGGCGTATTGTATGTGCTATTAAATTATTTGTGAAGCATTATTATGTCTAGATGTCTTTGTGTTTCTTGCCGATAAATTGGCTGGCAATGACTAATAATAATGACAACACGATCATGATGGTTGCAAGGGCATTAACTTCCGGCGTTACCCCGGTTTTCACCAAGGAGAAGATACGCAACGGCAGGATTTCGTAGCTGACACCACTCACGAAAGAGGAAACCACAACATCATCCAGTGAAATGGTGAAACTTAACAACCAACCTGACACCACTGCCGGTAAGGCAAGCGGCAGGATGATTTTGCGTAAAATCGTGATCTCACTTGCCCCCAAATCTTTCGCCGCTTCCAGCATTCTTGAGTCGAAGCCGTTTAAGCGGGAGAAAATGGTGACGGTAACGTAAGGCAGACAGAAAGTCACGTGCGCCAATAGTAATGACCAGAAACCTAAAGAGATGCCTACGACCATGAATAAAGCCAGTAAAGACACCGCCATTACGATATCCGGCGACATCATCACAATAAACAACATACCGCTTACCGCTTGTTTGCCGCGGAAACGATAACGATAAAGCGCGATAGCCGTTAAACCGCCGACGATTGTCGCAAGCGTTGCAGCAAAAAAGGCAATGGTGACGGAGTGAATCGCCGCTTGAATTAAGGTGTCGTTGTTAAATAAACGCTCGTACCAGTTCCAACTGAAGCCTTTCCAACTTAAACCGTAGCGGTCTGAGTTGAAAGAGTTTGTCACTAAAATAACAATCGGGATATACAAATAAGCGTATACCACAAACATAAAGATATTGCGTAGTAAACGGCTCATTATTCCAACTCCACTTTTTTGTTCAATAATTTATTCGCGCGGTAATACACGAAGATGAGTAATGCCATCAAAATGGTCAATCCGATACTGATTGCGGAACCGAACGGCCAGTTGCGGGAAATTAAGAATTCGCTCTTAATTACGTTACCCACAAGCAACACTTTCGCGCCGCCGAGCAAGTCCGCTACATAGAACATCCCCATTGCCGGCAATAATACCAACAAGCAACCGGCGACGATGCCCGGCATGGTCAATGGTAAAATCACGCGGAAGAATCGTTGGAACGCGTTTGCCCCCAAGTCTTTTGCCGCTTCCAATAAGCGTCCGTCTAATTTTTCAATAGCGGAGTAGAGCGGCAGAATCATGAACGGCAGAAGCAAATACACCAAACCGATAATCACCGCCACTTCGGTGTTCAGAATCCGAATCGGTTCACTCAAAATGCCCATTTCCAATAACATGGTGTTCAACACGCCTTTCACGCCGAGGAACACTTTCATGCCGTAAATACGAATGAGCGAGTTTGTCCAGAACGGCAACACCACAAGGAACAATAAGAGCGGTCGATATTTCGGGTGAATTTTACTGACCATAAAGGCGAACGGATAGCCGATCAGTAAACAAATAATGGTGGCAATGCCCGACATATACAATGAGTTCCACACCACCTGCGCATAAAGCGGATTAAACAGGTTGATGTAGTTATCAAAGTTAAATGGCAAGGCATAAAAGTTGCTACCATCCCGGGTTAAAAAACTTACGACTAATACCAATAAGTTTGGGATCAGCACGAAGAAGATTAGCCAGCTGAAGATAATCGCAACAGTAATTTTCTGGAATTTATTATTGATTATCTTCATCGTTGAGTACAACCTCCCAACCTTCGTGCCATGTAATGCCTACACGTTGACCAATACTGTGATCCATGTGCGGATCGTCCTCGTTAAAGAATTCGCTGACCAACACACGTTTGCCGTTGTGTTCAAATTCCACGGTGGATTCCAGGGTCATGCCTTTATAAGTGCGGTCGATAATATGACCGATAATGGCTTTGGAATGTTCGTGTTCGTCAAGTTCTTCAATCACAATATCTTCCGGACGAAGCAACACTTGAAGCTGCTGATCTTTTTCCACCGGAATGTCCGTATAAATATCACAAATGCGACCTTCCACGTTCGCCAGCACCACATTTTCCGATTTACGTTCAATCACGGTGGCGTCAAACACGTTAATTTCGCCGATGAAACGTGCGACGAACAAGTTTGCCGGTTCTTCATAAATTTCACGCGGAGAGCCGTCTTGCGCAATTTTTCCTTTACGTAACAACACGATACGGTCGGACATGGTAATCGCTTCTTCCTGATCGTGGGTCACGAAAATAAAGGTAATGCCTAATTGGCGTTGCAACACTTTCAGTTCGTATTGCATTTGTTTACGCAATTTGTAGTCCAGCGCGGAGAGGGATTCGTCGAGTAATAAGACTTTAGGTTTATTTACAACCGCTCGGGCAATGGCAATACGTTGTTGCTGACCACCGGAAAGCTGGGTCGGTTTACGATCCGCCATTTCTTCCAGTTGCACCATACGCAGGGCTTCTAGCACACGCGGTTTAATTTCCGTTTCCGGCACTTTTTGCATACGCAAACCGAAAGCGACGTTTTCAAAGATGGTCATGTGCGGAAATAACGCATAGCTTTGGAACACGGTGTTAACGTGGCGTTTTTCCGCCGGCACGTTGGTGATGTCTTCACCGTCCAAAATGATGTTGCCCGAATCTAATTCTTCCAAACCTGCAAGCAAACGCAATACCGTTGTTTTGCCGCAGCCGGAGGGGCCGAGAATTGTCAAAAATTCACCGTTATTAATGGTTAAATTGAAGTCTTTAATAATGGTGTTGGAACCGTAGGATTTAGTAATGGAACGAAGCTCGATAATTGGCTTGTTTTGAACTGTATTTTCCACTAGCTTTGGTTTTCTCCCTAATGTACCGAATTTTTCGGTAGAAATTAGAAACAAATGCCCACAAAAATGTAGGCGGCGACTGTAAAAATGAACGCTAATGATATAGCGATCGGGGCATAATGAAAAGCAATTAATAGTGATTTTTCATAAAAAGTCGGATATTTGTTATATATCAAGGAACTGCCGTTATTTTACGGCTAGACTAACGGCAATTTTTCAATGTATTTTTTCGGGAAGCAACATACCCAAAACAGGAGAAGAATAATGCAGGATTTATTATCTCAAGAACCCGTATTGGAACGTTTTTTCAACTATGTGACTTACGACACGCAATCTAAGCCCGGTGCCAAAGTTTCGCCCAGTACGGCAGGGCAGTTGGCATTAGCCAAACATTTGCAACAGGAGCTTATCGCTTTGGGCTTGCAGGATATCGAATTAAGCAAGCACGCGGTTCTCACCGCATTTTTGCCCTCCAACGTGGCTCCCGATTCGCCGACCATCGGTTTGATTGCGCATTTAGACACTTCGCCCGACTGTAGCGGCAAAAACGTTCAGCCGGAAGTGATTGAAAATTATCGTGGCGGCGACATCGCCCTTGGTATCGGCGAAGAGTTTATCAGCCCTGTGTATTATTCTTTCCTACACCAATTAACGGGCAAAACCCTGATTGTGACCGACGGCAACACCTTATTAGGCGCGGACAACAAAGCAGGAATAGCGGAAATTATGACCGCACTTTATCGCCTAAAAACGGAAAATCTGCCCCATTGCAATATCCGTATCGCGTTCACGCCCGATGAAGAAATCGGCTTGGGCATGCAGTTTTTCCCTTTTGACGATTTTCCTTGTGATTGGGCGTACACCATTGACGGCGGCGCGGTGGGCGAGCTGGAATATGAAAATTTTAATGCCGCTTCCGCCAAAATCACATTTCACGGGCGCAACATTCACCCCGGTGCCGCCAAGAAAAAAATGGTGAATGCGCTGACGTTGGCGTGTGAGTTTCAAAATGCGTTCCCGGCGACGGAAACACCGGAAAATACCGAACAGCGCGAAGGTTTTTTCCATTTAAATCATTTTTCCGGCGACATTGAAAAAGTGGAACTGCATTACCTGATTCGTGATTTTGAATGGAACGCCTTTGAACAGCGTAAACAATTCATTACGGCGTTGGTGGAAAAATTCAATCGCGAAAAACGTTTGCCGAAGCCTATTGAATTAGAGATTACCGACAGTTACAAGAACATGAATGAAACGGTGAAAAACGTGCCGCAATCCATTGAATTGGCGGATTCGGCAATGCAACAATGCGGCATTACGCCCAACCATAAATTGATTCGCGGCGGCACTGACGGCGCCTGGCTGGCGGAAAAAGGATTGGCTTGCCCGAACATTTTCACCGGCGGCTACAATTTCCACAGTAAACACGAATTGATTACCTTAGAGGGCATGAAAGACGCGGTGAACGTGATCGTAAAAGTGGTGGAATTGGCGACACAGAAATAAATTCATCTCAAAAATAGACCGCACTTTGGTTTTAAAAGTCAAAGTGCGATCTATTTTATTAGATATTTTCCTTTAGTTCCGTTTCTGTCGTAGTGGGAATGTAAATATTGCCAATTCCCTTGACAGTAGATTTATTAATTTCAAAAATATCCAACTTAGCATTTGAACTTGTTATAAGGAACATTACAATGCCTGAAGCACAGCACAGCACAGCACAGCACAGCACAGCACAGCACAGCACTTGGATAATCTATCCATTAAGTTAACGCAACTAAAATCTCTTCTCCCTGAAATTTTTTGCGAAGAGCAAATTGATTTCCAAAAATTCCAACAACTTTTCTCTGAACACATCACTTCCGAGCCCGAGCGTTATATGTTGAACTGGGCGGGAAAATCGGAAGCCTATCGCGTATTACAAGAACAAACGTCTAAAACCCTCACACCGCAACCTGCGGAAAGTGTCAACTTTGATACCACTGAAAATATTTTTATTGAAGGGGAAAATTTGGATGTGTTGAAAGTGTTACAAAAATCCTATTTCAACAGCATCAAAATGATTTATATCGATCCGCCTTATAACACAGGTAATGATTTTGTGTATAACGACAATTTCAAGCAGGATCTTAAAGCTTACCAGGAACAAAGTGGTGAATTAGACGAGAAAGGCAAGCTCAAACTGGCGTTCAAGAAAAACAGCAAGGAAAACGGACACTTCCACAGCAAATGGCTGAATATGATGCTACCTCGTTTGCATTTAGCAAAAAATTTGCTGAAAGATGATGGTGTGATTTTTATTTCCATTGATGACAATGAGCAGGCTCAGTTGAAGTTGTTGTGTGATGAGGTATTTGGGGAGGAGAATTTTGTTGCAGAACTGATTTGGGATAAACAACATTCACAACAGCAAGGATTGTTCAAAAGGTATCATGAATATGTATTACTTTATGCTAAAAATTCAGAAAATCATAAAAATATAAAAGGTGGAATGGGAATTATTGATGCAGGAGCAATAAAGAAAATATCAAAATCCAATCCTGAGAGTGAGTTTACATTTCCTGCTGGAGTGAAATTTGAAGCAAAAGATGGAATAAAATTGACGGGATTATTTGGCGATAGCGAACAAGTTACAGTTGTTAGAGGAGTTCTTGAAGCAAAAGATGGTAAGACTGTAGATGAAGTTACCCTATCTGCGGGTTGGACACAAAAGAAACAAATGACAGAATTTTTTGCAGGGAACGAAGTTTATGATACTAAGGGACAAAAAGTTATTGAATTCTATTTCTCATCAACTGGAAAGCTTAAGTGTAGAAAAGAAAGAGCCTCAATAACTCCACCTACCTTATTACCTAAATATGGTATGAGTAGCTTACATACAGAGAATTTAAACAAACTTATGAGTGCTACAGTATTTAATAATCCTAAACCATTACCAATGCTGAAGGATTTTATTCAATGGTTTACTGATGATGGGGATATTATTTTAGATTTTTTTAGTGGGAGTAGTTCAACTGCCCATGCGATTCTGGAGCTAAATTTAGCTGAGAATAAATGTAATAAATTCATAAGTGTTCAATTGGCTGAGCCGCTAAACTTCAATGATGACGACCAAAAGCAGGCATATAGATTTTGTTTAGATTTAGGTGTCCCAACAAACATCGCCGAAATCTCCAAAGAACGCATTCGCCGTGCCGGTAAACAAATTGCTGAAAATCATCCTGACAAGCAAATAGATATCGGTTTTAAAGTATTTAAACTGACTGACAGCCACTTTAAACAATGGCAATCGCCGTCGGCAGAAAATTTAGCGCAACAAATAGAATTATTTATCGATCCTGTGCGGAAAGAGACAACGCCCGACGCCATGCTTTATGAAATGTTGTTGCGTTTAGGATTGAAACTGACAGCAAAAGTGCGGTGGGAAAATCAGGTATTTTGGGTGAGTGATGATAACGGGCAGCAGGTTGCATTACTACTTGAATCCATGAGCACAGATTTATTAGCGCAGGTGATTGTGGGTCAACCAAAAAAAGTTGTGACATTAGATTCGCTGTTTAATGGCAATGATGCCTTAAAGAAAAATGCCGAGTTGCAAATGAATGATGCAGGCATCGCCTTCTTTGTGCTTTAAGGAGGCGAAATGGAACTTCAATTTGAAACCTTGGATTATCAAACGCGCGCCATTCAAGCCGCGGTGGATTTGTTCATCGGACAACCCAATCAGCAAACGGAATTCGGTTTGAAAGCGCAAAATGACATGCGTTTTGTGGCAAATTTGCCGTTGCAAATTAATGATGAACAGCTACAACAAAACTTGGCTAAGCAACAAAATACTTTTAATTTTGACCGCACTTTAATTGGGGAACAGGGTAAAAATTTTACCGTAGAAATGGAAACCGGCACGGGGAAAACCTATGTTTATTTACGTACGATTTTTGAATTGAATCGTCAATATGGCTGGCAGAAATTTGTGATTGTTGTGCCGAGTGTGCCGATTCGTGAAGGCGTATTGCACACTTTGGAAACAACGCGTAACCACTTTGCCACCTTGTTTGATAATCCAAGTGTAAATCCGAAATATGAATATAAGAGTAATCAACTTTCCCGCTTAAAATCTTTTGCTACCGGCAATCATATTGAGATTTTGGTCATGAATATTGATGCCTTTGCCAAAGAAAGTAATGTGATTAATACACCAAATGAAAGTGGCGATGCGCCCATTCGTTATATTCAAAACGTCAATCCTATTGTAATTATTGATGAGCCGCAGAATATGGAAACGGATATTCGCCGTCATGCTATTGAAAGTCTAAATCCTTTATTTACTCTGCGCTATTCGGCGACCCATAAAAACGCCTACAACCCGATTTTTAGCCTCAATCCCGTGCAGGCGTATGAATTAGGTTTAGTAAAGCAAATCGAAGTAGACAGCGTGTTGGCGGATAATGATGTGAATGGCGCTTATGTGGCATTAAAAGAAATTAATGTAGGTGCGAAAAGCTGGTCGGCGAAAGTGGAAATCTTGGTGAGTGATAAGTCGATGAAGAAGAAAATCGTCACTATTAAACAAAGTCAGGATCTATTTGATCTTTCTAAACAAAATGATGCTTACCGCATCGGCTATATTTTGGAAGGAATGAATGTTGAGGAGCAACAGATTCAATTTTCCGGCGGGTTAAAAGTGACGAAAGGCGTTGATGATTCATTATTGAAGGACGACATTCAAAAAATGCAAATTCGCCGAACTATTGAAGAGCATTTACGTAAAGAAAAACATTTAAATCCGTTGGGCATTAAAGTGTTGTCGCTATTTTTTATTGATAAAGTGGATAACTACCGCAACGACGGTAAATTTTATCAATGGTTTGAGGAAATTTATCGTGAATTAACTGATGAAGATCCAACGAGTGTGCATAAAGGTTATTTTTCCAAAGATAAAAAAGGCGTTTTGAAAGATACCAACGGCACGACACAGGCGGATAATGACACTTATCATTTAATTATGCGGGATAAAGAAACCTTGCTGTCTTTGGATAAGCCGTTACGTTTTATTTTCTCTCATTCTGCTTTGCGTGAGGGGTGGGATAATCCGAATGTGTTTCAAATTTGTACGTTAAACGATACCCATTCGGAAATTAAAAAACGACAAGAAATCGGACGTGGATTGCGCTTGCCGGTGAACCAATTTGGCGTAAGAAGTTATGAGCGGGATAAAAATATCCTGACAGTGATTGCTAATGAAAGCTATGAGGAATTTGCGACCAAATTACAACGGGAAATTGAAGAAGATTGCGGTGTGTTCTTTGATAAAGGGCAAATTAAAAATAAGCTGGATCGAAAATATGTGCGTTATCGCAAAGATTTTAGTCAACACCCGGAATTTGCTGCGATTTGGGAACGTATTAAGCACCAAACGACTTATCGGGTCAATTTTTCACAGGATGAGCTGATCGAAAGTGCGGTCGAAAATTTGGTCAAAATGCCACGTATTGATGAGGTGAAAATTCGACATGAAAAGGTCGCCTTTGCGATTAATGAAAAAGGTGTGACGACAGAATATCGATCTTCCAATCAGGTAACGCCAAAAACCCACTGGGATATTCCCGATGTGTTGGGCGAGTTACAGAAGAAAACCGGGTTAACCCGTCAAACCATTTGCCGTATTTTGCAAAAATCAGAACGCTTGGCAGAGATTTATCATAATCCGCAACGTTTTATTGATTTGGTTGCAGAAAAAATTAATGAAGCGTTAAGTCAAATTATGGCGGATGGTGTGGAATATCACCGCATGGCAGATCGCACTTATGAAATGACCTTATTTAAGGATTTTGAGTTTTATCTTAATCAATACAGTTTTTCTGTGAGTAATCAATCAAAAACCATTTATGAGGGCTATATTGCCCTAGATTCCAACACGGAAAATACGTTTGCCTGCCATTGTGAAAGCAGTGAATATGTCGAATTTTATTTTAAGTTGCCGAAAAACTTCAAAATTCCAACGCCGTTGGGTAATTATAACCCCGACTGGGCGGTGGTATTTAAAGGGCAGAATAAAGTTTACTTTGTGGCGGAAACCAAAAATACCGGCAAGAGTATTCAGCGAGGTGTTGATGAAAGCAAGTTAGACGCTTCAGAACAAATGAAAATTGCCTATGCCAGAAAGAATTTTGAACATCTCCACAAAGATTACGATGACTTGGAATATCGTGTGGTAGAAAAAGTAGAGGAACTTGTGGTTTAGATACGTTGATTATTCTAAAATCCATCTCAAAAACGACCGCACTTTATGCAGCTATAAGACGCTACGTTTAAAGTGCGGTCAATTTTTCCATTAATTTTTGGCTGCCGGTAACGCGCCTTGATTCCATTTCTGTGCATCTTCCGGGCGTTTGACTTGCAATAAGAAATGCTGGTTGGCTTTTGCCTGCCCTTGCACCACTGTGCCTGACGGGGTGGAGAAGGAAATTCCGCCTTTTAACAGCTGTTGTACGCTGCCGGTGTTGAATTGGGCGCCGGACCAGCCGAGGTTGAAATCGTAACCGGAGGCGATCCAGAATTCGGAATTTTGGCGCACGAGATGCTGATATTTCGGGGCGATAAGAATGTTGATAAATACCCGATCTCCTAAGGAATTCAGCTCTAAGTTTTTAATGGTTCCCACTTCCACACCGCGATACATAATCGGCGATCCTGCGGTGATATTTAACGCGTCGTTGGTTTCCAACACAAGCGGCAACCCGTTGGTATATTTAATGTTATTGTTGACGGATTGGTTTAAGGCAAATTGTGTTTTGCTTTTGCCGGAACCCACTTCCACATCAATGTACGGTTGCAATAAACTGTCGATATTTTCAATACCGCCCGCGGAAATCTGCGGTGAAATCACTTTAAAGCGCGAGCCTTCTTTGGCGATTAGCGTCATGTAATTCGGGTTAATTAATGCTTTGGTGATGATTTTATTGCTTTTCTGATCAAGCTGAATGCTGTCGATTTCACCGATGGTTAAGCCTAAATAGCGTAATGCCATGCCTTTACTGAGGTTGGTGGCGTCCTCGGCAGTCAGGGTGATTTGTTGCCCGGCAGACTTGGCGCGCAGTTCGTTCGGATAAAGGGTATGGTTACCTTTGCCACCGCTGTTATCAAAACTGATGGCGCCTTTTAACGAACGAGCCACCGGCGTTGCCTGAATGCTGATGCCTTTCGGGGTAATGTCGATTTGTGCCGCATTTTCCACCCAGAAGACGCTTTTTTCTGTCAATAAATGACGGTATTTCGGGTAAATAAACACATCGACGGCAAAATTTTGGGTTTGTGGACGAATATCCAAAATTTTACCCACTTCATATTGGCGATAAAGCACCAGCGAGCCTTTGTTAATGCTTGGCAGATTGGCGGTGTTAAGGGTAATGCTTGGTTTCGGCTGATTGTCGGTAATGCCGGCTTCCGCGTTGGTTAAATCGCTGTAAAGGGCGTAGCTTTCTTTCGCGTTGCCCTGATTTTTACCCGCCACCACGCGAATGCCGCCTTGCAGCCATTTTTCCGGCGTGGCAGCTTCAAAACGTAAGCCGTCAACGCCTAGGCTGACTTCAAAATTGGAAGCGGCGATAAATAGGGTATCGCCGTGAATTAAATGGCGATATTCGCCGGCGATGGCGACTTTGAATTTCACGCCGTCGGTATCCACTTGTTGGGACACGATTTCGCCGATTTGAATGTTGTTATAAATCAAAGGCTGCCCTTCGCTGATGCCGTAAGTTTCCGGCGCGGTTAAATTCAGCACCAGGGTGTTCGGCTGTTTCAGCAATAACTCGCTTTCTTTGATGACATCAAAATCCGTTCGGTTTTCACCGCTGCCCGGCAACACTTCAAAATATTTGCCGCGTAGCAGTTTTTGTACATCAGTTAAATCCGCCAGACCCGGTTTTTTCACGCGCAATACAATGTTGCTGTTGGCTTTGAACAAATTGGCAAGGTTCGGATCAATTAATAACGTACCACTTAAAATTTCATCGTTATTTTCCACCGCACTTAATTTGGATAATACGCCGATTTCGGTATTTTGGTAATAAACATGGGTTTTCCCTTCCTCCAAACCGGCGGTGTTCGGAATATTTACGTTAATGTTGATACCGCGTTTTGCTGCTTGCAGATTGGAATAAAGCGTGTAGCTTTCGTTCATTTCCGCGGCCGGGCTGTCGCTCGGCGAATCGAAGGCGGCAGCACCTTGTACCACAGAGTTGAGGCTATCTACGTTGACGTTTAAACCGGAAACGCCGATGTTGGCGCTGATGCCGCTGATATTCCAGAAATGGCTGTCTTTTTTGACGAATTTGGTGTAAGGCTTGTCGATGACCACATCAATTTCCACTTTCTTGCCGTCTTCGGTGAAATGGAAATCATAGATTCGACCTACCGGCATTTTTTTGTAATAAATGGAGGCGCCGATAGAAATGGAACCTAAGTCGTCGGCGATTAAATGAATCAGTAAATCGCCCGGATTGAGCTGAGCGATCGGTCCTTCCGTTTCTGCAGAAAATTCGTATTTGTTATCGCCATCGCCCGGCTGTAAGGTGATGTAGTTACCTGAAACCAAAGCATCCAAGCCTGAAATCCCGGCGAGGGACGCGCTCGGTTTCACCAACCAGAATTTAGTGTTTTCCCGTAGGACGGTTCTGGCTTCAGGGTAAATATTGGCAACCACTTCCACTTTTTGCAGATCGTCGGTGAAATTTACCTTTTTCACCACCCCGATTTGCAAACCTTGGTAGCGAATTTGTGTTTTGCCGGCGACAATACCATCACCGTTGGCAAAGGTGATTTTTACGCTGACGCCTTGTTCCTGCACAATTTGGAAGAACAAAATAGCACCGATACACAGGGCGACGAAAGGTAACAACCAAAATGGCGAAATACGTCGGTTTTGACGTACCTGCGCATTGACTTCCGTTTCATTATTTTGATGTTGCGTGTTTTGCTTGTTGTCTGTCATAGATTTCCCAAATTAAGCGGCTGTCAAATTGCTCCGCTGCAATCATTGTCAAAAATACCGCCGCGCCGAAATAGAGCGCCGCCGTACCTACAGAAAAGTCGATAATCTGCCCTCGGGTCACCAAGGACATCATTAGTGCCAATACGAATAAATCAAGCATTGACCAGCGCCCGACGAAATGCACGATATGTAACAAACGCATTTGCCAGCGAATAGAATGTTTCAGTTTAAAGTGTACGCAGGTAAGCAGGTACAACATAATCAGCACCTTGCTAATGGGCACGAAAATACTGGCGGTAAATACCACGAACGCAATGAAGTAACTGCCCATGTCGATAAAACTGATCACGCCCGACATTAACGTGTCCGCACTTGGCGCACCGTTTAAATAAATCACCGACATCGGCAATAAATTCGCCGGGAACAGCATAATAATGCCCGCAATTAAGAGTGCCCAGGTGCGTTGTAATTTAATGGAATTTGACAAATCAATTTGCGAATAGCAACGCGGACAAATCTCATGCCCTTTGCGATCGGTGAGCGGATTGATGAAACTATACTGGCAGGAATGGCAAAAGCGCAGATCTTCCACATGGGTGAGATTGCTTACCGCTTTGTTTTGCGGGTAAAAATCGTTCCACACTTCATCGGGATTGATTTTAATAAATAAAAGCGTGGTTAAAAGCGCGGTAAAAACAAAAGCGATTAAGTAAATATTCAGTTCCAATGTGGCGTATTCCTGAACCTTGAAAATGCTTACCCCCAACGCCACCAAATACACGTCAAACATCACCCAGGGTTTTATATAGCCGAGAGAAATCAGCAAATTGCGCGGTTTGATATGCATGATTTGCGCCAGTCGCAGCAGGATAACCAGCAGCGCAAAGGCAATAGGCATAAACACGGCGCAAAGGAACACTAAAAATGCCGTGTAAGAAAAACCTTGTGTCGCCATTTTCCATACGCCCAGCCAGACCGAGGCGTCAATTTTTTCGCCTAATAAATCAATGCTTAAAAGCGGGTAAGTTAACGCGAAAGGCATCAGGATTAAAATGGAAATGGCGATAATCGAACAGCGTTTTAAACTCCAGCGGCTGGTGGCGTATAACACATTATGACAGCGCGGACAAAGGGCGCGTTGTCCTTGTTGTAACGCAGCAATTTTAACCACGGCATTGCATTCACCGCAACGAACGAGGCGGTGAAAAGTAGCGTCGGCTAAATTTAACGTGGAATGTGCTGTCATTAATTAAGTTACCTAAGTATAAAGAAGTGCGTATTTTATACTGTATTTTTCGTTTTTAGTACGAATTTATCTTGCTTAGACAGAAAAAGTGCGGTCATTTTTTGCGGAATTTATTATTTCTTTTCAGTAAATAGATTATTAATTGTCATTTTTTCTGAAAGTAAGCTAAACTATGGCAAGTTTTTCTACTTAAAATCTATGCAGGATTTCGCAATGACAGAAGTGCAAAAGTTAACGAATAATAAAGAGATTATTGCTTATTTAGCGGAAAAATTTCCGCTATGTTTTTCTATTGAGGGGGAAGCCAAACCGTTAAAAATCGGTTTGTTTCAAGATTTAAGCGAAGCGCTGAAAGATGACGAGCGCGTAAGTAAAACCCAACTCCGTCAAGCCTTGCGTCAATATACCTCAAACTGGCGTTACCTACACGGTTGCAAAGCCGGTGCAATGCGCGTGGATTTGCAGGGCAATCCGGCGGGTGAATTGGAACAGGAGCACGCCGATCACGCCGCGCAACAATTAGCGGAAGCCAAAGCCTTGGTCGCCCAAAAACGCGCGGCGGAAAAAGCGGCGAAAGGCGAGAATGAGAAAAAACGCCCTGCCCGTCGCAATCAGAAACAAGGTGAAAAACCTGCCCGCAAACCTAAATTTAATTTCAATAACGTAGATATGGCGACATTGCAAGTCGGTCAGCAGGTTAAAGTCAAAGCGGCGGATCGTGCGAAAAACGCAACTATCTTGGAAGTCTCCAAAGATGCCGCCAGAGTGGAATTGGAAAACGGTTTGGTGATTACCGTCACGGCAGATCGTTTATTTGCCTAACTTCTTTGAATAAAGCTATCTTTTACGGATAGCTTTGTTTATTGCCGTATTTTAATTAGGAAAGTTTGAATGAAATTTACGAAAACAAAAAGTTATCTGACCGCACTTGTATTAAGTTCTTTTTTGCTTAATGCCAATGTTGCGGACGCGGTGCAACCGAAATTAAAACAAAGTGATCTGGTCTCTTTGCAGCCGTCGGAATCCAATATGTTCGCCACGAAGCGTGCGACAACCCGCTTAACTCAGTCTCATTACCGTAAATTTCAACTGGATGATGAATTTTCGGAAAAGATTTTTGATCGTTATCTGAAAGCTCTGGATTTTAACCGTACGACATTTTTGCAATCCGACGTGGATGAAATGCGTGCCCAATACGGCAATAAAATTGATGACGAATTGAATGCCGGCAATTTAGATATTGCCTTTAGTATGTACGACTTAATGATGAAACGCCGTTATGAGCGTTATCGTTATGCCTTGTCTTTGTTGGATAAAGAACCGAATTTAAACGATGATGATCAAATTGAAATTGATCGTGAAAAAGCGGCATGGCCGAAAACCGAAGCGGACGCGAATAAGTTATGGGAAGCGCGTGTTAAAAACGACATCATCAGCTTGAAATTAAAAGATAAAAAATGGCCGGAAATTAAAGAAAAATTGGTGAAACGTTATAATTTGGCGATTCGTCGTTTAACCCAAACCAAAGCGGATGATGTGGTACAAACCTATTTAAACGCCTTTGCCCGTGAAATTGATCCGCACACCAGTTATTTAGCCCCGCGTACGGCAAAAAGTTTTAATGAAAGCATGAACTTATCTTTAGAGGGTATCGGTGCGACATTGCAGGCGGAAGATGATGAAACCAGCATTAAATCTTTAGTGCCCGGCGCACCTGCCGAACGCAGTAAAAAATTAAAAGCGGGCGATAAAATTGTCGGTGTCGGTCAGGAAAAAGGCGAAATCGAAGATGTTGTCGGCTGGCGTTTGGAAGACATCGTTGACAAAATCAAAGGGAAAAAAGGGTCCAAAGTCCGTTTGGAAGTGGAGCCGGCAAAAGGCGGAAAATCCCGTATTGTGACATTGGTTCGCGATAAAATCCGTATTGAAGATCAAGCGGCGAAATTGACTGTTGAAAAAGTTGACGGCATCAATGTTGCCGTCATTAAAATTCCAAGTTTCTACCTCGGTTTAACGGAAGACGTGAAAAAATTATTGGTAGAAATGAAGAACAAAAAAGCCGCCGCGTTAATCGTGGATTTGCGTGAAAACGGTGGCGGAGCATTGACCGAAGCGGTCGGTTTAAGCGGCTTATTCATTAGCGATGGACCGGTGGTGCAAGTGCGGGACGCTTATCAACGTATTCGCGTACACGAAGATCCGGACAATATGCAACAATATACCGGTCCGTTATTGGTGATGATTAACCGCTTCAGTGCCTCTGCGTCGGAAATTTTTGCCGCCGCGATTCAGGATTACAACCGCGGTATTATTATCGGGCAAAATACCTACGGAAAAGGCACGGTGCAACAAAGTCGTTCTCTCAATTTTGTGTATGACTTGGATCAAACCCCGCTTGGCTTAATTCAATATACCATTCAAAAGTTCTATCGTATCAATGGCGGAAGTACCCAATTAAAAGGTGTTGCGCCGGATATTAAATTCCCGGATGTGATTGATGCGAAAGAATACGGTGAAGAAAAAGAAGATAACGCCTTGCCTTGGGATAAAATCCCGTCGGTGAATTACTCCGAAGTGATGAAAGCGCGTGATTCTGTTTCCGAGTTGACCAAAAAACATAAGGAAAGAATCGCGAAAAATCCGGAATTTATTGCGTTAAATGAGGATTTGAAAGTCCGTGATGAACGTCGTGATCGTAAATTCTTATCGCTGAATTATCAAAAACGCAAAGCGGAAAACGATAAGGACGACGAAAAACGTTTGAAAGATATTAATGAACGTTTCAAACGTGAAGGTAAGAAACCGTTAAAAGACATTAATGATTTACCGAAAGATTACGAAGCCCCGGATTTCTTCCTGAAAGAAGCAGAATCCATTGCGGCGGATGTTGTAAAATTTGATGCAGAGAAAACCGGGCTGAAAGACGCGGATACCTCTGCAAAGCAATAAACGTTTCATTTTCTGACCGCACTTTTTAAAAGTGCGGTCGTTTTTACCTAAGTTTAGAGATTAAGGAACAGCGATTAATGAATACGAAATCTTTTAAGTTGGCAGCATTGGCGTTAGCCACGGCATTCTATGTGGGAAATGCGGTTGCGGAAGAAGCGAAATCACCGGAATCTGCAACGGAACAAGTGCAACCACAAACCGATTTAGGTTTGACACAGCAACAACTGGATT
The DNA here is from genome assembly GCA_017160915.1 of Aggregatibacter actinomycetemcomitans. Taxonomy (GTDB): domain Bacteria; phylum Pseudomonadota; class Gammaproteobacteria; order Enterobacterales; family Pasteurellaceae; genus Aggregatibacter; species Aggregatibacter actinomycetemcomitans_B. The sequence goes on from JACAWG010000080.1 coordinate 18,460, forward strand.
TAGAAAATAAAGCGGAAGAAGAACGTCTTGCTGCCGAGAAAAAAGCCGAAGAGGCGCGTTTGGCGGCAGAGAAACAAGTGCTGGCGGAGCAGGGTCTAGCCGAGCGCATCGGTGAAACGGAACTGCAATTTAAACCGTTAATCGCAAAAATTTATGCGGAAAATAATTTTATGCCGCTGTGGCAGGATGAAAAAGCCAAACAACAGTTCTTGCGCGATTACGCATTAATGGTGGCAAGTGGCATTTCCAAGCGTTCTGCCAACGCCTTAAATGCGGTAAGCCAATCTGCCGATAAAGAAGCATTTGTGCAAGACGTAATCTTGACCGATGCGTTTTTAGATTATTTGTTTTATGCCAATAATGTGAAGAAATCTGCGCAAAAATGGTTATATTCGGAAAATAGCTATAAAGCCGGTAAACCGGATGAAAACCAAGTTGATTCCTGGGTAAGTGCGGTCAAAAATAACGATGTTTTTGCTTTCGTGAATAACTTATCCAGCGAAAATCCATTGTTTAAGCAAACCTTAGCCAAGGTGGAAAATTTAATTTTAAACGGCAAATTAGACAAAAACGGCATTAATGAATTGCATCGTTTTGCCATCAATGCGCAACGTTTGCGTATCCTGCCTGAATTTGATAACGGAATTTTCGTGAATATTCCGAGTTATCAATTAAATTATTATCGTGACGGCAAACTGGTTTTGAATTCCCGTGTGATTGTGGGCACCAACAAGCGCAAAACGCCGGTTATGTTCAGCCGTCTGAGCAATGTGGTGGTCAATCCGCCTTGGAATGCGCCGACCCGTTTAATTAACGAGGACATCATTCCGAAAGTACGCCGGGATCCAAGCTACATTTATCGTAACGGTTATACGATCATTGATGGCAAAGGCAATACCATTGACCCTTATACCATTGACTGGGAGAACATGACGGCGAAGAAATTCCCGTACCGTTTGCGCCAAGTACCAAGCGACAACAGCGCATTGGGCAACTATAAGTTTAATATGCCGAGTTCCGACGCTATTTATTTACACGATACGCCGAAACGCAGCTTATTCGGTAATAAAAGACGCGATTTAAGTTCCGGTTGTGTACGTGTGGAAAAATCCGATGAATTGGCAACAATCCTGTTAAAAGAAGCGGGCTGGACGGCAGAAAGAAAACAAAGTGTGCTGAAAAGCAGAAAAACGACTTCCGCAAGCATTAAATCCGATAACCCGGTTTTCTTGTATTACGTCACCGCATGGGTTGATAAAGATCAAGTACACACCTTGCCGGATGTTTATGGCTATGACAAAGCGCCTAATCTGAGCTATATTGACTGGGACGTTTTGAAAAAATATATTCAGCTTTAGCCTCGAACTAACATTCACAAAGTAAGTCAAAACAACAGATTTTAAACATATTCAGGAAAATATAATGAGCAATATTAACCATGGTCGTCGTAAATGGTTATCTTTAGGGGGAATTGTATTGGGCGCAACTTTGTTGCCTGATACGGTTTTAGCTGTGGTTTCAACCCCAAGACCCCGTATGTTGAGCTTTCGCAACATTAATACCCAAGAGAAATTAAGCGCGGAATTCGTGCTTGGTCGCGGGTTTTCCAATACGACATTACGACTTTTAGATCATTTACTGCGTGATAAACGCAATAATCAAGTACATAAAATGGATCCGCAGCTTTTTACTAAGTTTTATCGGGTTCAGCAAAACCTCGGTTTACGCAACACCGAAATCCAAATTATTTGCGGTTATCGTTCCGCTGCCAGCAATGCGGCAATGCACCGTCGTAGTCGCGGTGTCGCCAGCAATAGTTATCATATCCGTGGTCAAGCTATTGATTTTCGTATTGATGGCGTTCCGTTAGCGAAATTACGCGATGCGGTGGAAGCGTTAAATGACGGCGGCGTCGGTTTCTATCCGCGCAGTAACTTCGTTCACATGGATACCGGCCCTGTCCGTACCTGGAGAGGAAGTTAACCGTTGCTTAAAAACGTAGTTATTTTTAACCGCACTTTGGTGCGGTTTTTTACTGAATAAACAAGGCTGGTCATTATGAATATTGAAATTATTCCCGTCACCGCATTTCAGCAAAATTGCTCTTTAATTTGGGATGACAAGAAAAATGCGGCAATTATTGATCCGGGTGGTGAAGCGGATAAATTAATCAAACGCATTGAAGAATTAGGCTTGAATTTACAGGCGATTTTACTCACCCATGGGCATTTGGATCATGTGGGGGCGGCGGAAAAAGTCAAACAGCATTTTAATGTGCCTGTCCTCGGTTCAAATTCCAAAGATGATTATTGGTTTAAAGGCTTGCCGCAGCAATCGGAAAAGTTCGGGATGTTGTTTGAAGTCGCCGCCTTTGAGCCGGATCGTTGGTTGGATGAAGAAGGCGAAATTTTACATATCGGCGATTTTACCTTTGAAGTTCTGCATTTGCCGGGACACACGCCCGGGCATATCGGTTTTATCGAACATCAAAAACGCGTGGCGTTTACCGGCGATGTGTTATTCAAAAGCGGCATCGGGCGCACGGATTTCCCGGGCGGCAGTTATGACGAGATTATTGCGTCCATTCGGGAAAAATTATATCGATTGGATGATGATATGATTATTGTTCCGGGACACGGGCCTTACACAACCATCGGCACGGAAAAACAAACCAATCCTTATGTGAAGCAGGAATAAAATCATTAACCGCGAAAATATCAGGCATTTTATTCAAATTCGCAGATTTTTTTGACCGCACTTTATGGCGTGAAGACGTTAAATTTTTGTAAAAATTCTGACTTGGATCACAGTATAAATTGAATTTCTCAGGCATAATATGCCCTTTAAATGTAACGGCATTTTTTATGTCGTTGCCATGACGTTGTTTGTTAGTGTATTCATTTTTAAGGTGGTATTTATGCAGCATAATTCTTTACAGGAATGGCTTGCCTCCAGTGCGTTGGGTGGCGCGAATCAAGCGTATATCGAAGAGCTTTATGAAAGTTATCTTGACGATCCGGGCAGTGTGGATAGCAGTTGGCAGGCGATTTTTAAAACGTTGCCAAAATCCACCGCACTTGAACAGCCCCATTCGGTAGTGCGTGATTATTTCCGCCGTTTAGCCCGAGAGAATCATTCGCAGAGCATTACCGTTATCGACCCCGAAGCGAGTGCGAAATTAGTTAAAGTACTCCAGTTCATCAACGCTTATCGCTCCCGTGGTTATATTGAAGCTACTCTTGATCCCCTCAATTATTACCGTTGGAAAACCTCCTCCGTTCCCGAGTTAGATTATCATCAACATGGCTTAACCGATGCCGATTTGGACGAAAGTTTCAATATCGACTACGCCGTTTACGGCAAAGAAACCATTAAACTCAGCGACTTAGCCCGTGATTTGAAAGCCACTTATTGCGGCAATATCGGTTTGGAGTTTATGCACATTCACGATATGGAACAGCGTAACTGGTTGCAAAGTAAGCAGGAAAAATGGATTCAACAGCCGCTTTTTACGAAAGACGAAAAAGTGAATTTGCTTAAAGAATTAACGGCGGCGGACGGTTTGGAACGCTACTTGGGGGCAAAATTCCCGGGGGCAAAACGTTTTTCCTTAGAGGGAAGTGATGCCTTTATCCCGATGATGAAAGAAATCATTCGCCATGCCGGACGTAATGACATCGACGATATTGTTATCGGCATGGCGCACCGTGGGCGTTTGAATATGTTGGTGAACGTGCTGGGTAAAAAACCGGCGGAATTATTCGATGAATTTGCCGGCAAACACGCGGAAACCAATCGCACCGGCGATGTGAAATATCACCAAGGCTTTTCTTCCGATTTTGCGGTCGATGATAAACGGGTGCATTTAACTCTGGCGTTTAACCCGTCTCATTTGGAAATCGTCAGTCCGGTGGTTATCGGTTCCGTGCGCGCCAGACAAACCCGCAAGCAGGATTTGGAACATAACCAGGTGCTTGCCGTTACCGTGCATGGGGATTCCGCCGTGGCAGGGCAGGGCATTGTGCAGGAAACCTTGAATATGTCCAATGCACGCGGTTACAAAGTGGGCGGCACAATTCGTATCGTCATTAATAACCAAATCGGCTTCACCACCTCCAACCCAAACGACACCCGTTCCACCGAATTTTGTACCGACATTGCGAAAATGATCCAGGCGCCGATTATTCATGTGAACGGCGACGACCCAGAAGCGGTGGCTTTTGCCGCACGTATGGCGGTGGAATATCGCAACGCCTTCAAACGGGATATTTTCATTGATTTAATTTCTTATCGTCGTCACGGACACAATGAGGCGGACGAACCTTTAGCTACCCAACCGATGATGTACGGCATCATCAAAAAACACCCGACACCGCCGAAAGTCTATGCCTCCCGTTTAATTCAGGAAGGCACCATCAGCGAAGAAGATGCCACCGAAATTACCAATTTATATCGCGATGCGCTGGACAACGGCGAATGCGTCGTGCCGGAATGGCGCGCCATGGATATGGCGAAAGTGGACTGGTTGCAATACCTCAATTATGACTGGACGGCGCCATACGAAAGTCATTTCCCGTTGGAGCGTTTCCAAACGTTGGCGAAACGGGTCTCCCATTATCCTGATTACGTGCAGCCGCATCCGCGTGTGGAAAAAATCTATGCGGATCGTAAAGAAATGGCGCAGGGCGATAAATTATTGGATTGGGGCATGGCGGAAACCATGGCGTACGCCACCTTGTTGGATGAAGGCACCCATGTGCGTTTGTCCGGTGAGGATGCGGGGCGCGGTACCTTCTTCCATCGCCATGCGGTCGTGCATAATCAAAAAGACGGCACCGGCTATGTGCCGTTGACCCAATTACACGCCAACCAAGGGCGCTTTGAAGTGTGGGATTCCGTGCTGACCGAGGAAGGGGTGCTTGCCTTTGAATACGGTTACGCCACGACGGATCCGAAAACCTTAACCATCTGGGAAGCGCAGTTCGGTGATTTCGCCAACGGTGCGCAAATCGTGATTGACCAATTTATCAGCTCCGGTGAACAAAAATGGGGCAGAATGTGCGGTTTGGTGATGTTGTTGCCGCACGGTTATGAGGGGCAAGGTCCGGAGCACTCTTCCGCCCGTCTGGAACGCTATTTGCAACTTTGCGCGGAACAAAATATGCAGGTGTGCATCCCGTCAACGCCGGCGCAGGTTTATCACATGTTGCGTCGTCAAGCGATTCGCAAAATGCGTCGTCCGCTCATCGGTATTTCGCCAAAATCCTTATTGCGCCACCCGCTGGCGGTATCTACGATGGACGAACTGGTGAACGGCACTTTCCAAACCGTTATCGGGGAAATTGACGCACTCGATTCGAAACAGGTCAAACGCGTGGTAATGTGTTCGGGCAAAGTGTATTACGATTTGTTGGAACAACGCCGTAAAAACGAGCAAACGGATATTGCCATTATTCGTATCGAACAACTTTATCCGTTCCCGCATGATGATGTGAAAGCGGTGCTTACGCCTTATGCTCATGTGACGGATTTCGTGTGGTGTCAGGAAGAACCGCTGAATCAGGGCGCGTGGTATTCCAGCAAACACAATTTTGAAGCGGTCATACCGGAAAGCGCGAAATTAACCTATGCCGGTCGCCCGGCTTCCGCCTCTCCGGCAGTGGGCTATATGTCATTGCACACCAAACAACAAAAACAATTGGTGGAAGACGCGTTGACACGTTAATGAGGAGATAAAGTGCGGTGATTTTTCACAGCGTTTTTCGTGCGAAAAAACACGGCGAAAACCGACCGCACTTTTCATCAAAATATAAGACTTAGCTAAACGAACATAAAAAAGGAATAAACATTATGACGATTGAAATTCTTGTCCCCGATTTACCTGAATCCGTAGCCGATGCCACGGTGGCGACCTGGCATAAAAAAGCGGGCGACGCAGTGAAACGTGATGAAGTGATTGTGGAAATTGAAACCGACAAAGTGGTGCTTGAAGTGCCGGCGCAGGCGGACGGCGTGCTTGCCCAGATTTTACAGGAAGAAGGGGCGACAGTGGTCAGCAAGCAATTGCTCGGCACTCTGGAAGATTCGGTGACGGCGGCTGCTATTGCCACGGAAAAAAACGCGGAACCGACACCGAAAGATCGTCGTACGGAAGTGCCTGATGAACCGCATGTTACCGATGCGCAAGGCCCGGCGGTACGTCGTTTATTAGCCGAGCACGGTTTACAACCTTCCGATGTCGCCGATGTAAAAGGCACCGGCGTGGGCGGCAGAATTACCCGTGAAGATGTGGAAGCGATCCTCGCCCAACGCACCGCTGTTGCGGCACAACCGCAAGTGGCGGAAGACACCCTCAGCACCGTGGCGTATGCCGCACGTAGTGAAAAACGCGTGCCGATGACCCGTTTGCGTAAACGTATTGCGGAACGTCTGTTGGAAGCCAAAAACACCACCGCCATGTTGACGACGTTCAATGAAGTGGATATGCAGCCGATCATGAACCTGCGCAAACAATACGGCGAAAAATTTGAAAAACAACACGGCGTGCGTTTAGGTTTTATGTCTTTTTATATCAAAGCCGTGGTAGAAGCCTTAAAACGTTATCCGGAAGTAAATGCCTCCATTGACGGTGACGATGTGATTTATCATAACTATTTCGACGTAAGCATTGCCGTTTCCACACCGCGCGGTTTGGTCACGCCGGTGTTGCGCGATTGCGACAACCTTTCCATGGCGGACATTGAAAAATCCATCAAAGCCTTGGCGGAAAAAAGTCGTGACGGCAAATTAACGGTGGAAGATTTAACCGGCGGTAATTTCACCATTACCAACGGCGGTGTGTTCGGTTCATTGATGTCCACCCCGATTATCAACCCGCCGCAAAGCGCCATTTTAGGTATGCACGCCATTAAAGAGCGTCCGGTGGCGTTAAACGGTCAAGTGGTGATTCGCCCGATGATGTATTTGGCGCTGAGCTACGATCACCGCTTAATTGACGGGCGGGAATCCGTCGGTTTCTTGGTGACGATAAAAGAGCTGCTGGAAGACCCGACAAGATTATTACTTGAAATTTAATAAGAAAACCGCTTGTTTCTTGCTTGCAAGACAAGCGGTTTCGGTTTATAAAAACGCCTTAAGAAAAAACGTTGTTTATTCTTCGCAGATAAGTTTGCTTATTTGCTCACACCAACGTGGGTAGGTAAGCCAACATTCAAAAAATAATATTTTTTACAACCGCACTTTTTATCAGAATATTTATCACGCAACAGAGGATTTTGTATGAATCTACACGAATACCAAAGCAAGCAGGTTTTTGCCGAATATGATTTACCGATATGCCGAGGCATCGCTTGTAAAACCGCAGACGAAGCGGCGGAAGCGATCAAACAGCTGAAAGGCGATGTTTGGGTTGCCAAGTGCCAAGTGCATGCGGGTGGGCGCGGAAAAGCCGGTGGCGTGAAGTTGGTGCGTAATGAAGCGGAAGTGCTCGCTTTTGCGGATAAATGGCTAGGGCAACGTTTGGTGACCTTTCAAACCGACGCCCATGGACAACCGATCAACATTATTTATGTGGAAGAAACGGTCAATATTGAACGTGAATTATATTTGGGCGCGGTGATCGACCGTGCTTCACAAAAAGTAGTCTTTATGGCATCTGCCGCCGGTGGTATGAATATTGAAGAAGTGGCGGCGAAAACCCCGGAATTATTGCATAAAGTGGCATTGGATCCGCTGGTGGGCGGAATGCCTTATCAAGGGCGTGAATTGGCGTTTAAGCTGGGGTTAAAGGGCGATCAAATCAACCAATTCACCCATATTTTTACCCAACTGGCGAAGATGTTTGTAGAGCGGGATCTCTCTCTGCTTGAAGTCAACCCCCTTGTCGTCACGCAAGAAGGCAAACTTTCCTGTTTGGATGCCAAAATCGTGGTGGACAGCAATGCACTGTATCGCCAGCTGGATTTAGCCACCATGCACGATATTACGCAAAGCGATGCGCGTGAAGCTTTGGCGGAATTACATCAACTGAATTATGTGGCACTGGATGGCAATATCGGCTGTATGGTCAACGGCGCCGGACTCGCCATGGGCACGATGGATATTGTGAAACTGCACGGCGGACAACCGGCAAACTTCCTTGATGTAGGTGGCGGCACAACCAAAGAACGGGTAGCGGAAGCCTTCAAAATCATTCTTTCCGATAAAAATGTCAAAGCCGTATTGGTGAATATTTTCGGTGGCATCGTGCGTTGCGATCTGATCGCCGAAGGCATTGTGGCGGCGGTGAACCAAGTGGGCGTACATGTGCCGGTGGTGGTGCGCTTGGAAGGCAACAACGCGCCTTTAGGACGGGAAATTTTAGCCAACAGCGGTTTGAATATTATTGCGGCGAAAACCCTCACGGACGCGGCGGTGGAATCTGTCAAAGCGGCAAACGGTAATCTATAAGGAGTGAATGATGTCAATTTTAATCAATAAAAATACCAAAGTGATTTGCCAGGGCTTCACCGGCGGACAAGGCACATTCCACTCCCAACAGGCATTGGCTTACGGCACTCAATTAGTGGGCGGCGTGTCCCCCGGCAAAGGCGGCACAACCCATCTGGGCTTACCGGTGTTCAATACCGTGCGGGATGCCGTGGAAGCGACCGGCGCCACCGCAACGGTGATTTACGTGCCGGCACCGGGCTGTAAAGACGCTATTTTAGAAGCCATCGACGCGGGCATTCAGCTAATCGTGTGCATTACCGAAGGAATTCCGACGTTAGATATGTTGCTGGTCAAACAGCGTTTAAATCAAACCGGCGTACGCATGATCGGCCCGAACTGCCCGGGCGTAATTACACCGGAAGAATGCAAAATCGGCATTATGCCGGGCGATATTCACAAGAAAGGCAAAATCGGCATCGTTTCCCGCTCCGGCACGCTCACCTATGAAGCGGTCAAACAAACCACCGACGAAGGTTTTGGACAATCCACTTGTGTGGGTATCGGCGGCGATCCGATTCCCGGCTCCAACTTTGTGGATATTCTCAAATTATTCCAAGAGGATCCGCAAACGGAAGCTATTGTCATGATCGGCGAAATCGGCGGCTCGGCGGAAGAGGAAGCGGCAGCGTTCATTAAACAACACGTCACCAAGCCGGTAGTCAGCTACATCGCCGGTGTTACCGCCCCGAAAGGCAAACGCATGGGGCACGCCGGCGCCATCATCAGTGGCGGCAAAGGCACCGCCGACGAAAAATTCGCCGCCCTTGAAGCGGCAGGCGTGAAAACCGTCAGAAGCCTGGCGGACATCGGCGCGGCATTGCGGGAAGTGCTGAAGAAATAATTGGCGTTAGTGAGATAAAAAGTGCGGTCGGTTTAAAAAACGTTTTTTAAATCGACCGCACTTTTTTATATTTATGATAGTTCAAGCGTTCACGCTTGGACCAAAGGAAAGTAACGGGCGGACGCTAGCGCTATCAGGGGGACACGCGTCAGAGACGCGCGCCATCGTGGGGAAGAAAGTGCGGTGGGTTTTAGAGTTGTTTTTTTCGTTTTAAAAACATTTGGAATTTCGACCGCACTTTTATGAATCCCATTTAAACAAAAGCTGCCTGATGGGCGATGAGTTCTGCTTTGGTTAAGGCGAAGACGCCGACGCCGCCGTTTTTGAGTTCGAGCCAGTTGAACGGGACATCGGGGAATTGTTCCATTAAGTGCACCATGCTGTTGCCCACTTCGCATACCAATACGCCGTCATCGGTGAGATAGTTTGCCGCTTGGCGTAGGATTTGTTTGGTGATGGTTAAGCCATCGTCGCCGGAGCCGAGCGCCATTTCAGGTTCGTAGTGAAATTCTTCGGGCATATCTGAGAGATCGTCTAAATCCACATAAGGCGGGTTGGTGACGATGAGGTCATATTGTTCTTCCAATAATTGCGAGAATAAATCCGATTGAATCGGAAACACGCGGTGGCTGAGGTTGTGGCGTTCGATGTTGATTTCCGCCACGTTCAGCGCGTCAAGGGAAAGATCGACGGCATCTATGTCCGCGTCAGGGAATTGTTCGGCACAGGCGATAGCAATGCAACCGCTGCCGGTGCACATATCCAGAATCCGTTGTGGTGCTTTGGGCAATACGCCGGCAAAACCATCCTGAATCAAGGCGCCAATCGGTGAACGTGGAATGATAACCCGTTCGTCCACATAAAATTCCAATCCACAAAACCAGGCGCTGTGAATTAAATAGGCAATGGGAAGGCGTTTTTCAAGACGAATAATCACTAAACGGATGAGTTCCAATTTTTCTGCGGCGGTTAAGCGGGCATCGTATAATTCGGCGGGAAAATCGGGCGGCAGGTGAAGGCAGGAAAGTACCAGCTGGTGCGCTTCGTCCCAGGCGTTGTCGTAGCCGTGTCCGTAGAATAATTCGGCGCGATTAAAGGTGCTGTAAGTCCAACGCAGAAAATCTTTGATGCTGTGCAGTTCGTCTTGCACGTTAGCGGAATAAATATCGTCGATCAATTCCTGATTAAAGGTAATTTGGTTCATGATTTGCTCTTATCAATGTTAGAATTGCGCGTAGTTATACCATATTTGAGATAGGAAACGAAATGTTAGATGATGAAGCGATTTCGCTGTTCCGTGCCGAAATGAAAGGCGTGAAGCCGTTAAAGCAGGACAGATTTGTGCCGCCGCGCGCCGCTAAGAAGAAAAGTCAGATGGCGGTCAAAGAGGCGCGCGAGCAGCAGGACACGTTATTTTATTTTTCCGATGAATACGAACCCTTGTTGAACGATGAAAGTGCGGTCAAATATTTGCGTGAAAATGAGGATTCCCATTTGCTGAAGCAATTGCGACGCGGGGATTTTTCGCCGGAGATTTTTTTGGATTTGCACGGCTTAACCCGCGAGCAGGCGAAGCTGGAATTGGCGGCGTTGATTCAAGCCTGTGAGAAAGAGCATATTTACTGTGCAAGTATTATGACCGGTTACGGCACTTATACCTTGAAGCGGCAAATCCCGCGCTGGTTGGTGCAGCATCCGAAAGTGCGCGCGCTACATCAAGCCCCGAAAGCGTGGGGCGGTGATGCGGCGATTTTGATTTTAATCGACGTTTAAACGGTTTTTTGAAATGCGCCGTAAAGGGACGGCAGAATTTGGCTGATCATGCTCAACTGCTGAATCGGAATGTTAAATTGCACCTGTTCCAGTTGGGCGTTGGTATTCAGATTGGCTTGCGCCTGTTTTAAGCTCAATTCAATGTTTTCGTGCAGCTTTTCAAAAATATCCGGTGTTAGTTTTTCCAGATGTTCCAAAATATAAATAATCTTTTTCGCCGCAGGATAAAATTCCGCTAAAAATGCCGTACTTTGCTGCATTTGTTTCATTTTGCTGCGATATGCGCCGAGTGCCGAAATATAACTGAGCAGCGAATAATTGATTTTTAACAGCTCGAATCCCGTTTGCAAATGCGCCTGGTATTTCTTTGGTTCATGATTCATGTTGGAAATAGTGGCACTTAGCGCCGCCGCATATTCGTGGGCGTAACGGCGCACGATACGGTATTTCAGATTATCCCCTTTGCCGAATTGCAGTTGGCTGACCACATAAAGCAAATATTGTGCGTCGCTTTTTACTGCCTGTCGGCTCACTTTATCCAGTTGTAAATATTTCCAGTCCGGCCACAAATAAGACACCGCAAACCAAGAAATCGTGGCACCGATGAGGGTATCAATGACCCGTGAATAAAGCGCCTGTTCCACATCAAACCCCATGACATCAAAACTGAAAATCACTTGTAAGGTAATAAAAAAGGTGGAGAAACTGTAATTATTGGTGCGGAAAAAGAAGAACAGGGTGCTGGTGAACACGATTAAACCCAGTTGCAATTCCAGTGTCGGATTGGTGTATGGCAATAATGAACCGATCACTACGCCGAGAATTGTGCCGATAATCCGTTGTTTGAGGCGTAATTTGGTGGCGGTGTAGTTCGGCTGGCAGACGAATACGGCGGTAAGCAAAACCCAATAACCGCGATCCAACGGTAAAAATTCGCCGATCACGCAACAAACAAACACTACAATAGACAGACGCACCGCATGGCGAAAGAGCTGGGATTTAAAGCTGCAATGACTACGAATCGCCAACAGGATATTTTTTAACCCGGTGATTTGCTCGGTGTAAATTTGCGCCCGTTCCGTCTGTTCCGTATTGTCCGCTTCCTGATCAATGTGGCGTAGCTGATAATCCACGCTTTTCAGATTATCCAACAAGGTTTGGAGATTGAGAAGCGTCTCGCTTTCTTCCCCGTGAGCGGCGCTGTAAAACTCAAAGGATTGGTTCAAACCGTTAATGGCTTTTTCCACCCGCGTGTCGTAGTGATAGGTTTTATTGCGTTGTAAACTTAAAGCAATGTTGCGGCAGGCTTGGGCTTGCAGTTCCAATAAACGTTGAATGCGGAAAATCAAATCGGTGTTTTTTAAATGTTCCGCCAGTTTTTGATAATCAAAATGGCTGGAGCTGATGCGCTCGTGAATATCCTGCGCAGCAAAATAATAACGAATCATTTTGGTGGTGCGGCTATGGCGATGTTGCCCGCGAATACGGTAAAAAAGTGCGGTGCGGGCGCCGTTGAAAGCGTTGGTGAGTTCGCTGTTTTTCATCGCCATGGCAATGTGTTTGTTTTCGATTTGATCGATTTCATCGGGATCGAAAAACATGGATTTGGCGTCCAGATAATTGGCTAATGCCAAAAAGGATTTGGCAACGCTTTCCTGCACCGGGCGATTGGGGAAAAATAAATGCACGCACAGGGTAGTGACGCTATAAAGCAGCGTACCGCAGAGGATCATCAGTGGGTTGATATACCAAAGAGTGTCGGGCAAATAGGTCAGCGTGGTGTATAACGCCACCACCAAGGTGCCGAAAGCGATGGTGCTGTAACGCTGCCCCAAAGCACCGATCATGGTGAAGGCAAAGGTCATGAGCGTCATTAACAGCATAAATTGCAGGTTATGCCCAATACTCAGTTGCACGCTTAGGGTTGAAACGGAGAAAGCGAGCAGCGTGTAAAATACGTTTTTAATGCGACCGGTTAAACGGTTATCCAAATCCACTAATCCGCCGGCGATAATGCCTAGCACTAAAGGCATACTTTGTTCGGAAATATTAAAATACCAAATTGCCAGCACCGCGAGGTTTACGGCGATAAAAATCGGAATGGACGCAATAACTTTGGCGTTAAACCAGCGATTCATGTTTAACCTTATTTATAAAACTGCTTATATTGTTGTTCGGTGAATTGTTGGCGGATTAAGGCGACGGTGTCTTTCGGCAACACGCGTTGCCCCACCGGATATAAAGCGATGGCGGCGATTTTGAAATGCGCCAAGCCGGTCGGAATACCGACGATGGTCAGGCATTGAGAGATCCCGCAAAACACATTGCCGAGGCAAAGCCACCAGCCGAACAGAATGAACCAGACAATGTTAAGCACGGATCCGATGGAATTTTCCACCGCACTTTTCGGTTCCAGATATTTAACATGAATAATGTCGTTGCCGAAAGGCACGAGTGTCATTTTGGTGATTTCCCAACAGCTGCGGGTGTATGGCAAGGTGACGATTAAAACGGCGCTCATCACGGTAGCAAAAAGCCATCCTAAGGTGACGGCGAAGCCACCCAGAACAAAATTCAGAATATTTAAAACGAGTGCAAGTGTTGCGTTATTTCCGTTCATTATTTCAGTCGCTCGGTTAAATAGCCTTGGTAATCGGGAATGCGAATATCGGCAGTTTCATTAAGCAATGGCGAGGTGACCAAAAAGTCTGCGCTGGCGATATTCATGGCTACGGGGATATTCCACACCGTTGCGATACGCATTAAGGCTTTGACGTCCGGATCATGGGGCACGGCATTCATCGGATCCCAGAAGAAAATCATTAAATCAATTTTGTTTTCGGCGATTAGTCCGCCCAGTTGCTGATCGCCGCCCATCGGACCGCTCAGCAGGCTGTTTACCGCCAAGCCCGTTTCCCGATGAATCAGATTGCCGGTCGTGCCCGTGCCGTACAGGGTGTGATTTGCCAATAAAGTGCGGTGGTTTTTACACCAGTTTATGAGATCCTGTTTACAGTGATCATGTGCCACTAACGCGATATGTTTATTTTTAGGTAGCGCACGATAAGTGGTTTGCATAAGTTCTCCTTAAACAAAAAGTGAGCGGAAGGCTCACTTTTCAAATGTATCTAAAATTAATCAATCTTATTTTTGTTTTTTCGCCCAATCAATGAAACGGGTTTGCGTTTCTTTATCGGCTTGTTGATACCAGTATTGAAGCATTTGCTCGGCAACATTTTCGCCTTGTAAGGTAACTTTGCCTTTCGCCACTTTACCTGTGGCTGCACCACCGGCTACCATGGCAGCAGTTGGCGCGGCAGTTGAAGCGGTTGCGGTTGAAAAGGCAGGTACGGCGGCGGCTGCACCGGAAGCGTTGTATTCGCCTAAGTCTTTAATCAGACTAACGCTTGGGAAGAAACCTTCCTGTTTTAAGTATTCTTGCTGGGTTTGTACGTTCGCGCCGGAAGCGGTTTTTACGCTAATTACCGGTGCTTTCTTAAAGGCATTGAAATCACGTTCGTTAGATAATTTCGGGGCAGAAATGACGATGTCTTCCGCTGAACCTTGGAAGGTCACGATGATCGGATCGGTTTCAAGTAAGGCGCTGTCGGAGCCGGTTTTCACGATTTCGGCGACGCGTACCACCACTTGGTGTTTTTGCGTGTCATTAATATTGAAGCTGTGAGTTTCCTTTAATAGGGATTTTGAAGGTTTTTGACCGTCAACGGCGAGGAAATCGATGTTGGATGAACTGGTGACCATACCTGCAAAGCTGGCGGTACTGGCTAAAAGTGTTGCAGCTAATGCAGCTAAACGAAATTTCATATTTGCTCCTGTTTTGAGTAAAATTAGATGACACTTTATAGCATAAAGCGTTGCCTGTATGCTATTCCAAATTCGTGGAAATGAAAATAGAAAATTGTACTTAACGGCTAGTTTTTTGTTTTTATTCAATTTTAGGAGACGAAAATGCTGAAAAAACGTTTTTTGGTTTATGGTTGCGTGCAAGGTGTCGGCTTCCGTTATTTCACTTGGCAGCAGGCGACAAAAATCGGCGTGACGGGGTTTGTGCGTAACCTTGCCGACGGCTCCGTGGAAGTGGTTGCCATCGGCTCGGAGGCGCAAGTTCAGGCATTAAACGATTGGCTGCAACAAGGTCCGCGTACGGCGACGGTGCAACAGGTTTTTGCGGAAGATTATCTCAGCAGTAAAGAATTTACGACGTTTCAAGTGTTGCACTAAAGCGTAGGCGGATTTTGCTGTAAATAAGTGCGGTCAAAAATACCGCTGCTTGTAGTAGGATAATGCAAGGACCAGTCGCGCCGTCAATATGGTAGCTAATAATTGTGCCCAAAATGCTGGTGCTGATTGACGTCACCAGGGCAATGGCGATCATGTAATCAAATCGCTTGGTTAAAATAAAGGCGGTAATGCCCGGTGAAATGAGCATGGCGACCACTAAAATCACCCCCACCACCTGCATGGCGCTGATGATGGTTAAGGCAAGTAAAATCAATAAGCTGTAATGTAACAGACGTGGCGATAAACCGACAATTTTGGTTTGGTTGGCATCGAAACAATAAAGTAAAAAGTCTTTTCGTCGAAGAAAGATAACAAGAAAAATCAACGCGGTCATAAAGAAAGTTTGCCAAACTTCGGCATCGCTGACGCCAAGTAAATTACCGAATAAAATATGGGTTAAATGTTGATCCGTTTCAATTTTGGTAAACAACACAATCCCCAAAGCAAACATCCCTGAAAACACGATACCCATTGCGGTATCTTCTTTAATTCGGCTGTTTTCTTTTAAATAGCCCACACTAATAGAACAAACCAGACCCGCCACAAAAGCACCGACACTTAACGGCAACCCCAACCAGAAGGCGACCACAATTCCCGGTAGCACGGCGTGTGAAATGGCATCGCCCATTAATGACCAGCCTTTTAACACCAGATAACAGGAAAGCATGGCGCAAATAATGGACACCAACAGCGCGGTAATCAGCGCGTTTTGCATGAAAGGGTAGCTGAAAGGCTCGGTAATCCAAAGATAAACGGCGTTCATTTTTGCACCTCTTCTTGTGCGATGGGTTTATGTTGATGCAGCAAACCGTATTTCGGTGAAAAAATGAATGCCAGCAAGAAAAGTGCGGTCTGAATACAAACAATAACGCCGCCTGTTGCACCGTCTAAGAAATAACTTATATAAACCCCGACGGCGCTAGAGGAAATGCCTAAAACCACAGCAATAAGGGCTAAGGTTTTAAAACGATCGGTGAGTAAATAAGCGGTGGCGCCCGGTGTGATAACCATGGCAATGACCAAAATGGCACCGACGGTTTGTAACGCGGCGACTACGCAGGCGCTGAGCAAAGTGAAAAACAGGATTTTGTAGTAAATCGGTGAAAAGCCGACGGAAGTGGCGTGCACTTCGTCAAAGAAAATCAGCAGAAGATCTTTCCAAAAGATCAGCAGTAACACTAAACAAACACCGATGATGATGCCGACTTGCAAAATATCTTCATCGGCAATGCCTAGGATGTTGCCTAAGATAATGTCTTGTACGTTAATTGATGTCGGATTAAGAGAAATAATTAATAAACCAAGGGCAAAGAACGTGGTAAAAATAAAGCCGATGACGGCATCTTCACGGAGTTTGGTAATGGATTTAATCCAAAGGATCGCAACGGCGGCGAGAATACCGGAAAAAAACGCGCCAAGTGCGTAGGGTAGGGAAAGGGCATAAGCAATAGCAACGCCGGGCACGACGGAATGAGAAAGGGCATCACCGATCAGTGACCAGCCTTTCAGCATTAAATAAGCGGATAAAAACGCACAAACGCCGCCTACTGCCGAGCTGATTAAAATGGCTTTCACCATGTAATCGTAGGAAAAGGGTTCTAATAATAAGTCCCACATTATGCGTCATCCTCTGGTTTGCCGTGTCTGACAGTCGGTGCCGGCGGATCGATTTTGGTTTTACCGTAGAATACCGCCGCCCGCTCATCATCGGTTAATACCGTCACGGCACGCGGATCTTCGTCATCATGTAAGTCTTCGCCCAAGAGTTTAATGTGGCGTAATACACCGCCAAAGACCAATTCCAAGTTGTGTTGGTTAAAGGTGGTTTCGGTCGGACCGGCGGCAATCACGGTGCGGTTAATCATCACCACGCGATCACAAAAATCCGGTACGGAGCCTAAATTGTGCGTGGAAACCAGAATTAAATGCCCTTCACGGCGTAATTGACCTAATAAATCAATAATGGCGTTTTCCGTTTGCACATCCACGCCGGTGAAAGGTTCGTCCAATAAAATAATCTTACTTTGTTGTGCCAGCGCGCGGGCAAGAAATACCCGTTTCTTTTGCCCGCCGGAAAGCTCGCCGATTTGACGATGGGCAAGGTGTTCAATGTTCACCCGTTGCATGGCTTCCTGCACCTTTTGTTTGTCCGTTTCACTCGGACGGCGCAGGAAGTTCATATAACCATAGCGTCCCATCAGCACCACATCGTAAACAGAGACCGGAAATTGCCAGTCCACGTCTTCCGATTGCGGCACATAAGACACTAAATTTTGTTTTAGGGCTTGTTTAATCGTGAGATTGCAAAGGGAAATATTGCCTCGTTGCGGTGTAATTAACCCCATCAGACTTTTAAACAGAGTTGATTTACCGCTCCCGTTCACGCCGACTAAAGCGCAGGTCGTACCGCCTTCCAGTTTAAAAGAAACATCATGGATGGCGGTGTGCCCGTTGTTATAACGAACGGTTACGTCTTCAACGCAAATGGAGGCAATATTGGACGACATTATTTTTCAAATCCTTTAGCAATAGTAGAGACAGTCACTTTTAACAAATCAATGTAAGTCGGCACCGGACCGTTGGCGTTGGAAAGCGAGTCAACATAAAGCACGCCGCCGTATTTGGCTCCGGTTTCTTTTGCCACTTGTTTTGCCGGTTTCGGCGAAATGGTGCTTTCACTGAATACGACCGGAATATTGTTGGCTTTCACGGTTTCAATCACTTTACGCACTTGTTGTGGCGTGCCTTGTTGTTCTGCATTAATCGGCCACAAATAAGCTTCTTTAAAACCGTAATCACGCGCCAAATAACTGAACGCGCCTTCACTGGTGACCAACCAACGTTGGGCTTCCGGCACTTGCGCTAATTTTTCACGTAACGGTTGATCCAGTTCTTTGATTTTTTGGATATAAAGTGCGGTGTTTTTTTCGTACGTTTCTTTATTTTGTGGATCGTATTTAATCAACGCATTTTTAATGTTCTCGGCATAGATTAACGCATTGGAAGGCGACATCCAAGCATGCGGGTTCGGGTTGCCGGTGTACGGACCTTCATGAATTGACATCGGCTCAATGCCTTCGGTTACAACAACGGCCGGTTTATCTTTGACATTTTGGAAGAATTTTTCAAACCAACGTTCAAGGTTCAAACCGTTCCATAACACTAAATCGGCAGATTGCGCTTTGACGATATCTTTCGGGGTCGGCTCATAATCGTGGATTTCCGCACCGGGTTTTGTGATGGATTCTACGGTTGCGGCATCTCCGGCGATATTTTGCGCCATATCCTGAATAACGGTGAACGTGGTGACAACTTTAAATTTTGCATAAGCAAGGCTGCTGCTCAGGCTTAATGCGAGTACGCTGACTAATGTGGCTAATAAGCGCATATTTTTTCTCCTTAGTTTTTTTAATTATAAAATAACAACATAAGTTGCAGGGGCATTATATTCTTTTAATTTTCAAATGCAAATGATTCTTAAATAGGTTATAAGCATTTTGCCGGCTTGGGTAAGCCCGCCAGTTTGGTTGCCTGTTTTGCCGGACCATCAGGGAATAAACGCTGTAAATAACGGCTATTGCCTTTGTCTTCCCCCAGCTTTTGCGCCGTAGCTTTGACTAACATACGAATAGCGGGCGAGGTTTTATATTCTTGATAAAAATCGCGCACAAAATGAATGATTTCCCAATGCGCATCCGTTAACTCCAGATTTTCTAGCTTTGCAATCGCCAGCGCGACGTCCGGATTCCAGTCATTTATATTGAGTAAATACCCCGACGCATCGGTTTCAATTTGTTTGTTATTGACTTCAAGCATCGTCAAAACCTCATGATTTATATGGATTTGATTATATAAAAACGCCCCAAAAAAGGGGCGTTGAATTTATCTATCAAATTAATAATTAATCTCTGGAAGAGAAGAATGAAAGTAAGTTTAACAAGCTGATAAATAAGTTATAGATTGATACGAATAAACTTACTGTGGCACGGATATAGTTGGTTTCGCCGCCGTGAATGATGTTGCTGGTTTCATACAAAATTCCCATGGTGGAGAAGATCACGAATAACGCGCTGATGCCCACATAAAGTGCCGGGAATTGGAAGAAGAAACTGGCGATCATGCCAAGTAATAACACCACGAATAAGGCTAAAATGGTGCCGGATAAGAAAGACATGTCTTTTTTCGTGGTCAATACATATGCGGAACACGCGAAGAAGGTCGCCGCAGTACCCGCCAACGCCAACACGATGGCGTCACCCAAACCTGCACTCACATACGCATTTAAAATCGGTCCGACGGTGTAACCCA
Organism: Aggregatibacter actinomycetemcomitans; assembly: GCA_017160915.1. Taxonomy (GTDB): domain Bacteria; phylum Pseudomonadota; class Gammaproteobacteria; order Enterobacterales; family Pasteurellaceae; genus Aggregatibacter; species Aggregatibacter actinomycetemcomitans_B. The sequence goes on from JACAWG010000080.1 coordinate 38,174, forward strand.
AGAAGCCGGTAAACGCGAACGCGGACAAAATCCCCAACGCACTGTTTGCCAACGCATTGGTTAAGAAAAGTAAACCGTAGAAACCCACAAGCATCAGAATTAACCCCGGTCTAGGTAAATTCATCGCCATGGAAACATAAGCCACCACAGCAGAAAATGCTAACGTCAAAGCCAACAGAAAATAGGTGTTACGCAACACTTTATGTGTGCTCAACAACGATTCTTCCTGCGTGTTAACAATAATACGAGATTGCATAAAAGCTCCTTTAAATTAAAGAAAAATAACAGGTTAAAACCTTTGTGTAAGGTAAGGGCTGAGAAGGGAAAAGTCAATTCTTGATGGTAAATATTTTTCATGGACACGCCTACGGCGGGAAAAGTGCGGTCCAAAAAATAGGTGTTTTTATGTTTCAAGTAAGAAGATAAATAAATTTAATAATTTCAGTAAATTAAATAATTTTTTGCTATTGACTATGAAATTCCGTTGGTTAAATTATTCAAAAAAATGAATGACAACAATGCCATCAGCTTATCCGAAGATCATCTTTGGTATTAAAACCTAAGGGAAACTATCATATCTTGTTTAGAAAATGACCTTTATGTCAATTCCTAGCTACTTTTCAGGCTATTTGCTATCCAATCAAACGATTGCCTCTTTATACAGAATAAGACATATCAAGCCGATAAAACGAAAAAACCTTAGGCAAACAGTTTTATGCCTTGATCGGGCTGGATTTGTATGATGATGTGTCGGGGGGGAGGGAGGGAGTTGGGAGGATACGGGGTTTTTGAAAGGAAAGAGTTTGGTTTTTTAGTTGATATATCATCTTTAGAAAGATATATTGAACTAAGCTAAATTAATGCTTACCATGAGAACTATTTAGTAATACAAATGTAGTAAATAACGTTTGGCTGATAGACAAATATTGTATGTGATTAAGTATATTATCATTGTTTCTGTATTTATGATGGAGTTTTAATAAGAGGAATTTGAAATGAAATTTTGTTTTGAGAATTTAGGGCTTTTAGATAAGGCTGAACTGGATCTTGCAGATTTAACAATTATTTGTGGTGAAAATAACACAGGTAAAACCTATGCAACTTATGCCATTTATGGTTTTTTACGTAGTTGGAGAAGTCTATTGCGTACTGTTATTTCTGATGAAATAGATACATTTGAACATTCGGAAAATAAATATCAAATTAATTTGGAAAAATTATTTAAAGATAAAATTAATTATTATGTAAATAAAATGGGAGAGCGGTTCGTTAATGATTTACCTAGTGTTTTTGCTGCAAAAGAAGATGCTTTTGCAAATACCAAAATAAAAATAAATATAGATGATGAATTTCCCATATCTCCAAAAGCTTTTCAAAGAAGAGTGCAAGGCGGTGGAGAGGTGTTGGCAACAATAACAAAAGAAGAAAATTCAATGATTCTGGAGATTTTAGCTAATGATGAAGTTGTCAATTTATTTGGTTTAAAAGAATTTGTTTTTCAAGCTATTGCTGAAATTGTATTTAGCCCGTATTTCCCTCATCCCCATATTTCAAGTGCTGAGCGTACAGGTGCAGCTATTTTTAGGAAGGAATTAGATATGGCTCGTACTAGAATGCTAAAAGCTTTAAATGAAATGGGTAATAAGGATATAAAAAGAATAAAAGAAAGACCTTGGGAATTATTACGTGAAGTAGATACTGATTATGCATGGCCAGTAGAAGATAACGTTGAATTTGTACGCCAATTGGAAGACTTCGATAAGCAAACAAGCGAGTTATCTAAAGAAAATTCTGAAATTTTATCGTCTTTCGATTCCATTATTGGTGGAACTTACAAAGTTATTCGTAATCAAGGGCTGGTTTTTCAAGCAAAAAAAGGAAAGCAAAGATTTACGATGAATGAAGCATCTAGTTGTGCGAGGGCATTACTAGATGTTGGTTTTTATTTGCGTTGTAGAGCTAAAAAAGGCGATCTATTTATTATTGACGAACCAGAATTAAATTTACACCCCAAAAACCAACGTGCATTTGCCCGATTAATCTCTAGACTTATTAATGCAAAAGTTAAAGTATTTATGACCACGCATAGTGATTATTTAATTAAAGAGTTAAATACGTTAATTATGCTGAATCAAAAAACAGAGCATACAAAAAGCATACAAGTGGAATATGGATATGAAGATATGGAGATCCTTAATCCAGAGAAAGTTAATTTGTATATGACCGCAAAGGGAGGTAGTAGAAAAAGTCTTAATGTTTTACAGCAAGCAGTGATTCATCCTAATTGGGGGATAGAAGTATCTACTTTTGATGATACAATTGATTTAATGAATGAAATTCAAAGTAATCTAGTATACGGAGGATAGTAACAATGGCTTTGTCTCCTGGAATGGATTATTTGATGAATTCATTATCTTGTGTTCGATTTAATGGTGAACAGCATACAAATATTCAAATCGTTGAGAGTGATAAATCTGCAAAATTAAAAAAAGTGAATATTAAAGCTGAAAATGGTGATTGGTTTTGTTTCAGCCCTGATGAAGGGAGAAAATGTAAGCATATTCATCAATCCGCTAAAAATATTGTTGTAATGTCGCCATTATTAAAAATAGACTCTCAATTGAAACATCATTGTGCTTGTGATGCGGTTTTATTTTTTAGAAAAAATGAAAAACTTATTGTTGTTTATATGGATCTTAAATCGGGAAATCCAATAGGATACAGTAATCAATTTAAAAGCACTCGTCAGTTTGTTCGATATTTAGTTTCATTACATGAGGAATTTGTTGGTACAACAATTTCCATCGATGAGGAAAGGTATGTAATATTTTATGGAGGAGATGTACTACCACCATTGAGAAAAACCACAACAACACCTAAATCTAATATTAAGCAAAGTAAGCCGGATAGTGCATATTTACGTTTGGTAAAAAATGATGGCACTTTGTACCTACATGAATTATTGATGTGAAATCTGGGTACAAGAACTTAGTAATTAATCGCTATTCACTAAAGTTAGCTACTTGAAGTCAATAGTTTGTTTGGACTACTTTAAGTTGCTATTAGCTGAAACCAAAGTTTAAATCGAAAAGACAGCCACCTTCGGGTAACTGTGTGTTGAAACGGGGGACTCTGTTACACCTGAACTCTAGTACCAACTAAAGCACCTTAATCCTAGGTGCTTTTCTTTTCCCGCACACCAACACAAACCCCCTTGCCCTTGTCCCGCAAAATATATAGACTGAATCCCGTTATTAGTCGGGGTGCTTTGTGCTGAGATGATACCCGTGAACCTGATACAGTTAATACTGACGTAGGAAACTAACAGAGAATCACATTTCCTTTCTTTTTTCTCTTCTTCTCTTCATCGTCATTATTGCTGATTATCTTTTTTTATCGAAAAGGAAAAATTATGCAATATGGTTTTTGTCGTCCTGTGCCGGTAAATGGCGGAGGGCGTTATGAGTAAGGTTGCGCAAGCGTTGACCATAGCCGGTTCGGACAGTGGCGGCGGTGCCGGGATTCAGGCGGATTTGAAAACGTTTCAAATGCGCGGGGTGTTTGGTACATCAGTGATTACGGCGGTGACCGCGCAGAATACTTTGGGCGTGTTTGATATTCACGCCGTGCCGCTTCAAACTATTCAACATCAGCTGAAAGCGATTGCGGAAGATTTTGCTATTCGTGCCTTTAAAATCGGTATGCTGGGCTCGGCGGAGACCATCCGATGTGTTGCCGAGGCGCTACGTCAATATGATTTCGGGCGTTTGGTGTTGGATCCGGTGATGATTGCCAAAGGCGGTGCGCCGTTATTGGCAAAAAGTGCGGTGGATTTTTTAAGTGAATTTTTATTGCCGCTGGCGGACGTGATTACGCCGAATCTGCCGGAAGCGAAGGCGCTTACGGGGATCGAGGTGGTTGATGAAAGAAGCGCCAAACAGGCAGCGCAAATGTTACAGGCGCGCGGCGTGAAAACCGTGGTAATTAAAGGCGGACACAGTGGTGATTCGCAAAGTGCGATGTGTTGTGATTGGGTTTTTACGCCCGATGAGCATTTTACCTTGGAAAGCCCGCGTTACCCGACGCAACAAACCCACGGCACGGGCTGTACTTTTTCCGCCTGCATTACGGCGGAGCTTGCCAAAGGTGCCGGCGTGAAACAGGCGATTGAAACCGCGAAAGATTACATCACGGCAGCCATCAGCCATCCGTTAAATATCGGGCATGGACACGGACCGACCAATCACTGGGCATATCAGGACAAGGATTAATTCAAGCTGAGGAACAGACAAATGAAAAAAACACTTTTATTTTTGACCGCACTTTCTTTAACGGCAGGCACGGCGTTCGCCGATAATCAGAAGGAAAGCGTGAACATTTACACTTACGATTCTTTCACCTCCGATTGGGGCGCCGGTCCGAAACTTAAGCAGGCGTTTGAGCAAAAATTCCCCCGTTGCGTGGTGAATTATATGCCTTTTGAAAGTGGCGGTACGTTGTTTAATCGCGTGCGTTTGGAAGGGCATAAAACCAAAGCGGATATTGTGTTGGGACTGGATAATTTCGTCTTGGACGAAGCGAAAAAAAGCAAATTGTTTGATGTGAATAAGGTGGATTTGAGCAAACTTTCGCTGCCGAGCCAATGGACGGACAACAGCTTCCTGCCTTACGATTTCGGCACTTACGCTTTTGTGTATGATAAAAATAAACTAAAAAATCCGCCGAAAAGCCTGAAAGAATTGGTGGAACGTGAGGATTTGCGCGTGATTTACCAAGACCCGCGCACCAGCAGCGTCGGACGCGGTTTATTGGTGTGGATGAATGCCGTTTACCCGGCGGAGCAAGTGGCGCAGGCGTGGCAGCAGCTTGCGAAACACACGGTGACGGTGGGGAAAGGCTGGTCGGACACTTACGGCGCATTCCTGAAAGGCGAGGCGGATTTGGTGTTAAGTTACAGCACGTCGCCTTTGTATCATCAATTATTTGAAAATAAAGATAATTATGCCGCCACCGAATTCACCGAAGGCAATTTGACGCAGGTGGAACTGGCGGCACGCATTGCCGAACACAAAAATCAATGTGCCGATCAGTTTATGGATTTCCTCATTACGCCGGAAGCACAGAAACACATTGTGACGGCTAACGTGATGTTGCCGGTGATTCACGCGCCTGTTAAACCGCACTTTGATGCGTTAAAAGAAAAATTGTTACGGCAATCTTTCCTGAACGCCTCCAATGTCACCCCGGAAGCGTTACGCAGCTGGATCAGCCAATGGCAAACCACCTTAACGCAATAACCTGAACGATGTTTTTGTCGTCCCCATCTTTATTCGCCAATCCGCAATTCCGCCCGCGTCATTATGTGGGCGGCGTTGCGGTGATGTTGTTAATTTCTCTATTTTACGGCTTCGCCTTGCGCGCGGTGTTTACGGAGGGCAGTGAATTTCAGTGGCAACAGGTTTTTTCCGATGCCTATTTGCATCATGTTATCGCCTTTAGTTTTGGGCAGGCGTTGCTTTCTGCGCTGTTATCGCTGTTTTTCGGCGTGCTGTTAGCCCGTGCCTTTTATTATGTGGATTTTCCCGGTAAGTCGTTTTTGCTGAAAATCATGTCGCTGACGTTTGTGTTGCCGGTGTTGGTGGCGATTTTCGGCTTAATCGGCATTTACGGCGCTTCCGGCTGGATTGCGCAAAGTCTCAGCTTGTTCGGCGAAACCTGGCAGGGCAGTATTTACGGCTTATCGGGCATTCTAACCGCCCATCTTTTCTTTAATATTCCGCTTGCTGCCAAGTTATTTTTGCAAAGTCTGGAAGCCATTCCTTACGAACAGCGCCAACTGGCGGCGCAGCTGAATATTCGCGGCTGGCGTTTTGTGCGTTTGGTGGAATGGTATTATTTACGGCGCCAAATCCTGCCTACCTTCAGCCTGATTTTTATGCTCTGTTTCACCAGTTTTACCGTGGTGCTGACCCTCGGCGGCGGGCCGCAATATACCACGCTGGAAACGGCGATTTATCAGGCGATCCTGTTTGAATTCGATTTGCCGAAAGCAGCGCTGTTTGCGTTGCTGCAATTCGTATTTTGCCTGCTGTTATTCAGCGTCGGCAGCCTGTTTGGTTCCACCGCGCAAACTGCGTTAAGCAGTCCTTATCGCTGGCTTGATACGTCCAAAAGTGCGGTCAAAATTTTCCACGTTTTTTTGCTGGTGATGTTTCTGTTGTTTATGTTATCGCCGTTGCTGAATATTATGGTGAGCGCGCTGACCTCGGAAAAATTATTGACGGCGTGGCACAATCCGCAGTTGTGGAAAGCCTTGGGTTATTCGTTAACCATTGCGCCCACGTCTGCGCTGCTGGCGTTGTTGATGGCGGTGGCGTTATTGCTGTTATCCCGTCGTTTGCAATGGCTGTATTATGTGAAAACCGCGCAATTTATCATCAATGCGGGCATGGTGATTTTGGCGATTCCCATTTTGGTGTTGGCGATGGGCTTGTTTTTATTGCTGCGCGAAATTGATTTTAACAACGCTTATTTATTCGCCATCGTGGTCGCCTGTAATGCCTTGAGCGCCATGCCGTTCGTGCTACGCATTCTCACCGAACCCTTTAATAACAATATGTTGTATTACGAACGTCTGTGCAATTCCCTTGGTATTCTTGGTTGGCGGCGTTTTCGGCTGATTGAATGGCACGATCTTCGCGCGCCGCTAAAATATGCTTTCGCCTTGGCGTTTGCGCTATCTTTGGGGGATTTCACCGCCATTGCTTTGTTTGGCAATCAGGATTTCACCTCGTTGCCCCATTTGTTGTATCAACAATTAGGTAGCTATCGCCACCAGGATGCGGCGGTGACAGCAGGCATTTTGCTGCTATTATGCGGGGGGATTTTCGCTTTAATTGAGAATCAAAAGGAACAATATGATTCGCTTAGATAACTTATTTTTAGCCGACGACACCTTGCCCATGGAATTTGAGTTGCAGGTGGCGACGGGGGAGCGCGTTGCCGTGGTTGGTCCAAGCGGCGCCGGCAAAAGCACGTTACTCAATTTAATCGCCGGTTTTGTGCTGCCGACGCGCGGCGAGATTTGGCTGAACGGCGAAAATCACACCCGCAGCGCCCCTTATGAACGACCGGTATCCATGTTGTTTCAGGAGAATAACCTGTTCCCGCATTTAACGGTGCAACAAAATCTGGCGCTAGGCTTAAAAACGTCCTTAAAACTGACCGCACTTGAGCAGCAACAGTTGGCGCAGGTCGCCGACGCCGTGGGGTTGGGCGCTTTTTTGCCCCGCCTGCCGAACAGTCTTTCCGGCGGGCAAAAACAACGGGTGGCGCTGGCGCGCTGTTTGTTGCGCGATAAGCCGATCTTGTTGCTGGACGAACCTTTCTCCGCCCTCGATCCCGAATTGCGCGTGGAAATGTTAAACCTGATCGACGAACTCTGCCGCAGCAAACACTTAACCCTGTTGCTCGTCACCCATCAACCTTCAGAGCTGGCGGGAAAAGTGGATCGCATTCTGCGTGTTGAGAATGGTCGGATAACCTCGTTATAAGCGAATTGCTATTATGTGCGGGCTAAATAGCATAAAAATGTAATCTATAGATTACAATTAAATCAAATTAAGGGATAATATGAATATTCTTTTAACCAGTGAGAAATTTGATAAGTGGTTAAGTCGTTTAAAGGATAAATTGGCTGTTGCTATGATCGCCCGTCGATTAGATCGTGCCAGATTGGGGCACTTTGGCGATTGTAAGTTTGTCGGGCAAGGTGTATATGAAATGCGGATTGATACCGGAAAAGGGTATCGAATTTATTATGCCCGGCAGGGAGAAGTGACCTATTTTTTAATCAATGGCGGTGATAAACATAGCCAACAACAGGATATTAATGAAGCCATTAAATTATGGCTTGAATATCAACGAGGAGAATCAGCATGAAGTTCGTCGAATATGATGCGGCAAAATATCTAACAGATGAGGAAACGATTGCATTTTATTTAACAGACGCATTGGAAAATGGCTCGGAAGCGGAGTTTTTACTTGCCCTGAAAAATGTTGCAAAGGCAAGGGGAATGACACAGTTAGCCAAGGATTCCGGTGTGCCCCGTGAAAGTTTATATAAAACCTTATCGGGCGAGAGCAAACCCCGTTTTGAAACGATTACCAAAATTGTTAACGCTTTAGGCGTGAATCTTGCCTTTACCCCTAAAATCACTAATGTTTAATTTATCGAGAGACCTATGTTAACCAGTACCCTGCAAATTTACTCCATCACACCGCATCCAAGCGTGGAATATTGGTCGGTGTGTAAAGTGGAAGCGTTGTTTGAAACGCCGTTTTTAGATTTAGTTTATCGCGCGGCGCAAGTGCATCGTCAGAATTTCAATCCGCGTGCCATTCAGCTTTCAACCTTAATGTCTATTAAAACCGGCGGTTGCCCGGAGGATTGCGGTTACTGCCCGCAATCGGCGCGTTATCAAACGGGCGTGCAAAATCAGCAATTATTAGATGTGGAAGAAATTGTCGCCAAAGCGAAAATCGCCAAAGCCCGTGGGGCGGGGCGCTTCTGCATGGGCGCAGCATGGCGCGGACCGAAACCGAAAGACATCGCCAAAGTGACGGAAATTATCAAGGCGGTGAAAGCCCTCGGCATGGAAACTTGCGGCACCTTCGGCTTATTGCAAGATGGCATGGCGGAAGAATTAAAAGACGCGGGCTTGGATTATTACAACCACAATTTAGATACCGCGCCGGAGCATTACAGCGAAGTTATCGGTACACGCCGTTTCGACGATCGGATCAGCACCCTGGGCAAAGTGCGCAAAGCAGGCTTGAAAGTGTGCTGCGGCGGTATCGTAGGCATGAACGAAACCCGCAAAGAACGCGCCGGGCTGATTGCCAGTCTCGCCAATTTGGATCCGCAACCGGAATCCGTTCCGATTAACCAATTAGTGAAAATTGAAGGCACACCGCTTGCCGACGCGGAAGAGCTGGATTGGACGGAATTTGTCCGCACCATCGCCGTGGCGCGTATCACCATGCCGAACAGCTATGTGCGTTTATCCGCCGGTCGCCAGGGCATGAGCGAAGAAATGCAGGCAATGTGCTTCATGGCTGGCGCCAATTCCATTTTCTACGGCGACAAACTCCTCGTCACCGGCAACCCGGAAGAAGACGGCGATCGCCTGCTGATGGAAAAACTCGATTTAGAACCGGAGACGGAAGAGAATAAGCATTTGCGTTGATGATAGATTAGAAAACAAAAGCCACTTTGTATGTAAAGTGGCTTTTGTTTTTTTAGATTAAAATTCACTTCAAAAACTGACCGCACTTTTAGGCGTGAATCAGCCGAAGAAACCGGAAATGTAGGAATAAATGGTTTTGCCGCTTAAAACGCCCATGGCGATAACCACGATCCAGCCGATGATTGCCATCCAGAGCGGGTGCTTGTAGTTGCCGACGATGTGGCTTTTATAGGCGGCTAAGAGAATGAGTGCGAGAGCGACGGGTAAAATTAAACCGTTAAGCGTGCCCACAAAAACCAACACGGCGGCAGGTTTGCCGATGGTGGCAAGGATGGCGGTGGAGATCACGATAAAGGCGATGATCCAGCGGTTGCGGTTCTTTTCAATGGTCGGGCATAAACTGGTTAAAAACGAAACCGAGGTGTAGGCGGCGCCGATAACGGAGGTGATGGAGGCTGCCCAAATCACAATGCCGAATAAAACCACGCCGAAATTGCCGGCAACGTATTCAAATGGTGTTTCCGCCGGATTTTTCGGGTTTAGCGGTATGCCTTTTGTCACCACGCCGAGCACCGCCAGGAATAAGATGATGCGCATGGTGGAGGCGATGAGGATGGCTGAGACGGAGCTGCGGCTCACTTCAGGCAGTGATTTTTCACCTTGAATACCGGCATCGAGCAAGCGGTGTGCGCCGGCAAAAGTGATGTAGCCGCCCACGGTACCACCGACCAGGGTGACGATAGCGATCGGATCCAGTTTTTCCGGCAAAAAGGTTCTGTGGATGGCTTCCACCACCGGCGGATCGGTTTTGAATGCCACATATACCGTTAAGGCAATCATGATGAAGCCCATTAATTGTGCAAAGCGGTCCATTAAAATACCGGCTTCTTTGCGCAGGAAAATTAAAATGGCGAATACGCCGCTAACGATTGCGCCGATTTCGGGTTTTATACCGAAAATGGAATTTAACCCCAAGCCCGCGCCGCCCACGTTGCCGATATTAAAAGCCAAACCGCCCATAACGATTAACGCGGCGAGAAAATAACCTGCGCCGGGGAAAATGGCGTTGGAAATATCCTGCGCACGTTTGCCCGACACCACAATAATGCGCCAAATATTGAGCTGGGCGCCGATGTCCAACAAGATAGAAAGGAGAATGACAAAGCCGAAACTTGCCAGTAACGTGTTGGTAAAGGTCGCGGTTTGCGTGAGAAAGCCCGGTCCGATCGCGGATGTCGCCATCAGAAATGCCGCGCCGAGCACCGCGTTGCGACGGTGATGTATTGATGCCATAACGCACCTCCATTGTTGGTTTAAGTTGATGTTGTGTTTTTTGGTGTATTTCTAATTAAGCGGTAATGCGAATGTTGTGTTTTTGTAATTCCGTCACAATGCGTTGGGCGAATTGCAGCGAATATCGGTTATCTCCATGCAGGCAAATGCTTTCGGCTTTTACTGTGACAAGGTTGCTGTCGATGGCTTTTACCTTGTTTTCGGTGACCATTTGCAAAACCTGTTCAATGGCTTCTTCATCGGATTCCACCATGGCGTTGGGCTGTGTGCGGGGAACCAGTGAACCGTCGGGCATATAGTGCCGATCGGCGAAGACTTCCGAAATGGTTTGCAATCCTTCCGTTTCCGCCACCTGCAACATTAAACTGCCCGCCAAGCCCATGAGCTTTAACGTCGGATCAAATTGACGCACGGTTTGGGCAATGAGCGTTGCCAAGCCTTTATCTTTTGCCGCCTGGTTATACAAAGCGCCATGAGGCTTCACATAACTGAGCGTGGCGCCTTCGCCGTCGCAAATGGCTTTCAATGCACCTAATTGATAGCGTAAGTGCGCTACCAGTTCCTGCGGCTCCAGTTGCATGACGGTTCGCCCGAAATTCGCCCGATCAGGAAAGCCGGGATGGGCGCCGATACGCACGCCATTTTCGTTGGCAAATTTGACCGCACTTTGCATTTCTTTTGCGCTACCGGCGTGCAATCCGCAGGCAATATTGGCGGAGGAAAGCAGTTTGAGTAAGGCTTCGTCGTAAGGAAAGCCTTCGGCGATGTCGGCATTTAAATCAATTTGTTTCATTGACAATCCTCCTGATTTGATTGAGATAAACCGCATTTTTACGGCGTAATTTTGCCGCTTGTTCTAATGTGACGGCTTCAAAATTTATGGTGGATCCTAACCGCACTTGTGCAAGACTGCCCAAATCGGCGTCAATCACATTGGCGATTTTCGGATAACCGCCGGTGGTTTGTGCATCCGCCATTAAAATGATCGGTTGACCGCTTGGCGGCACTTGCACGCTGCCGAACTGAATGCCGTGGGAAAGCATTTCCAGCGGTTTTTTTAATTCTAGCGCTTCCCCTTGGAAACGATAGCCCATGCGATCGCTGTTGCTGAGTAACGTCCATTTTTTACGCCACCAAGAATATTGCGATTTACGCTTAAAGGCGTGATATTCGGAGGAGGGCAGGGCGTAAATGGTGCTTTTTAACGGAATCGGCGCAATGCCCAAGGGGCTTAATAAAACGCCGTTAGCATGGGTTTTTAATTCATCTCCCGCTTGCAGATAGCGCCCTTCTATGCCGCCGATTTGCGCGCGAACATCGGTGCTGCAGGAGTTTAGTTCCGGTGTGACGGCAAATCCGCCTTGTACGCATAAATAGCCGTACATGCCGATTTTGGCGCGGTGCATTTTGAGAATCTGACCCGCTCGGGCTTGATTGCGCCAATAGGCATAAACTGGTTCGCCGTCCAATTCCATGTCATAAAATGCACCGGTGACGCAAAAATTCATGTCTTGGTGAAATTTGACGGTAATGCCGCCGAGAGGCACTTCGATTGCGGGCGAATTGGGTGCATTGCCAAGTAACAGGTTGCCCGCCTGCAATGCCAGTTTATCCATGGCGCCGCAATGACTAATGCCGAATTTACGCAAGCCGAAGCGCCCGAGATCTTGCAGCGTGGCGCGGGATTGCACATCTAAAACTTCAATCATAATTCCATTCCCTCCACCACAAATTTCACCGTATCGCCGGCTTGTAATAAGGTCGGCGTGGTATGGTTTTTATCAAATAACGGCTGTTTAGTATGCCCGATAAGTTGCCAGCCTCCGGGGGAGGAAAACGGATAAATACCGGTTTGCGAACCGCCGATGCCCACGGAACCTGCCGGCACCTCCGTGCGCGGTGTGGCACGTCTTGGGGTGTGGAGTGTTTCCGGCAGACCGCCTAAATAAGGAAACCCCGGTTGGAATCCGATCATATATACAGTGTAAATCGGCGCACTGTGCATTTCGACAATCTGTTGCGGCGAGGTGTGATGAAACGCGGCCACTTCGTGCAAGTCTGCGCCGTATTCGCCGCCGTAAATAACGGGAATTTCAATATGGCGACCATGAAATTGATCAACCTCGAGGGTTTGCCAATGTTGTTCCAAACGTTGAATTAACGGCGTGAAATCTGTGGTGAAATCGGTAAACACGGTGAGATTATTCATTCCCACAATCACTTCTACAATGTCGCTTTGTGACTGTAGCTGTTCGGCAAATGCCCATAACTTGCGTTGTTGCTCAAGTGACGCGGGAGGCGATAACGCACAAACCACGGCGGATTCGCTAATCGGGGTGATTTTCATAAGATACCCTCTCTGATGTTATGTTGCTTGTTATTATTTTGTTAAAAAATTGAAATATTTTTTATTTGCTTATGTCTTGGTGCTTATGGTCGATTTAATATTAATAACAATGGGTTAAACGTAATTCGGTGCTTTTACCGGAAAATGATTTGTTATTTTTAGAAACGGATTGTTTATTTATGTAGCACAGCAAAAAATGAAAGTATAGGTTTTTTCCAATAAAATCGGGTTTTAAATTATTTTTTAGAAATTATTTAATTTAAGTGCGGTTATTTTATGTTTTATTTCAAAAAATAAAGGTCTGAATAAGATTCAGACCTTTATGTGCTTTTCTGATTAAACGAAATCTATTTCACTTTTGTCTTGATCGCTTCCGCCACCAATTCCGCTTCAGGACCAAGAATCACTTGTAATCCGTCATTGCCCAGTTTTACGTTACCTTTGGAACCGAGGGATTTGAGCTGTTCCTCGTTGATTTTATTGCGATCAACCAAGGTTAAACGCAAGCGGGTGATACAGGCGTCAATAGTTTTGAAGTTGTCGGCACCGCCTAAAGCGTCGATAAATTTGACCGCTCTTTCTTCACGGGATTGATTGTTTACGCTTTGTGCAGGGGCGGATTCTTCCGTTTCTTCCGTGCGACCGATGGTTTTTAAGTTAAAGGCTTGGATGGCAAAACGGAACACCAAATAATAAATGGCGAAGAACACCAAACCCTGCACCAGCAACATATACCAGTCAACGGCAAGCGGGTTGCGGGAGGAAAGCGCCATATCCACCAACCCGGCACTGAAACCGAAGCCCGCGATCCAGTGCATACTGGCGGCGATAAACACGGAAATACCGGTTAGTAAGGCGTGTAAAACATAAAGAATCGGCGCCACGAACATGAAAGAGAATTCGAGCGGTTCGGTGATACCGGTAAAGAAGGAAGCGAAAGCACCGGCGAGCATGATGGAGGCGACTTTCACTTTTTGGCTTGGTTTCGCGCATTGGTAAATTGCCAGTGCCGCACCCGGTAAGCCGAACATCATAACAGGGAAGAAGCCCGCTTGATACATACCGGTGACGCCCACGGTTGCCGTGCCTTCGGCGATGGATTTGGCGCCGCCTAAGAAATTCGGGATGTCGTTAATGCCCGCAACATCAAACCAGAATACGGAGTTTAAGGCGTGGTGTAAGCCAACCGGGATTAACAAACGGTTGAAGAAGCCGTAAATCCCTGCGCCCACGGCGCCGAGGTCTTTGATGGATTCCCCGAAGGACACCAAAGCATTGAAGATATAAGGCCATACGTAGAGTAAAACGAAAGACAAGGCGATCATGACGAAAGACACCACAATCGGCACTAAACGTTTTCCGCTGAAGAATGATAGGGCTTTCGGCAATTCCACTTGGTAAAAACGGTTGTAAAGTTCGGCGGAAAGCACCCCGATTAAGATACCGATAAATTGGTTATTGATTTTGCCGAACGCGGCAGGCACCTGACTTGGGTCAATATGTTGCAATTGCGCCACGCCACCCGGTGCAAGCAGGGTGGTGACTACATAATAGCCCACCAAACCGGAAAGGGCGGCGGAACCGTGTTTGTCTTTGGATAACCCGAACGCCACGCCCACGGCGAATAATAAGCCCATGTTGTCGATGATTGCCGCGCCGGACTTGATTAATAAGGCGGCGAGTTGGCTGTTGGCGCCCCAGCCGTCGGGGTCAAGCCAGTAGCCGATCCCCATTAATACGGCGGCTGCCGGCAAAACGGCAACAGGCACCATTAAGGCTTGCCCGATTTTTTGGGCATAACTTAAAACACTCATAAGAACTCCTTTAATTTATTTTTGATTCCATAAGATTTTTCATTAAACGGAAAACAGCATATGCCTATGCGATTTCCTTTGGCAAATAAAAACTTCTGTTTTTGTGAGAAGTATCACGCTACGGCGTGTTATTAGCGGCGGCTTATTCTAAAACGGTTCCCTTTTTCCGTAAATTTTCGCCCGCCATAATAACAATGAAGGATTAAACGTTATCGGCTTAATCCTTCATTTTTTATGTGTTTGGCAGATTATTCGACACTTAATTTTTTACCGTCGTAACTCATGCTTTGTACGGAAGTTAAGGCTTTGCCGCCGTCGGTTTCACCGCCAATCAACAGCACTTGATTGTTGTAAGACACCGCAACGCCATAGCCGATACCGGCAGGCAACTCACCGATAATTTGCCATTTGCCGTTGTTTAAGGTGTAAATGTCTTTATGCCAGGCTTTGCTTAAGCCTTTGTGGGCGTGAAGCATCCCTGCTTTAAATTGTTTTACGGAACCCGGGAAATTCGCCCCGCCGGTGACCAAATAATGCCCGTGGCTATAACCCGCCATAGCGCCCGCTAAACCGTCTTGGCTTTGCCCTTTCGGTGCCGGCAAATCAGGCAGGTTTTTCCATTGCACGCCTTTGTCGGTGAATTTACCTTGATGGGTTTCCGCTGTGCGCAAGCCCGGTTTGATTTCGCCGTTGACGACGATTAACTCATTGCCTTGAATGGTGAACGCCGCACCGGCACGTCCGGAGAACGGCACGCGACCTTCATTGCGCCATTTGTTGGTGGACGGTTCATAGCTTAATAATTCGGTGGTGAAGAAATAATCTTCAGGGCGTTGTTCAAAATAGGCTTTGGCGATGTCATCTTTTTTCGCTTTGTCTTCACCGGCGGCAACGGTGTCTTGGAAGAAGCCGTTGAAAATAGAGAGATTAGAACCGCCGACGATATAGACTTTGTCGCCGTGAGAGGCACCGCTGGATCCCACTAAACCACGCGGTGAACGGGTTGGTAATTTGTTCCAGGTATTGTCGGCAGGATTGTAGCTGTAAGCGTCATTAACGAGCTGTAATTCGCCTTTTTCATTTTTTTGTAACCCGCCGAAAACGTACAATTTGCCATCAACCGCTGCTGCGACAGGTTGGTTACGTTCGCCGCCCGGGAACGCGGCAATTTCTTTCCATTGGGCGTTCGGGGTTTTTAAATCCAAGGCATAAAATTTATCCCCGCCGGAGCCTAAACCCACATAAACCGTATCGCCGATTAATGCGCCCGCGCCGCTTTTAATCGCTACGGGCAAATCGGGATAAGCCGCTTGTGCCGTAGCAGCAAAAGCAGTTGCAGCAACAAATAAAGTCGCTAATGTTGTTTTTTTGAATGTCATAATAAACCTCGTTTTGAGTTATTGTTTGCTATTCGTAAACGGCATGAATAGGTTTATTTTTTTCTCTTTTTGCTTCCGTCATAATACGGGGAAGGAAAGAGGATGAAAGAAAAGTGCGGTCAAAATTTACAGCGTTTTTTAACCGCACTTTTTGGTTCCTAAGGTATTAACAAATTCGGCACAAAAGTAATAATTTGCGGGAAGATGGTGATTAATACCAAAGTTAAGAAAATCGGAATTAAGAACGGCAACACGCCTTTGGTCACGGTGGAGACGGACATATTACCCACCCGTGCCACCACGAATAATGCCATTCCCATCGGCGGTGTTAAGATACCGATCATCATGTTCAAGGTGGTCATTACGCCGAAGAACACGAGGTCGATACCAAATTGCATGGCGATTGGAATCAGCATCGGTAATACCAAGAATTGCAAGGCAAGGGCGTCAATAAACATACCGAGGAACAATAACAGGGCGTTGATCATCACCAAAACCATCAACGGGGAATCCGCCACGGCGACGAACACATCGGCAATACGCATTGCCACTTGTTCGCGGGCGATCATGTCACCGAAGAAGGTCACCGTCATGATCATCAGTGCCACCACGCCGGTAATCGCCATGGCTTCCACACAGCTGTTGAACAGCATTTTAAGGGTAAGTTCTTTATACACGAATTTACCGATAATGATGGAATAGAAGGCTGCTACTACCGCAGATTCCGTCGGGCTGAATAAACCGGAGAAGATCCCGCCGATAATCAATAACGGGGTTAAAATCGCCCAGAATGCGCCTTTGAACGCGGCGCAAAGTTGCGCACGGGTGGCTTTCGGTGTTCTTGGATAACCGCGTTTTTTAGACACGTAGTAGTTCATGACCATCAAGGCGATGGTGACTAATACGCCCGGCACAAAGCCTGCGATAAAGAGTTTCGCAATGGATTCGTTGGCGATAACGCCGTAAATGATCATGGCGATACTTGGTGGCACCAACGGACCGATGATACAGGAGGCTGCGGTGATACCGCCGCAAATATCGTCATCGTAACCGGCGTCGCGCATGGCTTTGATTTCCAATTGACCTAAACCACCCGCATCGGCAAGGGCGGAGCCTGACATGCCGGAGAAGAGTAAACTCGCGCCGATATTCACGTGTCCCATACCGCCGGTGTAGTGACCGAGCAAGGCTTTGGCGAAGTTAAAAATACGTTCTGTGATACCGCCGGTGTTCATTAAGATCCCGGTGAGAATATAGAACGGCACGGCAAGCAGCGGGAAGCTGTCCAAACTCATGGTGAGTTTTTCGGACGCCGCGTTCACCACGTTCCAGCGGGTCATGGAGAAATAAAGCAGGGTGGTGATGAATAAAGACCAGCCCACCGGCACGCCTAAGAACATAATCACCAACCAGAAAACCAGTGCCACATAAACCGCGTTAGAACCGAATTTGACATATTCGGTGATGCGTAGGGCTTTGTACCATTCGGGGGCGACAAACAAAATACCCAAAATAATGACCGCACTTACGATGAAAAAGGTTGCCGGCAGGTAGCTTTTATTGTCTTTGAAATTATCCGCCTGTGCTTGGAAGAAACGGATTAACATCAAAACGGAAATGATCGGCAAGGAGGCATAAATCCATTTTTCCGAAATGCCGCCTAAGGCATCAATAGGGAAATTGGCGCCGACGAAGGTTTTGATACCAAAGTGGATGAAGAAAATCACACCGAGGAAAATCACCACTTGCACAAAGGAATTTGCGACTTTTTTGACGCTCGGCGGCATTAAGTTGGTGAGGAAGTCAATATAAACGTGTTCTTGTTTTCTGATGGCGACGCTAATGCCAAGCATACCCACATAAACGAACAGCAATTTTGCCAGTTCTTCACTCCAAATTAATGGAGAATGGAATGCTTGTCTGAACAGAATTTGTAAAACAAGAATGCAGAATATCACGAGGAATAAGGCGCCGCCGATCCATTCTTCGAGTTTATTAAAGATTTTCATGTTCAACTCCGTTTAATCATAATGGAGGAAAGGGGGCCTGCCGAAACAGGCACACGCGTGATTATTTGCTGATCGCTTCAATTTGTTTAAGAGCTTCTTCACCTTTCGCACCGGTTTGTTTTACAAATTCGGCATAGTAAGGTTTCATGGCATCTTTAAACGGTGCTAAATCAGGGCGGGTTACGGTGACACCTTCTTTTTCAAAGAAAGTCACTAACTCTTTTTCGCCGTCAACAAACAATTTGGTGTGATATTCCGCCGCTTTTTGTGCAGCTTCTTTCACCACTTGTTGTAAATCTTCCGGTAAGTCGGCGAAGGTTTCACTGCTGACCAAATAAAGTTGGTCGTTCAAAATGTGGTTGGTCATCGCCAAGTATTTTTGTACTTCATAGAATTTTTGTGCTTGTACGGTTGCCAACGGGTTTTCCTGACCATCTACAGAATTGGTTTGCAGCGCTAAATACACTTCGGAGAATGCCATCGGTGTCGGAGAGGCGCCCACATATTTGGCGTAAGCCAGGTTAGTTGCCGCATTCGGTACGCGCAGTTTCAAACCTTTCATGTCGGCAATGCTGTTGATGGCGCGGTTTGAGGTGGTTTGACGGGTGCCGTTATAGGCTTGGGATAACAAAGTTAAGCCTAATTCTTTGTTCATTTTTTGGATTAAATCTTTACCGAATGCGGTGTCATGTAACGCTTTTTGCGCCACTTCATAATTGGTGATCACATAAGGCAGGGCAAATACCGCCGCTTCAGGATAGAACAATTGGAAACGGGCGGATTCCGCAAAAGTGAAGTCCAATGCGCCGTCTTTTAATTGTTTTAACATGGCGCGGTCGTCACCTAATTGAGAACTCGGATAAAGGGAAATTTCAATTTTGCCGTTGGATTTTTCTTTCACTTCTTTGGCAAACATTTCGGCAGCTTTGTATTCATTGGATGAAGTGCCTGCATTCATACCGAATTTCAAATCGTATTCGGCGGCATTGGCAACGGAGGTCACACCTAATGCAATTGCAGTGGCAAGGAAAAGTTTGGCTAGTTTCATGGCTACACTCCTGTAGTAATAAATTATGAATATGGGATGTTTGAATTACAGCTCGGTTTGCATTCTAAAGTAAAAAAATCATTTTCAAATAGAGAATGAAGATTTATTTCAAAAATGAGAAGTAGATCACATAGTTGGAATATCACTTCAAAAAATATTTTAAAATGAAGTTTTATTTTAGTAGAATATCCCCACTGACTAGAATGACTGCCAAATGCAGCCGCAAAAAAGAGGAGTTTTTATGTCACAGCTATCTCAAAAATTATCTCATCAAGCAGTTTTCGCTCAAATTCAGAACGGATTAATTGCCTCCTGCCAGCCGGTGGATGATGGTCCGATGGATAAACCGGAGATTGTCGCCGCCATGGCGCAGGCTTCCGTTATCGGCGGGGCAGCGGGGCTGCGTATTGAAGGTGTGGACAATTTAAAAGCCGTGCGCCCGACCGTAAATGTGCCGATCATCGGTATCGTCAAACGGGATCTGCCCGACAGCCCGGTGCGTATCACGCCGTTTTTACAGGATATTGAAGACTTGGCGCACGCAGGAGCGGACATTATCGCGGTGGATGGTACTCATCGTCCGCGTCCGGTGGAGATTGAAAGTGCGGTCAAAAAAATTCATGAAATGGGCTGCCTTGCTATGGCGGATTGCTCCAATTTGGAAGAAGGCTTGTATTGCCAAAAACTCGGCTTTGACATCGTGGGCAGCACCATGTCGGGCTATACCGGCGGCACTGTACCGGCAGAACCGGATTATCAGCTGGTGAAAGATTTGAAAGCGGCAGGTTGCAAAGTGATGGCGGAAGGGCGTTACAACACGCCGGAACTTGCCAAAACCGCCATTGAAATCGGCGCGGATTTCGTCACCGTCGGATCGGCATTAACCCGTCTGGAACACATCGTTAGCTGGTTCGCAAGTGCGGTTAAATCTGCGGACAAATAAAAGAGGGATTCATGATGCGTTGCTTAGCCTTAGATATCGGCGGAACCAAAATCGCCGCCGCCATTGTTGATCAGAACCAAGTCACACAACGGAAACAAATTCATACGCCACAGGAAAATGTGGTGGCGGCAATGCATCAAACTCTTGCGCAATTACTCACGGATTATGCGGGGCAATTTGATTACGTTGCGGTTGCCTCAACGGGCATCATCAATAAAGGAATATTGACCGCACTGAATCCGAAAAATCTGGGAGGACTTGCCTACTTCCCGTTAAAAGAAAGCCTTTCCAAGCATACGTCCAAGCCGGTGTATTTATTAAACGATGCGCAGGCGGCGACTTATGCGGAATATCAACTGCAAGATAAAAATAACATTCAAAACTTTGCCTTTATTACCGTCTCCACCGGCGTGGGAGGCGGGTTAATTTTAAATCGCCAATTACTTACCGAGCCAAACGGCATTGCCGGTCATATCGGACACACCGTCGCGGATCCGAACGGACCGGTGTGCGGTTGCGGGCGCGTGGGTTGTGTGGAAGCCATCGCATCGGGGCGCGCCATTGAAGCGGTTTCCAGACAATGGGACGATCCTTGCGATCCGAAAGAAGTGTTCGCCCGTTTTCGAAAAACGGACGAAAAAGCCACCGCACTTGTGTCCCGTTCGGCAAACGCCATCGCCAATCTGGTGGCGGATTTGGTTATCGGTATGGATATTCAAAAAGTGGTTATCGGCGGCAGCGTAGGGCTGGCGGAAGGCTATTTGCCTTTGGTGCAAACCTATTTGCAACACATGCCGGAAGTGTATCGCGGCGCTATCGAATCGGCGCAATTAGGGCAGGATGCCGGGCTTATCGGTGCGGCTTCTTGGGCGCTGGCGCAAATTCAGGCGGCTGCGTAAGGGGAATTTATGGCAACGAATGGCAATGTGCTTAACACCATTAGCGCGTTATATCAGAGTTTAACTAAAACGGAAAAGAAAATTGCCGATGTGATTTCGCAATCGCCGGAAATGGTCATGCAATATTCTCTTTCCGAGCTTGCGTCGAATTTGAATGTGGGCGAAGCGACCTTTGTGCGTTTTTGTCGAACCTTGGGTTTTAAAGGGTTCAGCGATTTCAAACTGGAGTTTTCCATTGAGCTGGCAACCGCCAGAGAAAGCCGTGATGACACCGTACTTGAAACGGAAATCATGCCCGACGACGATTCATTGAAAATCGCCCACAAATTGCAGGCGGCGATTTCCAAAGTGATGGACGAAACGGTGAATTTGCTGGATTTCCAACAGCTTGAAGACGTGGTGCGGGCGATTCAAAAAGCCAAACGGGTCTTTTTATTCGGCGTGGGTTCCTCCGGCGTGACGGCGGAAGATGCGAAAAATAAATTTATGCGTATCGGCGTGCCGGTGGATGCCACAGGCAATAATCATTTTATGTACATGCAGGCGGCACTGCTGAAGGAAACCGATGTAGCGATGGGGATCAGCCATTCCGGTTATTCGCAGGAAACCGCTCATACTTTAAAAATCGCCAAACAAAACGGGGCGACGACGGTGGCATTAACGCACAGTTTGCGTTCACCGATTACCGAACACGCGGATTTCGTGCTGGTCAACGGCAATAAACAGGGAAAACTGCAAGGGGATTCCATCGGCACGAAAATCGCTCAATTATTTGTATTGGATTTGATCTACGCGTTATTGGTGCAAGCCGAACAGGACGCGGCGACCAAAACCAAACAGAAAACACTTAATGTTATTTTAGAACAACGTATTAAATAGGAGAAAACTATGCGGGATTTAAAAGGAATTTTCAGTGCATTATTAGTATCATTCAACGAAGACGGCTCCGTGAATGAAAAAGGTTTGCGTGAAATTATTCGTTACAACATCGACAAAATGAAAGTGGACGGCTTGTATGTAGGCGGTTCCACCGGTGAAAACTTCATGCTCTCCACGGAAGAGAAAAAACAAATCTTCCGCATTGCCAAAGATGAAGCCAAAGACCAAGTGGCGTTAATCGCTCAAGTGGGTAGCGTGAATTTACAGGAAGCCGTTGAACTCGGTAAATACGCCACCGAATTAGGCTATGACAGCCTGTCTGCGGTCACCCCGTTCTACTACAAATTCAGCTTCCCTGAAATCAAACATTACTACGACACCATCATTGCCGAAACCGGCAACAACATGATCGTGTACTCCATTCCGTTCTTAACCGGTGTGAACATGGGGATCGAACAATTCGGCGAACTTTACAAAAATCCGAAAGTGCTTGGCGTGAAATTCACCGCAGGCGATTTCTATTTGTTGGAACGCTTGAAAAAAGCCTATCCGAACCACTTAATCTGGGCAGGTTTCGACGAAATGATGTTACCGGCAGCCTCTTTAGGCGTGGATGGCGCCATCGGTTCAACATTCAACGTAAACGGTGTTCGTGCGCGCCAAATCTTTGAATTAACCAAAGCGGGTAAACTCAAAGAAGCCCTCGAAATTCAACATGTCACCAACGATTTAATCGAAGGCATTTTGGCGAACGGTTTATATTTAACCATCAAAGAATTGTTGAAATTAGAAGGCGTACACGCCGGCTACTGCCGTGAACCGATGACCGCCAAGGCCACACCGGAACAACTCGCCAGAGCCAAAGAATTAAAAGCGAAATATTTATAATTTAATGGAAAAAATGACCGCACTTTGGTGTTTATAAGCGGTAGGGGCGGGTCCTGTGCCCGCCCGTAATGATGAGTTTATGGATTTATTTTAATTATATCTGAGTTGATTTTCGGGCGGACACAGGACCCGCCCCTACAAAGTATTGCTTAAGCAAGGAGCAGCTATGCGTCTTATCCCACTCACCACAGAACAACAAGTCAGCCGTTGGGCGGCTCGTCATATTGTGGATCGAATCAATCACTTCAAACCCACTGAAGATCGTCCTTTCGTTTTAGGCTTGCCGACCGGCAGCACGCCGTTAAAAACCTATCAGGAACTCATTAAACTTTATCAAGCGGGTGAAGTGAGTTTTAAACATGTGGTGACATTTAACATGGATGAATATGTCGGTTTGCCGAAAGAACATCCGGAAAGTTATCACAGCTTTATGTATAACAACTTCTTCAATCATGTGGATATTCAGCCGCAAAATATCAATATTTTAAATGGCAACACGGAAGATCATGATGAAGAATGCCGTCGTTACGAAGAAAAAATCAAATCCTACGGCAAAATCAATTTATTCATGGGCGGCGTGGGCGTTGACGGGCATATCGCCTTTAATGAACCGGCGTCTTCCTTAAGCTCCCGCACCCGTATTAAAACCTTGACGAAAGACACCTTAATCGCCAATTCCCGTTTCTTTGATAATGATGTCAACAAAGTACCGAAATATGCGTTAACCATCGGTGTGGCAACCTTGTTGGATGCGGAGGAAGTGATGATCTTAGCCACCGGACACCAAAAAGCCCTTGCGGTGCAAGCGGCGGTGGAAGGCTCGGTGAACCACCTCTGGACAGTCAGCGCGTTGCAATTACATCGCCACTTTATTTTGGTGACGGATGAAGCGGCACTGCAAGAACTGAAAGTGAAAACCGTGAAATATTTCACCGAATTGGAAGAAAGAGCCATTCACAGCGTGTTATAGTTAAACGCCGCACGAAAGTGCGGTTGTTTTTTTCGATAAATTTGGGAAGGTAAGAATGAAATATGCATTAACGAACTCTGTGATTTACACAAAATATGAGGTGCTACGGGATTATGCCGTGGTGATTGAAGGCGAACATATTCAAGCCGTGGTTCCGCAAAGCGAATTGGAAAGCGGCATTAAAGCCATTGATTTGCAAGGACATAACCTCACGGCGGGGTTTATCGATTTGCAACTTAACGGCTGCGGCGGCGTGATGTTTAACGATCAGACCAGCGTAGAAACTTTAGAAATCATGCAAGCCACCAATTTGAAATCGGGCTGCACCAGTTTCTTACCGACCTTTATCACCGCGCCCGATGAAGGCATTAAAAGTGCGGTCAACATTATGCGTGAATATTTAACCAAGCATAAAAATCAAGCGCTGGGCCTGCACATTGAAGGACCGTATTTAAGCGTTGAGAAAAAAGGCGTACACCGTCCGGAATACATTCGCGAAATTTCGCCGGAAATGAAAGATTTCCTTTGTGAAAACGCCGATGTGATCACCAAACTCACGATTGCCGCGGAAAATCCGACCTCCAATTACATTCCGGATTTCGTGAAAAGCGGCATTGTGGTTTCCATCGGGCATTCCAACGCCACCTATGAAGTGGCAAAAGCGGCGTTCCATAAAGGCGCTACCTTCGCCACTCACTTACATAACGCCATGTCGCCGATCAGTTCCGGACGCGCTATGGGCGTGGTCGGCGCAGTGTTGGATTCCGACATTTACACCGGCATTATCGTGGACGGTGTGCATGTGAATTTTGGCAACGTACGCATTGATAAAAAAGTGAAAGGCGACAAACTCTGTATCGTCACCGACTCCCTTGCCGCCGCCGGCGCAGGCCCGGAATTGGAGAGTTTCACCTTCGTGGGGAAAACCATTTATGTGAAAGACGGTCGCTGCTACGACGGCAACGGCACTATTGCCGGCGCATCCATCACCATGATGGAATCCATCAAAAACGCTGTGGAATATGTGGAAATCCCGCTTGCGGAAGCCGTTCGCATGAGTAACCTTTACCCTGCGCGCGCCATCGGCGTGGACGATCGTTTAGGTTCCGTGGAAGCCGGCAAAATCGCCAACCTCGCCGTATTCACCAATGATTACAACGTTATCGGCACCGTGGTAAACGGCGAGTGGAAGGCGAATTAATCAATGGTAGGGTGGGAGTTATCCCACCATTTTAAAAACCTTCTGATGGCGCGCGTCTCCTGACGCGTGCCTTTTTATATCAACAGGTTATCGGCACGCGCTGTGAAGCCACTGTTGTTCGAAACATTATAATTCATTGATATTTTTTTAATATCTTGCCTTCCTCCGTTTACGGGGGAAGGTGCCCGAAGGG
>JACAWG010000080.1:63334-78450 GCA_017160915.1 Aggregatibacter actinomycetemcomitans
AAGTTTTTTCTTTTTATATAAATAGTTACAATGTTTCGAACAGCCGTGGCTGTAAAGCGTGCGCCATCAAATATTCTGAAAACAAAAGTGCGGTGGATTTTCCAAGTGTTTTTTAAAACACCGAAAAAATCTACCGCACTTTTATTGTGAGTAACTATGCCAACGCTGCAAGTGCCGCGTCGTAATTGGGTTCGTTCTTGATTTCGGAAACCAATTCGCTATGCAATACATTGTTGTTTTCATCCAACACAATCACCGCACGTGCCGTTAAGCCGGCAAGCGGACCGGAGGTGATATCAACGCCTAAGGTGTTGTGCAGAGCGTGGTTACGGAAAGTGGAAAGGGTTTTGGCGTTTTCAATGCCTTCCGCGCCGCAGAAACGGGCTTGGGCGAACGGTAAATCGGCGGAAATGCAAAGCACCACGGTATTTGCCAAATTTGCCGCTTTTTCATTGAACTTACGTACCGATGTGGCGCAAACGCCGGTGTCGATACTTGGGAAAATGTTTAAAACTTTGCGTTTAGCGGCAAAGCTGTTCAGGGATACATCCGTTAATTCATTGTTTACCAAAGTGAAATCGGCGATTTGTGCGCCCTTTGCCGGGAAATTGCCCGCAACATCAATGGGGTTGCCTGCTAAAGTGACTTTACTCATAACGTTCTCCTAAATTAACGTAAAAATAATGCCGCGTCATTAATGACAGCGGCTGCTTAATTGACCTGAAGTTTGCACTTCAATGATCGGAACTTCGCTGATATTCGGTGCATTGCAGTTATTGCATTTCATTTTGCCGATCATATTCATCACCAGTTTGCCAAGCATTTCGATATGTGCCGGCTCGGCGTTGAGCGCCGGAATGTAGTGATAGCTTTGCCCGCCGTTGGCTAAAAAGAGTTCACGGTTTTCTTCGGCGATTTCTTCCAGGGTTTCCAAACAATCAGCGGCAAACCCCGGGCAGACGACGGCGATATTTTTAATGCCCTGTTGTGCCGCGCCGGCGAGAAAATCGTCGGTGTAAGGTTGCAACCATTCTTCTTTACCGAAACGGGATTGGAACGTCACGCCCCATTGCTTTTCATTTAAGCCCAACCCTTGCGCCACGGCGGCGGCGGTTTGTTGGCAGTGGGTGCGGTAATAATCGCCGGTGTTTTCGTAACGCAACGGAATGCCATGGAAAGAGAACAACAAAAACTCTTCGGATTTTAACCGCACTTTGCAGGATTCAATGAGGGCGGCAATGTAATCTTGGTTTAATTGATAAGAATGAATGAAATCAAAAGGCACGATGCCGCGATGTTGTTTCAGTGCCGCCGCAAAAGAATCGAACACGGCACCTGTGGTGGTGCTGCTGTATTGCGGATAAAGCGGCAGCACAATAATGTGATCCACTTTTTTCTCCATTAATTTTTGTACTGCGGAAGGCATGGACGGATTGCCGTAAGTCATGCCGATTTCGATGTCCACATTCAGATTTTGCTGTTGCAGAAATGTCGCTAACGCGTCTTTTTGTTGCTTTGTGATGGCGAGTAGCGGTGAGCCTTGTTCCGTCCAAATAGCACGATAATTTTTGGCAATGCGTTTGGAACGCAAAGGCAAAATAATGGCTTTGAGCAACGGGAACCATTTGTAGCGCGGCAAATCTACCACGCGCGGATCCGTTAAAAATTGCCATAAGTAGCGGGAAATATCCTTAGGATTTGGCGAATCCGGTGTGCCTAAATTGGCAAGGATAACGCCGATTTTTGCTTTATTCATGGGTGATTACAGAAAGAGTTAAACGTGAAACGCAGCATAGTTTATCTTGCTCGTCCCGAATGTCAATTTGCCAAACCTGCACATTTTTGCCCAAGCGAACGGGCGTGGTTTTGGCGTACACATAGCCTTGACGCACGGCGCGCAAGTGATTGGCGTTAATTTCCAGCCCGACCGCCGCCTGATTTTCCGCCACACAACAAAAACCGGCTGTTGAAGCGATAGTTTCCGCCAATGCCGCAGAAATGCCGCCGTGCAATAATCCCATGGGTTGCGTAGTGCGTCGATCTACCGGCATTCGCGCTTCCAGCCAATTCTCGCCTTTGGCGGTAAATTCAATGCCTAAATGTTCCACCGCGCAATTTTTACAAAACGCATTCAGTTGTTCCAACGTGAGATTTTTTTTCCAGATGCTCATGGCGCCTCGTTATTTAAATAAGGTTAATAAGGCTTGTACGGGGTGCTTAGGCTGATAATGGGCGAACCGTTTGACCTGACTGCGGCAGGAATAGCCGGTGACCAGGCAATAGTCGGGATCCCGATGTTGCAGTTTTTGTTCCCACGAGGACGCATAAATGGCTTTCGACATGTCGATGTGCTGGGTTTCATGCCCGAAAGTACCCGCCATGCCGCAACAACCCACGCTTTCAACCTGTAATTGTTGAGTGAATGCGGCGAAAATTTGTTGCCATTCTTTCGCGCTGTTCGGCATTGCGGTGATTTCCGTACAATGGGGGAATAAATACCACTGATGCGGCTCAAAAGTGCGGTCATTTTTTTCGGCGTTTTTCATGTGCTGCAACAACGTGCCGTTATCAAGCTGTTGTTTTAGCCATTCGTGGGCGGTCAGCACATGGAAATCGCCCCGTTCCGCCCTCAGGACTTCTTTATATTCATCCCGATAAGACAACACGATCGCCGGATCCACGC
The DNA here is from genome assembly GCA_017160915.1 of Aggregatibacter actinomycetemcomitans. Taxonomy (GTDB): domain Bacteria; phylum Pseudomonadota; class Gammaproteobacteria; order Enterobacterales; family Pasteurellaceae; genus Aggregatibacter; species Aggregatibacter actinomycetemcomitans_B. The sequence continues at coordinate 66,018 of JACAWG010000080.1, forward strand.
CCACCAATGGCAAGCCCCGCTTCGCCATGCGGTTAAGGAAATCCGCCTGATTTTTTGCCGTTTTCGCAAAACGGGTTAAAAAGCCTTTAATGTGCTGCGCCTTGCCGTTCGGTTTGAATGGCAATAATACCGCTTTAAAGCCTAATTTTTCGGTCAGCGCCACAAAATCGGCAACCACTTTGGCATCATAATAAGAGGTAAAAGGATCCTGCACGATGAGTAAAACATTCTGTTTTTCCACCGCACTTAGGCGTTCCAGGCTTTCCAAGGAATCGTTTTTATGCCCGATTTGAATAAGTTGCTGTTGCAAATTCGGTGTGGACAACAACGGCAAGTCCGTCATGCCTAAATATTTTTCCGCCGCTTTTTTGCTGACTTTTGCCGTCGTGAAATAATTAAAGAACTTCGCCTGTTTTGCCATGAACGGCGCAATAAATTCCACATTGGACACCACATAATCTTTTATCGGGCGCAAGTAGCGTTGGTGATAAAAATGGAAGAATTTGGAACGGAAACTCGGCACGTCGATTTTAATCGGACATTGACTGGCGCAGGCTTTGCAGGCAAGGCAGGTGTCCATGGCGGCTTTCACTTCATGGGAGAAATCATATTCGCCACGACGTTTTTTGCGACTGTTTTGGATTTTTTTCACAATATCCGTGAGTTTCACTGAAGATTGTCTGAAATCCAGCTGTTCCGGGCGAATTTGTTCATTCGCCAACAAACGCAACCATTCGCGAATCATCGCGGCGCGTCCTTTCGGTGAAAAAATACGATTTTTGCTCACTTTCATGGACGGACACATGGCGCTGTGCACGTCAAAATTAAAGCATAACCCGTTGCCATTACAATTCATGGCGCCGATAAATTCTTCTTTCATTTGAATCGGAATTTGACGATCCAAATCGGCACGCATCGGCGATAAGATGGAGTAGAGTTCTTGCTCGCTGTTCAGCGGGGTGCAGATTTTCCCCGGATTTAAGCGGTTTTGCGGATCGAACAGGAATTTGATGTAACGTAATTCACGCCATAGTGCCGGTGTGAAGAATTTTTCGCCGTATTGCGAGCGCATACCTTTGCCGTGTTCGCCCCAAATTAAACCGCCGTATTTGCGGGTTAGGTCCGCCACTTGGTCGGAAATCCGTTTGAACAGTTTCACCTGCTCCGGATCGCATAAATCTAATGCCGGACGCACGTGTAATACGCCCGCATCCACGTGCCCGAACATACCGTATTGCAGATGGTGGCTGTCCAACAAGGCGCGGAATTCACTAATATAGTCCGCCAGATTTTCCGGCGGCACGCAGGTGTCTTCTACAAACGGAATAGGTTTCGCTGCCCCTTTGGCATTACCCAGCAAGCCTACTGCTTTTTTGCGCATGGCATAAATTCGTTCAATAGAAGGCAAGTCGGAACACACCTGATAGCCGATGATATGATCCTGCCCGTCGGCAATTTTTTGATCCAATGCCGCACATAATTGGGATACTTGATTTTCAATGAGCGCCTGGTTATTGCCGGCATATTCCACAATATTTAAGCCGAGAATCGGATTTTGTTCTTCCTCTGTTAAGAGTTCTTTCACCGAATGCCAAATAATGTCCTGCTTCGCCAGATTCAAGACCTTGGAATCCACGGTTTCCACGGACAGGGCGTTGGCTTTCACCATGAACGGCGCATTGCGCAACGCCGCATCAAAGGAACTGTATTTAATGTTAATTAAGGTGCGATATTGCGGAATCGGCGTTAAATCCAGCACCGCTTCACAAATAAAGGCGAGAGAACCTTCCGAGCCGGTGAGAATACGGGTTAAATTGAATTCGCTTAAATCATTGTTAAAAACATTTTTTAAATCGTAACCGGTGAGAAAGCGATTCAGTTGCGGCAAATCATGGATAATTTGTTCGCGGTTTTCTTTGCAACGCTGGAAAATTTCCTGATGGATTTTTTTCCCGCCGGCAGACAAATGACTTTCTTCTATAGTATGAAAAACGTCGTCAGATTTGACCGCACTTGTGTCCAGAATTTCGCCGTTCATCAATACGGCACGCAACCCTAAAACGTGGTCGGAGGTTTTGCCGTATTGCAAGGAACCTTGCCCGGAGGCATCCGTATTGATCATGCCGCCCAAGGTGGCGCGGTTGCTGGTGGAAAGCTCCGGCGAGAAAAATAAACCGTGCGGTTTGAGGAACTGATTAAGCTGATCTTTCACCACGCCCGCTTGCACGCGCACCCAACGTTCTTTTACGTTTAACTCTAAAATTTTCGTCATGTGGCGGGATAAGTCCACAATAATATTGTTATTGATGGATTGCCCGTTGGTCCCTGTGCCACCACCGCGCGGGGTAAAGGTCAGCGGAAGGTATTTTTCCTGTTGCGCCAGTTTGGTCAGACGTACCACATCGGCGACGGTTTTGGGGAATAAAATGGCTTGCGGCAGTTGCTGATAAACGCTGTTATCGGTGGCTAAACTAAGACGATCGGCATAATTGGACGCAATATCGCCTTCAAAATGTTGCTGACGTAGGGCATTCAAATAATCTTTAACTAAAGGAGAGCATTGGGGAACATTTTTTAAACGAGGTAGCATTTGCATGACTCTTTATTGGTTATCAGGGTAGAAAGTAGCCAAATCTTAACATATAAATGCGTCATATTGTCAGCGAAAGAGGGCAAAGAAATATTAAATTTGCTGAATAAATTCTTAAGATTGATTAAATAATGTACTAAAAGGGTGTTTGTTTGCTCAAAAAATAAGCAAAAGAACCTTGAATTGTTTGATTTTCGGTTTTTTAGTAGGATAATACCCGCACTTTTGAACAGTCCTTTCATAAAGGATATGTATTTGTTAAAAGTATATGGAGTGAACTCAACTCTATATTAAACAATATCTTAGCTCGTTAATTGTAAAGAATTTCACTTTTTTACTTAAACGGTTTAAGATGGCAGGCAACACAAATCCTTGTGTTGGTTTTCAGCTATATCAGCTGATACTGTTTTAAATTAAAGATGACTAATTAATAGAGGATCATCAAAATGAAAAAAACTGCAATCGCATTAGCTATCGCTGGTTTAGCAGCAGCAACAGTAGCACAAGCAGCACCACAAGCAAACACTTTCTATGCTGGTGCAAAAGCTGGTTGGGCTTCAGTACACCACGGTTTAGGTCAATTCACTGACGGTAACGATGGTAAAATCAGACGTAATTCTGAAGCTTACGGTATCTTCGGTGGTTATCAAATCACTGATAACTTAGCTGTAGAAGCAGGTTATGAATATTTCGGTCGCGCTAAAGTTAAATATAGCGATGGCGGTCAGTTCAGACACACTGCTCACGGTACAACTTTAGCACTTAAAGGTAGCTACCCTGTATTAGATAACTTAGATGTTTATGGTCGTGTTGGTGCAGCATTAATTCGTAGCGATTATAAACTAACAGACGGTGTTGATACCGAAAAAGCTCACAACTTAAAAGTATCTCCAGTATTTGCAGCTGGTGTTGAATACGCAATTCTTCCAGAGTTGGCATTACGCGCAGAATACCAATGGGTTAGCCGTGTAGGTAACTTAGGTAAAGCCGCAAGAAAAGCTGGTTACGACACTGATGTTCGTTACTCTCCGGACATCGGTTCTGTAGCAGTTGGCTTATCTTACCGTTTCGGTCAAGGTGCAGCGCCTGCTCCGGCTCCTGAAGTTGTAAGCAAAACATTCAGCTTGAACTCTGATGTGACTTTCGCATTCGGTAAAGCTAACTTGAAACCACAAGCACAAAGCACATTAGATGGCATCTACGGCGAAATCGCTCAAGTGAACAATGCTAATGTTCAAGTTGCAGGTTACACAGACCGTATCGGTTCTGATGCTTACAACCAAAAATTATCTCAAAGACGTGCTGAAACTGTAGCAAACTACCTTGTATCTAAAGGTGTTTCTCAACAAGCTATTTCTGCTACCGGTCACGGTAAAGCAAATCCGGTTACCGGCAACAAATGTGATGCAGTTAAAGGCCGTAAAGCGCTTATCGCGTGTTTGGCTGACGACCGTCGCGTAGAAATCGCTGTTAACGGTACTAAATAATTCATTTGTTAATTATTAGCAAATAGAGATAATAAAGACCTAAACGAAAGTTTAGGTCTTTTGTTTTATGTAGTCAGGTTATTTAAATATAAGGAATGAAAATGAAAAAATGGCTTATTTTAATCGCCGTTATTGTGATTGCGGCAGTCACCTTGATTCCAAGCTATAACGGTTTGGTGAAAGCGGAAGAAGAAATTAATTCCGTGTGGGCGAATGTGGAATCTACTTATCAGCGCCGTAGTGATTTAATTCCGAATTTAGTGAATACGGTAAAAGGTCAGGCGAATTTTGAAAAAGAAACGTTGACCGGCGTCGTTGAAGCCCGTGCAAAAGCGACACAAACTAAAATCGATCCGTCTAATTTAACGGAAGAACAATTAGCCCAATTCCAGCAAAATCAAAATGCCGTAGGGTCGGCGTTATCCCGTTTATTGGTGAGTGTGGAAAATTATCCTGAATTGCGTGCCAATGAAGGATTCATGAATTTACAGGCGCAATTGGAAGGCACGGAAAACCGCATCAATGTGGCGCGTAATAAATTCAATGAAGCGGCACGCACCTATAACCAAAAAATTCGTACATTCCCGACCAAAGTGGTGGCGATGATTTTTGGCTTTAAAGAAAAACCTTACTTCAAATCTGTTGCCGGTGCAGAAAATGCACCAACAGTGAATTTCAACTAAACGGAAAACAAGGTGGCGACAATGCCATTATTTGCAAAACTCCCGATAGACAAAAAACAACTCGAGGCGGAAATTGCCCGTCTCGAGCAACACACTTCCGCCGAATTTCGGATTTTCATCGAGCGAAAAATACCTAAAAAAACGACCGCACTTTCTGCTTATGAGCGCGCGTTGCAGGTGTTTGCCGAGCTGGAAATGCAACAAACGGCGGCGCATAACGGCGTGTTAATTTATATCGCCTTTCAAGATCGTCAATGTTCCATTATCGGTGACATCGGCATTCATCAATTTGTGGGCGATGATTTCTGGCAAGCTCAATGTAATTTGATGATAAGCCACTTCAAGGAAAAACATTACACGCAAGGCATTATCGCTGCGATGCAGGAAATCGGGGCGAAGTTGGCGCAACATTTTCCGATTCAACCGGATGATCGGGATGAACTGGATAACGAGGTGATCATTCATGATTAAACGCGTATTCTGCTTATTTAGCGTAAAAAGTGCGGTGGTTTTTTTCTGCGTTTTTATGGCAACATCGGTATGGGCGGTCACGTTTCCCGATTCACCGAAACCTTTCCGCTATGTGAATGACTACACCAAAACCCTTTCGGAAAAACAACGTGATGCCTTGGAAGACAAATTGGTCGCTTACGGCAAAGAAACCAGTTCGCAAATTGCCGTGGTGATTGTGCCCACCACCGGCGAATATGACGTTTCCCAATATGCTTTTGAACTCGGTGATAAGTGGGGGATTGGGCGCAAAGACTTAAATAACGGCGTGTTGCTGTTGATTGCCAAAGAAGATCGCAAACTCTTTATTGCCGTCGGACAAGGCTTGCAGGGCGTATTAACCGATGCCTTGGCGTCGCAAATTATTCGCAATCAAATCCGCCCTTATTTCCGTAACGAGCAATATGCGAAAGGCATTGATAACGGTCTGGATTACATCATTTCCGTGACAAAAGGCGAATACAAACCGCAACAAGCGGAAGAAACGGATTTCGGCGATTATGTACCTTTCATTATGATTGCCTTGTTTATTCTGATTGTGGTCATTGGTGAGATCAACTGGCGCCGACCTTATGTCAGCCCGACGAAAAATCATGTGCTGAATGAAGCATTACGCCAAACCTTGTCCAACCGTAATAGACGAGGCGGTGGCGGCGGATTCGGCGGTTTTGGCGGAGGCGGTTTCGGGGGCGGCTCCGGCGGTGGTTTTGGCGGCGGCGGATTCGACGGCGGCGGCGCCGGCGGTAGTTGGTAAATACCCGAGTTAAACATTCAGGCTTTTATTGGTGGGGAAAATTGTTTGTGATACAATACGCGCGTTTTTCCCCTCAATGACACAAGGAACATTATGGAAACGTTAGATAAAATCAAAAAACAAATCAGTGAAAACCCAATTCTTATTTACATGAAAGGCTCGCCGAAATTCCCGTCTTGCGGTTTTTCCGCCCGCGCGGTCGAAGCGTTAATTAACTGCGGTGTGCCGTTCGGTTATGTGGATATTTTGCAACACCCTGACATTCGTGCCGAATTACCGGCTTACGCCAACTGGCCGACGTTCCCGCAATTGTGGGTGGAAGGCGAGTTAATCGGCGGTTGCGACATCGTGCTGGAAATGTACCAACAAGGTGAGCTTAAAACCTTATTACAAGAGGTTGCGGCAAGACACCCGCAAGCGTAAAAACGCCTTTTAAAATGACCGCACTTTGGTTTCCGGAGTGCGGTTTTTTGTTGCTTGGCGCAGGGAAAAACAGGCGGCTTGTGCTATAATTCTCCGCAAATTTTTACTGCACTTTAGGATCAATATGTCGCTTCAATTCAACATGATCGCCTTACTTTTGGTGATTTTAATTTTATTAGGCGTACTCAGCCACAACAGTTCCATCACCATTTCCGCCGCCGTATTGCTCATCATGCAACAAACCTTGCTCGCCAAATATATTCCTTATCTGGAAAAATACGGCTTGAGCATCGGTATCGTGATTTTAACCATCGGCGTATTAAGCCCGCTGGTTTCCGGCAAAATCCAATTGCCGGGGTTGTCGGCGTTTTTTAGCTGGAAAATGTTCGTCGCCATTGGTGTCGGCGTGTTGGTGGCGTGGCTTGCCGGTAAAGGCGTTCCGCTTATGGGAGAACAACCGGTTCTGGTAACCGGCTTGGTTATCGGCACCATTATCGGCGTTTCTTTTCTCGGCGGCATTCCCGTGGGTCCACTCATCGCCGCCGGTATTTTGGCATTATTAATAGGAAAATTTTAAATGAAAAACAAATGGTTATTCATTGCCGCCGTGAGCGGTTTTTTATGTGTGACTATCGGCGCGTTTGCGGCGCACGGTTTAAGCCAAGTGTTGGAACCGAAAGCCTTGGCGTGGATTGATACCGGCGTGAAATATCAAATGTTCCACACCCTCGCCATCATGGGGATCGGCATCGCACAATTGTGCCGTGTACCATTTGCCGCCAACAAAAGCGTCAATACTGCCGCCGGCGCGTGGACCTTCGGTATCCTTCTCTTTAGCGGCAGTTTATATGCCCTCGCACTCGGCGCCGGTAAATTTATGGTTTGGCTCACGCCTATTGGCGGCACGCTATTTTTAATCGGCTGGCTTGGTTTGGCTTACGGCAGTATCAAAAGTAAATAGGTATGAAGAAAACATCCATAAAACACGAATTAACGCCTTTACAACACTCCCTTTTCACACAACTGAATGACGTTATGCTTGCGGATAAACGCCGTTTATCTGCACGCATTCACGGCATTGGCAAAATTAAAAGCACCGATGCACAACAAGCCGTTGCCACGGAGATCGAACAACAAATTCAACAGGCGAAATTGCGTGTGGAACAACGGAAAAGTGCGGTCAAAAATCCGATTGTTTTTCCGGAAAGCCTGCCGGTGAGCCAACGCAAAGCGGAAATCGAAAAATTATTGTCCGAACACCAAGTGATTGTGGTGGCGGGGGAGACCGGTTCGGGCAAAACCACCCAGTTGCCGAAAATGTGTTTGGAGCTAGGGTTAGGCAACTTCGGCATGATTGGGCACACCCAACCGCGCCGCATTGCCGCCCGTTCCGTCGCTGCGCGTATTGCGGAAGAATTGCAAACGGAATTGGGTGATTTGGTGGGTTACAAAGTGCGTTTCAGCGATCAAATTTCCGATAATACGCAAATCAAGCTGATGACCGACGGGATTCTGTTGGCGGAAATTCAAACGGACCGTTTTCTTAACCAATATTCCTGCCTGATTATCGACGAAGCCCACGAACGTAGCCTGAATAACGATTTTATTCTGGGTTATCTGAAACAGCTTTTGCCGCGTCGCCCGGATCTTAAATTGATTATCACCTCCGCCACTATTGATGTGGAGCGTTTTTCCAAGCATTTCGACAACGCGCCGATTATTGAAGTCTCCGGCAGAACTTATCCTGTGGAAGTGCGTTATCGCCCTATCGCCGAAGAAGATGATCAAGACCAGCTGCAAGGCATTTTAAATGCGGTGGACGAGCTGCAAGCGGAAGGACGCGGCGATATTTTGATTTTTATGAACGGCGAACGGGAAATCCGCGACACCGCCGAAGCCCTGCAAAAACAAAATTTAAAACACACGGAAATCCTACCGCTCTTTGCGCGTTTATCGGCGCAGGAACAAAACAAAATTTTCCACCCGAGCGGTTTAAATCGTATCGTGCTTGCCACCAACGTGGCGGAAACCTCGCTCACCGTGCCGGGCATTAAATACGTCATCGACCCCGGCACTGCGCGCATTTCTCGTTACAGTTACCGCACCAAAGTGCAACGCTTGCCTATTGAGCCTATTTCACAAGCCTCCGCCAATCAGCGCAAAGGGCGTTGCGGACGGGTGAGCGAAGGCATTTGTATTCGTCTTTATTCGGAAGAAGATTTTAACAATCGCCCGGAATTTACCGATCCGGAAATCCTGCGCACCAATTTGGCGTCCGTTATTTTGCAAATGACGGCGTTGGGTTTGGATGATATTGAAGCCTTCCCGTTCGTAGATGCGCCGGATAAACGGCATATTCAGGACGGGGTGAAGTTGTTGGAAGAGTTGGGGGCGATTCAACCCAAAAAATATAAACCCCGTAAGAATGATAATAAGGATGGCGCGCGTCTCCCGACGCGTGCCCAACAAGTTATAGAGAGCGAAAGCACGCGTCAGGAGACGCGCGCTAGCGAATTGACGGAGAAAAAACAAGGCTGGGAACTCACTCCAATCGGTCGCCAACTCGCCCAGCTCCCCGTGGATCCGCGCCTTGCCAAAATGCTGCTAAGTGCGGTCAATTTTGGCAGCGTTTATGAAGTGATGATCATCGTTTCCGCGTTATCCATTCAAGATCCGCGCGAGCGCCCGACGGAAAAACAACAAGCGGCGGACGAAAAACATCGTCGTTTTGCCGATAAAAAATCGGATTTCTTGGCGTTCCTGAATCTGTGGAATTATCTGCAAGAACAACAAAAAGCCTTGAGCAAAAACCAATTCCGTCGCCAATGTCAAAAGGATTTTCTCAATTATCTGCGCATTCGCGAGTGGCAGGATATCTATCAACAAATTCGCCTTGCGGTGCGTGAAATGGGCTTGCCGATTAATTCCGAAAAAGCGGAATATCAGCAAATTCATACCGCACTTTTAAGCGGTTTGCTGTCCCATATCGGGCTGAAAGAAGCGGAAAAACAACAATATCTCGGCGCACGCAACGCCCATTTTGCTATTTTTCCCAATTCCGTGCTTTTCAAAAAGCAGCCGAAATGGGTGATGGCGGCAGAGCTGGTAGAAACGTCCAAACTCTGGGGGCGCATGGTGGCGGAAATCGAGCCGGAATGGATTGAACCGCTTGCCGTGCATTTAGTGAAAAAATCCTATTCCGAACCGCGCTGGTCGAAATCGCGCGGGGCGGTGATTGCCGATGAAAAAGTGAGTTTATACGGCGTGCCGATTGTGGCGGCGCGCTCTGTGAATTACGGCGCTATCGATCCCGCAGTGAGCCGTGAGATTTTTATTCAATCAGCTCTGGTTGAGGGCGATTGGAATACGAAGCACTTGTTCTTCAAGAAAAATCAACAACTTATCCGAGAAGTGGAAGAACTGGAACACAAAAGCCGTCGTCGTGATATTTTGGTGGACGAGCGCACGCTATTTGAGTTTTACGACCAACGAATCGGCACGGAAGTGGTGTCGCAAAAACATTTCGATACCTGGTGGAAAAAAGCATCCAAACAGGATCCGGAACTGCTGAATTTCGAGCGTTCTTTCCTGATTAATGATGATGCGGAACAAGTGAGCAAGCTGGATTTCCCGAATTTCTGGCACCAAGGCAATTTGAAACTCAAGCTCACTTACCAATTTGAACCCGGTACCGACGCGGACGGTGTGACCGTGCATATTCCACTGCCGTTGCTCAATCAGGTGGAGATGACGGGCTTCGACTGGCAAATTCCGGGCTTGCGTGAAGAACTGGTGATCGCGCTGATTAAATCCTTGCCGAAATCCTACCGTCGTAATTTCGTGCCCGCGCCGAATTACGCGCAAGCCTTTTTAGGGCGCGCCGTGCCGTTGGAAAAACCGTTATTGGATACGCTGATTTATGAATTGCGTCGTATGACGGGCGTGACCGTGGAAGCGGAACATTGGAACTGGGCGCAAATTCCAAGCCATTTAAAAATGACGTTCCGCGTGGTGGATGAAAAGGGCAAGAAAATTGCCGAATCTATGGATTTGGACGCGCTGAAGTTTGAGCTGAAAGACCGTGTGCAGGAAAGCATTTCTGCGGTGGCGGACGACGGCATTGAACAAAGCGGCGCGCACATTTGGAATTTCGCCGACCTGCCGCAATTTTATGAGCAGAAAAAACAGGGTTTCAGCGTGAAAGCCTTCCCGGCAATCGTCGATGAAAAAGATGCTGTGGGTGTGAAACTGTTTGAAACGGAATTTGAGCAAGCGGTGGCAATGCAGCAAGGGCTACGCCGCCTGTTGCTGCTCAACGTGCCGTCGCCGATTAAATATTTGCACGAAAAACTGCCGAATAAATCCAAACTCGGGCTTTATTTCACGCCGTTTGGTCGCGTAATGGATTTGATTGACGATTGTATCGCCTGCGCCGTGGATAAACTCATTGCGGATTTCGGCGGCTTTGTGTGGAACGAAGAGGGTTTTGAAAAACTGCGTGATTTCGTGCGCGAAAACCTCAATGATGTCACCGTGGATATTGCGCAAAAAGTGGAGCAAATCCTCACGCTCACCCATCAATTAAACCAACGACTGAAAGGCAAAATGGACTTCACCATGGCGTTTGCGTTGTCCGATATGAAAAGCCAAATCGCCGGTTTGATTTATCAAGGCTTCGTACAAAAAAGCGGCTACGCCCGCCTGCCGGATTTACTCCGCTACCTGCAAGCCATCGACAAACGCATGGACAAACTCGCCCAAGACGTCAACCGCGACCGCGCGGCAATGTTACGCGTGGAACAAGTTCAACAGGCTTATCAACAACTGCTCGCCAAACTCCCGAAGTCTAAACCGATTTCTGATGAAGTGGCAGAGATTCGATATATGATCGAAGAATTGCGCGTGAGTTTATTTGCGCAGCAGCTGGGGACGAAGTATCAGGTGTCGGAGAAGCGGGTTTTGGGTATTATTAATTTTATTTAATTATAGGATTATATTATGGAAAATATTATTACTGCGGTTGTATCTTCTATTGGTGCTGCAATTCTAACGGCAATAGTTACATTTTATAATTTTAATAAAAATATAAAAATTGAACAAATTACAAAAGAAAGAACTAAATGGAGAGAGGAGATTCGGCGTATATCAAAAGAACTGGTTAGTTTGGATTACTCAATAAAATCAGCTAATGAGATTTTAAAAGTAACTCAAATGAAAAACTCACTTTTAGCAGAATTAGAAATGAGACTAAATCCTTATGATGATTTTGATGCAGATATATTAAGTTATGCCCAAAAAGATCTTTCGATAAAAGAAAATAGAGAGATATTTATATTGTCGATTTCATTTTTATTAAAGCAAGATTGGGAAATTGTTAAAAATGAATCATCATTTTTCAAAAAATGTAGAAATATATCAAGAATAGATACAATAAGTTTGGTGAATTATCAAGAAAATAAGGATGATTCTAAGGTTAATATATTTTATTTTTCTTTTTTAGTTTTTGGGAGTGGTATTGCAATTTATTTTTCATTTTTGAATTTTTTTAGTATTTATATCCCAGAGGTTTTTAGAATATCAATATCAAATGCAGCAATAATTACTGCAATATATATATCATTTTTATATGGGATTAGTCGTAGATATAAGATAAAAACCAATTTAATAGATGGGCATAAACCAACATATTGTGTAGCATTAGCAGTTCTTTTAAATTATTTCCTTCTATATGAAAATGGAGATATGGATAGAGCCATAGCATCGGGATTAATGGTATTTGCTACTTCTATGCTAGTTACAATGCTTGCTCCAAAAGACTAGGCGAATATCGGCGATAGCACGCGCTCCCAAGATGGCGCACGTTTCCTAACGTGTGCCTTTTCTTAAAGTATAAGCACACGCTAGGAAGCGTGCGCTATCAATATGAGGTTTTTTATGTGTCCTCATGTAGGGGCGGGTCCTGTGCCCGCCCGAATTTTTCGATGAA
>JACAWG010000081.1:0-17860 GCA_017160915.1 Aggregatibacter actinomycetemcomitans
GCGCTGTATTTGTATTCCGGTGTTCTTGAACCCGGGTTCAAATGTTCGGCGGTGAGTTCGTTACATTTACCGATCCACCATTGGTAGGTCATATAACACGCGCCTTTGTTGGTACGGGTGCTTACATCGGCGCGGGAAATGACTTTACCGCGTGAGGAAGCAATCCAAACCAGGTCGTTGTTTTTAATGCCCAGGGCTTTGGCGTCTTGGTCGTTCATTTGAACGAATCCCGGTTCATCCGCCAATGCGGCTAACGCGCGGCAGTTACCTGTCATAGAACGGCAGGAATAGTGCCCCACTTCGCGCACGGTGGAAAGGATCAATGGGAATTCTTCGGAAAGATCTTCCATTGGCGGTTCCCAGTCACAGGCAAAGAATTCGGCTTTGCCGTTCGGACGGTCGAACACTTGTCCTTTATAAAGATAAGACGTACCTTGATCTTCCGGACCTTCATCAGTACAAGGCCATTGAATATAACCCAATCCTTCCATTTTTTCGTAAGTTGCGCCTTTATAAATCGGGCAAAGTGAACGCAATTCGTCCCAAATTTCTTGGGTGTTGTTATAGTGCATCGGATAACCCAAGGCTTGCGCCATGAGACTGATGATTTCCCAGTCGTCCTTGACATCACCCACCGGTTCAACGGCTTTATAGAAACGTTGGAAACCACGGTCGGCGGCACTATACACGCCTTCATGTTCCGCACAAGACGTTGCCGGTAAAAGCACATCCGCTTCTGCCGCGGTTTGCGTCATGAAGATATCTTGTACGATTAAAAATTCCACTTTTTTGAAGGCTTCTTTCACCGCATTAATATCCGGTTCCGTTTGAAGCGTATCTTCACCCATAATGTAAAATGCTTTGATTTTATCTTCCATGATAGCTTCAGGCACTTCACTTAACGGCACGCCCGGCTTGGTCGGAATGGACGACACCCCCCAGGCTTTGGCGAATTTCGCGTTAATTTCCGGATCGGCAAAACTTTGATAACCCGGCAAAGTGTTGAACAACGCGCCCATATCGCACGCACCCTGTACGTTATTTTGACCACGTACCGGGTTCACACCCACATTCGGCTTACCAAGATTACCCGTCAACATTGCCAAACTTGCCAACGCACGAACGGTTTCCACACCTTGGCGGAATTGACATACACCCATACCCCACAAGATTGTGGCGGTTTCCGCTTTCGCATAAGTGCGGGCGATTTCACGCAACATATCAGGCGCAATGCCGGTGATGTGTTGAGTGGATTCCGGTGTGTAGGCTTTAACGGTTTCATAGAACGCATCGAAGTTTTCGGTGTGTTCGTCAATGAATTTTTGATCTTGCAACCCTTCTTCCAAAATCACATTCATCATGGCATTTAAGAACGCCACGTTACTACCGTTGGCAAGCGGCGCATAAATATCCGCAATACGGGCAGTTTCGATTTTACGAGGGTCACAAACAATGATTTTCGCACCTTTTTCTTTGGCGTGATTAATCCGACGCGCCACGATTGGGTGTGAAGTGGAGGCATTATAGCCGAAGATAAATACACATTTGGTGTCTTCAATCTCAACGATTGAATTGGACATTGCGCCGTTACCGACCGATTTGAGCAGACCTGTTACAGAAGGGCCGTGTCATACGCGCGCACAACAGTCAATGTTGTTATTTCCTAACACCGCACGGGCGAATTTTTGCATAACGAAGTTGACTTCGTTACCCGGACCACGGGAGGAACCCGTCACCATGATGGATTCGTTGCCGTATTTTTCGCGGATTTCTCTGAGACGGTTAGCGGAGTAAGAAATCGCTTCTTCCCAGCTTACCGGAGTGAATGGTTCGCCACGTTTGTAGCGGATCATCGGTTGAGTCAGGCGAGGAGTCAGGATTTTGGTGTCATGCACGAAATCCCAGCCGTAATATCCTTTTAGACACAACTCCCCTTCGTTGGTCTTGCCGTTTGCACCCTCAGCTCCCACAATTTTGTTGTTTTCAACCAAAAGATTGATCTTACAACCTGAGGCACAATACGGACACACAGTAATCACTTTTTTAATTGCCATAGTAATGTCCTTATTTGAGATACAACACGAGATGGATAAATTATTGTTATTGTCCAAAGTCATCATACTCCTAAACATCGGAGATAGACCTACAAAAAGCATGGATTTATTGATATAGAACAGGTTTTTTGCAAATTTTAGGATTTACCGAAAAAATCCGCCGCACTTTTTTCTTGATGATGTTTGATGTTTGCATTCCTCCTCATCTTTCTTTCCAATTTATAAAGAATTATGTAAAATTATGCACACTAAACATAATTATGAGAATTAAACATAATCTAACATAAAGGAGATAAAAAATGACCAAACCAACCTCCGATCCGCTCTATTATCCGAGAACCGCACTGGCAGGTTTATTAGTCCGCAACCTTAAAGAAGGCATTAGTTCCGCCTTTACGTTGTTTGCGCCGCGTCGCATGGGAAAAACCCAGTTCTTGCTGAATGACATCACAAAAGCCGCCGAAGAAAACGGCTTCAACGTTTTCTATTTCAGTTTCATGAATGAACACCGCGAAGCCATTCAAACGGAGTTTCGTCAGGCGCTGATTAAATTCTTAAGTGAAATCAGCCCATCGTCCGCTTTAAAGGAAATCAAAAGCATCAATATCTTTGGACTAGGCGTTGAAAAAAGCGAAAATAAAATACCGGAATTACCGATCAACGTATTAATCGACGAAATCGCCAAAGATAATAAACCGACCTTAATGCTGCTTGATGAAGTCCAGGAACTGGCACGCATTCCGAAAACCGAAGGGCTGATTCGCTCGTTACGCACAGGGCTGGATACCAATAAAAGCAACATAAAAGTCATTTTCACCGGTTCATCCACCAATGGATTACGGGAAATTTTTGATGACATCAAAGCGCCGTTTTTTCATTTCTCACACACCATCCAATTTCCTACATTGGATCAAAAATTTACCGACTATCTTGCCGGGATTTATCAAGATCGCACCGGCAATCATATTGATAAAGCAACATTTTTTTCGCTCTTTGAAAAACTCCAATTCACGCCGCTCTACTTACGTGCCATTACGCAAGACATGATTATCGACCCAAGTTTATCCCTGGAAGACGCCGCCGCATCGCGCCTGAAACAAATGCATGAACGCGCCGATTACACCAAAGAATGGCAAAGTCTCACCCCACTGGAGCAACATATTCTATGCTATGTGCAGCGCGGCGAATCCGGTTTATACAAGAAAGAGGTTCGACAACAATTAGCCGATGATTTGGGGTTAGAAACGCCGATTTCCACCAGTGCCATACAAACCAATGTGAAAAAACTCATGAATAAGGAATTGATTACCAAACAGTTTGACGGTCGGTTCGTATTAAATAACGGATTGCTTAATCAATGGTTGATAGAACATGTGTTGGAATAAGGGAAGATGAATGTCCTGTTTTTCGGCAAAAGTGCGGTCATATTTTCAAGTGTTTTTTGCGTTTGCCAATGGCATAATAAGTACGGATAACCCTTCCGGATTTACGCCAAAAACCCACCGCACTTCCCTACAACACCGGAATCTCCGCAAGCGCCCGTCCGTCTTTTAAAAAATCATACATAAACTGCACGGATTCTTTTACCGCGTCGGTCATGGGGAAACCGAAGGAAACCAGATCCTGTTGAATGCCCACAAAGACGATTTTTTTAATGTCTTGTTCCAACTGCTCGATTAAAAAGTTAAGGGGCATATTATGCGTGCTCATGAAGAACATTTCGGCGATGGCTTCTTTTTCGATAATACGGATTTTGCCGGGAGCCAGTTCCATATCGGCGGCATCAAAAATCAGCAGAAGTTCGGGTTTAAGCTCCCGCACGATGTGGGCGACATTTTCCGGGGCGGATCCGCCGTCAAGTGCGGTCCAATTTTCCAACGGATTTTCAGCTAACAGCTGATACAGGTACGGACCGGCGCCGTCATCGCCCATCATACTGTTGCCGACGGTGAGAATGATATTGTTACTCATCACGACGTTTCACCATGATATACATCACCGGCTCGCGCTGAATGGAAGCCAAGGTGTCCATTAAAATTTCGGTCCATTGTTGATGTTGCGGGGTGAAATGGGCTTTATTTTCGTCCAGTGCCTTCGCCAATAAATTCACATGACTGGAATCAATCACGATTTCACCGAATTTCATTAACCCTGCGAATTTACGCTTTGCCTCCCCTTCCGGGAACGCGGCGACAAATTGTTGATAATCCTCATAGTCGCAAATCAGTAATTTTTTGAAGCAATCAATCACACCCACATGGTGACCGATTGCCAAAGAGTAATACATTACTTGTTGCGCCTGTTCCGGCACTTGTTCGTCGTTTTCGACAAAGCGTTCGTTGAGAAGATAGAAGATTACGGTGGTCATGGTACGTCCTTACTGCTTTACATCTAAGCAACAGAGTTGCTTTTGTAGGGGCGGGTCCTGTGCCCGCCCATTATCCAAACGTAAATTCGGGCGGGCACAGGACCCGCCACACTGATGGCGCGTCTCCCGACGCGTGCCTTTTTTACGCTATAAGCACGCGTCGGGAGACGCGCGCTATCGTTTTAGCCAATAAATCAACCGGAAAACGGCATACTAATAGCGTGCAGGCGGTTGACGATTTCACTCAGGCGCGGATCCGCTTCACGTTCCAGATATTCCCCTAAACGCACGCCGAACGGCACTCTGTCGTCTTCCGACATCATCGCCATAAATTGATTGGCGATGTTGCCGCCTTGGCGGTAACCGGCGAGACGGCGCGCCTCCCGTTCTAAGCTGATACGCAAATCCAGCGGAATGCCCGGGAAGCGCAATTTGGCATCGGCATTCGGGTCGGCTTTTTCCTGTTTGCCTTTCAGTTTTTGATCGAGCAACCCTAACGCCATGGCGAAACCGTAAATGGTCGCCGCCGGGGTTGGCGGGCAGCCCGGGATATACACATCAATCGGCACGATTTGGTCGCTGCCGCCCCAGACGCAATACAAATCATGGAAAATCCCGCCGCCACAACCGCAAGCACCGTAAGAAATACAGATTTTCGGATCTGGCGCCGCTTGGTAGGCACGCATTGCCGGCGTACGCATAGCACGGGTCACTGCGCCGGTGAACAACAGAATATCCGCATGACGGGGTGATGCCACCACTTTAATACCGAAACGCTCCGCGTCGAAAGTCGGCGTGATGGTGCTGAAAATTTCGATTTCGCAACCGTTGCAACCGCCGCAGTCCACACGATAGACATACGCCGAACGTTGAATGTTCTTCAACAGGGTTTGTTTCATTTTGGCGATATTTTCATCTATGCTGAATGGCGTTGAAATGCCATTGACCGGCATTGGAATTTGTGTGTTCATCGTCTTTCGCCTCCTGCTAAAACTCTTGAATTTTGCACCGCACTTTCTTCCCGTTGCTCGATCATTTGTTTGAAATTCAGGCGCACCGGTTCTTTGAAGTCGATGAGTTTCATCCGCATATTGGATTCCATGTTTGCGGTTTTTTCCAAACTGCCTTGCCGTTTGCACACCGGGCAGGTATGCAACACCGCCAGTTTTTGTTTGACCAAATTCGGGTCATCCAAAGTTTGTTTGAATAAATCAATGGTGTAATTCAGCTCTTTATAGGAAATGAACGGTTGACCGCATTCCTGACAGGCAACGGTCGCAAAGGTGGTTTCCTGATAAAGATCCTGTTTGTTGGTCACCGATAATTCAAAATCCTGCGTTAAGCGAATGGCTTTGGTCGGGCACACTTCTTCACAACGACCGCAGAAAATACAGCGCCCTAAGAATAAGGACCAAGTACGGTCGCCGGTCACCGGGTCGGTACGCATGGTTAAAGCGTTTGCCGGACACGCCATGGTACATGCGGCACATACGATACACTGATCGGAATTGAGTTCCGGTTTGCCTCTGAAATCATCATCCACTTCATAAGGTTTGAACGGGTATTTGGTGGTAACGTCACCGGCTTTAAATACGGTTTTAAGTAACTTAAACATGCTTCCGCCTCCCTTATTTCAATGGTGAATTTTTACGTTCGATGCCGTAGCGTTCGATTTCTTTGTAATCCACGGTTTTCGCCTTGCGTTTGCGCACATCAACCACAGTGACGCGGTCGGTACAGGAATAGCAAGGGTCGAGACTACCGATAATCAACGGCGCGTCGGAAACCGTATTACCACGCAACATATAACGTAATGTCGGCCAGTTGGCATAGGTTGCCGCACGACAACGCCAGCGGAACAATTTTTGGTTGTCCCCCAACATCGACCAGTGAATATCTTCACCGCGCGGCGCTTCGGTAATGCCGAGGGCAAAACGTCCCGGTGTGTAATTGAAGCCTTCTTTCAGGATTTCGCCGCTTGGCAAATTATCCACCATGTAATCGATGATATTCATGGATTCAAACACTTCGTTGATCCGCACTTTCACGCGGGATAACACGTCGCCGTTCGCTTCGGTGAACAAGTCGAAAGGCACATCGCCGTAACCGGAGAACGGGTGTACTTTACGCACGTCACGGGCGAAACCGGAACCACGAATCATCGGCCCCACCGGGCTGAAATCACGGGCAATGTCTTTCGCCAAAATACCCACGCCCACGGTGCGTTGTTCCATGTTCGGCGTAGAAAGCAGAATTTCCGACAAGGTTTTAATTTCCGCACGCATTTCCGCAATCAGCTTGATACATTGCTCACGTTGGTGTTTCAGCATATCGCGACGCACCCCGCCGATGAGGTTAATACCGTAAGTTTTACGGGCGCCGGTGAGCACTTCCGCCAAGGTCATGGATTTTTCCCGCACGCGGAAGAACTGCATAAAGCCTGTATCAAAACCGGTAAAGTGGCTGGAAAGCCCTAAATTCAACAAATGACTGTGCAACCGTTCCACTTCCAGCAAAATCGCACGGATCCACTGCGCCCGTTTTGGAATTTGAATACCTAACGCGCTTTCCACGGAATTGGCGTAAGCGACGCTGTGGGTAAACCCACAAATACCGCATACCCGGTCGGCGAGGAAATTCACCTGGTCGTAATCCATGCGGGTTTCCGCCAGTTTTTCCATGCCGCGATGCACATAGAACAAACGGTAATCGGCGTCGATAATGTCTTCACCGTCCACGAACAAACGGAAATGTCCCGGTTCGTCGGACGTAATATGTAACGGTCCGATCGGCACGATACGCGCTTCGCCTTTTTCGTTAATAAATTCGTAAGTTTCCGTTGCCGTTGTCGGATCCGGACGCAAGCGATAATCCATGGAATCTTTACGCAACGGGTAAAGATCGTCCGGCCAGTCGTCCGGCAACACTAAACGGCGTTGATCGGGCAAACCGACCGCTTTTAAGCCGTACATATCAAACAATTCACGTTCGCCCCACACCGCCGCTTTTACTTTCGGCGTGACGGACGGGAATTCCAACGTAATAGGATCCACCAAGGCTTTAATGGTGATGAAGGTTTTCACTTCCCCTTCCATGGAAAGCACATAGTACACCGCATAATTGCCGTGAATCGTCCGTTCGTCATTGCCGAACACCAACGGCAACCAGCCGTCATGTTGGTAGTAAAGGTATTCCACCACGTCAGGTAACATATTGGTTTTAATGGTGAGCGTCACCTGATTCGGTGTTGACCACTCCTCGTCCAAAATCGTATTCGGAAATTTAGCATTGACTGCTTCAATATAATTTTTGCCAAGCATTTTGCCCGGATCGACGGATGTATTTTTCGTTAATTCCATTTTTTCCCCCTCTTGTCGATCATTTCGCTAAACTTTGCCAAGGTAAAACGAGCATATCGCCGAAGGATACGTTCGGTTGTCCCAATACAATGCCCACCGCGTTGGTCAGTAGTTGTAAAATCGGCTCGGCAATGTAAACACCCATGCAGAACAGCAATAACAAGTAAACCGCCAGTACCACGATAGATGATTTATTTAACTCGCCTACTTCAATGCCTTCTTTCGGTTTACCCAATACGGTTTTCAACAACATGGTGGTCAGCCCTGCTAAGGCGATGGTCAGAAAGATCAAACATAAAACGATGAGCCAAGTTTTGCCTGCGTAAATCCCCGCAACGGCAATGGCAAATTCACTGGTAAACATACCGAACGGCGGCATACCGCCCAGTGCCAACGCACCGCCGGCGAATAACACGGCGGTAAACGGCATGGTGCGCCATAAACCGCTCACTTGGTAAATATCACGGCTACGGTATTTCAATAAAATGTTACCGGAAGCACAGAACAATAAGGCTTTCGCCAAACTGTGGGTGATGGTGTGCAGTAAGCCGGCAAAGGCGCCGATCGGACCGCCCAAACCAAAGGCGAAGCTGATTAAGCCCATATTTTCAATACTGTGATATGCCAGTTTCCGTTTAATATCATGTTGCATAATGATAAAGAACGAGGCGATACCGGTGGAAAGCAAGCCGAACACCAATAATAAGGTTTGCGGATATTCCGCGCCCACGGCTTTAGAAACCAGAATGTAGTAGCGCAATACCACCAACATGGCACAGTTTAATAACACGGCGGAAAGCACCGCACTGACAGGGCTCGGCGCTTCACTGTGCGCGTCGGGCAGCCAGGTATGCATTGGAAACAGACCGCACTTGGTGCCGAAACCGACCAAAATGAAGGCAAAAGCAAGGTACATTAAGCCATGATTTAAACCGGAAGCCTGTTGATTAATCGCCGTCCAGAAAATGGCTTGACCGGGATCCGCAAGCAGGTTCGTGCCGTTTGAGAAAGTCAAAATCGTACCGAATAACCCGAATGCCACCCCAACGGAACAAATAATGATGTATTTCCACGCGGCTTCAAGGGAGGTTTTTTGTTTATAGGTACCCACCAAAAACGCGGAACTCAAGGTTGTCGCCTCAATGCCTACCCACATTAAAATTAAGTTGTTTGTGGTGACGGAGAGGATCATGGTGAAGAAAAACAGGTGTAAGAAACCGTAGTAACGACAATACGCGGTAATATCAATATGTCCTTCGTTGAATTCACGATTGATATAGGCAACGGAATACACACCCGCCAAACCGCCCACAATACTGATTAAGGCTAGGAAAATGGCGGATAGGCTATCTACATGAATCCAGTTTCCCCACGTGGTGATTTCGCCTTGTGCCAATACGCCGGAAATGACTTGCAAAGAAAACACGAAAGTCAAAATCAAGCCGGTGATATGAAGTGCGGTGCAAAATATCCGATTTTTTACAAACCCGCAGGCGAAACAGGCAAGTGATATTGCTAAAGGTGCGATTAATAACGCATTTATCCATTGTTCATACATAGCGTTACCCCTTCAAACTCATAAGTTGTTTTGCATCTAATGAATGGAACGTGCGGTAAATTTTATTTACCAACACTACCATTATGATGACCGCAAATATCGCATCGGTGGCAATTCCGATTTCCACTAATTCCGGTGCTTTATTTGCCAATAAGGCTAATGTGAGATGAGAACCGTTTTCCATCAAACAATAACCGAACACTTGTTTTACGATATTACGTTGGCTGACGATACAGACCAAACCGAGCAAGAAGTGACTTAAGGACACGGAAAGCGCCGGTTTGAGGTGTTCCACCAACGGCAAATCAATCGGGATGACAACAAAGTAGCACAATGTCACTATCACTGCTGTGATCGGGATCAACCAAGCGATATTCATTCCGCCGGGCGTTTGACTTTCGTCAATGTTTCGCATGGCATAAATTAAAATCGCCGGTACTAAAATCACTTTGGTAATAAAAGCGCTGATTGACCACATATAGAGCTCGTGCGCCTGCATTTCATAAGCAAGATACACAAACAACAACACCAACACTAAGGATTGCAAGCCGTAAAACAATGCCGCTTTTTTGGCGGTTCGTACCATAATTACGCAGAGAGAGGTAATAATGAGTAAACTTGCAAGGGTATTTATCATTAACATAGATTCCTCCTTAACCTGCCAAACCCAGCCAATAGGCGGCGATAAAACCGGAACATACGGACATCACCATCAGCACCACCAACACGACGCTCATGGAAAGCGTAATCGGTTGTGCTTTGGCAACGGCTTCTGACGGTTGTCCGATGACACATTGTCCGAATTTATACAGCAACCACACGAAGGTTGCGGTGGATTCGACCAAGGCGATAACCATCAAAATGGTGATCCAGCTATATTCATTACCTAACTCAAACCCGGCGGCAAATAACGGGAATTTACTGAAAAATCCGTTAAACGGCGGCACTCCGGCGATTGCCAAGGCAGCAACGCCAAATCCCGCACCGACCACCGGCATGGTACGCATAATCCCTTGTAACAACGGCATGGAACGGGTTCCTGTGGCATAACTTAAAGAACCCGCCACCAAGAAGAACAAGCTTTTTGCAAAGGCATGGTTAAAGATATAGGCGATGGCGGCGACGAAGGCTAATTTAGACCCCAGCGCGGCAAGAGAAATACCGATAAAAATGTAAGACAATTGGGTGATGGTGGAATACGCCAACAAGCGTTTTAAATCCGTTTGCGGCAAGTACATCAGGAAGCCGTAGATTAAGGTAATCATCGCCATGATGATGCCCACTTCGCCCACAATATGTGGAATTTCCCCGGCAGACATCACCGCACGGGCGAAAATATACACACCCACTTTCACCATAGACGCCGCGTGCAAATAAGCACTCACCGGTGTCGGTGCTTCCATGGCGTTCGGCAACCAAATTTGCATCGGCAATTGTGCTGATTTACCCCACGCGGCAAACATCACACCGAATAACACGATAGTTTTCGCGCTCGGATCCAACTGTTCCAACGCCGTGATGGAAAACGTACCGGATTTGCTGAATAAATAAGCTGCCGCAATGTATAAACCGATGGCGCCCACATGGGTGATAATCAGGGCTTTCATTGCCGCCGCCATGGCTTTCGGGCTTTGATAATAACTAATTAACGCCCAGGAACAGCCGCCGGTAATTTCAAAGAACAAGAGTTGTCCCGCCAAGGTGGAGGATAACACCAAGCCCGCCATAGCGCCGATAAAGATAAGCAGGAAAGCGTAAAAACGCGGTAAGCCGTTGTGCGGATGTTCACGGTTTTTATCGGTTAAATAACCGCAGGAATATAAACAAATCAAGAAACCCAGGCTGACCACGGCAAAGCCGATTAAGGTGCTGACCGCATCCAGCGTCACACCGAAGATCACGGTTTGATCGAACGCCACCAAATCGTAAGTCACGCTTTGATGACCGCTTAAATACCATTGCCCCGCCAATGCGCTGATACAGGCGGTGGTTAAGGCGGCGAAAATTGTGGCTAATTTGGCGAAATGCGTTTTATTTAAACCCACAATAAAGGCGCCCACAAACGGCAAAATGATTGTAATCAGAGCTAAACGTTCCATATTTTTTCCTCCTTACAATCCTGTGAAGTAAAATACAAACGCCAACACAGAAATGCCGAAGCCGACAACGGTTAAACGTCCGGTTAACATGAAGCGGGTACGGGAAAGCGTGTTTTCAAACACACAAGCCAACACGAACACCACCAACAATTTCACGAAGAAAAAAACGGCGCCGAAAACGACCGCACTTACACTGAAATCCTGTGCCGCACCGAATGGCAATAACACGCTCACGAAGATGGCGGCAACCACCATGGATTTTAAGCTCAAGCCGATTTTCAGTAAGGCAAGGGACGGACCGGAATATTCGGTCAACGGGCCTTCTTGTAATTCCTGTTCCGCTTCCGCCAAGTCGAACGGGATTTTACCCATTTCAATAAACACGGCGAAGAACGCGGCAACCAAGGCGACCACGGTGGCTATCGGATATTGCCAGCTTTGATCCGCCAGCTGCGTACCGATCACGGCAAAATTGGTGGAACCGGCGATCAAGGCGATTACCAAAAACGCCAGCATTAAAATCGGCTCGACCAACACGCCCAAAGTCACTTCACGGCTTGCGCCCAAACTTGAGAAGGTGCTGTTGGAATCCAACCCGGCGATGGAGAAGAAGAAACGGAACAGCGCGAATAAATAAATCACGGTGATTAAATCGCTGCCCGCACCGAAAGGCGACACGCGGGTGAATAACGGCAAGCTCATCGCCACCACCATTACGGTGCTGATTAACACATAAGGCATGACGCGGGACACCGCACCGGCATTATCCGGCCAAATATTCTGCCGTTTCATTAATTTCGCAATGTCGCGATAATCCTGTAACACGCCCGGACCGCGACGGGATTGAATCCGCGCGCGGATCATGCGTGAAATACCGGAGAATAACGGGGCAAGGGCAAGCAGAATCAAGGCTTGCACGATGGCTAATACGAACATTCCGGCGGATGTTGCAATTTCTGAAGGTAAAGTAATCATCATCAACCTCCTACATCAACGCAATGGAAAGCAGTAACGCCGCCAAGGCAATGACGAAATACACACAATACACGCGGAAGTCGCCTTGTTGCAGCCATTGAATTTTAGTTCCCAACCAAGGGATGAAATGCCCGATCGGCATGGTGACTTTTTCTTCCCAGAACGGCTCGGTTTTGGTTGCGCCTTTAATTAACGCCTGAACGCCTTTATCGCCTAACGGCGCAGGATCCAGCACTTCGCGCAAGGTATAAAGCGGTTTGAAGATAATACGCAACGGACGGGTAAAGCTGCCCGCCGATGCCGCCATATCCGCTTCATAGGCATAACCGCAAGCCCACGGATTGCCTTTGGCACGATCGGATAACCGTTGATTTTTGGTAAAGGCATAGTAAGTGAACGGCAGGAAGAAGAACGCCAACAGCATGATTGTCACCATCGGTGTAGAAAGCGCCGTATTCGGTTCGGCTTGTGCAATCACAATGCCGTTATGCGCCAAGGTCATGGTTTCGGTATTGGCAAGTGCGGTGGAAATTTTCGCAATTATTGGGGTAACCACGGAAGCGCCCACGCCCAACAACACGCAGCATAACGCCAAAATTGCCATGGCAATCACCATCGGTTTCGGCACTTCCCGTGCATTCGCCGCTTTTTCGCTACGCGGCGCACCGCCGAAGCTGATACCGTACACTTTCACGAAACAGAGCGCGGCAAGCGCACCGGTTAACGCAAGCATGATAATGGCAATCGGGCCGGCAAGTTTTAACACGAAATCATCGCTTTGGCTTAAGCTGAACAAAGATTGATAAGTAAACCACTCGCTGACGAAACCGTTAAACGGCGGCAGTGCGGAAATCGCCATGGTACCGATTAAGAAACAAAAGGCGGTATATGGCATTAATTTGCCTAAGCCGCCCATTAAATCCATGTCTTTGGTATGTAACCGATACATCATGGAACCGGCGCCCAAGAACAACAACCCTTTAAACACCGCATGGTTCAATAAGTGATATAAACCGCCGAGCAGCCCCACGGTAGCAAGCACCGGATGGTGTGTGGCGATACCAATCATGCCGACACCCACGCCCATCATGATAATGCCGATATTTTCGACGGTGTGGTATGCCAATAATTTTTTAATATCATGTTCGGCAAGGGCGTAAAGCACACCGAGTACGGAAGACACCGCACCGAAGCCCAACACAATCACGCCGTACCACATATTGGTGGAGCCTAATAGATCGATCCCCACTTTCACGATCCCGAAAATACCGATTTTCACCATCACGCCGGACATTAACGCAGACGCATGAGAAGGTGCCGCCGGGTGGGCTTTCGGTAGCCAGCTGTGTAACGGAATCATCCCCGCTTTTGCGCCGAAACCGAGGAACGCCAAGATAAACACGGTAAAAGCAAGGGGTTCGGAAAGGGTGGTTTGACGGAAATCGCCGAATTCAAAACTGCCCGCATAGCAGTAGAAGATAAAGAAAGCGATCATAATTAATACGGAACCGGCATGGGCAATGAAGAAATACAATAAACCGGCATTCACCGCGTTGTCGTCTTGTTCCGTCAACACAAGGAAATAAGACGCCAACGACATCATTTCAAAAAAGACCAGGAAGTAGAACGCATTATCGCAGGTCACCAACGCAACCATCGAAGCGATAAACAAATTCATGAAGAAACCCATCGAACCTGCGCCTTTGCCTTTATACTCTTTCACATAAGAGAAAGAATAGAGTGCGCTCACCACAACCAACAAAGAAATCACACACACCATAAACGCCGCCAATCCGTCAATGCGGATTGAAAAATTGGCAAATTCAAACGGGGTTTGGAAAACATCAACGACAGGGTCGCTGCTGATAAGAACGGGGATGCAGGCAACAATGCCTAAAGCTCCACCAAGTACACCGGTCACGCCGGATATATTGATTGAAAGTTGTTCATTCCGACTCAGGATTAGCGAAATAAACGCACCGACGACATAAATCAACAGGGTCGTGATGAGTAAACTGATTGAATAACTCATAATTTCACTCCATTGATTAACGAGTAAACAAAATTATCTTGGAATCGCAGGTGAAGACGTCATTGCCATTTCACGTTTTTTGCGGTTAGCTTCTTGAATACTCTCATCACTGATGATAAACAGGGTTTTGGTCGGACAGGTTTGAACGCACGCCGGTCCTTGTTCACGGAAATAGCACAGGTCGCACTTCACCGCAATGGCTTTCACGCCCGGTTGCCATGCCAGCATATTGTGCAATTCCGAATTATCCGGCGCGGTGCGAATGTCACGTTTCACCGCATCAGTGAAAGTGAAACTTTCGTAGTACGCAGGCGCATCGATCGGTGCGCTGCCGTGTTGGGTAATCGCGCCGAACGGACAGGCGATACCGCACAGTTTACAACCGATACACAAACTTTCATTGAGTTGAATGGTGTCGCCTTCGTGTGTAATCGCGTGTACCGGACAAACGGTGGCACACGGCGAGTCATCACAGTGGCGGCAGAGGACTGGAACGGTTATATCATCATTACGCATGACTTGTAACCGAGGATAAGATTGTAATCCGAAGGCTTTATGCACTTCGCTACAAGCGGCCATACAGGTGTTGCATCCAATGCAATCTTTCGGATCACCGATAACAAAACGATTCATATTTTCCCCCTATAAAAAAGAGTTAGTCAAATAACCACCCTTTTCATAAGGATACTCTTGCCTAAAAATAAATCACATATAAAAGTTTTTATTCTTTGACAGAGATCATACTTTTTTTCATTTTTATAAAATACAGTAATTACAACAATATAAACGCAGTAAAATAAACTTTATCAAAATGACAAAGGTGTTAATAATATTACCGTTTTGTAAAATTTTACTGCGAACATAAATAAGATTTATTATCAAATTCAAGCAGATATTTCAGACGCGGAGTAAAAAAAGGAAGGCGACACATGGAAGGCATTGAATTACGCATCAAAGGCAAAGTGCAGGGCGTAGGATTTCGCCCTTTCGTCTGGTTATTGGCGAATCGCCACCACCTGCGCGGCGATGTGAATAACGACGGGCAAGGCGTATTAATCCGCCTGCTTACGCCGACGGAACAGCAGCTGCAACACTTTCTGCACGACTTACAAACCCAACTGCCGCCCCTTGCTCTCATCACCGACATTCAACAGCATGAAAAACGCTGGGAAAATCCACCGCACTTTGCAGGCTTTGAAATCCGCGAAAGCGAAAACAACGCCATGGATACCCAAATCGTGCCCGATGCCGCCACCTGCCCCGCCTGCCTGAAGGACTTATTCGACCCGACCAATCGGCGCTATCACTACCCTTTCACCAACTGCACCCACTGCGGTCCGCGCTTTACCATTATCAAAGCCATTCCGTACGATCGTAAAAACACCTCCATGGCAAGTTTCCCGCTGTGCGCCGATTGTGCTGCCGAATATAAAAACCCTGCCGACCGCCGTTTCCACGCCCAACCCAACGCCTGCCCCGTTTGCGGTCCGCACGTTTGGCTGGCGGATAAGCACGGCAATCTTGCCGATGAAAAAACACCGATAAAAACCACCGCACTTTTATTACAACAAGGCGGGATCGTCGCCGTCAAAGGTATCGGCGGCTTCCACCTGGCTTGCGATGCCACCAACGCCAACGCCGTGCAATTACTGCGTGAACGCAAACGTCGCCCGACCAAACCGTTGGCGGTGATGGTGCCGGATTTGTCTTTTTTAACGGAGTTAACGGAAGCGGAAACCACATTGCTGACAAGCACCGCCGCACCCATTGTCTTACTGGCAAAACACAAAGTGCCGTCGCTGGCGGAACAGATCGCGCCGAAACTCAACGAAATCGGCGTGATGTTGCCGAGCAACCCGCTGCAACATTTATTATTACGGGAAGCAAACCGCCCGCTGGTGATGACCTCCGCCAACCCAAGCGGACAACCGCCGATTTTGGATAACGAAAGTGCGGTCCAAAATTTAAGTGATTTGGCGGATTATTTCCTTTGCCACAACCGCGACATTTTGCAACGCGCCGACGATTCCCTGGTACACGCCGCTTTCGACGGCACGGAAACCTTGCGCCGCGCGCGCGGTTATGTGCC
Organism: Aggregatibacter actinomycetemcomitans; assembly: GCA_017160915.1. Taxonomy (GTDB): domain Bacteria; phylum Pseudomonadota; class Gammaproteobacteria; order Enterobacterales; family Pasteurellaceae; genus Aggregatibacter; species Aggregatibacter actinomycetemcomitans_B. The sequence continues at coordinate 16,535 of JACAWG010000081.1, forward strand.
CGACGAAACTCTATTGGATCACCACAGCCCGCGCAATGTGCTGGCGCTTGGTTCCGATTTAAAAAACACCTTCTGCCTGTTACGCCAAAATAAAACTATCGTCAGCCAACACATCGGCGACACCACCAACGAAAAAGTGCGGTCACAATTGGAAGCGAATATCGCCCTGTTCTGCCAAATCTACCAATTCAAACCGGAACTTATCGCCATTGACGCCCACGCGGGTTATTTCACCCACGAGGTCGGCAAACGGCTGGCGGCGCAATACCACATTCCTTATGTGCAAGTGCTGCACCACCACGCCCACATCGTCAGCGTCATGGCGGAACATCATTGCCACGAACAGGTCATCGGGCTGGCGCTGGACGGTATCGGCATGGGCGAAAACGGGCAGCTGTGGGGCGGCGAATGCCTGCTGGCAGATGAAAAAAGCGCGCGCTATTTGGGCGGCTTACCTGCCGTCGCCCTGCCCGGCGGCGATCTTGCCGCCAAACAGCCTTGGCGTAACTGGCTGGCGCATTTACAGCAATTCGTCCCCAACTGGCGGGATATCGTCGCCCAAACCTGCGCCGATAACGACTGGCAACTCCTCGCCACCGCCATTGAACGCCAGCTCAACAGCCCGCCGATTTCCTCCGCCGGACGCTTATTTGACGCTGTGGCTTTCGGCTTAGGCATCACTCCGCCACAACTCAACTGGGAAGGCGAAGCCGCCTGCCAATTAGAAGTGCTCGCCGAACAATCGGAGCTCGCCCGTTTGCCATTAAACGAAATCAACCTCCCGACCTTAATGCCGTTGAACAGCGAAAATAAATTGGATCTCGCCGTCTTCTGGCAAATCTGGCTCGCCCTCAACGCCTCCGCTGCCGACAAAGCCTTTATCTTCCATTACGCATTGGCTGAAGGCTTCTCCACCCTCGCCCGCCAACAAGCCGAACGCCACCGTTGCAAAACCATCGTGTTATCGGGCGGCGTATGGCACAACCGATTGTTACGCCGATTGACAAGAGAAAATTTAACGGAATTTAAGGTGCTAAGCGCCCATCAATTCCCCATGGGCGATGGCGGCTTAAGTTTGGGGCAGGCAGTGATTGCAAGCCAACTCAGCGAATAAAAACAAAACAGCCCGAAACATGACGACCGCCTGCAAAAGTGCGGTCATTTTTCCAAGTGTTTTTTATTTCTTATGGATAGCCTGCGTCTCCTGACGCGTGCTGAAAACCAAATAGGGCACGCGTCGGGAGACCACAGTTGTTCGAAACATTGTAATATATTGATATTTAAAAGTATCTTGCCTTCCCCCGTTTACGGGGGAAGGTGCCCGAA
>JACAWG010000081.1:17910-21138 GCA_017160915.1 Aggregatibacter actinomycetemcomitans
GCCCAGCTCCCCCCGTAAACGAGGGGAGCCAAGTTTTTCTCTTTTTATTAAATACTTACGATGTTTCGAACAGCTGTAGTTAGGAGACGCGCGCCATCGGGGGGGCGGAAGGGGGGGGGATTTATCTTGATGTTTTTACAAGATCATGCTTAAAAATTGAGATTTTGCCCCCTCAGGGCTTCGCCCAGCTCCCCCCGTGAACGAGGGGAGCCAAGTTTTTCTTTTTATATAAACAGTTACAATATTTCGAACAGCGGTGGCTAGGAAGCGTGCTGAAAACCAAATAGGACACGCGTCGGGAGACGCGCGCCATCGGGATCTGCTATACTCACCGCATTATCTTCCATTCACCAACGACGAGGCTGACTATGCTCAACAAAGACACCCAACTCTGTATGTCCCTGTCCGGTCGTCCCGGCAATTTCGGTACGCAATTCCACAATTACCTCTATCAAAAACTCGGTTTGAATTTCATTTATAAAGCCTTTACCACCAACAACATCGAACACGCGGTGAAAGGCGTGCGGGCGCTGGGGATTCGCGGTTGCGCGGTATCCATGCCGTTCAAAGAAAGTTGTATGCCGTTTTTAGATGAAATCTCCCCTTCCGCGCAAGCCATCGAATCGGTAAATACCATCGTCAACGACAACGGATTTTTACGCGCTTACAACACCGATTACATCGCCATCGTAAAACTTATCAAAAAATATCAACTGGATAAAAACGATTCCGTAATCGTCCACGGCAGTGGCGGCATGGCAAAAGCGGTGGTTGCCGCCTTTAAAAACTCCGGTTTTGAGAACGTCAAAATCTTCGCCCGTAACGAAAAAACAGGCAATTATTTAGCCGCACTTTATGGCTACGACTACATCAACTCCCTCGACAACCAAAACGCCGACATTCTCATTAACGTCACCCCCATCGGCATGAAAGGCGCTAAAGAAGCATTCGATCTCGCCTTCCCAGAAGCCATGATCCGCCACGCCAAAACCGCTTTCGACGTCGTCGCTCAACCCGCCGACACCCCGTTAATCAAAACCGCCCAAACCCTCGGCAAACAAACCATTTCCGGCGCCGAAGTCATCGTCTTACAAGCCGTCGAACAATTCGAACTCTACACCGGCAAACGACCAAACGAAGAACTCATCGCCGAAGCCGCGGAATATGCAAGAAAGAACGCATAAAGTGCGGTGGGTTTTGGAGGTATTTTTATAGTATTAGTAATTTATCGATAGCGCGCGTCTCCTGACGCGTGCTGAAACAAACGCCGCCGGCATAGCGTTTTTAATGCTAAAAACAGTCTCCCTTGCCGATACGAATATAAACAGCACTTCCGGATCTTATTCTTTACTATTTAAAGCGAACTACGCTAAAATGCGCCGACTTTTATCACAAAATCAAGGAAATACAAATGAAATTGACAACTAAACTATTAATTGCCGCATTAAGTTTAAACATTTTAACTGCTTGCGGACCTAAAGGACCAAGTGAAGAACAGATTGCCGCTGAGGAGCAGGCGAAAGTCGTTTATGAGACGGTGAAAGCAGATCATAAAAAATATACTGAATGGCGTAATTCGGCAAATAAAGCCATTAATTCTATAAATAACACGATATACGCCATACGCGCCGAGAAAGATCCGAATAAAGTTATCGAAATGTATAAAAATCTGGCTAAAGAATTTTCTGATGTTTCAACCCGGTTAAATGAAATACAATTTTCGGATGCCCGTTTTAACGAGTTAAAAACAAAAGGTATAGAAGGTTTTAAAACAATTTCCGAATTATTTTTAGAATCAACAAAATACATCACAACAGAAATACCAAACGCCACCCGAGTAGAAATGGCTAATCGTCGAAACCAAGCCGTTAATACGATTAACAAAGAACTTGGACAAATGGAAGATAAAGTATTGAAAGAAATTAATGCAGAAGCAAAAAAATATAACGAAATTCGTCGCGAAAATGACAAATTAAGAAAAGGGGAATAACCTCCGATAACGCCGGCACCTACGCCGGCGTTTTTTATTGCAATTTAGGACTAAATAACAGGTAAAGTGCGGTAGATTTCGGAAGTGTTTTTACAAGATTGATAATTTATTGATAGCGCGCGTCTCCCGACGCGTGCTGATGCAAGAAATAAGGCACGCGTCGGGAGACGCGCGCCAGCCGGAGTGCGCTATCATGGTGCCGGCGAGATACTGTACGGCACACAAATTACATGAACCGAGCAGCAGATGGATGATTTTTACTACAATCGTAAGCCACGGCGTTTTTCGGATAATCGCTACTTATGTCCATTTGCCTATAATCCACACGGCTACATGTTTTCAATACAGGGTCGTCTTGTTCCATCACCTGAATGACGACGGGGAAGTCTATCCGTTTATCGTATGAAGAAATCGGACCGAAAGGACCTAACATCGGGACTGCGGATTCTACAATGATCGAGCCATCCAAATGAAATGCGACGCCTTTCAAATCGGTTTCATTGAAATTGCCGTCGTGCGTAAACCTGCACGGGTCATTTCTTGTTTGGTATCCATGCCCCTTGGTGGCACCGATGATGAAGCAGTTAAAAACATGCTCTCTCCCGATCTCCCAATAATAGGGCTGCCCTTTGATGGCGACATAAGGCTCAGGTAAGGGCTCGCGCGGGGTGGCGCAGGCGGTGACTAGGATACAGCAGAGACTCACCATCATAAAACGCCCTTTCCCGATCACTTGAATAATATGGTTCACTATAGTCATTTGTTATTACCTCCTAGATAGCCTTGGTGTTTTTTGCCTAGGGTAACAAGTTACCCTAGGTTAAGCATAGTCATTCCCCTTTGGGGAATTTAGGGAACAGAAGTGCAGTCATAAAAAACAGTATTTTTAAGCGTTTTCAACGATAGAAAACGATTTCAAAATGTACCGCACTTTTTTGATGCTCCGACAAAACGGGGGCTCTGTTGATAGCGCGCGTCTCCTGACGCGTGCTGACACAAGAAATAAGGCACGCGTCAGGAGACGCGCGCTAGCAGGTGCTTTCCTTTGGTCCAAGCGAGAACGCTTAAACCATCAGATTATTTATCGCTTTTAATTATCAAACATCGTAGGGACAGGGTTTATCCCTGTCCCCGCACAATAACATCGGACAGGCATAAAGCCTGTCCCTACAAAACCTAACGCGCCGATAAAACGGGTCCCCGTATAAATTGCCCGAACGTGCGTTAATTTTTAGGAA
>JACAWG010000081.1:21188-80856 GCA_017160915.1 Aggregatibacter actinomycetemcomitans
GGGTGTGTTCTTTGCTACTTTCTTGCACAAGCAAGAAAGTAGAATATCCTAACAAATCCTTGGCAACGGCTCATTCATCGGCAAATCTAGCAGCCGCGACTGCCCGAAGCTGCCCAACAATCTCACTTTTTTATCGGTCGTCACTTCGCCGATAACTGCGGCATTTTTCCCTAATTCGTGGGTGTGAAGTGCGGTCAGAATTTCAGGTGTTTTTTCAGGGGCGGCGATGATGACCAGCTTGCCTTCGTTGGCAAAATTCAGGGCTTCTAAGCCGAGCAGTTCGCAAATGCCGCGCACTTCAGGGCGGAGCGGCAGGTCTTCTTCGTTGATTTGCATACCTAATTGTTGGGCGGCGGCGAATTCGTGCAACACTGCGTTTACTCCGCCACGGGTGGCGTCGCGGACGGCTTTCACGCCCTCAATGGGACGTAATAAATCAATGAGCGGGGCAAGAACGGCGCAGTCGCTTTGCAGATCAGTCTGAATGCCGAGGCTTTCGCGCAGATTCAAAATGGTGGCACCGTGTTCGCCGATGGTGCCGCTGACGATGATGTTATCGCCCGCTGCAATGCGGTGCATTCCCCAATCGATACCGCGCGGGATCACGCCGATGCCGCTGGTGTTAATGAAAACTTTATCCACCGCGCCTTTTTGCACCACTTTGGTGTCGCCCGTCACCACCTGTACGCCGGCGGCTTTGCAGGCTTGCGCCATGGCTTGAATGATCTCTTTCAACGCTGCCAATGGCAAGCCTTCCTCCAAAATAAAGCCACAGGAAAGGTATTTGGGAATGGCGCCGCACACCGCCACATCATTTAACGTGCCGCACACGGCGAGCTTGCCGATGTTGCCGCCGGGGAAGAAAATCGGGTCAATGACGAAACTATCGGTGCTGAAAGACAGCTGCTCGCCCTGCGCCATTAATTCCGCCAAGGGCAAACGGGCTTGATCCTCCCCTTGGGCGAGAATCGGGTTGTCAAAGGCTTCGACGAAATAATCCTGAATCAACTTTTGCATTGCCGCGCCGCCGTTGCCGTGCGCCATGGTAATAAAATCTGTCATTATTCTCTCCGATATTGATAATAGGCGGCGCACGCTCCTTCCGAAGACACCATTAAGGCGCCGTAGGCGTTATCCGGGTTGCATTGGCTGCCGAATAACGGGCAATCGCAAGGTTTACATTTGCCGGTGAGCACATCGCCGCAGCGGGAATTGGGATCATCCGCCACTTGTTGCGGGTGGCTGTGGAAATAAACTTCCGCATCAAAGCGTTTGTACGCGTCGGTGAGTTCCACGCCCGATTCTTCGATTTCGCCCAAGCCGCGCCATTCGCTGGATTTCTTCAATTGAAACACTTCACGCATGGCGCGTTGCGCCAACAGGTTGCCTTCGGAATGCACGATACGTTTATATTGGTTTTCGATTTCACAACGTCCGTCTACGAATTGTTGCACCAACATCACGATGGCTTGCAGAATATCCAGCGGCTCAAAGCCCGTAATCACAAAAGGCTTGTGGTATTTATCCACAATGGATTGATAAGGCGAGGCGCCGATCACCATGCTCACATGACCGGGCGCAATGAAGCCGTCGATTTTCACATAATCTTGCGAAAGTAGGCTGTGCAGCGTAGGGATAATGGTGATGTTTTGGCACACCACCCAGAAATTTTGCAGATTCAGTTTGTTTGCCTGTTGAAGGGTCACTGCCGCACTCGGCATGGTGGTTTCAAAACCGAGGGAGAAAAATACCACCTTTTTTTCGGGATTGTTCACGGCGATATTCAGCGCGTCCAACGGCGAATAAACGATTCGCACATCGGCGCCTTTGGCTTTTGCCTCCAGCAAGGAACCGCGCCGTCCTTTCACCCGCATGGCGTCGCCGAAGGTGCAAAAAATTACATTGGGCTTTTGCGCGATTTCAATACACACATCAATGCGCCCCATGGGCAACACGCACACCGGGCAACCCGGGCCGTGAATAAACTCAATGCTTTTCGGCAACAGGCGATCCAAGCCGAATTTAAAAATCGTATGGGTATGACCGCCGCAGACTTCCATAAGATACAACGGATTTTCCGGCGTAAAGCGCGGTAGTTTTTCCATGAGTTTTTGCAAACGCTCCACCAAACTTTTCGCCAGTTTGGGATCACGAAATTCATCAATGAATTGCATAACAGTCTCCTTACTCCGCAAGAATGCTAGGCGTTTTGTAACCAGTTCAGCCAGTCTTTTAAGCCTTCGCCGGTGGTGGCGGAAAGTTGAATCACCTCAATTTGCGGGTTCACCTGTTTGGCGTAGGCGATACATTTTTCCACGTCGAAATTAAGATAAGGCAACAAGTCGATTTTGTTTAAAATCATGAGTTTGGATGCGGCGAACATATGCGGGTATTTCAGCGGTTTGTCTTCGCCCTCAGTGACGGACAAAATCACCACTTTGGCTTTTTCGCCCAAATCAAATTCCGACGGGCAAACCAAATTGCCGACATTTTCGATGAACAAAAGGCTGTGTTGTTTCGGTTCCAGTTTGAACAGCGCGTCGTTGATCATTTGTGCGTCCAAATGGCAGCCTTTGCCGGTGTTCACCTGAATCGCCGACACGCCGGTAGCGCGAATGCGATCGGCGTCGTTTTCCGTTTGTTGATCGCCTTCAATCACATAACAAGTGCGGTCATTTTTCAGCGCGTTTAGCGTGGTGGTAAGCAAGGTGGTTTTGCCGGAACCCGGGCTGGACACCAAATTCAGCGCCAAAATGTGCTGTTGTTGGAAAAGAAAACGGTTGTGCGCCGCGATTTGATTATTTTTACCCAACACGTCCTGCTCTACTTTCAACAGGCGTTTTTGCGTGTCCGATGCCTCGGTCGGTTGCTGCGCCGAGTGAAATTTGAAATGAGAAAAGTCCGGATTTTTGACCGCACTTTGCGCGGTCTCTTGGCTATCATGATGGTGAGAATGAGCGACCTCGCCGATTCTGACCTGTTCGGGATGCCCGCAACCACAAGTCGTACACATATTATCCCCCTGATTTATCGCGATAAAATAAGAATGTCATTAGGATAGCACAACGCCCGCACAGGGTTTTGATTGAGATCATAAAGTCAAAACTTCGTCCGCCAATTGTGCGGTAAAGCCGTGGTGATGGGACGCCACCAACATGGGCAATGATAACTCGCGCAAAAGTGCGGTCAGTTTTTCGGTATTTTTGCTATCCAGACCGTTGGTCGGCTCATCTAACAGTAACATTTTCGGCTGCATCGCCAACACGCCCGCCAACGCCGTGAAATTTTTTTCGCCGCCGGACAGGGTATGCACAGTGCGGTCTTGCAAATGAGCGATGCCCAAGCGTTCCAGTTGCTGTTGTGCGACAGCATACGCCTGTGGGCGCGGCAAGCCTTGATTTAACGGACCGAACGCCACATCGTCCAACACCGTCGGACCGAACAGTTGATCGTCGGCGTGCTGAAAACAGAAACCCACCGTGCCACGAAAAGGAACAAAATCCCGTTCTTCCCGACAAAGCTGCCCGAACAGGTGAATCTCCCCTCGCGCCACAGGGACAAAACCCAACAAAGCCAGTAATAACGTGGTTTTCCCCGTGCCGATTTCGCCCTGTATAAAAAAACGTTGCCCCGCGTCAAGTTGAAAGGACAGATTATCAATAATCCGCCGTTCGCCCCGCTTAATTTGCAATCCGTTGACTTGTAAAACCGTCATTTTTCCCCGCTTAGCGTTTGTTGTTCGCCGAAGCGAAAGCCCCGACATTTCAGCGCGATTTGTGCCGTTTCCGCTTTTAACAGAGCATGAACCAGCAACAGCGCCACCCGTTGCGCAGTGACATACAGGGTGCGGCGATTCAGCCCGGCGCGATACCCACGCGCGCGCATTGCCAGATCCATTTTTTGCCGTAATTCGCCCAACAACGCAATGTAACGCACGGTCAATACAAAAAGCCAAATCAGCTTCGGCGGCAACGGCAGTTTGCCTATTGCCTGCACCAACACCGCGTCGTTCATTTTCCACAACAACAGCCACAAGGAAAACAGCAATAGGTTCATGCGCAACGTGATTAACAATGCCGTTTCCATGCCTTCGGGATTCAGCTCCATGCCCTCGGTGCCGATACGCCAGCTTAACGTCAACCAAAGCAACAACGTGAAGCCATTTAACGCCAGCCAGCGTTTTATATAGGGGAAATAAGGCGCTGCGTTGCCGTAAAGGAATGCCGCCAACAGCACCAACGCCGCGCCGTTCAGCCATAGCAACAAAAGCGGTTGTTGCAACGCGCTGATAACCAAGCCCCACAGAAACAGATAAATCAGACGCCAATGTGGCGCGCAAAAGTGCGGTGCAAAAAAACGGCAAAAAACAGCCTTCATTGCGCCCACCGTTTGCTGTAACCAACGGCTTTTTGTGAAGCGGCGACAGGTTGCAATGCGACGGGATACATTTTGCCGAGCAAGGAAATCACGCCGTAGCTGATAATGCCGTCCAATACAAATACCGGCAAATGGGACAGCAGCAATAGGGCGATTAAATCCTGATAATGTTTACCTCCGTCCAACGCCAAAACGAAAGACGCCAACGCGCCCGCGCCCCCTACGCCGATGACGCCGACACCCACGCCGGTGAGTAATTTCGCCATGCTTCCCATGTCAGGCTGCAAATAGCCGCGCAATAAATAATGCGCCGCCACCGCCGGCAACGCCATCACACACAAATTCACGCCTAACACGGCAAACCCGCCGAAGGAGAAAAACAGCACCTGCAACAACAAGGCGATGAGAAAAGCGGGAAACACCGCCCAACCGAGAAATAATCCCGCCATGCCGTTTAAAATCAAGTGTACGCTGCCGATGCCTACCGGCACATGAATGGTGCCGGCAACAAAAAACGCGGCGGCAAACAGCGCCGTTAACGGCAAACGTTCGTTATCCAGGCGGCGCAACCCCACCGCTACACCAACCACTGCCAAAGCCACTCCCGCCAACAGCACCGGCGTATGCAACACGCCTTCCGATAAATGCATTATTGATGTCCTTTTCTTAACTTGCGGGCTCTCAGCCAAGCGGCTATGCCCGCGATTCCCGCAATGTAACCGATTCCGCCTAAAATATCGTGCAGATAAATTTTATCGCGCAACTGCGCAATGTCGCCGCGCAACAGCAGCAGGCTTTCATCACCCGCCTGGGTTGTTGCGCTGGCATTCGTCGTAATTCTGTCCGCCACGATCGTCGCCCGATGCCCTTCCTCACCTTCCACGACCACTTTCAACGCCATATTCGGATCCGCTTTTAACGGTAGATGAAAATAGCCGTCATTGTCGGTTTTGCCCGTCAGCAACGGTTGATTTTCCCCTTGACGTAACACTTCCACATAGGTTTCGGCGGCGGGGGTCATGTCGGAATAATAAGATTTTCCCGTTACGGTCTGCCCGTCATACTGGGCAAACACGTAAAGGGCGTGCGCCATGGCATGAGGCGCAACGCAGAAACCCAAAAGTGCGGTCAAAAAATACGGCGTTTTTTTCATTGCGCCCTACTCCGCCTCAAAGGTCAGCATATATTCCACCGAACGGCGATCGTAATCAGGGTTGCCTTTCACGTTTTCCGCAAATTCCGCCCACACTTTGTTGTGGCCTTTTTGCGGTGTAAATTCGGTAATGCCCTGTTCATTGGTTAAATTGAACGGCGCGTCTTCACCCAATCCCACTTTAATGTCTTTCACCGGCTTGCCGTTGTGTAACACCAAAATCGGTAGCGGTTTACCCGCCTGCGCTTTTTCCTGCGGCACCAGTTCATATTCCATGCCATGGGCTTTCAACGCTTGCGCGTCCCAACGCAACAACGCTTTGCCGAACTTCACCGGGTTCACGGCAAATTCCGCCGTCGGTTCTTGTTGTTTGCTTTTTTCCACATATTTGCCGCTTGGCAGCTTCGACCAAATGCCGTTATCAAAACGGATAAAAACCTGTGATGCGTTGTCCGCGTTGAGATAGGCTTCGCCTTGTTTGAATTGATGGGTTGCGTTAGTGAGGTTGCCGTTGCTATCCAGTAATTTCACGGCTTTTAGTTTGTGTTCCGGGTAGATTTCCGTTTGTTCATGACCGAATTTCACCACATATTGCCCGGCGGAATTCGCCTCCTTGACGGGCTCCAACCATACGTTGTGAGCGTTAGCGACGGATGCCGCGAAAAGTGCGGTCAAAATAGCGGTTGTTTTTTGAAATTTCATCTGATCTCTCCTTTTATCATTAAAATTTTTAACCATAATAAAATATGAAGTAACTTTAGAATCAAGTGTTTTTTTGAGAAAAATACGGGGAAAATGAGAGAGATAAGTGTGGGGGAAATCGGGTTGCCGCGTACGTTAAACGCGTACGCGGCAAGAATGCAGAATGAAAATAAACCGTTAATTCAATTCCGCCAACATGGCGACAACCATGGCGGACGATTGTTTGGCGGCGAGCGGTAGAAATTCTTCAAAAGACATATTGGCTTTGCCGTCGCCCGCATCGGAAATAGCGCGCACCACCACGAACGGCACATTAAAAGCGTGACACACTTGCGCAATGGCGGTAGCTTCCATTTCCACCGCAATAACGTTTGGAAAATCCTGTTTAATCTGCGCCAAACGTTCTCCGCCTTGAATAAAGCTGTCACCGGAACAAATCAAACCGCGTTTTACCTGTTGCCCAAGTTGTTTTGCGGTACGTTCCGCCAGCTCGACCAAACGGGTATCAGAAACAAAAGTTACGGGGCATGCAGGCAGTTGTCCTTTGGCATAACCGAAGGCGGTTACATCGGCGTCGTGATATTGGGTTTCGGTGGATACAATCACATCGCCGACGTGCAATCCTTCCGCCACACCACCGGCGGAACCGGTGTTAATTACCAGGTCCGGCTTAGCAAGTTGCAACAAAGCCGTCGTCCCCATGGCGGCGGCGACTTTGCCGATACCCGATTGCAACAAGGCAACATTTTTACCGTGAATTTTGCCTTCATAAATCGTACCGGAAGCCAATTTTGTGACGTTTTTATCGGTCATTAACCCGACTAAAATTTCCACTTCCTGCGCCATGGCGCCGACAATACCAATTTTCATGTTTATCCTTGCGTTATTGTTTTTTGTTTACTAAAAAATCCAACACGGCGAGCGCATAATCATCGTTATACAGCGTGCTGGCGGTCAAAACGTATTTGCCGTTAATAATGACATAAGGGAAGGTGAACACGCCGTATTCTTCCGTCATCAGCACGGCATCATTCACTTGTTGGTGAATCTGATCGGAATGATACGTTTCCAAGAAGCTATCACGATCAATGCCTTGTTTTTGCAGCCAATGTACCAGATTTTCAAGGTGTGATAATTTCATGTAGCGCTGTTTTTCCGAGGTTTCAAACAGTAATGCGGAGGACAGATGCTCCGCGTTTAAGGCTTGCAAACTGAAAAAAACGCCGGCAGTGAAGCGGGTTTTGTTGGTGGCGACGGGAAATTCTTCCAACACTACACGATCGCGGTTGATTTGCGTGTAAAGTTCTAAAATATCCTGTGCGGAGGAACACATGCGACAGTCATAGTCAAAAAAGAATTGAATCAGAATGCGGTGATCCGTGCGGGCGGGCATGGCGATAGGATATTCGTAAGAAAAATAATCTCTGCCGTCTTCAAATTCGGGGCTTTCTTCATCAAGCAAAACGGCAGGATCGGGCGCAACGGATTCATCGCCGGCTTGCGCCGCAGCGAACCCGCCTACGCATAATAAGATGATGAACAATCCGACCCGCAACATTGCTGACTCTAATTCTCTAAAGGTTCAATATAATCAATTAATAACTGAATATCCCGATTGCCGCGAAATTCATTAATGTCTAACTTATATACCAGTTTTGCTGTTTTTATTGATAAATCAGGATAATAGCGCGTATCCACATTAAAGGCGATAGCATCTATCAATGGTCCGCCCAGTTTGGGTTCCACCATCATTTTTAAATGTTTTTCCCCCACCAAACGCTGTTGCAGAATTTTAAACTCGCCGTCAAATAAAGGCTCGGGAAAGGCTTGCCCCCAAGGACCGGCAGATTTTAAACGTTCCGCCGTATTCAGATTCAGCTCGTTCACTTTCAGTTCGCCGTCCGTCCAAATGCTGCCTTGTAGCTGTTCCTGCGCTAACAATTCACTGACCGTCTCGTTAAAAATGCGTTGGAAATCGGCAAAATAGTTTTCATTAATGCTTAAACCCGCCGCCATGGCATGACCGCCGAATTTTAAAATTAAATCAGGGTGTTGCGAATAAACCCGTTCCAGCGCATCACGAATATGCAAGCCCGGAATAGAACGTGCGGAACCTTTCAAAATGCCGTCCTGATCCTGCGCAAAAGCAATTACCGGGCGGTGAAACTGGTCTTTAATGCGCGACGCCACAATGCCTAACACACCCTGATGCCAATCCGCCTGATACAGCACGATGGAATGCAGCAGTTGGTTTTCAAGTGCGGTGAGATTTTGGCATATTTTTAAGGCTTCCAGCTTCATGCCCTGCTCGATTTCTTTGCGCGCTTGATTTAAGCCGTCTAATTCTAACGCCAAGGCGCGGGCGTTTTCCATGTCTTCCGCCAGCAATAATTCAACGCCTACGGACATATTATCCAAACGCCCCGCCGCATTTAATCGAGGCGCAATGGAAAAACCCAAATCCGAGGCGGAAAATCCCGCCAAATCCCGTTTCGCCACTTCCGCCAAAGCGCGAATGCCGCAACGGCAACGCTGCGCTTTAATGCGCGCCAAGCCCTGATACACCAAAATGCGATTGTTTTGATCCAACGGCACCACATCGGACACCGTACCTAACGCCACCAAATCCAGCAGTTCGGTGAAGTTCGGCTGATTTTTGGCGTCAAATATGCCCAATTCACGGAATTTCGCCCGCAAAGCAAGCATAAGATAAAACGTCACGCCCACACCGGCGAGATTTTTCGACGGAAAACCGCAATGGGCAAGATTCGGATTAACGATGGCATCGGCGTTCGGCAAGGTTTCCGGCGGCAAATGATGATCGGTAACGATGACATTCACGCCCCGTTCTTTTAGAAATACCACGCCCTCATGGGAAGACACGCCGTTATCCACCGTGATGAGCAGTTCAACATCCAGCGCCAACGCGTCTTGCGCTACCGCAACGCTTAAACCGTAACCCTGCTCGAAGCGATTCGGCACCAAATAGGCGACGTTGGCGAAACCGAGCTGACGCAACGCCAACACCGCCAATGCCGTACTTGTCGCGCCGTCCGCGTCAAAATCGCCGACGATAACGATTTTTTGCTGTTTTTCGTAGGCGTCCAGCAAAAGCTCCACCGCCACATCCAAGCCGGACATCAAATTCGGGTTGTGAATAGCGGCTAAAGTGCGGTCTAATTGGCGGGCGTTTTTAATGTGCCGTGAACGATAAAGACGATCCAAAAGCGGATCGTCACAGAGTTTATCGCCTGCCGGCACGTCGCGGCGCAAGATACGTTTTTGCACGGATAAAACCTAAATTAGCCTTCCAATTCCGCTAATAAATCGGCAGGTTTCATGTAACCGCCGATAGATTCGCCTTCGCTGGTGATGATGGTCGGCGTTCCGGTGACACCGAATTGAACCCCAAGCAGATAATGTTTTTTCACCACATTCGGGGTTTTCAGTTCTTTCGGCAGATTGCCTTTTTCCGCTTCATTTAAGGCGTATGCCGGGTCTTTCGCGGTAAAAATCGCTTCCATTTGCCCTGCCGTTTGGCTGTTAATGCCCGCACGCGGGAACGCCAAATAGCGCACGGTAATGCCTAAGTCGTTATATTCTTTAATTTGTTGATGTAATAAATGGCAGTAATGGCAGGTAATATCCATAAACACGGTGACGACGTGTTTTTCATTTTTCGCCGGGTACACAATCATTTCGCTTTTCAGCGCATTTAATTTATCCAGCAATACTTTGTTGGTGACGTTGCTAATGCCTTTGTCGGTTAATTTGTAGATTTTGCCTTGTAATAAATATTCACCGTCTTCGCTGGCATAGAAAACGCCTTGGTCGCTCACAACGGTTTTTAAGCCTTTAATCGGCGAGGCTTGAATATCAATCTCTTTTGCGCCTAATTTTTCCAATTTACTTTTCAGCGCGGCATCGTTTGCCGATACACCAAAGGAAAGGGCGACAAGGGAAAGTGCGGTCAGAATTTTTTGCATTTTTTGTTCCTAAATTGTGAAAATGACGGCAAATTATAAAAGTTATTGGGGCGTTATGCAAAAAAGAGCAAAACTCCAAAAAATTTTTGAAAAATAAATAAAAAAATACTTGACAACCTACCTCGGTTTTTTTTTTACAATCGCTTTCGTGTAATTTTTTTACACAAATCTATCCAAAAATTACTTAAAAGGTATTTAAAATGAAAAAATTATTAAAAATGACTACTCTCGCAGCCTTAACTTTTGCTTCAGTGAGTGCTTTTGCCGCATCTCAACAAGCTGAAGAATTAAAAAAATTCCAAGCGTGGGAAGAAGCCGCCTCTCAAAAACTTGAGACGGCTTTTGATGCTATCACCCAAGCCGCCGGCACCAGCAATGTTGCCGCAACAGAAGCCGGGATTGAAGAGTACAATAAAAAATCTGCGGAACTCTTAGCTGAATTAGATGCATTAGGTATTAAAACTGAAGAAGTTTCTCCGCTTATTGCTAAATTCAAAGACTATGTGAGCGCAGAGAAAGAGATAACTGAAGTGCTTATCAGTCAAGCGAAATCTCCATCAGTCGACAATATCTCCAAAATCTCTGATGGCGTAAAAAAAACAAATGAGAAAAAAGATGCTATTGATAAATTAGCTGAACAATTGGAAGAAAAATTCCCTGCTGACGAATAAATCATTTTTAATTAAATAAATTACAAACCTTATTCATACTTTGTGAATAAGGTTTTTTTTATTCCGTCACAACCTACCAAAAGCCCGCAAAATCCCTTATAATCCCGCACTTACTTTATTCCTTTATTACATCATTATCATGTTTGAAATTAATCCTATCAAAAATAAAATCACCGACTTAACCGACCGCACTTCCGTGCTTAGGGGGTATCTTTGACTTCGACGCCAAAGTGGAGCGTTTAGAGGAAGTCAACGCCGAACTGGAACAGCCTGATGTGTGGAACGACGCAGACAAAGCGCAGGCGCTCGGCAAAGAACGCGTTTCTTTAGAACAGGTGGTGAACACCATCAAAAATCTGGAACAAGGTTTGGAAGATGTGGACGGGCTGTTGGAACTTGCCGTGGAAGCGGAAGACGAAAACACCTTCAACGAAGCCGTTGCCGAACTCGATGAGCTTGAACAACAACTCGAAAAATTAGAATTCCGCCGTATGTTCAGCGGTGAACACGACGCCTGCGATTGCTATGTGGATTTGCAGGCAGGTTCCGGCGGCACCGAAGCGCAAGACTGGACGGAAATGTTGTTGCGCATGTATTTGCGTTGGGCGGAAAGCAAAGGCTTCAAAACCGAATTAATGGAAGTTTCCGACGGCGATGTGGCTGGGTTGAAATCCGCCACCATCAAAGTAAGCGGCGAATACGCCTTCGGTTGGTTACGCACCGAAACCGGCATTCACCGTTTGGTGCGCAAAAGCCCGTTCGATTCCAATAACCGTCGCCACACCTCTTTCAGCGCCGCCTTTGTGTATCCGGAAATCGACGACGACATTGACATCGAAATCAATCCGGCGGATTTGCGTATCGACGTGTATCGCGCGTCCGGCGCAGGCGGTCAGCACGTAAACAAAACCGAAAGTGCGGTGCGTATTACCCACATGCCAAGCGGTATTGTGGTGCAATGCCAAAACGACCGTTCCCAGCACAAAAATAAAGACCAGGCAATGAAGCAGTTGAAAGCGAAGTTGTACGAGCTGGAATTGCAAAAGAAAAACGCCGACAAACAAGCCATGGAAGACAATAAATCCGACATCGGCTGGGGCAGCCAAATTCGTTCTTATGTGTTGGACGATTCCCGCATTAAAGATTTACGCACCGGCGTGGAAAACCGCAATACGCAAGCGGTATTGGACGGCGATTTGGATCGCTTTATTGAAGCGAGTTTGAAAGCCGGATTGTAAAAGTGCGGTCGTTTTTAAAAACGTTTTTTAAAGTTAAAAATGAAAGGTAAACAAAAATGTCAGAACAAGAAGTCAAAGAATTAGACCTGAACGGCGAAATGTTGGTACGCCGTGAAAAATTAGCCGCCTTGCGCGCCAAAGGCAATGCCTTCCCGAACCAATTCCGTCGCGATGCGCTTGCACAGGATTTGCACGATAAATACGATGCCGAAGATGGCGAAGCATTAAAAGAAAAACACATTGAAGTTGCCGTTGCGGGGCGTATCATGACCCGCCGCGCCATGGGCAAAGCCACTTTTATCACCATTCAGGATATGAGCGGTAAAATCCAGCTTTATGTGGCACGCGATAATCTGCCTGAAGGCGTGTATAAAGACGATGTGGGTCACTGGGATTTGGGCGATATTGTGGGCATTAAAGGCGCTTTATTCAAAACCAAAACCGACGAACTCACCGTGAAAGCCACCGAAGTTCAGCTATTAACCAAAGCCCTTCGCCCGTTGCCGGACAAATTCCACGGCTTAACCGACCAAGAAGTGCGCTATCGCCAACGTTATTTGGATTTAATTTCTAATGAAGAATCCCGCCGCACTTTTATCATTCGCTCCAAAGTGGTTGCCGGCATTCGTGAATATTTCCTTTCCAAAGGCTTCATGGAAGTGGAAACCCCAATGTTGCAAGTGATTCCGGGCGGCGCGGCGGCGCGTCCGTTCGTCACGCATCACAATGCCTTAGACGTGGATATGTACCTGCGTATCGCCCCTGAACTTTACTTAAAACGCTTAGTGGTGGGCGGTTTTGAACGCGTATTCGAATTAAACCGCAACTTCCGTAACGAAGGCGTTTCCGTACGTCACAACCCGGAATTCACCATGTTGGAATACTACCAAGCCTACGCCGATTACCACGATTTAATGGACAACACCGAAGAATTATTGCGTAAATTGGCGCTTGATATTTTAGGCACGACGATCGTGAAATACGGCGACTTAGAATTTGATTTCGGCAAACCGTTCGAGCGTATCACTTTACACGACGCCACCATTAAATACGGCGCTGAAAAAGGCATTGTGAAAGAAGATTTATATGATTTCGACCGCGCGAAAGCCACTGCAGAACGCTTAGGCATCGAAGTACAAAAATCCTGGGGCTTAGGCAGCATTGTGAACGCTATTTTTGAAGAAGTGGCGGAACATCACTTAATTCAACCGACCTTCTTAATGGCGCATCCTGCGGAAATTTCACCGCTCGCCCGTCGTAACGATGAAAACCCAGAAGTCACCGACCGTTTTGAACTCTTCATCGGCGGTCGTGAAATCGGTAACGGTTTCTCAGAATTAAACGACGCCGAAGACCAAAACGACCGCTTCGACGCACAAGTCGCCGCCAAAGAAGCCGGTGATGACGAAGCCATGTTTAAAGACGAAGATTTCGTGGTCGCACTCGAACACGGCTTACCGCCGACTGCCGGCGAAGGCTTAGGCATCGACCGCCTGGCAATGCTCTACGCCAACGCACCGTCTATCCGTGATGTAATTTTATTCCCGGCAATGCGGCAGAAGTAATAACCTTGATAAAAAGTGATGATCTGAAAAGGTCATCGCTTTTTCTGTAGTTCGCAAACCTCCTACATAAAAAAACTAGGTATCACATGACATTTCAACTTTTCCTTTCAAAACACATTTGTGATCACCGATTGAATTTTATTCGGGCGGCAATGCCTAAATAACAATTAACCGAATTAATGGGCTTACTATGTTTAAAGTTTCTAAAGAATTTAGCTTTGATATGGCGCATCTGTTAGATGGGCATGATGGGAAGTGTCAGAATTTACACGGGCACACCTATAAATTACAGGTGGAAGTGCGTGGAGATTTGTATCAGGAAGGTGCAAAACAAGGCATGGTTATTGATTTCAGCGATTTGAAGAAAACGGTGAATCACGCCATTCTGGAGCCTATGGATCACGCCTTTATTTACGATCAAACCAGTGAACGGGAAAGCAAAATCGCCGCCCTATTGCAACAGCTTGATTCCAAAACCTTCGGCGTCCCTTTTCGTACTACGGCGGAACAATTGGCTCAATTTATTTTCAATCAATTGAAATATCAGGAAAACCTTCCCGTTTCCGCCGTTCGCCTATGGGAAACGCCCACATCATTTTGCGAATATGGGGAATAAGTGCGGTGCAAAATAGCAGTGTTTTTATGCCTTCTTACAATATCGTTGAGATTTTTGAAAGCCTGCAAGGCGAAGGTTTTAACACCGGTATGCCGTGCATTTTCGTGCGCTTCGGCAAATGCAATCTTGCCTGTCCTTGGTGTGATACCAATTATAATCAATTTGAACGCATGACCTTGGCGCAAGTGATGGAAGAAGTGCGGTCGTTTTCTTCAAAGAATATTATCATCACCGGCGGCGAACCGACGATTGTTCCAAATATTGAAATCCTGCTTGAACAAATGAAATCGGAAGGTTATTTTCTCGCCATTGAAACCAACGGATTAAAACCGATCCCACCGCAAATTGATTACATCGCCACCAGCCCGAAACGTTTATATCAACATAAATATGAACAACGTTGTATTGATTTTGCCCATGAAGTTCGTATCGTTGCAGATGAAAACGTTATGGTATTTTGTGAACTTATTGAAAACAAAATCCGCGCCGAGCGTTATTACCTTTCTCCTTGCGAAATTAACGGCAAAATGAATTTGCTGGAAACCATCACCCAACTTGGGCAATTAAATCAACGTGCAAACAAACCAAAATGGTTATTAAGTGTGCAAACACATAAATTAATTGGCATTGAATAAACTTTTTTAATGAAATAAGCAGATTTCGCTTGATCGTTATATATTAATTTGTATAATGAAGCTGTTTTTATTTAAGATGGTCGTCATTCTTAAACACAGTGGCCGGTGCAAACAACTCCCCCACGTCTTTACCAAAAGATCTTCGCACCGGTCATTTTTTTCTTCTTATTCCTCTCCAAAGCCATTATCATTACGCCATTCCTTTCTTTATTCAGAGAATAGTTATGCAAAATTTAGCACTGGAAAATCTGCTTAATCAAAAACTCAACAGCCACCTTATTCATGATTACGCGCCTAACGGGTTACAGGTGGAAGGCAAACCTGAAATCAAAAAAATCATTACCGGCGTGACCGCAAGCCAAGCCTTAATTGACTACGCCGTTGCGCAAAAAGCCGACGCGCTGCTCGTTCACCACGGTTATTTTTGGAAAAGCGAAAATCCTTGCATTCGTGGCATGAAAGGCAGACGTATCAAGGCATTGCTGGTAAATGACATCAATTTATACGGCTATCATCTGCCGCTGGATGTTCACCCCGAACTGGGCAATAACGCCCAACTCGCCCAATTGCTTGATATTGAGAACCTCCAACCGCTGGAACAAAGCAATGCCAGCATTCCTGTTTGGGGAACGTTAAAAACCCCGCTCAGCGCCGAACAATTTGCCCAACGCATTGAACAAACACTCGCCCGCAAGCCGTTAATTTGCACGGAAAACGGACCGCACTTTATTCGTAAAGTCGGCATTTGCACCGGTGGCGGACAGGGTTATATCGATCTTGCCGCCGCACAAGGTTGTGACGCATTTATTACCGGTGAAGTTTCGGAACAAACCATCCATTCCGCCAGAGAACAAGGGATTCATTTCTTTGCCGCCGGTCATCACGCCACCGAACGTTACGGGGTTAAAGCACTAGGCGAATGGCTGGCAAACGAATATGGTTTTGAGGTGGAATTTAAGGATATGGATAACCCGGCGTAACTGGTTAAACCAAAAATCGTTACATTGCTCAAGGTCGGCAAAACAAGTATAATCTCGCCAATTTTTTCACTAAAACAAATAGGAATAACTATGGGTTTCTTAACAGGTAAACGTATTTTAGTCACCGGCCTCGCCAGCAATCGTTCTATCGCTTACGGCATTGCGAAAGCGATGAAAGAACAAGGTGCGGAATTGGCTTTCACTTATTTAAATGAAAAATTACAACCGCGCGTAGAAGAATTTGCCAAAGAATTCGGTGCGAACATCGTGCTTCCGTTAGATGTTGCTACCGATGAAAGCATCCAAAACTGTTTTGCGGAATTAAGCAAACACTGGGATAAATTTGACGGTTTCGTGCACGCCATTGCATTCGCACCGGGCGATCAACTCGATGGCGATTATGTGAACGCGGCGACCCGTGAAGGTTATCGCATCGCCCACGACATTAGCGCTTACAGCTTCGTGGCAATGGCGCAAGCGGCGCGCCCTTATTTGAATCCGAATGCGGCATTACTCACCCTTTCTTATTTAGGCGCTGAACGTGCGATTCCGAACTACAACGTTATGTGTTTAGCCAAAGCCTCTCTTGAAGCGGCAACCCGCGTGATGGCGGCGGATTTAGGCAAAGACGGCATTCGTGTGAACGCCATTTCCGCCGGTCCGATTCGCACCTTAGCGGCTTCCGGCATTAAAAACTTCAAGAAAATGCTTTCCGCTTTCGAGAAAACCGCCGCATTACGTCGCACTGTAACCATTGAAGATGTGGGCAACTCCGCCGCATTTTTATGCTCCGATTTAGCTTCCGGCATCACCGGCGAAATCGTCCACGTGGATGCCGGTTTCAGCATCACCGCCATGGGCGAATTAGGCGAAGAATAATTTTTTCTTCCTTTATTTATCGGCAGGTTTTTTAACCTGCCTTTTTAGTTTTTACACCATTTATGAGATGTTATGTTTCAAGATAATCCCCTACTCGCCCAATTAAAACAACAAATTCACGACAGCAAAGAACGCGTGGAAGGCACGGTAAAAAGCACCGACAAGGCTTACGGTTTTTTAGAATGTGATAAAAAAAGCTATTTTATTGCGCCGCCGGCAATGAAAAAAGTCATGCACGGCGACAAAATCACCGCCACCATCGAAAAACAGGGTGACAAAGAACAGGCGGAACCAGAAGCCCTGCTCGAACCCATGCTCACCCGTTTCATCGCCAAAGTACGGTTCAATAAAGACAAGAAATTACAGGTATTGGTAGATCACCCGAACATCAATCAACCCATTGGCGCCGCGCAAAACAAATCCGTAAAAGAAGAATTGCAGGAAGGCGATTGGGTGGTGGCAACACTGAAAACCCATCCGCTGCGTGACGATCGTTTTTTCTATGCGCAAATCACCCAATTCATTTGCCGCACCGATGATGAGCTAGCACCTTGGTGGGTGACTCTTGCCCGTCACGAGCAACCACGTGAGCCTGTTCAGGGGCAAGATCAATATGAAATGCAGGATAAAGAAACGCGCGAAAATCTGACCGCACTTCACTTCGTCACCATCGACTCGGAAACCACGCAGGACATGGATGACGCCTTGTATATCGAACCGTTAACCTCAAATGGCGAACAAAACGGCTGGCAGTTAGTCGTAGCGATTGCCGATCCGACAACTTACATCAGCCTAGATTCGCAAATTGAGAAAGATGCTAAGCAACGCTGTTTCACCAACTATCTGCCGGGCTTCAACATTCCTATGTTGCCACGTGAACTCTCCGATGAACTTTGCTCCTTAAAACCAAACGAGACCCGTCCGGCATTGGTTTGTTATATTCAGACGGATTTACAGGGCAATATCGTCGCGCCGGCAAAATTTGTGTTAGCGAATGTGCAATCGAAAGCTAAATTGGCTTATAGTCAGGTTTCCGATTATTTAGAAGGCAAAGAAAATGCCCGGCAACCGGAAAACCCGGAAACGGCACAGCAAATTCATTGGCTGCATCAATTTACCCTCGCCAGGACACAATGGCGCAAAACCCATGCGCTATTATTCAAAGAAAAACCGGATTATTCTTTCGTGTTGGGAGAAAACGGCAAGGTGCAGGAAATTAAGGCGGAATATCGTCGTATTGCCAATCAGATCGTGGAAGAATCCATGATTATCGCCAATATTTGCGCCGCTCAATTTTTACAGGAAAACCTGCAATGCGGCATTTTCAACACACACAGCGGGTTCGACAAAAAATTCCTGGAAAACGCCCATCATTTTCTGCTAGCCAATTTAGCGAACGACGAAAACAAAGCGGAATTACAAGCTCGCTATGCCGTAGAAAATTTAGCGACGCTAAACGGCTACAGCCAAATGCGCCACGATATTGAACCGATTGAAGGGGATTACTTGGAATTCCGCCTGCGTCGATTCTTAACGTTTGCAGAATTTAAAGCGGAATTGGCACCGCACTTTGGGTTGGGATTGAACGGTTACGCCACTTGGACGTCACCGATTCGGAAATATTCCGACATGGTGAACCACCGTCTGATTAAAGCCTATTTAGCCAATCGCCCTTATGAAAAACCGGAAGAAAGCGTGCTAGTGCGCTTGCAAGAAGCGCGTCGCCAAAATCGCTTAGTAGAACGTGACATTGCCGATTGGCTATATTGTCGCTATCTTGCGGATAAAGTTGCCGAAAAAGCGGAATTTGAAGCGGAAGTGCAAGATGTTACCCGTGGCGGCTTACGTGTTTTATTGTTGGCAAACGGCGCGTCCATGTTTATTCCTGCCTCAACCTTGCACGATAACAAAGAAGACATCGTCATCAATACCGATGAAATCGCCTTCTATGTCAAAGATCAACGCCTTTATAAAATCGGGGATATTTTACGCGTGCAACTCACGGAAGTGAAAGAAGCAACGCGTAGTATTGTGGGTATGGTCATCAAGTAAAAAAGTGCGGTGGATTTTGAGGGTGTTTTCGCTATTGTGTAGCTTGTTGCACAAAGCTCGAAAAAATCACCGCACTTTTGATCAAAAAAATCCTGCTTAACGATAAGTTCAAGCAGGATTTTTCTTTAGTCAAAGAATTAGTTTGCGCAAGTTTGGCAAGCGGCCTGGAACATCCAAACCAGTTTCTCTTGTTCTTTGATGTAATCGCTCATTTGTGAAGCTGTGCCTTCGTCGTCAGCTTCGCCGGCAAGGGATAAAATTTCCCGTTGTTGTGCCAGTAAAACTTTGAAACCTTCCAATGTGCCTCTTAAGCAAGCGCTTGCGGTGCTCACGGCAATGTCTTCTTTAATACGGGAATGGGTTAAATATTGACTGAAAGCGTTATTCGGGGTGTAGCCCAGCGTTAAAATACGTTCAGCAACTTCATCCACTTTTTCCACAAGATCGGTGTAAATTTCTTCAAATTTGGCGTGTAATTCAAAAAAGTTCACATCTTTAATGTTCCAGTGATAACCACGCACATTGGTGTAAAAAACTTGGTAAGTCGCTAATAATTCGTTTAATTTTGACGCTAATACTTCTGATTGGGCAGTATCTAAACCAATAAATGTTTTTGACATAATATTTCTCCTCTACTTTATTAATTTAATAAAAATATGAACGATCTAAATCACAAGACCGCTCGTTTTTGTTGGCTTAAGTGTAGAAAAAAGCTCATAATAGAACAAATTGTTACACCGAATAGAATTGATAGATTTTAAAAATCAAATAACAAATAATAATTCTCAAAATCTATTAAATTAAGGATAATAAATGAGCGAAGTCAGCCAACCGCAAGTTGAAAAATCAAAAAACACACGCCAAAAAGCACTGGGTATTTTCTTTTTTATTCTGATTCTTATTAGCCTCCTGACCGGACTGTACTGGTTCTTTTTTGTAAAAAACTACCAAACCACCGAAGATGCCTATGTGAGCGGCAATCAAGTGATGATTTCCGCGCAAATTGCCGGTAACGTGCGACAAATTAACGCGGAAAATATGGATTTCGTTCACGCCGGCGATGTGTTGCTGGAGCTTGATGACGCCGATTATCAACTGAGTTTCAGCCAGGCACAAAACACCTTGGCAAGCGCCGTACGTCAAATTTCACAATTGGGCTATACCGTCAAACAGCTTGAAGCCACGGTTCAAGCCAATCAAATTGCACTGAATAAAGCACAGGGCGATTTAGCACGCCGCGAAATGCTGGGGAAAAGCGGCGCCATTGATAAAGAATCGCTGCAACACGCCAGAGAGGCGGTGATTACGGCAGAAGCCAATTTAAAAGCCGTTAAAAATCAACTTGCCGCCAATCAATCCTTACTTCTGAATGTGCCACTTAAAGAACAACCGGAAATTCAAAAAGCCATTAGTTCGCTAAAACAGGCTTGGCTAAATTTACAACGCACCAAAATTATCAGCCCGGTGGACGGTTATGTGGCGCGTCGAAGCACGCAAGTCGGGCAAAAAGTCGCCGTGGGCAGTGCATTAATGGCGGTCATCGCCGGCGACCAAATGTGGGTGGATGCCAATTTCAAAGAAACCCAACTAAAAGATATGCGAATCGGGCAGCCGGTAAAATTGTCTTTTGATTTATATGGTCATGATGTGAAATTTGACGGCAAAGTGGAAGGTATTGAAATGGGCACGGGCAGCGCATTTTCGTTATTACCAGCACAAAACGCCACCGGCAACTGGATCAAAGTAGTGCAACGGGTGCCGGTACGCATTAGCTTAGATGCGCAACAACTCACCCGTTACCCCTTGCGAATCGGCTTATCTACCTTGGTTGAGGTGAATATTGCCGACACAAGCGGTGAAATGTTATCGCAGAAGAAACGCACGGCGCCGCTCTACTCCACCAACACCTTAGATTACGACCAAAGTGCGGTGGAAAATCTGATTGAAAAAATCATCAAAGACAATACCAACTAAGGTTTTGGAATGATGCAAAAACCGATTGAAGGCGTCGCCCTTGGCATAATCACCTTGGCGTTATCCCTCGCCACATTCATGCAAGTGTTGGATTCCACCATCGCCAATGTGGCGATTCCCACCATTGCGGGCGATCTCGGCGCGTCATTCAGCCAAGGCACTTGGGTCATCACATCTTTCGGGGTGGCGAACGCCATTTCCATTCCTATCACCGGCTGGCTTGCCAAACGCTTCGGCGAGGTAAAATTATTCTTAATTTCCACCGCACTTTTTGTCTTCGCCTCTTGGCTATGCGGCATTTCCCACAGTTTGGAAATGTTGATTTTATGCCGCATATTCCAAGGGTTGGCGGCAGGCCCGATTATTCCTTTATCACAAAGTTTACTACTCAATAATTATCCGCCGGAAAAACGCGGCATGGCGCTGGCATTTTGGGCGATGACGGTGGTTGTGGCGCCGATTTTCGGTCCGATTCTCGGCGGTTGGATTAGTGACAACCTACATTGGGGCTGGATTTTCTTTATTAACGTGCCCATCGGTTTAATCGTGATTGGTTTGAGCTGGAAAATTTTAGCCCCACGAGAAAGTAAAATTCAGCATCAGCCGATAGATACCGTCGGCTTAATCTTGTTGATGTTAGGTGTCGGTTGTTTGCAATTAATGCTGGATCAAGGGCGCGAACAGGATTGGTTCAATTCCAATGAAATCATTATTCTTGCCGTAGTTTCCACCGTTACCTTAACCGCGTTGGTGATTTGGGAGCTCACTGACGACAACCCGGTGGTGGATATTTCCTTGTTTAAGCAACGCAATTTTACCGTCGGTTGTTTATCCACCAGCCTAGCATTTTTGATTTACCTCGGCTCCGTCGTGCTAATCCCGTTATTGCTTCAACAAGTGTTCGGTTATACCGCCACTTGGGCGGGCTTGGCTTCCGCACCGGTGGGTTTATTTCCGATTTTGCTGTCGCCACTCATCGGCAAATTCGGTTACAAAATCGATATGCGCATTTTGGTCACCATCAGTTTTGTGGTGTACGCCATCACCTTTTATTGGCGCGCCGTTACCTTTGAACCGAATATGACATTCATTGATGTGATATTACCGCAAACGGTGCAGGGTTTGGCGGTTGCCTGTTTCTTTATGCCGTTGACAACCATTACGTTATCGGACTTGCCGGCACATAAAATGGCATCGGCTTCAAGTTTATTCAACTTTTTGCGCACGCTTGCCGGCTCTGTGGGGACCTCGCTCACCACGTTTTTATGGTATAACCGTGAAGCCGTCCATCACACCCAACTCACCGAAGCCATTACGCCGTACAACCCTATCGCACAACAGTATTATCACATGATGGAACGCTTCGGCATGAGTGAAGAACAAACCTCTTCCCTACTTGCCCGCAATATTACTTCACAAGGCTTTATTATCGGTGCTAACGAAATTTTTTGGCTGTCTGCGATTATGTTCCTTATCTTGTTCATCTTAGTTTGGTTCGCCAAACCGCCTTTTGGCGGTCGTCATTAAAAGTGCGGTCAAAAAATAAATATTTTTCCACGTTCATTTACAAATCAATAACAAACTCTTATAGTAATGCGCGTTAGTCGGGGTGCTCGGTTGCTTTAACAATCGGGCTGAGAAATACCCGTGAACCTGATACAGTTAGCACTGACGTAGGAAACTAATGCACTTCACTCTGCTTCTCATGGCTCATTTCAGTCAATTTCCCCCGTTTAGATGTTAGCCGGTATTGTTTTTCAATCTCACAAAGGATTAAACCAATGACCAAGCTTTCTCAACATTATGCTTTAGTAAAAACATCATTAAAATCCACCGCACTTTGCTTACTCCCAATGCTGTGTTATACGCAAAATGCCCAGGCAGAAGGCAAACTGACAATTTATTGCAGCGTGCAAAATGTCACCTGTGAAAAAGTCACCCAACGTTTTGCCGAAAAATATAATGTCGATGCCAAATTTGTGCGTAATAGCACCGGCACCGTACTTGGCAAAATCAAAGCGGAAAAAGAAAATCCGCAAGCGGACGTCTGGTTCGGAGGCACCTTTGAACCGCATTTACAAGCCGCTGATCAAGGCTTGCTCGCCACTTACCGTTCACCATTACAAAAAGACATCATGCCGCAATTTAAAAAGTTAATGGACGAACGAGGCGACTACACGTCCATTATTTATTTAATGGAAGTCGCCATTGGCGTGAATACGGAAAAATTAAAACAGCTCAATATTGCGGAACCTAAATGCTTTGCCGATTTACTCAAACCGGAATTTAAAAATCAAATTCAATATGCCGATCCTCGGGTTTCCGGCACAGGCTATTCGTTGCTCACAACATTGGTTCAACTTTGGGGCGAAGAAAAAGCCTTTGATTATTTGAAAAAACTCAACGCAAACGTGGCGCAATATTCCAAAAGCGGTTTAGCCACAGGCAACCTGGCTACCGGCGAAGTGGGCGTAGATATTGCATTCATGCACGGTTATGTACGGGAAAAAGACAAAGGCGCACAGGTTAAAGGCATTCTCCCTTGCGAAGGCGTAGGCTATACCTTAGGCGCCGTCAGCATTATCAAAGGCGCGCGCAATCTTGAAAATGCCAAACATTTTGTCGATTTCGTCCTTGATACCGAAGCACAAGAAATCCCATGGCGCGAATCCGATTCTTATCAAATCCCAACCAATATCTACGCCAAACCGTCACCTAAAGCAAGTGATCCGACTAAGCTGGATTTACTGGATATTGATTTCATTCGCTTTGGCTCCGACGCGGAAAGCAAACGCTTGATTGAACGTTGGGTTGACGCGGTGAAAAGCGGAGAGTAACGGAAAAAAGTGCGGTGGAAAA
This sequence comes from Aggregatibacter actinomycetemcomitans, assembly GCA_017160915.1. Lineage (GTDB taxonomy): Bacteria > Pseudomonadota > Gammaproteobacteria > Enterobacterales > Pasteurellaceae > Aggregatibacter > Aggregatibacter actinomycetemcomitans_B. Next base: position 44,876 of record JACAWG010000081.1, read on the forward strand.
AACTAACGTTTTTTACTATAGATATTTATATCGCATAAGATATAACTCACAAATTATACTTTACAAGATATAAATACGATTTTATACTTCGTAGCGTATAAAACAGATTCTATACGCTATGACGTATAAGGAGAAAAAATGGTTATTACCACCGCAAAAATGCTTTCTCATGTTATTCGGGAATTTCGCTATCAAGGCAACCTCTCACAAACAGATGTCGCCAAACTTGCCGGCACCACCCAAGCCAGAATATCGGCTTTTGAAAATGAGCCGGAACGCACAAAATTAGAAACATTATTTAAAATTTTGGCAGGATTAGAATTAGAACTTATCGTGCAACCACGCAAAAAATCCGCTATTACGGAGAATTTAATCAGCGAGCCAACACCTGTATTTTACGATGATGATGATGAGGCGTGGTAATGAATAACACTATCTTAAAAGTCGCAATGAACGGCTTGTTGGTCGGAGAATGGCGAAGGCTCACAAATGGCGCGACAGAATTTCAATATGCTCCCAAATGGCTTGATTCTTCGCGCTCCCGTCCAATTTCATTATCATTGCCTTTGTCCCATAAAGTTTATCGAGGGGATTCGGTTTACAATTTCTTCGATAATCTTTTGCCCGACAATGAACAAATTCGTTCGCGCATTCAACAACGTTTCCAGACCTCAACCAAATCCCCCTTTGATTTGCTTTCGGCTATTGGGCAGGATTGCGTTGGGGCGATTCAACTTTATCACGGTGAAAGCCGCTCCGTTCGGCAAATTTACGCGGAACCGTTAAATGATAAAGAAGTGGAAAACGTGCTGAAAAACTACCGCACTTTTCCCCTTGGTATGGAGGAAAGCGAAGATTTCCGAATCTCTTTAGCCGGCGCACAGGAAAAGACAGCGTTACTGTATTACCAAAATCAATGGCATCGCCCTCTGCATTCTACAGCGACCAGCCATATTTTTAAGCTTCCTATTGGTATGGTGGCTCAAGGTCAACTTGATCTTTCCGGCAGTTGTGAAAATGAATGGCTTTGTTTAAATATCATGAAAGCATTCGGCTTGCCTGTGCCTAATAGCAAAATTCATCATTTCGGTGACACTAAGGTACTGATTGTAGAACGCTTTGATCGTCGTTGGTCAGAAAAGGGGAACTGGCTGGTTCGCTTACCACAGGAGGATATGTGCCAGGCGCTTAATATTGCCCCGGCTCGAAAATATGAAAATGATGGCGGTCCCGGCATTCTCCAAATTATGTCGCTGCTCAACGGTTCTTCTTATGCCCAAATGGATCGCAAGCAATTTTTTAAAGCTCAAATCATTTTTTGGCTACTCTGCGCCATTGACGGACACGGTAAAAATTTCAGCCTGTTTCTAGAACAAGAAAATCGTTATCGACTAACACCGTTTTATGATGTGATGTCCGCTTATCCGCTAATTAAACGTAACGGACTACAAAAACAAAAGGTCAAAATGGCAATGGCGTGGCACGGTGAAAATAAACATTATTTATGGGACAAAATCCAACTTCGCCACATATTCAACACCGCCAAACTCGCAGGATTAGCAAAAGAAACCGTAGAAGATATTTTAAATGAAATCAGCGTGTTACATCCAAAAGTAAGCGGAATAAACACCTATAGATTACCTGATGAGATTGTAGAACCGATTTTAACGGGATTAGAAAAGCAGATGAAAAAGATAAGTTAAAAGTGCGGTGAATTTTCACCGCACTTTTTCGATTCATAAAAACAAAACGCCAGCTAAACCAGCGTTTTGTTAGTCAAGATTAAAGTGCCTCAATCGCCTTATACTGCTCCCGAATTTTTTCCAATCCGGATTGGTATTCGACCATTTTTTCGCGTTCTTTGGCGATGACGGCTTCAGGGGCTTTGGAAACGAAGGCATCGTTGCTGAGTTTGCTTTCGATACGTTTGACTTCGTTTTGATATTTTTCAATCTCTTTGGTCAAACGGGCAAGTTCGGCATCTTTGTTTATGAAACCCGCCATCGGCACGAGGATTTCGGTGTTGCCGACCAATTTTGCCACGGCTAACGGGGCTTGTTCGCCTTCCTTAAGCACGCCGACACTATCCAACTTCGCCATGGCTTGTAAAAGTGCGGTCTGTTTTTCCAGTATTTTTTGCTCGTCCGCAGGAATATTGCGGAATAACAAATCCAAGCCTTTGCTCGGTGCAATGTTGCATTCGGCGCGAATATTACGCACAGCGACGATGACCTCTTTCAGCCACGCGATTTCCGCCTCTGCGTCCGCATCAAACGCCGTCATGTCCACTTGCGGGAACGGCTGCAACATAATGCTGTCGGCGCCAATGCCAACGAAACCTTTCACTTTCTGCCAGATTTCTTCGGTAATGAATGGAATAACCGGGTGTGCTAAACGCAATAATTTTTCTAACACGTGCACTAAGGTTTGGCTTGCCGCGCGGATTTGTGCTTGATTGCCGTTTGCGAATACCGGCTTAGTGAGTTCCAAATACCAATCGCAGAATTGGTTCCAAGTGAATTCATAAAGCGCGGTGGCACATAAGTCAAAACGGAATTGGCTTAATGCGTTGCGGAAAGTTTCCACAGTGCGATTGAATTCCGATTGAATCCAGCGATCGGCGACGGAAAATTCAATTTCGCCCTGGCTTAAATCCAGCTTTTCATTGGTAAGCACGAAGCGGCTGGCGTTCCATAATTTGTTGCAGAAATTGCGGTAGCCTTCCAAACGTTTCATGTCCCAGTTAATGTCGCGACCGTTCGTTGCAAGGGCGGCGAGGGTGAAGCGCAAGGCGTCGGTGCCGTGTGCCACAATGCCTTCCGGGAATTCTTTGCGGGTGGATTTGGCGATTTTCTCCGCTAATTGCGGTTGCATCATGTTGCCGGTGCGTTTTGCCACTAAATCCTCAAGGCTGATGCCGTCAATCATGTCTAACGGGTCAATCACGTTACCTTTCGATTTCGACATTTTTTGCCCGTTTTCATCACGAATTAAGCCCGTCACATACACGGTTTTGAACGGCACTTGCGGCTTGCCGTTTTCGTCTTTGATGAAGTGCATGGTGAACATAATCATGCGCGCCACCCAGAAGAAAATGATGTCAAAACCGGTAATCAGCACATCCGTGGAATGGAACATTTTCAGTTCTTTGGTTTGTTGCGGCCAACCGAGCGTGGAAAACGTCCATAAACCGGAGGAAAACCAAGTATCCAGCACGTCTTCATCTTGCTTAAGTTCCACATCGGAATTTAACTGATATTTTGACCGCACTTCCGCTTCACTGCGCGCCACATAAATGTTGCCTTCCGCGTCATACCACGCCGGAATGCGATGTCCCCACCAAAGTTGGCGGGAAATACACCAATCCTGAATGTCACGCATCCAGGAGAAATACAGGTTCTCGTATTGTTTCGGCACAAATTGAATTTCGCCGTCTTCCACCGCTTTAATCGCTACTTCCGCCAGCGGTTTCACGCTTACATACCATTGGTCGGTCAACATCGGCTCAATAGGCACACCGCCGCGATCGCCGTAAGGCACTTTCAAATCGTGCGGTTTGATTTCATCAAGCAGACCAAGGGCTTCAAAATCCGCCACGATTTTTTTACGCGCGGCAAAACGTTCCAAGCCACGGTAATCTGCCGGAATAAGCGCTTCATAACCCGTCATCGGCTTGCCATCGGTACCGATAATTTCCGCTTCATCACGAATATCCGCGTTCAGCGTCAACACATTGACCATCGGCAACTGATGACGTTTGCCCACTTCATAGTCGTTGAAATCATGCGCCGGGGTAATTTTCACCACGCCCGTACCAAACTCGCGATCCACATAGTCATCGGCAATAATCGGAATTTCACGGTTTGCCAACGGCAGTACAACGGTTTTACCGATTAAGGATTGATAACGTTCGTCTTCCGGGTGAACGGCAACGGCGGTATCACCCAACATGGTTTCAGGACGGGTGGTCGCCACCACTAAATAATCTTTTCCGTCTGCGGTTTTCGCGCCGTTCGCCAGCGGATAACGGAAATGCCACAGGCTGCCTTTAGATTCTTTGTTTTCTACTTCCAGATCGGAAATGGCGGTATGTAATTTCGGATCCCAGTTCACCAAACGTTTGCCGCGATAAATCAAGCCTTCTTCGTGCAAGCGCACAAACACTTCTTTCACTGCGTCGGAAAGACCGTCGTCCATCGTGAAGCGCTCACGCGTCCAGTCCACGGAGTTACCCAAACGACGAATTTGTTGGCTAATGGTGCCACCGGATTGCGCTTTCCATTCCCAAATTTTGTCAATAAAGACTTCACGACCATAATCATGACGGGTTTTATTTTCTTCCGCCGCAATTTTACGCTCCACCACCATTTGGGTCGCAATGCCTGCATGGTCAGTTCCCGCTTGCCAGAGGGTATTATGTCCTTCCATGCGGTTAAAACGAATTAAGGTATCCATCAAGGTTTGCTGGAACGCGTGCCCCATGTGCAGACTCCCCGTCACATTCGGCGGCGGAATGGCAATAGAATAACTCGGCGCATTCGCCTCTTCCGACGGTTTAAAATAACCGCTTTCTTCCCAATGTTTGTAAAGGGCTTGTTCTACCGCAGACGGATTAAAACGGTCTGCCATTTCGAATTTTTGTGTCATTTATATTTTCTCTTATTTCGATTAATTGTCTTTTATCCAAGGATGTTGGTTGTTCGGATCACCATATTTCCCGCATGATGCCCTTGTTTCTTCATCGGCAGAATAATAACGAGGAATGTTGATAGGCAATAACGCCGTATCGGTTACGATAGACAGCGGCAAATCGATCAAATAAAACGGGCGAGTCATATGCTTAAAACCCACACCGTCATAAAAATTACCTATAACCATATTATAGTCGTATCTTGTGCCGATATAAGGGCAAGGATCCTTTAATGTGGTTAATGTGCCACATCCATAAATAAATATACTTAACAATATCAGAATAATTTTTTTCATTTTGATTTTAGCCTTACAAAATTTTTCAAAACCTAAGGATAGCGGTTATAACCGCATTATTTTTTCCATTTTAGCTTCTTATGTTCTTCATCTAAGAAGGGAAAAGAAATAAATGCCAATATTATCGGCAAAACAATGATTAATAAGAATCCTTTCATGTACTTCATTGATTTAATTAGCGCTCTTTTGGGTAGGGTTCGTGTAAACGCACCGATTATTTTAACCAAACGGTGCGTTTACACGCACCCTACATATTTCAACGAAAACGCAATAATATAAAATTGCTCTTCATTCGGATAAATCCCCCGTATCACTTTTTTCAACTCCACCAATGTCATATTTTCCTGCTTGGCGTGCTGTTCCGTCAATTCATCAAGGGTAATCGGGAAAATGCTTAATACTTCAATCGTGCAGAAATATTCATCATCTTCAAATCGCCCCACACGCAACACATCACCCGCCTTAAAGTGACTTTCAGATTTATCCCGAATGGTGATGTTTTTTCTCCCGGCGAGAATATCAGCTTGGAAGCGTTGATAGAAAGTGATGTCGTTCATAAAGTGCGGTCATTTTTTTCAGTGTTTTTTGTAACAATTCCCCTCTTTGGCAAAGAGGGGAGTTTTATATCCCACAACTTCCCGCTTTATTTTATATTCCCCGCCTGCTCCGTACTCAATTCCCAGCCCAATTGTCTCAATTGTTTATAACGCTCCCGTGCCAGGGATTTTTGTTGTTCTTCGGCGGGTACAAAATCGATAATTTGGTTAAAGCTGTTGATGAATTCCGGTAGTTGCGGTTGTAAATTAATCAGCAAATCGCGGCTTTGTGCGTTGCGTTTGCCCGTCCAGCTGATTTCGATGGGCGTGGCATACGTGGTGGCTTCGCCGGAAAGGTTGTGCGGGACGAATTCGTCCGGCTCCCGTTGCCATAAAGCTTCATCAATATTGAGCGCCTGGGCTTCGCTTTCACACGCCAACAAAACCAGTTTTCCCAAACGCCAGGCGGACGCAGCCAAATTGCAGGCGAGGCTTTCCACCGCAGACAAATTCGGCTGCGCGGAAGAGGCATCGGAAAGCAGGTAAAATTGCGCGTTTTTTGGCATAAAAAGCCCCAAATATGAAAAATGAATCGCAAGATTTTAGCGGAAATCAGCCCAAATAGAAAATGTTAATTTCCGAAACGTTCGATATTATGTATCAGCTACACAATGCTGAAATTACGGTCACTGAGACGGTTCCTGAGCTTGTCGAAGAATTAGTCGAAGGATTAGTCGAAGTGTGAGCAATTTCAGCTAATTCAGACACAAAACTTATGCTTCGACAAGCTCAGCAACCGTTTTGTGCATTTACTACATAATATCAGAAACGTTTTACAAACGGACCGCACTTTATGATCTAGGTCACAAAACCGTTTTTCTGTTTACAATTTCGGTTCATAGATCCGTTTACCAATGCTAGAATTCGGCTAATTTTGTTAATAATCATTAAGAGGTAATCACAATGGCATTTCGCATTGAAAAAGACACTATGGGTGAAGTTCAAGTTCCGGCAGACAAATATTGGGCTGCACAAACCGAACGTTCCCGCAATAATTTTAAAATCGGTCCTGCGGCATCTATGCCACATGAAGTTATTGAAGCCTTTGGTTATTTGAAAAAAGCGGCGGCGTTTGCCAATGCGGATCTCGGCGTATTGCCTGCGGAAAAACGCGATTTAATCGCGCAAGCCTGCGATGAAATTTTAGCCAATAAATTAGACGATCAATTTCCATTGGTTATCTGGCAAACCGGTTCCGGTACGCAATCCAACATGAACGTGAACGAAGTGGTGGCAAACCGCGCGCACGTGTTACACGGCGGTAAATTAGGTGAAAAATCCATTATTCACCCGAATGATGATGTGAATAAATCCCAATCCTCCAACGACACCTTCCCGACAGCAATGCACATTGCGGCTTACAAAAAAGTAGTGGAAACCACCATTCCTGCGGTGGAACGTCTGCAAAAAACCTTTGCGGCAAAATCCGAAGCCTTCAAAGATGTGGTAAAAATCGGTCGTACGCACTTAATGGACGCAACCCCGCTCACATTAGGTCAGGAATTCTCCGCTTATGCAGCGCAATTGCACTTTGGTTTAATCGCATTGAAAAACACTCTTCCGCACTTGCGTCAATTAGCCCTCGGCGGTACGGCTGTGGGTACGGGATTGAATACGCCGAAAGGTTATGATGTGAAAGTAGCGGAATACATCGCGAAATTCACCGGCTTGCCATTCATCACTGCCGAAAACAAATTTGAAGCCTTGGCGGCGCATGATGCCATCGTGGAAACGCACGGCGCATTACGTCAATTAGCCATGAGCCTGTTCAAAATCGCCAACGACATTCGTTTATTGGCATCAGGTCCGCGTTCCGGTATCGGCGAAATCCTGATTCCGGAAAATGAACCGGGCTCTTCCATCATGCCGGGTAAAGTGAACCCGACCCAATGCGAAGCCATGACCATGGTGTGCGCGCAAGTATTTGGTAACGATACCACCATCGCGTTCGTGGGTTCACAAGGTCATTTTCAATTGAACGTGTTCAACCCGGTGATGATCGCCAACTTCCTGCAATCCGCCCAATTACTGGCGGACGCCTGCGTTTCCTTCGACGAACACTGCGCAACCGGTATCGAGCCGAACTATCCGCGGATTAAACAACAACTTGAAAATTCCTTGATGTTGGTAACCGCACTGAATACTCATATCGGTTACGAAAATGCGGCGAAAATCGCAAAAACCGCACACAAAAACGGTACAACCTTACGTGAAGAAGCCATTAACCTCGGTTTGGTCTCCGCCGAAGACTTCGACAAATGGGTGCGTCCGGAAGACATGGTGGGCAGCTTAAAATAAGGCTTACACGTTGAATTAAGCCATTAATGAAGAAAGACGGGATCAATTTCCCGTCTTTTTTGCTATAATCGCCCACATAAATTTTTATGACGGACTTTTTATGAAATTAAAATCGCTGTTATTCATTTTAACTTTATTTCCTACCGCACTTTCGGCGCACTGGCTCAATGTCGGAAACGCCGATTATAACTGGGGTCCGTTCCTCGTTTATACCATTGATTTAGAAACGGAAAACGGGGCTTATGAAGCCGATCAGTTGCCGTTCATGCTTTCCTTTAAATACGAAAAACCCATTGAAGGCAAAAATTTCGCCATCAGCCTGGCGAAAGAAATGGAACATCTCAAAGTGGATAAAGCGCAAGGCGATTTGTGGTTGAAGCAAATGCAGCAGATTTTTCCCGACTTCTCGCCTAACGACATTTTGCGTTTTGTCGCCCTACCGGAAAAAAGCTATTTCATTTTAAACGACACCATTTTGGATCATGAATTCGAGCCGCAATTTGCACAGGCACTGATTAGCATTTGGTTGTCGCCGAACAGTAACTTTACTCAGCTACAGCCGCAGTTACTGGGTAAAGAAAAAAATGCAAACTCACCGGAGAAGTTTAAACGTACGCCGGAAGTGGATCCATTGGGCGAAGATGACGCCAGCCCGCAACTGCCGCCGAATTTTCAATTTCAGGATCAAAATCCGGAATTCGGTTAATTTGTCCGTCAAAAAACAAAGGGTAGCTTTTGCTACCCTTTTGCGTTTTTATAATGCCTTAAACGCTTTGATTTGTTGTAAATGCTGGGAAATTTGTTTGAATTTGTGACTTTCTTTCTCGTCCCACACAATGTCGTAATAAGGCGCTAAGCAATCCGCACTACGCTTTGAATCCAGCACGCCGTCTTCAACGGACAAAAACACCAAACAACGGTGTTTATTTTTCATGCGGAAATTTTCCACGCACTTGGTGGCGATGTCTTCATATTCTTCCGGACGATCGATTTTGCCCGTCATATTTTCCTGCGGGAATAAATTCGGGTTAAAAATCGCCTGCTTAATGCCACATAAAAAGCCGATACGTTCCGCCCAATAACCACCTAAACCGACACCGCAAATGAGCGGCTTTTCGTCTTTGGATTCGGACACCAATTTATGCACTTCATTGAGTAAAAACGTCATGTCGTGACGTGGGTGCAACGTGCTGTAATTAACGAAACGCACATCGTCGTCAATAAATTTTAATTGCATCACTTTTTCATGATTACCGGGACTGCTGGAATCAAAACCGTGTAAATAAATAATCATTTTATTACTCCAACTTGATTACGGATTTTCTGCTCTAAATATAAAATCATTTGTAACGCGATATTAATACCGCTGGTTTTCTCAATCATCTCAAGCCCCGGGCTGGCGTTCACTTCCAACACCAGCGGGCCTTTTACCGAGCGAATCAAATCCACACCGGCAACATCTAAACCCAAGGCTTTAGTGGCTTGCAATGCGATCTGCTTTTCCTGTTCGGTCAATATGACCTTTTCCGCCGTTGCGCCACGATGACAATTGGCGCGAAATTCCCCGTTTTGTCCGACCCGTTGCATGGCGGCAACCACCCGTCCGCCAATTACAAAACAGCGTAAATCCGTGCCGTCGGCTTCCGTTACAAATTCCTGCAACAACACCGGCACGTCCGCCTGTTTTAGGGTTTCTAAAATACTGACCGCACTTTGTGCCCGTTCCGCCAGAATCACGCCGATGCCCTGCGAGCCACTCAGGGTTTTCAAAATGGTCGGCGCACCAATATGTTGCACCGCATGATTGGCATTCACTTCAATGCCGGCGAATAAGGAATCCGGCACGGCAACGCCTTGTTGCAATAACATTTGCAGGCTGAGCCATTTATCACGGGCGTTACGAAAGGCATCGACGTTATTCAAACAAGGAACGCCCCGCGCTTGGAAATAATGCAACACGCGACAGCCCATAAGCGTACTGGTGGTGCCGAAACGGGGCAACACCGCGTCATAATGTGGCAAAAGCTGAGCCTCACTTTCCGCGTCCGCTTGATAATACAACGCAAAGTGCGGTGGATTTTTTTGGAGTTTTATCAGGCAACGATTCGGATCCAAAATATCCATTTGATGCCCGTTTTCCTCCGCCGCATCCTTGAGCCGTTGGCAGCTATATAAACGCGGCTCACGGCACAACATTAAGAATTTCATACAGAATTATTTTTTCACGAAGCCCTGTTGCTGCAAATAAGCCAACACTTTCGGACGAACCGGTTTATCCAGACTTTTAATCACATTGCGCGACCAATCCATGTCGATGTTGCTGCGCTGGCGATAATACTCGGCGACCGTTGCGTTATATTCGTCAAGTTTGGCGGTATCCAACGGCTGATAACGGTTTTCAAAGAACAGGGTCTCTCTCGGTAAGCGCGGTTTGCTCGGCGGATCCTGATCGGGATAACCCAAACACATGCCCACTATCGGCAGGCAATGTTCCGGCAGATTCAGCAATTTGCCCACCGCTTCCATTTCATTACGCAAGGAACCGATATACACCCCGCCCAATCCCAGGCTTTCCGCCGCCAACAGCACGTTTTGCGACATAATGCCGGTATCCACCGCACCGATCAGCAACACTTCCGCATAATCCAGCTGCGCCGTCGGGCAAATTTGTTTGTGCTTATTAAAATCGACGCAGAACACCCAAAATTCTGGGGCGGATTTCACATATTCCTGATTGGAGCTATACACCATCATTTGTTCACGAATTGCCGGTTCGGTAATACGCACGATGGAAACGCATTGCAAATGATTGGACGTGGAAGCAAAACGCGCCGCGTTGACCAAACGCTCAATAATTTTGTCATCAACGGGTTCATCGGTAAAACGGCGAATAGAACGGTGGGCTAAAATACAATCTAAGGTTTCGGAGGTATATTTTTTCTCAGACATAAAAATTCCTTGTGTAGCACATTAAACTCGCCATATCTTACACCAATTACAATAATGCCGAAAAACACTTTATTCTTTTTTCGCGAATCCTTAAAATCAGCACAAACTCACTCAAAAAGGAAACATTATGTTCGTTACAATTTATGGTCGCCTAAGTTGCCCTTATTGCGTTCGCGCCAAAACCTTAGCGGAAAAATTAAAAAATACCGTGGAAAATTTTGATTATCGTTACATCGACATTATTGAGCAAGGCATGAACAAAGAAGACATTGCCAAGATCATCGGCAAGCCGGTACAAACCGTGCCGCAGATTCTGATCGATGACAAACCCATCGGCGGTTGTACCGATTTTGAAGCCTTAATGGACGAGCAATTTGGCGATATTGATTAATTTCGTTTAATAAAAAAGTGCGGTGGAAAAAACACGTAAATTTTCCACCGCACTTTTATTTCATCGGAGCATTAATTCGGCACCGTCACATCGGAAATCAGGCGCAAATCCGGGTTCACATAGACCACAGTGAAATTATCGCCCTGCTTCACCACTTCCACCATTTTGATTTTGCGCTGACATTCGCGGATCGGTCTGCGATAAGCGTAGGTGCGCATTCTGTCATTAAGCTTAATTTGCAGCTCAAAGCCGTGTCCGCTATCCAACAGCTTACACATATAACCGCCCGGCACTTGGTGCGCGCCGAATTGTTCCACGGTGAACACATAGCGTCCGTTCGGCATTTTGTTACGATTCACCGCGACAATATTTTCCACAGGAGAGGTGAAGTTGCGCTTTTTACTGCCGCACCCCACGCCGTTCATATCCACGTCGAGCACCGCATAACCGTTGGAACATTTATTGGCGTTTGCGTTTAAGGTATTGAGCTGCAAGTCCAAATCCTCACCGTTATGCCACGCCAACGACGCACGGAAATCGCCGTTCGGATTACCGCCCGAGGCTTTCACTTTTTCCGCAATGCTGTTATCGATTTTCTTCGGCTGCTGAACGATTTTCTTCTCTTCTTTTGGTTTCACCTCTTTTTTCGGTTTCACTTTCTCTTTCTTCGACTCCGGCTTCGGCACTTCTTTCTTCGGTTCAGGTTTCGGTTCTTCCTTCACCGGTTCCGGTTTCGGCTCCTCTTTTGGCGGTTCAGGCTGCGGTTCCGGTTTTGGCTCCTCTTTCACCGGCTCCGGCTTCGGTTCCTCTTTCGGCGGTTCCGGCTTCGGCTCCGGTTTGGCGATTTCAATTTTCACCGGTTCCGTCGGTTCGGGTTTAACCGGTTCCGAACGGAAGAAGAACCACCACGCCAAGCCACCCAGCAATAGCAACAATAACGGCAACAACCAAAGCCACCAACGGGATTTCGTCGAAACCGGCGCTACCTGCGGAACGGGAATCGGCTTTTTGCCTAACCCCCAACCGGTGATGACAGGTTGTTTATTCACCACATAAATTTGGATGCTGTCATGTTGTGCCGCGTCGGTTAATCTTTCCAGCAATGCACCTTGTTCGGCGGAAATCGCGCCTTTTTGCAACATGTCCTGACGCAATTTATCAATAGACATCAGCCGTTGGGCAATCAGATCTTCCGCCTGTTTTCTCGCTTGTTGATCGCGCTCCGAATTGCCCAACAAATAGGGCTGACCTTGCAATTCGGAATACCATTCCACAATATTGCCGTTCACTTCCGGACGCGCCAACATGGACGAGGTACTCGGCGGCAAATGGCGATTTAAGAGACTGACAATATCATCATAATGTCCGAACAGCTCAACGGTTGCGCTATTTTGTTGTTCTAACGTAATTCGCGCCAAACGCTGCATAGCGACTCCCTAAAAAACATTTTAAATTTCGACCGCACTTTTTCCCTTAATGTGCGGTTATTTACATTCTTCTTTTTCTACCATCGGCTTAATCGCCTGATTGATCATGTTGGTGACTTGCGCACGATTATTGGCGGTAAAGACTTTGCCTTTAGTCGCCGTAGCAAGGCAATTTGCCGCTTTCGCGCCACCAATATCCACCACATTGATTTTCAGTTTCGGTTTTTGTTTGGCTAATTGGTGGGCAAGACCACATACATCATGTTGACGACCATCACAATTATCCGCCCCATCACTCAATACCAAAATAAAAGCATCGCGTTTAACACCGTCAACCATTGCCGCCGCTTGTTTTAAGCCGCTGTAAAGCGCGGTACCAACGCCTTGATCCGTTTCCTTCGGCATCAATGATCGGATCTGCGCTTTTAACGCTTTCCGTTTACCCGGGCCAAACATACCGTGATTGCGTGCGCCCGGACACATTTTCAAACTGACTAAACCAATGTCAATATTCGGATCGATTTTATCGATAATTGATGAGGCAGATTTCTTCGCCACATTAATTCGATTCGGTTCACGACGCATATAAGCCAGCTCTTCCTCAGACACACCAACCATCTGCCAGCGTCGTTCAAACTCATCTATTGCCGTCTTGCTTTCACTTAATGACCATAACATTGAACCGGAATCATCAAACACAATCACCATTTGCGGGCGTTGTGCCGGGGTAATGGTTTTGGTGCAATATTTCGGTTTTTCCACCTTCGGCGGTTCTTCCACTTTCGCCACTTCCTCGACTTTTGGCGGTTCTTCAACCGGTGGCTCTTCAACTTTTGGTGGTTCTTCTACCTTCGGTTCTTCCGGTTCAGGAATAAACTCAAGCTGTTGCGGTTCCGGCTTCGGCTCTTCCTTCGGCGGTTCAGGTTTTGGCTCCGGTTTGGCAATTTCAATTTTCACCGGTTCCGTCGGTTCGGGTTTGGCGGGTTCAGGGCGGAAGAAGAACCACCACGCCAAGCCGCCCAGCAATAGCAACAATAACGGCAACAACCAAAGCCACCAACGGGATTTGGCAGGAACAGGCGCCACAGGTGGTGGCACCAGAATCGGCTTTTTACCCAATCCCCAACCGGTAATCACAGGTTGTTTGTTGACAATATAAATTTGGATGGAATCATGCTGCGCCGCGTCAATCACGCGCTCCAATAAGCTCGTCTGTTCCGCGCTAATGCTGCCTTTTTGCACCAGTTCCGCGCGCAATGTATCCACCGCAGCCAAACGTTGCGCAATCAGGGCTTCCGCTTGTTTACGGGCTTGTTGATCACGCTCGGAATTACCCAACAAATAGGGTTGCCCCTGCAAATCGGAATACCATTCCACGATATTGCCGTTCACTTCCGGACGCGCCAACATAGACGCGGTACTCGGCGGTAAATGGCGGAGCAATATTGCCGTGATGTCATCGTAGTGGCTAAATAGCTCAACGGCTGCGCTATTTTGTTGATCCAGATTTACTCTTGCTAAACGTTGCATACGTTCTCCAAATTCAAAAACGCGGGAAAAAACCACCGCACTTTATTCGCAAATTTCCTGTTGTACCGATTTCATAGCCTGTTTAATGGCATCGGTTAATTTTTCTTGGCTGGTCATGTCGTGTTCAAAAATCTGCCCGCCGGTGGCTTTTGCCAGGCAATCCGTAGCATTCCACGGGGAATTGATGTTCACGATATTCACTTTTAATTTCGGACGCTGCTTGGCGACATCGTCGATTAAAGCACAGAGTTTGCGCTCCGTACAATCGCCGTTGCCCTCGGTAATCAGCACGATTAATGCTTCACGCTGTTTACCGTCAAGCAATGTTAAGGCTTTTTCCAGCCCTTCATAAATCGGCGTGCCCGGTACACGATGATCGCGCACATTCATATTTTTTACTTTTTCTTTCAATTGGTTGCGCTGTGCATTTGGGAAAATGCCATGATTAATCGCCGCAGAAACATCAGGCGATTTGCTTACGCAACTTTGCAACTCGATTAAACCGATATCAATGGCATTCGGAATATCATCAATCAGGTGATTAACCGCTTCTTTTGCCGCAACGGAGCGATTCGGTTGGCGATCCATATAGTCAATTTCTTGTTGCGGAAGGCGTTGTTCCAGTAATTTGCCATCAAAGGCTTTGATCGACGCTTTGCTTTCCAGCAATGTGTATTTCATGCCGGATGCGTTATTGAAGATAATCGCCAATTGCGGAATATCCTGATGACTTTCCACTTTGCGACAATGTTTCGGAGGCAGTGTCGCGACGGGTTCGCTCGGCGTGATTTGCGGGCGGAAGTAAAACCACCACAGTAAGAATCCCATAAGTAAAAGCAAAAAAAGAAGAAGGAACCCTAACCATAAGCGGGCATTTTTGGACTTAACCAGGGTTGGAAGCGGTTCGGGCGTGGTATTTTTTCGCAATCCCCAACCGGTGATTACCGGCTGATGGTTCACCAGATGAATTTGTATTTCATGGTTTCCGACAAGATCGACAAGTTTTTTCAGATGGGTTGATAATTCGGGCGTTATCGCACCTTTTTGCTGCAAATCGCGGCATAATGCGTCAATATCCTGCAAGCGGGAGTTAATGAGCTTTTTTGCCGTTTCCCGTGCGTTTAAGTCGGCGGCGGAATTGCCTTCCAATAAATGAGGCTGCCCTTGCAGGTCAGAATACCATTCAACCGTCTCACCATGGATTTCAGGGCGCGCCAACATGGTTGCCGTGCTCGGCGGCAAATGGCGATTTAATAGCGCTACGATGTCATCGTAGTGACTAAAGAGATCAACGGCTTCTTGATGATATTGATCCAATCCGACCCGCGCCAGACGCTGCATAGTATTCCTTAAAACAAAAAACGCCGCAAAAAGTCACCGCACTTTTTGAGACTCAAAGCGGAATAAAAGGGCTACCTGCTCAGTAGCCCCGATTTTTTATTGTAAACCTAATGCCTTTTGCAAATTAGATAACTTACGTTGTAATTGCTCCAGCTCCGCTTGTTTTTCCATTTCGGAACCGCCGCTGTTGTTCACCGCTTTCATTTGTTTTTCAACTTCGGCGATTTCAGCCTGCAAGTCTTGTCTGCCTTTGGCTTTTTGCTTCAATTCGGCGGTCAGTTTATCCACCGATTGATTTAACTTGGCTTGCTGCGCTTTTTTCTGTGCAATGGATTGATTAACCGATTTTTGCTGCGCTTTGATGTCTGCATAAATCTTATTAAATTTGGCATTTTCTTTCTTCGCGTCTAACACCAATTTTTCTTTTTGCTCAATGCGTTTGTCGTAACTGCCGGAAAATTGGCAGGTGGCTTTGCTGAAAATGTTTAATTCAACGCTCGGATCGCATTCTTCCGGCGTGTTGGTGCATGCAGAAAGCATCACTGCCGCGCCAAAAAGTGCGGTGGTTTTTAATAACGTTTTTTTCATACAATCTCCTTAACCAACATTCAAGGCATTACGTTGTTGCGACACAAGGGCAACTTGTTTTTCTAAGGTCGAAATTTGTTTTTGATATTGCGCGATTTGGGAATCTAACTTCGCTACATCCATACCAGTGCCACGCTCTTGTTGCGCTACGCTTTTCCAGTCTCTTTCGCTTTCTTTCATTTTTTTCAATTTATCGTTTAAGTAAGCGATATTGCTGTCAATTTCTTTCAGCTGACGTCTGGCTTCGTCTTTTTGAATGCTGTTATTTTTTAATTGCGAGTTCAAATTCGCCAAGGTTCTTTGGTTTTGGCTTAACACGGTTTTTGCCGAATTCGCCAAGGTTCTGGCTTCTTGGGTATTTTTGTTCAAATCTTTCAAATAGGCGTTTAAACGTTGCTCTTTATTGGCGTAATTGGTGCGTTGTTGTTCTAAGTAATAGTTACCGCCCATTAAAATACCGCAACCGGCAACCGCCGCCACAGCGGAGCAAAGCGCCGCATTATCCGTACCGCTCAACAAACAGGCGCCCACACCGACAGCCGCCCCCGCCGCACAGGCGGTTAAGCCGGATTTGCTGAAAAATTCCGCTTGATTGCCTGACGTTAAACGACTGTCCACATCAGATGTCGAACCGAAACCCGGCATACTTTCGCAACCGGCTAATACCAAGGTGGCGGATAATGTGAACACGCCTAACAGGGATTTTTTAGATTGAAGATTAAACATATTTTGTTTTCCTTTTATGATAAAAACCGTTTTGCGATAGGGCGTTATTTTACGTCACGACAACTTTTTAACCAAGCATCGCGATCAACTTTTCCATCTTTGTTATATTGAGATAATTGCTCCCAATAGGATTGAATAAATTGCGCCGCATTATTTTTCTCGCGATTTTGCAGGCGTTGTTTGGTGGCGTCCACTTGTTTTTCAATCATAGCGACGTTGTATAAGGTGGCGTTGTCCACCAGCGTATCCGCGTAGTATTTCAACGTGAATTTCAGGGCGTTTTCCGCTTTCAGTTTTTTCTCGTTCAGATTATTAATCTGCTCATCGGAACACAAGCCTTCTTTCGGCGCGCCGTCACAGGTTTGTTTGATATTCTCCACCAGATTCAAGGCGTTTTGATAAGTGTTATCCAAATCCACAATGTTGGTACACAAGAAACCACCCAAACGTAAGGATGCCTGAATGGCGGAATCACGTTGCTCATCGCGCGCCTGATTGGCTTGACGTAAAGTATCGTTGAGTTTTTTCAGTTCTTTTTCTAACTGTGCTTTCTCAATGGTTTGGTTTTGCACATCTTTTGCCAACTGCTCTAATTGCCCCACCACATTGGAACCGGCGCCGTGCTTGTCGTCTTTGTTATCATCGCGCCCCAGTTTCGCCCATTCCTCTTTAAGCTCTTTGATCCGTTGCGCCGACGTCAGCACGGGCGCAACCAACGCTACCCGGAAACCGATGTCTTTGGCTTTGTCGGCATTGCCGTTGTTATACAGCGGGCGTTCAATACGATAGGCATTATTCAGGCTTTCGGCGGAATTTAAATAGCTACCGCCACGCACGGTCACGCCGCCGCTTTGTCCGTGATAATGATCCAAACGATTCAGTTTGAAGGCATCAAACATCATTTCTGCGGCATTACCTAAAGTATCAAACAGACCTAACGGATTGCCTTCCAGCTGACCGGTTAATTGAATTTTGCCGTTGGCATTTTTGTTGCTCCACACATAATTTTCCGCCCCGTCTTTCATCGGGAAGAGCGGTTCGCGGAATTCGGAAGAAGACACCGCCGCCCCACCGCGCGCCGCATATTCCCATTCGGTATTGGTCGGTAAGCGAACGAAACCTTTCGCACCATCTTCACTCGGCAATTTATCCGCCGCATTTTTCAGCAGCCATTCGTTATATTTACGGGTGAATTCCACAGCATCAAACCAGCTCACTTCCGTCATCGGCAAACGCCCCTTCATATTTGCCGACGGGCATTGTTCGTTCATCACCGATTGATACTGTAACTGCGACACTTCATATTTCGCCAGCAAGAAATAACGCCCCTGCGCTTTGTCACCGAAGCTGCCCGCAATAAAATTCGGCGTGGAATGTTCCGCGATTTGGTCGGCGGAATTGTCACTGCCCAGCACCACGCTTTTTTCCTGTAACGGAGAATTGGTTTCGGTTTTAATCACACGGAACACCATGTTGCCGTCACAAGGCATCGGTAACACCACATCCCCCTCTAAAGGTTTCGGGTTATACAATTTTTCTTCCCAGGGCGCCGCGTGGACGACTTGCGCCACCAATTGCGCGAAAAGTGCGGTGGAAAAAAAAGTTATTTTTGCGTTGCGCCATTGCTTCGTTGTGTTAGACATCCCGTAAACTCTCCGCCGGTTGAATGCTTACCGCCTGTCTTGCGCCGATTCCCGCCACGATAGCCGCAAGGAATAACGCAATGGCAAACGCGATAAGTAAGTGAATGAAATGCAGACTGCTAATGAAAATATCACTAGATAAATTCTGACCCAATACGAAATTGAAAACCTGACTGCCCGATAAAAACAATAAATAGGACAAGACAAATGCGATACCGCTTAAACACAGGGCTTGCATAATCAAATATAAAATCACGGCGCCGGTTTGAAAGCCAAATAAACGCAACAGGGCGATTTCCTTACGTTTTCGATCGATATTTGCCAAAAATGCGCCGATAAGGGATAACACGCAGCCCAATACCGCCGTTGCCGCAATCACCATAAAAATCACGTTTAGCACGCCATCAATGGCTTTCACATTTTCAATGGCGTTGGCTTCGGTGGTGGTTTCAATGTGCTTTTGACGTAACTTTAACGCCAGTGGCGCCACATCATCTAAGCCGTTGGCGTAAATTCGGGCACGGGCAAAATGCTCTCGTGGCTGTTCACGGGGAGGATCCGCTTGGTTCGCGAAAACCGCCGTTTGATAACCGTCACGAAAATCTTCCATTGCCAGCAGTGTATCCAGCTGCACAAACGCCCCGGCACGCGGGAAACGGGTTTCCGCCACAATGCCTTCCACAACAAGTTCGGCAATGGCTTTTTCCACCTGATTATGTTGTGAGCGGGTCACCACCAAATGAATTTTATCGCCCTTGTTCACCTTTAATTTTTCCGCCGTTAAGGCACTCAACAAAACGCCCTTCGGTTGGGCTAATGGGGTTTCCGTAAGCGGATCATTAGGCGCGGTAGGAATCACTTCCACATCTTGCACGAATGTCTTCGCGCCATTTTGATTGGCGGACAAATCCGCAATGGTATTCAAAGAACGGGTTAAGGGCACGACAAAACGGGTTTCCGGTTGCTGTTGCAGCCAGTCGAACCAATTTTTATCCAAATTCAGGTTGCCGATAATTTTGATTTCAAGATTGCGCGGATCGTTAATTAATTGATGACGTAATTGGGAAACCACGCCGAATTTCAAACTAAAAAGCAGCAACAAAGGGGCAATCACGGCAATTAACGATGCGATGATACAAAAAGACACCTTGCGATCGTAATACAAATCCCGCAGGGCAAGTTTACCCAGGAACGCGTAAGACAGTTTAACCGGTTGCATGGTCGGACTCCTTCGGCAAAAACACCGCTTGCGCCGGCGCAGATAAATCCGCATACAAACTTGGCAGTCGGTTGTTTTCCACCAAATCCCAGTCATGGGTCACTAAAAGCGCGGTGATTTTTTGCTCTTCCACCAGTTTAATCATTAATGAAAACAGGGTTTGCGCGTTATTTGGATCGAGCGCCGCCGTGGGCTCATCCGCCAACAATAAACAGGGCTTATGAATCACGGAACGTATAAAAGACACCCGTTGCCGCTCTCCGATGGAAAGCTGGCGCGGGTATTTTGAGAGTAAGGAAGAAAGATTAAGGGATTCCGTTAAATACAGAAACCAGGCTTTATCCAACGGCTTGTTTAACATTTCGCAAGGCAGCGTAATATTTTGCTGCACCGTAAGAAACGGTAAGAGCCCGCCCGTTTGCAACATAAATCCGAGTTTAGCGGCGCGTAGCTGAGAAAGTGCGGTCTGATTTTTCTGCAAAATGAAAGGTTGCAAATCCATCACCTGACCGGCATCGCCTAATTGATAAGTTTTGAGGCTGTCAGGCTGTAAAATCAGCCCGATCATTTCCAGCAAAGTGCTTTTGCCGCAACCGCTGGCACCTTGAATGGCAAGAATTTCGCCGTCTTGCAACGCGAGTTTGGGCAGGCGCACATTAAACTGCTGACTGCCCTGCCCTCTGCGCACCGTCATTTCTTCTATCAATAACACCGCACTTTCTCCGAGATTGCGTTGAAATTACGGTAATGCTTCAAGTGGTACCGGATACACATAATCACGCGGATCGCTGCCCTCGGAAAGTGAAATCCAGCGGGATTGATCTTCGTTAAACACGCGGTAATGGCGCAATTTGCTATTCAAATCACGAATGAATTTTTCCTGCTCCAACGCGCTCATGCCTTTCCACACTTGTTCGTCTAAACCGGTAACCTGGCTTTTATACGGAATGCCGTCCAAATATTCGCCGAGCAAGCCCAATTCACCCAATTTAGTGGCATTTTCCTGCTTTAATTTATTCGGATCCTGCCCCATGGCGGCGGCAACGGAACGCAATTGGGCGAACATGGAATCCGGTGAAATCAAGCCTTCATTTGCCGCATCGGCAATTTTCTTCACCACATCGCTCAAATCGCTTAATTGCGCTTTTGTCATTAACACGCGGGCTTCCGCTGTAGGCACGGTCGGTTTGACAAAATCTTTATCGCTAATCCAGGCTTTGAATACCGGCGGTGCTTTAGTACCGTTTTTGTCCCCTAAATAAGCCAGTTGCATCGCCTTGCCAAGTAACTCGGCATCTTTTTCCATGTCCGTTTTGGCTTTTTCCTGCTTCGGTTCATCAATCACCGTACCGGCGGCATTTTCCCCCTGATACGCCAATTTCACCTGCGCCGTCAATGCTTTTGCCAACGCATTGGCTTTTTCGCCGAATTCATTGACATCGCCCGCATTCACCGCGTAATACAACGGCTTATTCAGATAATTATTAAAAGACAAATCCGTGTATTGATTTTTCGCCTGCTCATGATTTTTCACGCCGGACGGAGTTTTTAAATGCAAGGTATAAATTGCCACGCCGCGATGTTGCGCTTCCAAACGCAACTGTTTGGCATCCATTCCGGTGGAAGACAGCGGATTATTGCCGTCCAACGCGCCCGCATCGGTGACCAACACAATGTAGCGTCCGCCGAAATTGTTCCAGTTAATTTCATTTAACGCCTGTGAAATACCGGCAAAAGAATCTTCGCTGAATTCTTTACTGGACACTTTCGCCTGTTTCAATTCAGCGGCTTTTCGCAAGAAATCCTGCGTGTCTTTTACCGTGCTTGGGTCAACAAACATTTTAGAGACATATTCCAAACCGGGAACCGCTTTGGTGCTAGAACGGAAACCCACCAAGCCGAATTTTACCTGTTTACCCAATTTTTCTTTTTCGATTTGTTCGGACACCTGTTTGATCACATCGCGGGTGCGATTAATGTAAGGATCCATGGAAATACTGGCATCCACTACAAACACAACCGCCGCGCTGAAACCGGTTAACACTTGCGGTTCGTTTTTATTTTTCGGATCACCGGTTTTTGTGGATTTAGGATCCGCTTGTGTTTTTTCTTCCTGTTTTACGCTCGGATCATTTTTCGTCACCGACGCCACTTCCAGAATGCGTTCATAAAAACCTTGCGCATTCATCACTTCTTCGCCTTGTAGAATCGGGAGAAGATAAAAGTTCTTTTGGAAATCAACAAACTCCTTCGGTTCTTGCGCCACAATTTGCGCCGGGGTTTTGTTATTGGCTAAATCGGCACGAATCGGCGCCAGAATTTTCTTGGCGTCATCTGCGTTGACGACATTTTCAATGTCCGCTTTGGATTTAAAAAACAGTAGCGGTTCACGATCCACCGGATTGGTAAACGCCAGCGTCATTTGCATATTCCAGGCAACGGTACAATCCGCATCCAGCCAGCCTACGGTTTTACCAAAGCTGTCGGGACCGACTTTGAGCCATTCTTTGCCGCTGACATTTTGGCGCTGATACACATAAAAACGGGAAAACGCCGGTTGTTTTTTACCTGTCGTCGCCCCCGCACTTTCGGTCAGTTGGCAGGTCGGTGTGCTTAACACGCGTTGATATAAGGTTTTCTTACCTTCTTGTTTAAGAGGTTCGTCCGCCAAGGCGGCATTTGCCATTAACCCCATACATAAGGCAACGGCGCTCAGTTTAAAAGACTTCATCATTTTTTCAATTCCGCTAAACGTTGTTTGGCTTCCGCTAAGTTAGGGTTGGCTTCCAATGCGGTTTCATACCAATAGATTGCCGTACCTTTATCGGCTTTAAAGCAACTGCTATTGGCATTTTCTTCATATTCTTTCGCATAAGCCAAAGCAATATCCGCATTTCCCCCCTGGGCTTGGTTTGCGTATAGGCGTTGTGCGATGGCACATTTATTTTCCGCCTTCGCCTGATTAATCAGCGCCAAAATACGTTGGCTGTCAGGCTTGGTTTTTAGACAACTTTGAATGAAAGCTAATTCATCATTTTTATTTTGGCTCAAACTGCATTCATCTGCCGGCTGCGGTTTTTCTTCCGCTTTCTCTTTATTCAGGAAGAAATACGCGACGGCACCCGCAATCGCCAGTAAAAGCAGCAACAGAACAATTAAGCCGAGTTTACTTTTCTTTTTCGGCTCCGGTGGTGGTGGCGGCACGATAATTTCCTGTTCTTCCGCCACCACTTCCGGTTCGATCACGATTTCTTCTTCCATTGGCAGCTCAATTTCCTCCACCGGCGCAATGATCGGTTCCGGCTCCGGATCAGGAATTTCCGCTAAGATCTGATTATCCACCGAACGCACATCATCGCCACGCGCTGTATTCCCGCTGGCGGAAGATGCCAGTACGTCATTCGACAACTTCAATACGCCCATGTCTTTGGTATTCGCATCACGCACCATCATGCGGTATTGCATGGTGCTGCTTTGTTGCACCAAGGCATCAACCAACCACGGACCCAGCACGCCGCTTAACACATTATCCTGCAAGTTTAATTGCTCGTTCACTTTTAACCAGACTGGCTCGATATTCCAGTTTTGTCCCTCGGCAAAATAATAGGAATCCTGACTGCGTTGCACGCTGATTTCAATATTTTCAACGCCGCCTTTCCAATTGGTTGCGCTAAATTCCGCATAGCCCGGACGCACGGCTTTTAATTCTATTCTTAACATAACGTATCCTTTATTTTCGGTTTATTCCGCCACCGCCGAATCTCTGAAGACATTCAAAATTTCACCGAGTCTGGCATTTTGCACCGCATCAATTTCACGTCCGGCACTATGTCCGGCGTTGCTTTGGGTAAATTCCATAAAGGCGATAAACCAGTCGGCAAGGTAATTTTTGGTGTAATCGCCGGTGTAATCGTTTAACTTCGGCAAATTATTAATTTTCTCCACTTCGCTGATTTCAAATATTTGTCCGTCACGAATTCGGCTCGCCGGGCGTTCCGCCACAGGAAGTTGATCAAAACCCAGCCAAGCAAGGAAATCGGCAATCTCCGTTGTGACTGAAAATACCTGACGTTCAACAATTTGATCACGTTTACTGGCGCCCACTTCATTACGGTTAATCACTTTGGTTAAGCGATTTAATAAGTTCAAACGGTTGGCACCGGTAATCAATTCCCCCACAATGCCCTCCACGCATTGCGCCGAGAACGGGTAAAAACGGGTGTTCCGCGGGTCCATGGAAATGCCGCGTAAATGCTCAATCCATGCTTTGAAGACAGCTTGCGCAAAACGGGATTCCGGTAATTTCTCCACAGAAACGTTTGGATTTTCGACCGCACTTTTCGGCTCGTCAAACAAATCAAAGCCGTCATCAAAACCGAATCCCGAAGCAAAGGCATTGGATTCGCTTTGTGCGTCGGCATTTTTTGCCGTCGGAGACAATAAATCATCGTCATTATCGGCAAAATAAAGGGAATGGATGGTTTCTTCCGGCAATTGCAGGCTACGTAAGAATTCGCCGACGATGAGCGCGCTCTTTTGCAACTCACCAATAACCAGTTTGGCTAATTGTTGTTTGCGTTGTACTTCTTCCGCACCGTCACTTTGATACCAGCTTGCGAAGCGATTTTCCACAATATGGCGAATGGCATGATTAAGCTGTTCCGCAATCCGTTTTTGCTTCACTTCAGGCAACGCCACGATTTTTAAGTAATCGCTGATACGCTGCATACCGCCGTCATTTAACAGCATCATGCCGTCCCAAGCATTTTCGGGATTGGCGATGTATTTTTGAATATCCGGATCTTCGGCAAAGGTGCGACGCAACAAATTCAATTGCGCCGTTTCGTTCGGGCGCACACTTAATTCATGTCCGTCTTCCACCTCAAGGAAAGGCACTTTAAAACCCGGCTTACGCACTAAAAAGGTGTTGTTAAACGGTTTGCCGTGAGACCAATCGTTCAGCCAAGGGTAATTACCGAAGCGTTCCAAAATAGTTTGTTTTAACAACCCGCCCGAACCCCAGCTGATTTTCAGCATATTTTCATCTTTGGTGAGATCGGCACTAATCCGTTTATCAAACATGGTAATCGCCCATAATAAACCCGGTTTACGTTGCGCACGGGCTTCCGGCGTTTCGCCCTGGGTCTTGTGAATCCAGCGTTCCAGCACCGGTCCTACGCTATTCACGTCGGATTGTTTATCCGACGGCGTGCAGACAATCAGCAGGTTCATTTCCTGGCTGTCGGTGTAGCGCTCAAACAAATACGCCACTTTACCGCGCAGAATTAACTGGGAAACTGGGTTTCCTTCCTGAATTTCTTTTAAACTGGCGATCGCCAAACGTCCGCGATAGCCCGGGAAATCCAATAAATCCACACTTTCGACGACCGGCACGCGGGTCGGATTCATTAACGGAAAGACTAATTCGGCGGTAAGTGCGGTCAATTGTGCGAGTGAAATTTGCACCGCTTCACCAATACGATCATCGGAAAAATACGGACGCACATCAATTTGTTCATCTTTATCCGTGTTCAGTCTTTCCAGCATATCCACGTTCATAATGCTGTCCGCTTGAGAAAGCTCGCCGTTGACATCTTTCACGACCGCACTTAACGGGGCGTACACGCGATCTGCGTTGCCCAGAGAAGCCAAGGTTTGTGCAAATTGCACATAAATCGCCGTCAGATCCGCTTCTTCGCCCCACAAAATAGAGAACAACTGAGCGCGATCATTGATACTTAAATAAGGCGCGATTAACGTGGATTTCGCCCAATAACCGCCCTGTAACATGGCTAAGGATTTACCGAAACTTTCCGTGGCGTAATCCTGCAAATCCACCACATCGTCTTCCGTCACGCCCGTGACTCGTTGCGCCGACATTTTGCCGGTCATTCGTCTTAACAAGGCATTGATGGTTTGCTGTTCAAGTTTGTAATCCACTTTTTCTTTATCGAAATCGTTGAAATAGGAATTCATCAGCATTTTGGCGATTTCAATTTCATGGAACAGACGCAGCTCAAGGGGATAACCTTGAATGCCGCCTTTTGCCGTACGGCTGAAACGGGTTACCAAACCGGTGGCCTCTTTACCGCCACCCGGCGGGTTAACGTGTTTGATGAAGTCTAATTTACGACCATCGAAAAGGGTTTCCAGATTGCCGTTGGCATCGGCGGCTAAAGCAGAAATTAAAAAGGATTTGCCCGCTTGAGATAACCCGAAAAAGCCGGTTGTCATCGGACGCTCCGATACCGCACCAAGACGTTTTGCGGTATTGCGCAGACGGCGTAATTCCAGAATCAAACCGTCCGCTTCATTATTGAGACGGGCAACATTCGGACGAACCTGATTGACCCAATCAATCGCCTGTTGGGAACCATCAAAAATATTTTGCCATGCTTGGGCTAATTGATTTTCTGCACTCATCTTTTCACACATCCACTATCTAACCAATATTGCGTTTCGCCTAAACCGGCATCCACCATGGTGTTTAAGGTCAATTTAATGTCTTCGTTGCGACGGCAGGAACGCCCATCGGAGGCGGACACGGATTTAATGTAAAAATTCTCCGCACTTTCCTGGCTGTTGCCCGAACCGTTTTTATTTTTCACCCCAAGCACCACTTTCAACACGGTACCGTCAATGGCTAAACGACGCTTAATATCATCATTTTCGATGGTCAATAAATAAATCGGCGACGCCACCCAACGTTCTACGTTTAGCTGACGGAAACCGATACGCATTGCACCGCGCACTTCAAATTCCGTATCCGGGAAATCATAATCTTCATTATCCAAATCAATTTCCGAATAATACAGGTTGCTGTCTTTGATCACGTTATTGTTATCCAGCAGACCAATATAGCGAATGGTGGAATAAGAACGCATAGATGCCGCGCGGAAATAGAAGTTCGGCAAACGCATATTGTTACTTAAGAAACATAGCATTGCCCCCACTGCCGCGGTGGTTTTAGGGTCATCGATACGCCCCTGTCTATGGAACGGATACCAGTTGCCGGTGCGATAATGATGCAGCGGCATAATACGCCCTACCGGCAATGGCAGGCGGGTACGGAAGAAACTTTGCACCCCCGGCAAACGGGACGGACGACCGGTTAGCAACAGGACGTCGCATTGATATAAATTGATGATTTCGCATAAGGCATTGAATGTTTTACAAATATCAAAATGCCCGCGAATAAATAATTTATGAATTGCCGCCAAATCCACATGAATCGGCAAATCCAGAATATTGAAATTCGGATCGCCCAATTCGCGGGCTATCGGCGTATTAATGTAATTCAACACATTTTCCGTCGGTTCGTCCACCTGTGCCAATAAGCTGCGGAAGGTGGCGCCGGCGAGGGTGTTTTCGGAACCGAAAGGATCAAATTCTTCATATTCTTTCAGAATACGCAACCCGATCGGGCTGAACACCTGTAAAGTCAGCTGTTGACGCAATAACGCATCCTGCACTTTTAACGTTTGCGAACCGATATATTGCGCCAGGATCGGCTCCGGATCACGCAATCCCGCCTGTTTCAAGCCGTTACTGAGGGCGGGCACCACGATGTCGCGCACCATATCCAATAAAATATCATCTCCGGCAACTTTGAAGCCGTCGCGGAATAATTGTTCCGGCTCAATATAAGCGTTACTGCTGTTCGTGTTGCTGTTTTCGCCGTAATCCATTTTATATTTATTAATCACCAAATCCGTTGTACCGCCACCAATATCCACACTGGCGATGGTAATCGATTTGTCTTTTGCCAGTTTATCGGGACGGGCTAACGCCGCAAAAAACTCTTCCGGGCGACCGCCGTAGTTATTTTGCGTTTCATTGAATAAATACACGACTTGTCCGCAGGTGGCTTCATCCCATTGGATATGCACTTCCGGTAACATCGGCCAGTATTTTTCTCTGCCTTCCACGGTGGAAAAATCAAAATTATCATCAGATTTATCCCAACCCAGGCTTTTCCACACCAAACCGATTGCCTGATACATGGCGTTTTTGAAAATTTCCCGTTCCGGTTTCGGCATTGCCGGCGGAATGGTTAAGATAATAGAACGCAGGAAACGCGGGGTACGGGAGTGTTCTAATTTGGCACGCTGCGCCGGGCTGTTAATTTGCATTAAGGCGTGCATCAACACTTCCGATAACATAAATGTCATTAAAGAACTGCGCGAATATTTCGGTTGGAATACCGGCATTTTGCGCTCGAATTCTTCTTCCACGTCATCACGCAAAATATGCAGGGCTTCGCCGTATTCATTGATTAACCCCGATAACGGTTCTGCCGTGGCATAAGGTTCGTGATCGGTTTTCACATAAGCGGAATTGAAACGCCACATTTGTTCGTATTTGTCCAAATCCCACAAATAGCGTTTCGGACTGGATAAGCCGGTGGAGCCTTCATTACCGTTACGACGGCTTGCCAAACGCCCCGCTTCTTTCCCCACGCGGGCGATAGTCGGCCATTGGAACGCATCACGGCGACCGCTTTGCAGCGACCAATGATCTTTGCCGAAAAAGGCTTGTGCAAATTCCACGCGGCTTTCAAAAGGTTCGCTATAAATATGTTCCGGGTTGGTCAAATCACGCAATTCCAATTCGTAGCGTTTTTTCAGCCCGTCTTTTTCCTGTACATGATCTTCAATCAGAATACCGCAAGTGCGGGAATTGCCTACATCCAACACCATATCCACCGGAATGGCTTTCATGATGTCGTCGGTTTTGTTGGAAACCACTTTGATTCTTGGTAAGGCAATTTCAGAACCTAAAATCGCCAAAATATTGAGATAGTGTCCCTGGTGAACTTTGCGTTCGATTTCCTGCACCAAATCTTCCGGATGGATTTTTAGCCGATTAGGTTCCGGTGCCAATTCTTTAAACAATTCCAGTAACCAATTATTCACCCAGTTAAAATCCAGGAACCAGGACATTTGGTCGGACTGATGCGCCAAGCCGAATAACACGCCGGAGCGCACATCTTCATTGGTCGGCGCCAAATACGCGGTATCCTGGCTATTCGGGAAAATCTTGGTGTCGAAGGCAAAAGTCACACGGTGAGTATATCCTTCCGGATCCGCCCCCTCTTCCAACGCCACGATTCGCACCCGCGCCCAGTTATACGGGCCTTCGTCAAAACGATCAGGCGGAACGGTACGCAACACGGGGATCGGCAACCAAACGCCGTCAAATAATTTAAAGGATTGCTCAACGCTGATTTCTTGTTCGGTGCGCACTAAAATGCCGGGGCGACTCGGATCGCAATAGCCTTCGCCGTTTTTATCGGCGATTAAACGGCGCAAAGGTCCGTTCACGGCGGATGACACGAAATTACCATTGCCCTTTTCGCGCCACGCTTTATCTTTCCAGTTGATGTTCAGTGCAAAATCAATAAATTGCACGCCGCTGTTCATCACTAAAGAAAGCTCTTTACCAAAATGATGTAACTCAGGAAACATACGCTATCTCTCTATAAATACTTATTTCTTAATGGTAATCGGGAACTGATTATTGCCGTAGGAGCCGTTACAATCCGCCGAATTGCTGTTCGGTTTACAGCTAATTTCCGGCAGTTGATAGGTTGTCCCGTCACTACAACTTGCGACGTTTTTGTTGGAGATGGTTAATCCGCCGCCGCTGACATTGGCGTTCACATCGCCCACGCATTTCACGCCGTCACCGCGTTGTAACGTCACCTGTCCCTTGCCTTTGTCATCAAAGTTATAACTTAGACGCATCGGCTTACCAGTGGTTTTATCCTGAATACCGCCACCCGCATTCCAGGCGCCGTTTAAGAAGTCCACTTTGCCTTCTTTCAAACTGTTTTCCGGAATTTGCAGTTTTTGCTGCGCCGTATTGGTATTTTGATTATTGGCGTCCGCCTTATTATCGGTTTTATTGTCTGCTTTGTTATCCGTTTTATTATCGGTTTTGTTTTCCGTCTGCGTCGGATTATTTTTATCCTTCTCATTCAGATTCGGATCCGGCGGCGACAATTTCGGATCATTCGGATTCGCCTGATTTTTATCTAGCTCGTTCTGAGCCAACCCTTTATTCAGCTCATCCTTAGCATTGAGTTCATTGTTGAGATCCGTTTTATTTTCCGCCGTCGCATCGGTTTTTAGCGCCGAATTATCCGTCACCGCCGTGTTATC
This sequence comes from Aggregatibacter actinomycetemcomitans, assembly GCA_017160915.1. Lineage (GTDB taxonomy): Bacteria > Pseudomonadota > Gammaproteobacteria > Enterobacterales > Pasteurellaceae > Aggregatibacter > Aggregatibacter actinomycetemcomitans_B. Next base: position 74,733 of record JACAWG010000081.1, read on the forward strand.
TGTGGCATTCACTTCCGTCGCTTTATTCAACTCGCTTAACAGACTGTTATCGGACACCACCGTACCGCCCGCATCGACCCAACGACCGTTCACATAACGGTAATCTTTGCCGTTGACGTTCACCACCCTCTCTTTTTTATCCTCGACGACAGGTGTGTTCTTCTCGTCTTTTTTCTCGTCTAAAAGTGCGGTGGTTTTTTCAGGTGTTTTTTGCACTTCATGCTTAGCCAGCGGATCCAATTCGATTTTCTTGCTGGTGGAATCGAAACAGCCGAGCAAATAACAAAGCAACAGCGCCAGCAACAACAATAAAGGCAATAACCACCACAACCAGGTCATTTTTTTCTTGCTCGGTGCAGGCGCGGCTTCAGGAATCGGTGCTGCAGCCACCAACGGCGCGGCAGGTTTTAAGCTAAGGAACGGGTCGCCGTGCAAATTGGTGTTTTTTTCAATAAATCCCCAGAAGGTAATCACCGGGCGATTATTCACCAAATAAACGTGTTCGGGATTAGGGAAACGGAGGGCTTTCAGATTTTCGGAAGATTGCGGATTGTTCGGTTCCGCCCAAAGCAGGCGGGAGAACAGCAGTTGATCGCCTTTCAGGTTGGCTTGTTTGCTCATTTCCAAGCCCAATTCCGCCATGTTTTTTTCAAACACTTTCAGTTCGGCGAGGGCTTGTTGACGCTCTTCTTCCGTGGCGGAAGACCAAGGAATAATCATATATTTGCCGTCGGCGCGTTCCGATTCAAAAGGCACATACCAATCGATTTTGCTGCCCTGATCATTGCGCTGCGGAATCGCCAAATAATCGGAGAACATTCTGCCGCGTTTCAGGCGAATAGTATCGCGTAATTGGGAAGCGACGGAATACACCGCCTGACCGTCTTGTCCGAGAGCGGTATAATCTTTTATATCGCCGGTTCTTAAAAGGGTGCTCAACATACAATCGTCCTCAAGTTGAAAATCTTATACGTTATCAAGATGTTAATTGAGCGGAATTTTACCCCAAAAACCGTTAAAAACCTAATATGCCAAGTAAAAATATCGGTTATTCCCATAAGAAATGCCATTTGACATCGAATGCCGTGTCATTCAGGCGATATTGCGATTTTAGTGCCGGTCCGCAGGAATTGGAGCCGATACCGCTCATTTTATAATCCACGCATAACAGGGTGCTGCCGCTTTCCACCAGGTCATATTGATGTTTTTTCAACGCCAATTCTTCCTGCGTATAAGGCGACAAATTAAAACTGAATGGCGTGTCGCTTTGAACGGTGAAACAACCTAATTCGCCGCTCACATTCACCTCCCGACAGCCGTAGTGACTGCCGTTTTCCTGCGGTTTTAAATAAGGCACATGGTTGGCTAGCGGGGTAGTTTCATAATGCCCTAATTGCGTGGCGTGATGTTTATCCACATAACTTTCCGTCGGTCCGTAGCCGAAATAATCGGCGTAATCAAAAGACTTGTTCAGGAAGAAACGCAAGCCGAAACGCGGCAGGAACGGCAAGTGCGGTGCTTTTTCGCCGTGAATTTGCACGCTCAAATCGCCCTGTTGGTCAACGCGATAAATCACATCTAAGGTTAAAATGCGCGCTTTCGACACAGCAAGCAATGCTGATTTAAAGGAAATTTCCACCGCACTTTCATGCTGCTCAACGGCATATTCATACGCCCGACTGATTGCCCGATCGTAGCCCGCCGCCTGCCAATGGAACTTGATTAACGCGTCATTATCCAACGGCGCGCGCCAAATATTGAAATCCGCCGGTGCATTTAACCAAGGCTTGCCCGCCTTTGTGATTTGCTGAAGGATCCCTTTTTGCTTATCAAAAACGTATGTCTTATCCGCCACGGCAACGCAAATTTGCCGATGATCCTCTTGCACCAAAATCGGCGTCATGGTTTTTTCCGCATAATAAGGCAACGGCGAAATCTGTTCCGACAAAATGAGTTGGTCAAATCCCAAACAATCATTTTCCACCAACAGCCCTTGAGCGACTTTTTGATAATAGGTCAATGTCAGCATTTGCAGCGAACCCTGCGGCTGCGGCAATTCTAGCGGCAAAAGTGCGGTCTGTTTTGGCGGTATTTTTAGCCCGTCCAATTGCCCTTCGCGCACCGTCACACCGTTTTCCGTGAATTGATAACGAATGTTCAGCCGCTCGGCAACATCGGTAAAATCCAAATAATTGGTGAGCTGTACCTTGCCGTCTTTCAGATAGGCGCGAAGGGGGCGTTGTACGTTTTTCAGCTCCAGTAAATTGCTCTGAATCCGACGATCCGCCGTCACCAAACCGTCGGCACAAAAATTGCCGTCGTTCGGCACATCGCCGAAATCACCGCCGTACCCCATACGTTGGGAACCCGCCAAATACGGCGAATGATTGCACCATTCCCACACAAAACCGCCGCACGCGCCGGGATAGCGCTGCATAGCCTGAAAATAATCTTCTGCGTCGCCGCAGGAATTGCCCATGGCGTGCAAATATTCACAGAAAACATAAGGCTTGCGGTTGTTCGAATCGGCAAAATAGGCATCCATGTCTTCCGTGCTTGTGTACATTTCGCTGTGTAAATCCAAATTAGACGTGTCATTTCGGTGCATGGAATGCTGGAAAATGGCATTTTCATAATGCACCAAACGGCTTGTATCACGCCCTTTCACCCAAGCCGCCGCCACTTCAAAATTCTCGCCGTAACCGCTTTCGTTCCCCAGCGACCAAATCACCACGGAAGGGCGATTTTTGTCCCGTTCCACGTTGGCAAAGGTGCGATCTAAAATTGCCTGACGAAATGCCGGCGCGCGGGCGGTGTAGCAATAATTATCGATGGTTTGCTGACGAATGGCGTCGTGATCGATGTACGTTTTCACCCCAAGCAAAATGCTGGTTTCCGGTGTCGGCACATAAACCGCGTTGGTGCCGTGCGATTCTATGTCACTTTCCGCAATCACATAAAAACCGTATTCATCGCACAGTTCCGTAAACCAAGGGGCGTTGGGGTAATGGGCGGTGCGGATGGCGTTAAAATTATGCTGTTTCATCAGTCGCAAATCAGCTAACGCCTGTTCACGGCTAATCACATAACCGGTGCGCGGATCGCTGTCGTGGCGGTTCACGCCCTTAAATTTAATCGCCTGCCCGTTGAACAATAACACGCCGTCGCGCACCTCAATTTTACGCAAGCCGATACGCTGACAAATCACTTCCGAACCGTAACTAAAAAGCAAGGTGTAAAGGTGCGGCTGTTCCGCATTCCAAAGTTGCGGCTGTTGAATAAAACACTCAAAATTTTGACCGCACTTTTCCGCCACCAAACGCTGCTGCGGGTCAAATAATTGCCACTGAATTTCGTGCGCCGCGCCGTCGGAAAAATCACATTCCACCGAAACTTTCGCTTCGCTGAAATCCTCCTTCAGTTCGGTTTTAATGAAAAAATCCTGCAAATACCGGGCGTCCCGTTCCAGCAGATAAACATCACGAAAAATCCCCGACATACGGAATTTATCCTGATCTTCCAAGTAACTGCCGTCACACCATTTCAGCACGATAACGGTAAGGCTATTCTCGCCTGACTGTAAATAATTCGTTACATCAAATTCGGAGGTGCAATGGCTGATTTGGCTATAGCCCACGAATTGCCCGTTCACATATAAAAACAAACAACTGTCCACGCCTTCAAAATTCAATAAATAACGTTTGTTTGGTTTCGGTTGCAAATGCAATGAACGTTGATACCAGCCGCATGGATTCTGTTGCGGCACATAAGGCGGGTCAAAGGGAAACGGGTAATTCACGTTAGTATATTGATGTTGATCGTAACCCTGGTTCTGCCAATTGGAGGGCACGGGAATCTGCCCGTTTGGCGTCTGATGCTGAAAATCCGCCGGCAAATCCCAATAGCTCGCGAAATACTGAAAACGCCAATCACCGTTCAGCGGAATAAAATAATCGGAAAATTCTCTTGGATTTTCCACCGCACTTTGCCGGTTGGCATGAGGAATAAAATAGGCGTGGTGCGGTGTGGTGTTGATGTGTAATGTGTCTAAGTCCTGAAAGTAATTAGGTAATGTCATGGCGGAATCCTTACAGCGGAATGAAAGTGTTTACTATACTCAATCCGCCCCATAAATTTCATCTAAAATTAAGATTTTGTGACTTATATCACGATCTTTGTTTTACAGAATGTAAAATTTAAAATACAATCGCCGTCAACTTTTAAATACACAATAAGGAAAATCTATGAACAAAACCGTAGGCAGTACGCTGCTAGTGGCAGGAACCATGATTGGCGCGGGCATGCTGGCAATGCCGCTCACCTCCGCCGGCATCGGATTTAGTTTCACTTTACTTTTATTATTAGGCTTGTGGGGATTACTCACCTTTACCGCGCTGTTATTCGTCGAACTTTACCAAACCGCACCGAGCGACGCCGGCATCGGCACCCTTGCCGAACAATATTTCGGTCGTCCGGGACGCATTATCGCCACTGCCGTATTAATCATTTTCTTATACGCCCTCATCGCCGCTTACATCAGTGGCGGCGGTTCCTTATTGGCAGACACCCTGCCGACCATCGCCGACAGCGACACCACCGACAAAATCGCGGTGTTAATTTTTACTTTGTTCTTCGGTGCATTTATCGTCATCGGCACGCACAGCGTCGATAAAATCAACCGTTTATTATTCTTCACCATGATCGGCACATTCATCGTAGTATTGGCACTTATGTTGCCGGCGATCAAATTCGATAATCTCATGGCAATGCCCATTGATAACGCCCTCATCATTTCCGCCAGCCCGGTATTTTTCACTGCATTCGGTTTCCACGGCTCTATTCCAAGCCTGAACAAATACATCGGCGGCAATGTGAAAGCCCTGAGAATCTCCATTTTGGTCGGCTCGGGTATCACCTTATTCGCCTACATTTTGTGGCAACTTTCCACCCACGGTTTGCTGACCCAAAACGCGTTTTTACAAATCTTACAACAGGATGCTACGCTGAACGGTTTGGTCACCGCCACCTTAACCATTACGCAAAGCAGCATCATCGCAAACGCGGTGAAAATCTTCTCGACCCTGGCGCTCATCACCTCATTTTTAGGCGTCGGCATCGGCTTATTGGAATGTATTGAAGACTTGCTAAAACGCTCATTTAATGTTCACGCAGGACGCATTTCTCTGGGCTTATTCACATTCGTTCCGCCCATCGTCTTCGCCCTGTTCTACCCGCAAGGCTTCATTTTAGCCTTAGGCTACGCCGGACAAATGTTCGCCTTCTACGCCGTCGTCCTACCGGTCGCCCTCGTCTGGAAAGCGCGTAAAATCCACCCAAATCTGCCATACAAAGTCTGGGGCGGCAATTTAACGCTGGCAGTGGTTTTAGTTCTGGGCGTGATTATCACCTCCATCCCCTTCGCCATCCGCGCGGGCTACTTACCGTTTGTAGTGGGCTAAAAAACACTGAAAAAACTAACCGCACTTAAAAAAGGTAACTAAAGTGCGGTCGGTTTTTCTATCGTTTTTTCAGCGGTAACCCCGTTTTCACATCCAAACCGGCTTTATCCGCCAATTTTTGCATTAACGCATCGGACGGTTTTGCTGGGGACGGACCTTCATACCAGCGCTGAAACGCAATTTTGCCATCCCAGGCAGGCAGTTTTGCCGGCGGCAACGGTACGATTTTGTCTAGGTCGGGGACCGTTGGATTTAGATAGTCATTTTTATAAAGATAATTTTCTATCATTTTATAACGGACATGTCTTTCTGCATCCGGGCTCAGTGCTAAATAATCAATTTTATTATTTTCTTTAATACCTTTCTTAAAGCCGTCAGCTAGGGCTAAAGCTGATTGAGAATCTCCATTTTTCACCCCTTGATGAAAAGTCTTAACAGCCTTAATGTAGTCCTTTTCATTTTTATGACGAATACCTAAAAATCTGGAAGCTATCCCATTTCCTTGTTCTGATGAACATGCCAGTAATTGTTTTCTTAATTCTTTTCTAAATGAGAATGTTTCATTGTCTTCAATATTAATAATCATCTCACCTAAAACATATTGCGCATTTTTATTGCCTGAATCCGCCGCCTTGCGTAAATACGCCAGTTCATCTCCCGAACCG
>JACAWG010000081.1:80906-81918 GCA_017160915.1 Aggregatibacter actinomycetemcomitans
TTCGCCTTATAATCCCCGTTTGCTGCCGCAATGCGATAATACACTGCTGCATTTTGCCATACCGCATCGCCTTTTTTACCTTTCCACAGATTGCGCAGGTCATGATAACGGGCATAGTTAAATAACTGCTGTGTGTCGGCAGATAATGTTGGTTTAGGCTCGTGCTTACAAGTGAATGCTAAATTGGATTTCAATTTGGCAAGCTTTTGTTCAGGCGAAGATGCACAGGCAACTGCCAGAATCGTCATCGGCAAAATAACAAATAAAGAACGCTTGATTTTCATTCATAAAACACTCAAAAAAATAACCGCACTTAAAAAAGGTAACTAAAGTGCGGTCGGTTTTTCTATCGTTTTTTCAACGGCAAACCCGTTTTCACATCCAACCCGGCTTTATCCGCCAATTTTTGCATTAACACATCGGACGGTTTTGCCGGGGACGGACCTTCATACCAGCGCTGAAACGCGATTTTGCCATCCCAGGCAGGCAGTTTTGCCGGCGGCAACGGCACGATTTTGTCCAGGTCGGGGACGGTTGGGTTTAAGTAATCATTTCGGTAAAGAAACTCATCAATTTTTTTATAACGAATTGATCGCTCTGGGTCATTTTTAAGAGCAAGGAAGTAAGTATTGCTTACATTTTTTCCAAAACTTTTGGCTAGAAAACGGGACGATAAGCTATCACCGTTCTTAACTCCTTGGTGAAAAAATTTTACTGCATCATCATATTTTTTGTCAATTTGTAAACTAAGACCTAAAGATTCCGATGCTTTTCCCATCCCTTGCGCTGATGAACATGATAATAATTCCTCCGCAATTCTAAGGCGTAATGCCCGCGTATCCCTATCCTGAATCCGCTCTAAATTTTCGGCAAGCTCATATTGCGCATTTTTATTGCCTAAATCCGCCGCCTTACGTAAATACGCCAATTCATCTCCCGAACCGGCACTCACACCAAAACTGCTTTTCAAATAAATGTAGTAATTATAGTATGCCGTTGCCGGTAGCTGTTT
>JACAWG010000081.1:81968-92392 GCA_017160915.1 Aggregatibacter actinomycetemcomitans
TTCGCCTTATAATCCCCGTTTGCTGCCGCAATGCGATAATACACCGCCGCATTTTGCCATACCGCATCGCCTCTTTTTCCCTTCCACAGATTGTGCAGGTCATGATAACGGGCATAATCATAGAGTTTTTGGGTGTCGGCAGATAATGTTGGTTTAGGCTCATGTTTACATGTAAATGCCAGATTGGATTTCAATTCGGATAATGAATACATTTTATTAACCCTTGCGGAAGTGGAGGTAGAACATGCCGTGTTCGCAGCAATCACCACGAACAGACTTAATAATTTTAAATAACCTTTCATCATCATTAATCCCAGGAAATTAAATCAAATTTATCTCTGTAAAATTCACAAAGAGGTTGCTTGGGTACTAATCCTTTATTTTTTAATTGAATATTTAGTTTTATTAAAACCTCCCACTCTCTAAACGCATTTTCAGCATTCGTATAATTTACCATTTCATCAGGATTCGCTTCTTCATCCCCACCAGTATGCAGCGCCCATAAATCCTGCCGTAACTTCTGCGCCACCGCCTTACATTCGGTTATCACCCCCAGCTCCGTATCCACCTGCATTGCCCTCGTGTTTAAATTTGCCGAGCCGATAAACAGGAAAACATCATCAATAATACTGACTTTCGAATGCACATACACCTCATTCCAGGCTTCCGGTGGTGTATCCATTGAGGTCAAGGTACAAATATGGGTTTTAATCCCGATAGTTCGGGCAAATGCCTTATAACTTTCTTCCGACTCGTTTTGCAAAACCCGTTGTTGGGCGACTTCCAACTCATCTATTTGCCGTTTTATTTTTTCAATCTGTTCCGGATTCTGCACTCCGTTTTTATTAAGATCCTGTAGCGCTTTTTCCAAGCGTTTCTGTCTGCGCTCCAGCTCTCGCCGGTAACTGTCATCCGCATCAAAAGTTTTATTGTTGTACGATTTCGACATCTTCGGCAACACATCCTGCCGCCCCAGGCGTTTGAGCATATTATCCATTGTGCCGGCACCGCTCCCCACCCCTTCATCGGACGCATTTGTCACCACAAACCAATGTATCGGTTCCGTACGCTCATGCTCTTTTAAATTCTGCCAATGTTCAATAAACGCATCCACCAACGGCGGCCAGCGAAAATATTGGTTTTCCGTGTAGATAAAACTCGTGGTTTGGCTAATATTGCTCAAGTACATACGTTTAATGTCTTCCACTTCCGGTTTGTCGTATGTGCGTAGAATCTGCGCTTTGGTCGGAATGCCACAATGCGAATTAGGTGAAAAACTTGCGGGTGGTAAATTGTTGCCCCGCACAAACGCTGTCATATGTTCGGCATCCGTCTTTTTATTACGCTCGCTTTTAAACCAATGGTATTTGTTCAGAGTGAAGTTATCTTCATTCCGGTTCCAGGACTCACAGAAATTTTGATCAATATGCCATAACACTTGCCCTGTGACCAAGGCGGAAACATCCTGATAAGGGGACGGCGTGTTTCGCCCTTCCGACGGCGCCATCGCCTCCTCAATCATTTTGTTATTTTCCATTTTCATCTGGCTTGGGTGCGCATTCGTATCCCAATAATTATCCAACATATTATGCTCAAGCACAAAACCGATAGCATTGGTAGCGTCTTCGTAATCAATTAAAACCGTTTTTTGGTGGTGGGACGCCGTCATCGGTAACATCAGTTTTGCGCTACCGGATAATTCTTTGTCATCATATTCAGCCGGTTTTTCTCCTTTTTCTTTGCCGATTTTACGGTTTTTATACTGTAAGTTTCCCAATTTATCCGATTTGGCAAATTCTAAAAGGTTCTTATAGGCGCTGATAAAAAGCGGAGAAGATAAGTTGATCTGTTCCACCGGCGGTAAATCCGTGTCGCCGCGTACCGCCTTATACCAATAATAATCGTATTCTTTCTGCTCGGCAGTTTCCCCTGCAACACCGTCTTTAAACGGTCCCCAAAGCCCCGGCATGGCGCCCAGATTCGGCTCCTTAAACGTTTGCATATAACGGGACATCGACCACACCAACACTTTTACTTTAACTTCATCCAGCGCTTTTTGAATCAGTAAATCACCAATACAGGGAGAAACGCCATCCCGCTCAAAAAACATCGACGGCTGGAATCCCCAAATGGCTATTTCAATCGTGCGGTTTGCCCCATTTATTCTTTTATGAAGCTCGCTAAATGCCACCTGACCGTTAATCAGAGGATAAACGGTCGCATCCATAGGTAAATTATTACAATCTTTCGGATCTTGTAAGAACCATTTTACGGGCAAGGTCACATTGGTTGTGTTTTGGGTAATATAGACCTTACACTGATCAATCGGCATAAATTACTCCTTATTATGCTCACCTGAAACCAGGTTTTCATAAGATTTTGCATAATCTACGCCGAGATCGTCATAAATCGGAAAGCCTTTCGGGGCGATTTTATCTTTATCGGTTCCGTCTTCAAACTCTTCTACGATTGAAAGTAGGTAAGACTTTCCGTTAGCAAATTTTATTTCGCACTCTTTCATGTCCTCTTTCACTTCAAGGACTAATTCGCCGTCTTGGTCGGTAATCCCTTTATCAATTTCCGCAGAATCCACATAAACGGTATAAGGCATATTTGAGTAGGCACTTTCATTGGAATGCGCCGATTGAGCCAGTTTAAATCTAATTTCTCGGGTATTTTTTTCCTCGGATTTCCCGTGTACCGTGCGGGTACGATCGAATGCGGTGATGGTTGGATATCCCGCCATAATTGTACCGCCGCAACTGGTTTTATCACCTTCGCGGGCTAACGATTTTCCGCCAATAGAGATACTTTTGGCGCCCTGTACAATCACGCCGGTATGACCCGGACATTCCACTTTATCACCGATGCAAGCGGCGGCTCTTTTCCCAAAGCTTACATTTGATGCTCCGCCCACGATAATGCCGACAGAGCCGTCGGGATGAATCACGCTATCACCCACATAAGCGGGATTTTTGCCCTTTGGCGTGATTGTCCAGCACAAAACTTTAGCTGAATTATTTTCTGAGGGCTGCTCGATTTTTTCTTGCGAAGGCAAGATATTATTATCAGTCATAATAGGCTCCGGTAAGGTTGGTGGGATAAATAAGATCTCACAAAGGTTAATTGATAACAGATTAAAAAAATCTGCTGTATATTAGCCAATTCTTTTAATAATGAAAACTTGTATTTTTATATGGCACAGTCTCATACCGTAATAAAAGAAAGGCTATTTTTTCCGTCATTACAAATGAGCGCCTATAAAGGTAAAAACACACGAAGTGTAGTTATTGCACAAAACTAACCGCACTTTGCTCGGGGAGATCAAAGTGCGGTCGGTTTTTAGGATGGATTTTTATGAGGCGTATTACTGCCCGTAATAAGCGTTTTTACCGTGTTTGCGTAGATAATGTTTATCCAGCAATTCTTGTTGCATCGGTTGTAGGTTCGGGCGGAGTTGGCGGCTGAACAGGTTCATGTAGCCGATTTCTTCCAGCACCACCGCGTTATGCACGGCGTTGTCGGCGTCCGTTCCCCAGGCGAATGGACCGTGGGAATGCACCAATACGGCAGGGACGTCTTTCGGATCAATGCCGCGTTTGCGGAAGGTCTCCACGATAACTTTGCCGGTTTCTAACTCATATTCGCCTTGAATTTCCGCCGGGGTCATTTTGCGGGTGCAAGGAATGGCGCCGTAGAAATAATCGGCGTGGGTGGTGCCTGCGGCGATAAGATCTTCGCCCGCTTGTGACCAGATGGTGGCGTGGCGGGAATGGGTGTGCACGATGCCGCCGATGGTCGGGAATTCGCGATACAATTCCAAATGGGTCGGCGTGTCGGAAGACGGTTTTTTGCTGCCTTCCACCACTTTGCCGGTGAATAAATCCACCACCACCATGTCTTCGGCGGTCATGACATCGTATTCCACGCCGGAAGGTTTGATCACCACCAGATTTTTTTCGCGATCAATGGCGGAAACGTTGCCCCAAGTGAAAGTCACCAAATTGTATTTCGGTAACGCCAGATTTGCTTTTAAGACTTTTTCTTTAAGTTCTTCTAACATGGAAAACCACCTTCTTTCATTTTTTGTTCAATCCAACGACGGGCGTTAATAATTTCCGCAATCGGTTCTTCCGCTTTTTCCGTCCACATTTCAATTAAAAATGCGCCGCGATAATTCAATTCTGCCAATGTTTTGAAACAAGCGGCAAAATCCACACAACCGTCACCGAACGGTACGTCACGGAATTGTCCTTTGCAGGTGTCGGTGACTTTGTAAGTGTCTTTCAGGTGAATGGCGGAGATTTTATCGATACCCAGCTTCAATTCTTCCGCCACGTTATCGTTCCACGCGCTTAAATTGCCGAGATCGGGATACACGGTGAACCACGGCGATTTGATAATGTCATCCCATTTTTTCCAGCGACTGATGGAACTCATAAATTGCGTATCCATAATTTCCACCGCAATGGTCACTTGATTACTTGCCGCCAGTTCCACCGCCCATTGCAAGCCTTCTTGGAAGCGTTGAATGGTGCCTTCGTCCTGCTCTTCGTAATACACGTCATAGCCCGCCAACTGAATGGTACGAATGCCTAAATCGACGGCTAATTTAATGGCTTTTTCCATGATTTCATAAGCTTTGGCGCGGGTTGCTTCGTCACGACTGCCGAAGGGAAAACGGCGATGCCCGGAAAGGCACATGGAAGGAATGGTGACGCCGGTTTTGATAATGGCTTTCACCAACTGAATGCGTTCTTTTTCGCTCCAATCCAAACGCGCCAAACGCTCATCGGTTTCATCGATAGAAATTTCGACAAAATCAAAACCGCAGGCTTTGGCGATGGACAGGCGATCCTGCCAGCTAATATTTTTCGGCAGGGCTTTTTCATAAATACCCAATTTATGTTTTCTCACAATACACTCCTTTACTTATGTATCAGCAGTAAATCCGTCACATCAGGCAAGAATAACCTCTAACCCTTTGTCTCTTAATTCCCGAATAATCTTTGGATCGGCTTCTTTTCCGGTCACCAATAAATCAATGTCTTTCAGTTCGCTAAACAACATGCCGACTTCACGTCCGAGCTTTGAACTGTCAACCAACGCAACCAGTTTGCTGACTTTGGATAAAATATGCTGTTCCGAATTGGCGATAATCATATCCGTTTTGTATAAGCCGTCTGTGGTCATGCCTTTGCCGCTGGTAAACATAATATTGGCGGCATACGCCGGTTCGTTCGTGGAGTTCAGGGATAAGGTCACCGCTTTATTTTTATTGTATTGACCGCCCATAATGACGACATCGTCATGATTATGTTCAATGAGGAAATTCGCCAAAGGCAAATAGTTGGTAATGATCTGCACATTGCGCCCGCACAGGCTATCCGCCAGCATTTGCATGGTGGTGCCGCAAGTCAGTACGACACTTTGCCCGTTTTCACAGAGTTTTGCCGCGGCTTCGGCAATGCGTTGTTTTTCTTCGGCATTATTGACAACACGGGTTCTTGCGTATTTTTTGCCGTTCAGGGCAAGGTATTCGGCGCCGTTGCGCACCTTTTTCAGTAATCCTTGCTCATTTAATTTGTTAATATCGCGACGTGCTGTTGCCGGCGAGATGTTAAAGGTATCGATAATTTCGTTGGTCGAAAGAAGCGTTCGTTCTTTCAGTAAATCTAATATTTGATGATGACGATAACTCTCGTTCATTATGTTTTCCTTTATTATTTCTGCCATCCGTAACCTAATGAACCGCCTAAGAATTGCCGCCGCTAAAAAGCGACGGCAATATTTTAGTTAACTTAAAGCATAGATTTAAACTGGATGTTCGGTTCCTGCTCAAAGCAATCATCAAAACCGCGCGGATGATGATATTCAATCAGATCTTTATCACGCGGATACACATATTTACCGCCGACTTCCCAGATAAACGGATGGAATTTATATTGCAAGCGATCTTTACGCATACGCCATAAGTCGATAATTTCCTGCGTGCTTGCCATAAAGTTAGTCCAAATGTCGTGGTGAACAGGGATGATGACATTGGTGCGCAAACATTCTGCCATACGAAGTAAATCAATTGAAGTCATTTTATCGGCAATACCTACCGGGTTTTCACCGTAGTTATTCAATGCCACATCAATATCGAATTCTTTACCGTGTTTAGCAAATTGAATGGAATAGTGAGAGTCTGCACCGTGATAAATATTACCGCCCGGTGTTTTGAACACATAGTTCACCGCTTTACGTCCCATTTCTTCATCAGACGGGCAAAGACCTTTTAATTCGCCGCCTTGTTCTTCCGCGCCTTCCACCGGCAATGTCACCAAGCAAGTGCGGTCAAAAGAATCCAATGCGTGAATTTCAACGTCTTTCAGTTTCACCACATCACCCGGTTTTACCACGATAATACGCTCTTCCGGCACCCCCCATTTTTTCCACAATTCGGCGCAATGCCACGGGCCGACAAATTTCACATGATCCAATTTCGGATTATTCACAATTGCCGCCGCAACGTTTACGTCAATATGGTCGCTGTGATAATGGGAAGCCAAAATAAAATCCACTTCATTGATGGCAAACGGATCCAACACCATCGGCTGGGCACGCAGGTTCGGTTGTAATTTACGCACGCCCGCCATGTTCGCCATTTGGTGACCGCGCACCATGTCTTTTACTTTTTTGGTACTTTTACCGCGACTGCACCATAAATCCATACAAATATTGGCACCGGCAGGCGTTTTGATCCACACGCCGACACAACCTAACCACCACATGGCAAAATTGCCTTCAGGAACCACTTCGTTCTCAATTTCTTCATTTAACCAAGTGCCCCACTCTGGGAAAGTAGAAAGAATCCAACTTTCACGGGTAATTTCATTAACTTTAGCCATATGCTAACTCCTTATATTTAAGTTTCAGGGAGAATAAATTTAATCATTTACAATCATAAACAATCATTCACATAAATGGAATCTTTTTTTTCAACTTTTTTGAGAAAAAGCTGAAATAACTTATCCGACCACTTTAATCTCAACAAATACAGACCATCTCTACTTTGCGTAACTGCATAATCCATAACCATAAATTCAATAATCCATCATCATGAGATGATTACATACGATTAAAAACTGTGATTTCGCTCACAAATTGTCAAAAATAATCTTTCACAATACATTGGGAATCGTTATTATTTAGCAGATCGCATTTATACCGAACCCTCGGCACATAAATGATTAGCCCGGTTCGCCGTGCTTAATATCAATACCATTAGGAGAATATCACTATGGAAATCTTCATGTGGATCAACGAACAGATCCTATCTAAAGCGCCGTTACTGCTCGGTATCGTAGCCTGTATCGGTTATATTCTGTTAAGAAAAGACACGGCAACCATTATCAAAGGCACGATTAAAACCATCGTGGGCTTTATGTTGGTACAAGTGGGGGCGGCGACCTTGGTTGCCGGTTTTAAACCGATTATTGAAAATCTGGCGAAGTTCCATAATTTAACCGGTGCGGTCATTGACCCTTACACCAGTATGCAGGCGACCATCCAAACCATGGGCGATAACTACGGCTGGGTGGGTTATGCCGTGTTATTGGCGCTGGCATTAAATATTTTATTAGTGGTATTCAGACGTTTTACCGGTATTCGCACCATCATGCTTACCGGTCATATCATGTTCCAACAAGCGGGGCTGGTTGCGGTGTTCTATATGATCATCGGCGCCTCTATGTGGGAAACCGTTATTTATACGGCGGTCATCATGGCATTATATTGGGGGATTTCCTCTAATATTATGTATAAAGCCACTCAATCCGTTACCGGCGGTGCCGGCTTCTCCATTGGTCACCAACAACAGGTCGCCTCATGGATTGCCACCAAAATCGCACCGAAACTGGGTGATAAAAATGACAACGTGGATCACATGGATTTACCGAAATGGTTACACATTTTCCACGACAGTATCTCCGCCACCGCTATTGTTATGTCCGTGTTCTTCGGCATTATTTTACTTTCCTTCGGATTGGATAATCTGCAAACTATGGCGGGCAAAACCCACTGGTCAATTTACATTTTAGAAACCGGTTTAAAATTCGCCGTCGCCATTCAAATTATCGTTATGGGTGTGCGTATGTTCGTCGCCGAGTTATCGGAAGCCTTTAAAGGGATTTCCGAACGGGTGATTCCAAATGCGGTACTCGCCATTGACTGTGCGGCGATTTACGCCTTCTCCCCGAACGCCATGGTATTCGGTTTCATGTGGGGTGCTATCGGTCAATTCGTAGCGGTAGGTATCCTGCTCGGCTTCAGCGCACCGATTTTAATCATTCCGGGCTTTATCCCGATGTTCTTCTCCAACGCCACCATCGGCGTCTTCGCCAACCACTTCGGCGGCTGGAAAGCGGTCATGAAAATCTGTTTCGTGATGGGTATCATCGAAGTGTTGGGTTCCGCCTGGGTCATTCAGCTCTTGGCAAGCCAAGGCACTACCTTCAACGGTTGGATGGGGATGGCGGACTGGGCGTTATTATTCCCACCGATCTTACAAGGTATTGTGAGCATTCCGTTCTTCTTCTTTGTTATCGTCGCCCTCTCCCTGGTTTATATGTTCTTCGCTTCTAAAAAATTGCGTGCCGACGAAGCTGCCGCGGCTGCCGCAGGCAAAACGTTGGAACAAATGGACGGTTACAACTTAGACGACGAACCTGTCACCGAAGTGCAACGTGAAGCACAACCGGCAGAGCAAAGCGGCGAGCGCCCGATTCGTATCTTAGCCGTATGCGGTTCCGGTCAAGGTTCTTCCATGATGATGAAAATGAAGATCAAAGGTTATCTGGACAAACGCGGCATTCCGAATATTATGGATTCCTGTGCGGTAACCGACTATAAAGGCAAACTCAACGAAGTGGATATTATCGTTGCGTCCAAACACTTAGCCGGCGAAATTGAAGTGGGCGAAGGCAAAGCAGTACTCGGCGTACAAAATATGCTTAACCCGAACTCTTTCGGCGATGAATTGGTCGAATTAATCAATAAACATCATTCCGCCTAATCACCTGACTTCCCCTGCGTCACAGGGGAAGTCCTATCTCAAAAGGAGTAACGACATGCTAAAAGAATCCCTTATCGAAAATAATTCCATCAAACTCAACCAATCTGCGTCCAGCTGGGAAGAAGCCATTAAAATCGGTACGGATTTACTGGTCGCTTCAGGTGCCATCGAACCGCGTTATTACGACAATATCGTCAACAACATCAAAAAGCTCGGACCTTATATCGTTCTCGCTCCGGGGCTTGCCATGCCGCACGCCCGCCCGGAAGAAGGCGTGATTAAAACCGCATTCGGCTTAACCACATTAAGCGCGCCGGTGGATCTCGACGGCGAACCTATTTCCGTGCTACTCACCCTTGCCGGCAGCGATTCCAATTCCCATATGGAAGGCATCATGGAAATCACTCAAATTTTCGACGATCCCGACAGCGATGACGGCGTGAATATCCAAAAATTCCTGGATTGCAAAACCACGGAAGAAGTTCTCGCCGTTATTGATGCCGCATTAAATGCGTAACCTAGCTTCAAGGTTGAAAAACATCGCCAAAATCAACCGCACTTTTATGAATGAAAATTGACAGAGGAAAACAAAGATGAGCAAACCATTACTTCAAATCGCCTTAGATTCACTCAGCCTGGAAAAAGCCGTCTCAGATGCCAAACAAGCGGAAAATTTAGTGGAAATCATTGAAGTGGGCACGATTCTTGCCTGTGCTGAAGGCATGAAAGCGGTTTCCACCCTACGCGCATTACACCCGGACCACATCATCGTGTGCGATCTGAAAACCACCGACGGCGGCGCAATTCTAGCCAAAATGGCATTTGAAGCCGGTGCCGACTGGCTCACCGTCTCCGCCGCCGCCCACCCTGCCACCAAAGCGGCATGTAAAAAAGTTGCCGACGAATTCAACGCAGCTCACCCGAATCTCAAAGTGAAGAAAGAAATTCAAATCGAAATTTACGGCAACTGGACATTAGATGACGCCAAAGACTGGGTTGCGTTAGGTGTGACGCAAGCCATTTACCACCGCTCACGGGATGCCGAACTTGCCGGCAAAGGCTGGACACCGGAAGACGTAGAACTCATGAAACAATTATCGGCTTTAGGGCTTCAACTCTCCATCACCGGCGGCATCGTGCCAAAAGACATTCATTTGTTCAAAGACATCAAAAACGCCAAAGCCTTCATTGCAGGTCGCGCATTAGTGGGCGAAAACGGCAAAGCCACCGCCGAAGCCATCCGCGAACAAATCAATCAATACTGGTAATTAAAAATATCGAAAAAAATGACCGCACTTTTAGAGCGATTGAACGCCAAAGTGCGGTGGATTTTTTGCTTATTTTGTCGGTTTCTTCGGCATACCGG
>JACAWG010000081.1:92442-93764 GCA_017160915.1 Aggregatibacter actinomycetemcomitans
TATTTTGTCGGTTTCTTCGGCATACCGGTTTTCTCGTCTAACCCGGTATCAGGGTTTAATCCCGCTTGCAGTGCTAAACGGTACACTAGTGCCTCATCCGGTTTTGCCGGTGGCTCCCCTTCAAACCAACGCTGAAAGGCTATTTTGCCATCCCAATCGGGCAGGGGTGCCGGTGGCAATGGTACGATTTCGTCTAAGTCAGGGACTTTGGGTTGGAGATAGTCTTTATTATAAAGATAATCACCAATAATTTTATAGCGACGTGCACGTTCACTATCTTTTTTAAGATTCAAGTTTTCTAAGTAGTCTTTTTCTCTTGTGTTATTAAATACTCTTGCTAAAACATTAGCAGAAAGTTCGCTACCATTTTTAACTCCTTGATGAAATACCGCTATAGCTTTTTGATATTCTTTTTTCCTTTCTAAAGCAATTCCTAGCATTTCCGAAGCATCACCCAATCCCGGCTCAGAAGCACAAGCCAATAATTGTTCATAAATTTTTAAACGTAACGGTCGTGTTTCTTCATCATTGATGTCCGTTAGTATATCCCCAACAACATACTGCGCCTCACGACTGCCTAAATCCGCCGCTTTTCTCAGATAAGCGTATTTGCCGTCCTTTTCCGTACGCACCCCATAGCCCACATCCAAATAACCATACAGGTTATAGTAAGCGGTGGCAGGCAACTGTTTCGCCAACGCTTCATTCAGATTATGTACTTCTGTTTGTGGCATATCGGAACTAATACGTCCGCTTTTGAGCAGATATTGCAGCCGTAGATTGGCTTTATAGTCACCGTTCATTGCCGCAATACGGTAATAGCGAGCCAACCCGTTCCACACGGCATCGCCTTTTTTACCTGTCCACATATTATGCAGATCATGATACAAGGCGTAGTTATAGAGCTGTTGGGTTTCTTCGGAGAGTTCCGGTTTTTCTTCGTGTTTACAGGTAAAGGCTAACTTCGCCTGCAATTGATTCATTTTATCGCGATTTGCTTTTTCTATTTGCTGAGCATCTATTGTCCTTGTAATCGAATTTTTGCCTGAATATCCGCTAGCCGTTCCGCCTACGGTTATACCGCTATCGAGTACAGTACTGATACCCCAATAGACTAAAAAAATTATTGCAATAAATAAGATAACCACCCATTTAAAAATTTCTGCGACCATTCAACCACTCAGACCTAAAATGAGATATACACAAATTAAACGTTCAAACGTCATTAAAAACACCGTAAAAAACCACCGCACTTTTAAGCCGACTGACGCCAAAGTACGGTGGATTTTTTGCTTATTTTGTCGGTTTCTTCGGCATACCGG
>JACAWG010000081.1:93814-99735 GCA_017160915.1 Aggregatibacter actinomycetemcomitans
TATTTTGTCGGTTTCTTCGGCATACCGGTTTTCTCGTCTAACCCAGTATCAGGGTTTAATCCCGCCAGCAGTGCTAAACGGTGCACCAATGCTTCGTCGGGTTTTGCCGGGGCGGCGCCTTCAAACCAACGCTGGAAGGCGATTTTGCCATCCCATTCGGGTAATGGAGCAGGTGGCAATGGTACGATTTCGTCCAGGTCGGGAACTTTGGGTTGGAGGTAGTCATAATCATACAAGTAGTTCCAAATTATCTTGTATCGCCGAGAACGTTCAGGATCAGGCTGCAAATTTAAAAAATCAAGTTTATTTTCAGGGGTTGTCTTCTCATTAAATGAATCAGCTAATTGTCCCGCAGACTGCGAATCTCCATTTTTTACTCCCTGATGAAATGCTACTAATGCTTTTGAATACTCTTTATTTATTCTAAAACCAATACCTAAACTATTTGAAGCTTTACCTAGCCCTTGCTCGGAAGCGCAAGAGAGCAATTTTTCAGCCAGCTTTACTCTTAATTGTAATGTGGCTTCATCATTAATTTGTTCCAACATATCAGCCACCACATACTGCGCTTCCCGACTGCCTAAATCCGCCGCTTTTCTTAAGTAAGCGTATTTGCCGTCCTTCTCCGTACGCACTCCATAGCCCACATCCAGATAACCATACAGGTTATAGTAAGCCGTTGCCGGCAGCTGTTTCGCCAACGCTTCATTCAGATTATGTACTTCCGTTTGTGGCATATCGGAACTGATTCGTCCGCTTTTCAGCAGATATTGTAGCCGTAGATTGGCTTTATAGTCGCCGTTGGCAGCCGCAATGCGATAATAATGTGCCAACCCATTCCACACGGCATCGCCTTTTTTACCTGTCCACATATTGTGTAGGTCATGATACAGGGCGTAGTTATAGAGTTGTTGGGTTTCTTGGGAGAGTTCCGGTTTTTCTTCGTGTTTACAGGTAAAGGCTAACTTCGCCTGCAACTGTTCCATTTTGTCCATGCTGAGTTTTCTCGCTTTATATTCATCAATCATACCGGGAGGGCTAGAATGACCTGCACCGCCCAAATTAACACCATTGAATAAACTGTTACCTGCCCAAATGACTAATCCGATTATGGCAACCATAACAATCACTATCGTTTTAAAAATACGCGCTACCATTAGTCACTCCGACTTACTGTTGGATCTACCCGGTAAAATTCTCGTAAGGCACAATTTGGAGAGTTCCCCGTACCATTCAATTTTTTATTTGTGTCAATTAATTGTTGCCATTGATAGAATGCCTCTTTCGCTACCGCATAATCATGCATATCATCCGGATTTGCTGCGCTGTTCTTATTGGTGTGTAAATCCCATAAGCGTTTTCGCAGTCCTTCCGCCACCTCATTGCATTCCATAATAATCCCCAATTCCGTATCCACCTGCATGCTGCGGGTGTTTAAATTCGCCGAGCTAATAACGGTAAATACATCGTCCATAATGGTCACTTTTGAATGCACATACACCTCCGCCGGTAGCTCTTTGCCACTTTTATCTTTGTAACGATGCACATAGTTGCCGTTCTCATCTTTCGGCATTAAGGTGCAAATATGCGCTTTAATCCCCGGCGTATCACTGAATTCATACCCCAACTCTTTGGTTAAATTCGCTTCTTCTTTACTTAATTCCTGATTCTCAACGGAACCCGATGCGTTGTTGCTTTCATTGTTTTCAGCTTGTTGCTTTTCCTGTTGTTTCTCCGCTTCACGTTGCTTGGCTTTGACATCGGCAATCTCTTTTTCAAGGCGTTTAATTTCCTGTTCATTGGCTTGATATTCCTGCTCCGCAGCCGCTTTGCCTTCCGGCGTCGGGGATTTCGTTACTCGATGAAACAACACCGCTTGATTAACTTTGCGTTTGCCTAACTCAAACTCTAGCTCTTGTCGGTGAATCTCTCTCGCCACATTCGGCATCACATCCTGCTTGCCCAATAACTTAAACATTTCATTGGTGGTATAAGTCCCGGAACCAATACCGCCATCCAATGAATTAGTCACCGTAAACCAATGAATCGGTCCTTCTGCCCGTCCGCAATTTTTCAGAGTTTCCCAATGGGCGATAAACTCCCTCACCAGCGGCGGAAAACGAAAATACTGGTTTTCCGTATAAAGATAACTGGTGGTCTGTTTAATGTTTTTTAAATAGACCTTCATAATGTCTTCAATATCAGGTTGATCATAAGTACGTACAATTTGCGCCATGACCTCCAGGCTTCCTTCCACTAAACTAGTGTTATAATTATAGTGTTCACGGGTGAATCCTTTTCGTTTTGACATCAAATTCGTCTCAACTTCATCATCCCCCCATTGTTTATTGTTTTCCCTGTCCCAAGATTGACAAAAGTTATGATTAATGTCCCATAACACGCGTCCTGTAACAATGCTAGAAACATCCTGAAGTGGTGTAGGGCTATTTTTCCCCCTGTTTGGCGCCGTGGTTTTTAATGAATGTTCGTCCGTATCCCAATAGTTATCCACCATATTGTGTTCTAACACAAAGCCCACCGCAATCTCAGGCCTATCATAATCAATTAACACTGTTTTCTGATGGTGAGACGGCGCATATTTTAATGCGAAATTATAAGAACCGTCCGGCAAGGTGGTATCTTTAAAGTTATGTTGATGGATGCGCCGGGCTTCTTCGGGTAATGTCTTGTCCTTATAATTATTTTCCTGCTTTGCTACATGGCGATTTTTATATACCAAATTTGTCCGCTTCGGTGATTTGGTAAATTCAGTCAGCTTTTTATGTTTCTCTATTTCATCGACGTTCCATACGTGGATAACACCTTCAGTCCGGTTATTCACAATAACTTCGTCCAAATTTCCCCTAATGGCTTCAAACCACCAACGATCATAGTCTGCCTGTGCGTCAGTTACACCCTTTTCACGCCCTTTAAAGACACCGGGCTTATTACCTAAATTAGCCTCTAGAAATGTCTGTATATTGCCCCACATACTCCATACCAGAATACGTACCTTTACTCCCTCAAGGGCTTTTTGAATCAACAAATCGCCAATGCAGGGGGATTCGCCGTCGCGTTTAAAATGCATGGAAGGTTGAAAACCCCAAATCGCTATATCAATACAAGATTTGGCTTTCTCAATTCGGTTATGCAACTCTTCAAAGGCTTCTTTGCCATTAACCAACGCTTTAAACCTCGCCGGCACCTTTTCACTTTGCGTTCCGTTATCAAATTTTTCGGCATCTTTGAGAAACCAGTCAAAATTCACGGTGGCGCATAACTTATCTTTCGTTGTCGGAATCTTAGTTTTGTTTTCACTCATATTTTAGTTCCCTTTCAAAAAGCCGTTTACTAATTCTGAATATATTTTTGCCGTGGCTAAAGATGAATCTTCCGAAGAAGAATAGAATCCCTCATTAATTAATTCATCTTTGTTGCTATCTTTCTCAAATTGTTCTTCCATCGATACGGAATAGACTGCTCCATTGGCGAAACGGACCTCATACTGCTTTGTGCCTTCCTCATGAGTAACTTCAACTTCACCGGCACGGTCAGTCATACCTTTTTTCAACTCTTTGCCATCAGCAAGTAATGTATATGGCATACCTATCATTGGTTTTTTAGAATGCGGTGACTGTAAAAACTTCACTTTCATCTGTGGCGAATCCGGGCTATTTGTCTGTGTCGAAGACCCATTTCCCGCATCACCCTCGGCACTGTAAGCGCCGGTTGCCGCCACACTGCCACCCGGATTCAAGTCAACCATCTCACCCAATATCACAACACTCTTACCCATCAGGTCAATATTACCGTTCTTAAACAGGGTCAGCTTAGCGCCGGCAGTCTCAAACACAATATTATCCGCACCCGACTTCATCAACAGCTCACCCGTGACATTCAGCTGATAATCCTGTCCGACATAAATCTCCTGATTCTTGCCGATAGTCTGCACCTCATCACCAACCACTTCTTTATAACGGCTCTGATTCACACTGATTTTCTGTTCGCCTTTCACCGTCTCGGTATGATTTCCGCCCACATTGGTGGTGCGGTCATTAAGCACCAGGGTATTCATATCATGTTGGGCATGAAAATCCAAACGCTGTTTACCCTGCTCATCTTCCATCATCATCCCGTTATGTCCGCCGCCCTTATAGGTCTGTGACATCAGGTGCATCTGGGTTTTGTTCTGCGGCAGTTTGCCCGGCAACGGCATATTGGCATGATAGGTGCGTCCGGTGACAATCGGCTGGTCCGGGTCGCCTTCCAGGAAGTCCACCAGCACTTCATATCCGACCCGGGGAATCGCTACCATCCCCCAGCCTTTACCCGCCCAGGGTTGGGTCACCCGAATCCAGCAGGAGCTGTGGTCATCCCGTTTTCCTTCCCGGTCCCATAAGAAGTGCAGACGAATACGCCCGAAGTTGTCGGTATAAATCTCCTCACCTTTCGGTCCGGTGACAATCGCCGGCTGCGGTCCCTCCACCAACGGCTTGCGTTTGACTGCCGGGCGCCAGGTCTGATGACGGGGTAAACATTCGAAGGCGGCGGTTAAATGGGTGCCCCGTTCACCGGCTTCACCCTGTGCGCCCTGCGCCTGTTCGGCATGGTAATGCACCCGGCTTAACTGCCACAGGGTGTTAAACGCCCCATTGGGATGACGCTGTAAGTCGATTAATCCGCCCGCCATCAGCAACGGGCTGTTACTTTCACCGCGTCCGTTATGGGCATCACGGCGTAAGCTTTCCAGGCGGTAACGGCTATACTGCTTACCGCGCCCGTCTTTAAAACGCCCCGGAAAGGCATAATGCTCATACATGGCACGTTGTGCCCCGGTGTCTTTGGCTTCTTCGCTAAAGGCGGCTTCCCATAACGGCTTTTTAAAGGTGTAGTCCTTTAATGTCGTCTTAGAGACCCTCACCCGCTCACTGTGGGCAAAGCGGGTAACGGTGTTTTCCTGTAACTGCGCGTTCTTGTTGGGATTGTAGTTTAAGGCAACGGCTTTTTCATTATTTAAGGTGGTTGCATCGTCGCTGATAACCAACACGCCTTGAGCGTCGAAATAATAGAATAACCCTTCCTCGGCACTTAAACGTTCAAAGAACGCCAAATCGGTTTCGCGGTATTGCACGCAGAACTCCCGTTCGGGATGGGCGTCGCGCAGCATAAAGCGATAGTCGGTGACTTTATTTTCATTCAGTAGGGTGGAGAGAATGGTTTGGATATCTTTTTGCTGGAAGATACGGGAATTGGAGCGCAGGCTTAAACGCCAAAGGGCGGGGCGCAGTTGCAGGCGATAGAAAGTGTGATGGAAACCCCGGTCGCCTTGTTCGAATTCGGTGACGATGCCGGTGAGACGTCTGACTTCCTGCCCGTTTTGCCAAAAGGTGAGATAGCCTTCATTGTCCAATACGGCGGCGAAAGGCACCGCCTCATTTTTACTGCTCAGTTCCAGATTCAGGGTAAAGGCTTCGCTGTAGCCATCCCATAAATCAAACCCCAAAACCTCAAAGCTGTCGGCAGGTAACCCGGCGGAGTGAAACGTAAATTGCAGACCGCTCGGCGAACGCCCGAGTAATGCGGATAGTGCCGACTGAACGGAAGGTGCGCCGCCGACCTCGCCGCCAATACCGCTCAACGGCGGTTTTTTGCCCCATTGCTGAACCCGTTGAATCACCTCTTTACCGATAGCCACGCCCTGTTGTACCTGCGCTACCCGTTCCTGTACCCGAGCCGCCCGTTTCGCCAGTTTCTCATCGCCGATGACTGCCGCAACTAAATTGGTTTTGCCGGCAAGGGAGCCGATGTCGTTTAATGTGGGCGGGGTTACACCGGCAGATGAAACGGTATTTTTCTTTATTCTATTGTCCGTTCTGCCGGAGGTGGCGACTAAGGTTTCTGAATCCGGGCGCTTTGTCATG
>JACAWG010000082.1:0-94212 GCA_017160915.1 Aggregatibacter actinomycetemcomitans
GACTATAAAGCCAATGTCAGACTGCAATACTTACTAAGTAGCGGGCGAATCGCAGTCGGAAATCCTTGGGTTGAAATAGATCGTTTAAATAAGCAACTGGAAAAACAACTTCCTGCCGTAGCCCATTATAAAATGTATTTTTACCTGAAAAACGATAAAGTTTTTACAGTGAATGAAAATGAGGAATTGGTGTTTTTACGCAAAGCGGCAGAGCTGGGAAACAAAGAAGCCCAATATGAATTGGCTGAAGTGATTATACGATTAAAAGATAAGAGAACATTTGAAATAAGAAAAAATATTCGTTTGAAATTATTAGAATGTGTTTCTAATCAAGGGGGGGGATGCCTCAAATAGTTTAGGAATTATTAGCCAAGATGAAAACCAATATAAACAAGCTGTAAAATATTTTCACCAAGGAGTGAAAAATGGAAATGATGCTTCTGCAAGATACTTATCAAGAGGCTTCGGAACAGGTTTTTCTCAGGAAGATTTTTATTACCTTGCATTAACCCGAGATTCTGAACGCGCCATTCGCTATAAAATGATCGGTGAATATTTATCTCAAAAATATTATCTCAACCCCAAAGTCCCCGACCTAGATGAAATTGTCCCGCTCCCGCCTGCCCTGCTTCCGGCATGGGACGGCAAAATCGCCTTTCAGCGTTGGTATGAAGGTCCATCCCCGGCAAAACCTTCTGATGAGCTGATGCAAAAACTGGCGGATAAAGCAGGGGGGGATGTAAAAACAGGCTTGCCGTTACAGAGAAAAGCCACACCAAGCTCAACGGATGATTCTTAGAGGAAAAAATACTCAGAAAAACCACCGCACTTTTGTTATTTATCTCTTTAAATAAAAAATTTTAGCGTTGTTTAATTAATCACCATTGGAAAACCAAAAAAGTTACATTATAATTCTGCCCACTTCACAATAATTCAAATGATAACAATAAGATTAAGGCAACCAAATGACTTCTCCTTCCACTGTTCTGCAGTCTTTATCCCAACGTTTACCTAGTGGTTTACAATTCACCTTTCATATCGCAGGCGTACCGGCGGAAACCTTCAGTGTGGTGCGTTTTGATTATCGGTCGCGTTACAACGAATTGTATGAAGTGGATTTGTTGTTAAGTGCACCAAACACCGCTGATATTGATTTAGATATTTTGCTGGATAACCCGGCAGAATTTAAAGTGTGGCAGGACGGCGTACTACAGGGCAATATCAACGGTATAGTCGCCTTTGCCGAACAAGGTGATAGCGGTTTCAGGCAAACGTTCTATCGCGTCAAAGTGACTGCGCAACTGCATCGTTTAACCCTCCGTCGTAACAGCCGCATCTTCCAGTTAAAATCCGTTCAGGATATTCTCCAAACCTTATTGAAAGAACATCACATCGCCGCTTACCGTTATCTGCTGGACAACGAACGGGTTCATACGCGTCGGGAATTTTGCGTGCAATACCGGGAAACGGATTTTGAGTTTTTACAGCGATTATTGGGTGAAGAAGGGATATTCTTTTATTTTGAGCAGCACGACAGCGGTGCGGAAACGGTGGTATTTTGTGACAAATGGCAAAAGCTTGCGACGAATAATGCGTTGACTCTGCCATATAACCCGAACCGCCTTGCACCGACTTTTGAGAAAAAGGTCTTTACCTTTAAATTTGCCCGACAATTGCGCCCGGACTATGTACAACAGAAAGACTACACCTTTAAGAAACCGTACTGGCAGGCGGAGTATCTGTCGGAGAAGCAAGCACAAACGGAGTCGGAGGCGTTTCACGGGCTTTACAGCCATTATGATTACCCGGGACGTTATAAAGACGGTAGAGGGCAATATTATACGCAAACCCGTTTGGACAGTTTACGGCGGGATGCGAATATCGGTGTAGGTGAAAGTAATGATATCGGCATTGCGGTGGGACGTTTGATTGCGTTAAGCGGACATCCGACGGCACGTTTTAACACCTTATGGCAACCGATAGCCGTGCATCATCACGGCGAACAGGCGCAGGCATTAAAAGAAGAGGCATTTTTTACGCCGGAAAGTGAAGGGACGACGCTTTACAGTCAATTTGAGTTCATCCCGAGAAGCCAAAACTACCGTAGCAACTTCCCGCAAAAGCCGCAAATCAGCGGACCGCAGACGGCAACCGTGACAGGCCCTGCAGGAGAGGAAATCTTCACCGATGACCAGGGGCGGGTGAAGGTGCAGTTTCACTGGGACAGATATGGCAAAGGAGACGACCACAGCTCTTGCTGGATACGGGTGGCAAGCCCGTGGGCGGGACAGGGCTGGGGAATGCTCGCCTTACCGCGTATCGGACAGGAGGTCATCGTCAGCTTCCAGGAAGGCGACCCGGACCAACCGCTGATTACCGGACGGGTGTACAACGCCGTGCAGGTCCCGCCGGGCAATTTACCGCAAAGCAAAACGCAAATGCATATCAAATCGAAGACTTACAAAGGAAGCGGTTATAACAGTATCATGTTTGATGACGCCACCAATGACGAATTATTTTACATGCAGGCGGAAAGGGACATGGAGACGTTGGTTAAGCATGACCAGCGAAACACGGTGAAAAACAACCGCACTTTTGATGTGAAGGGCAGCCAAACCACCACTATCGGCAAAGGTCGAAGCACCACGGTGTATACCGGCAATGATATTAAAAACGTGCTTTCCGGCAATTTGATAGAAACCGTCAGCCTGTTAAGAAGCACACAGGCAAAAGATATTTTTAAATATGCCGCGAACCAAATTGAACTGGAAGTGGGAGAGCAGACTTCGATTACGATGGATAACGGCAAAATCCTGCTGCGTTTTGGTAAGAACACGATATTGATGAACGGGGAAGGGATATGGCTGGACGGCAAGCATATCGGGTTGCAGGAGACGGAGGTGGAGCATGAGAATAAAGCGCCTAACGAACAAAAAGAAAAAATTGTTAAAGAATTATACTGGTCTTATGGAGATGAAGAAATTCAATTAGATGAAAAATCTCGACATTATTCGGATCTGAATTTACATATTGTTACTCAAAATTATCAAGAGGGTGAAAGTGTAGAGGCAGTGATTGAATATGACTCTGAACAAGGGAAAGAGACATTAAATGTTTTTGGTATCGTAAATAAAGATGGCATAGCGGTTGTAAAGAATGTTTTTTCTAATGAAATTATTTTAATAAATGGAGATAAATAATGGGTGCGAATATAAATACTAGAAGTGGTAAGGTTCAGAGAGCGCTTAATGTAGCTAGACCGCCTTGGAATAAAGTATATGAAGGGTATCCCAAAGTAGAGCGAAATGGAATGATTGACGATCTTGATGCTCATTCGGTATTTACTTCTATTTTTGGGAAAGATTACGACAGTTCAACTTTTGGAAATGCTTGTGCAACAAGGCTATCATTAGGATTACTTAATGCTGGTGTAAAAATTAGAGGAGAATATCCTATACTACAAGGACCATTTAAAGGAAAATCAGTAATAGTTAGTGCTGCCAATATGGTTAAATGGCTTAATAATAACTTTGGAAAACCAGAGGAAACAATACCGTCACCAAAAGAATATAGAAATATAGTTGATAGAATTGGAAATAGAAAAGGAATATACGCCATGAAACCTAATAGCCCTCGGGATTTTAGGGCAAGTGGTCATGTTACATTATGGGTTAATGGTAATGTTATTGGTGGAGAAGGACATAGTTATTATAAAGCGGCATTTGAAATCTATTTTTGGGAGCTTAAGTAATATGAAAAAACTTATTCTAATGATTTTATGTTTATTTAGCCAGGTAGCATTTTCTAATGATGTATTGTTTACCAAAGTACAACAAAAATTAAAAGATGATCCTATCACATTTAACCAATTTCAATATTTAGGGATACTTCATTGTTTAGATAAATATTTAAGAATAGAAAATGATGGTAGTTTTTATAATGCTTACTTAGAATTAGATTTGGCTTTAGCTCCCATAACTAGGTTATTTACCAGTGATGGACTACATGACACCTATCAAGGTTTTGAAAAAAATATGCCTCATATAAAAAGAGATAGTGTAAGAACGCTAGATTTCAATAATTATATAAATATATGCCAGAAAGAATTTTCAGAAAATAAAATATTAAAACTATACAATCAATTTATTCTTAATAAAAATAACTATCATAGGGCTGGAGAGTCTAATACAAACTGGGATGATGAAGATGTAGAGCAAAACATGAAAGATTATTTAGAATTTGGTAAAGTAGATTATCGGAGATTTCTATAGATTATCTATAAAATTTAACACTGTGTTACAAATTTAAAACAAATAGAAATATAGTACTCCAATAACAATCCGCACGTTTTACGTGCGGATTGTTATTTAAGATGAACTTTATTAATAACTTACGGTATTATTACAAATAAAAGTGCGGTTATTTTTTCAAACGTTTTTTAAGTAGGGATTATGCTCAGTTATCGTCATAGTTTTCATGCGGGCAATCATGCGGATGTGTTGAAGCACATTGTGTTAATGCTGATTATCGAAAGCCTGCAACAAAAAGAAAAAGGGTTTTATTATTTGGATACGCATTCCGGTGCTGGGCGTTATCGCTTGTTTAGTGCGGAAGCGGAGAAAACGGCGGAATATGTGGAAGGCATTGGTCGTTTGTGGGGGCGTGAGGACTTGCCCGCAGAAGTGGCACGTTATGTGGCGTTAATTAAAAAGCTCAATTATGGCGGCAAAGAATTGCGTTATTATGCGGGCTCGCCGTTGTTGGCGGCAAATTTATTGCGTCCGCAGGATCGTGCGTTGCTGATGGAACTTCACCCGAGCGAGTTTCCGCTGTTACGTAATAATTTTAAGGAATTTGACAATGTGACGGTGAAAATCGGTGACGGTTTTCAGCAGGTCAAAGCTACCCTGCCACCAAAAGAACGGCGAGGGCTGGTGTTAATTGATCCGCCGTATGAGTTGAAAGAAGATTACGATTTGGTGGTGAAAGCCATTGAAGAGGGCTATAAACGCTTTGCTACGGGCGTTTATGCCATTTGGTATCCGGTGGTGCTGCGTCAGCAAACCAAGCGGATCGTGAAAGGGTTGGAAGCCACGGGGATTCGTAAAATCCTGCAAATCGAACTGGCGGTACGCCCGGATTCCGATCAGCGCGGGATGACGGCGAGCGGGATGATTGTGGTGAATCCGCCTTGGACGCTGGAACAACAAATGAAATCTATTTTGCCTTATTTAATCACCGCACTTGTGCCGCAAGGCACCGGCAGTTGGTCGGTGAATTGGATTACACCGGAATAAGAAAATACCGATTAGACCGATTTATCCTATTTGTTTGATTTGTGAACACCTTTTGGGCAGAATAGCGCCCAATTTATTCATTAAGGAAAAGACTATGAGCAGACATTATGATTACCTTGCTATCGGCGGTGGTAGCGGCGGTATCGCCTCCATTAACCGCGCGGCAAGTTATGGCAAAAAATGTGCCATTATTGAAGCGAAACATTTGGGCGGAACCTGTGTAAATGTGGGTTGTGTACCAAAAAAAGTGATGTTTTACGGCGCACAAATTGCGGAGGCGATTAATCATTATGCGCCGGATTACGGCTTTGATGTGGAGGTGAAAAAATTTGATTTCGCCAAGCTGGTGGAAAGCCGCCAAGCCTACATTGATCGTATTCACACTTCTTACAACAATGTATTGGCGAAAAATAACGTCGATGTGATTCACGGCTTCGCTAAATTTGTAAATAAAAACACCGTTGAAGTGACCCTTGCAGACGGTTCCATCGAACAGGTGACCGCCGACCATATTTTAATTGCGACCGGTGGTCGTCCGAGCCATCCGCCGGTAAAAGGCGTGGAATACGGCATTGATTCTGACGGAGTATTCGCCTTGAATGCGTTACCAAAACGCGTTGCCATTATCGGCGCGGGGTATATCGCGGTGGAGCTTGCCGGCGTATTCAATAGTTTAGGTTCCGACACGCACTTGGTGGTGCGTCGCCATGCGCCGATGCGTAATCAGGATCCGTTGATCGTTGAAACGTTGGTGGAAGTGCTGGAACAAGACGGTATTCATTTGCATAAACACACGACGGTGCAAGAAGTCATCAAAAATGCAGACGGTTCTTTAACCGTGAAATTCGATCACGAAAGAGAAATTATCGTAGATTGTTTGGTTTGGGCAATCGGGCGTGATCCGGCAACGAATAACATCGGTTTGGAAAATGCCGGTGTGGAAACCAACGATCGCGGTTTCATTAAAGTGGATAAATACCAAAATACCAATGTGCCGGGCATTTACGCGGTGGGCGATATTATTGAAGGCGGTATCGAATTAACACCGGTTGCCGTTGCCGCCGGTCGTCGTTTATCCGAGCGTTTGTTTAACAATAAACCGAACGAGTATTTGGATTACAATCTCGTGCCGACAGTAGTCTTCAGCCACCCGCCGATCGGCACCGTCGGTTTAACGGAACCGCAAGCCATCGAGCAATACGGCGCGGAAAACGTGAAAGTGTATAAATCCGGCTTCACCCCGATGTACAGCGCCGTGACCCAACACCGCCAACCTTGTTGTATGAAATTGGTTTGCGCGGGTAAAGAAGAGAAAATCGTCGGCTTGCACGGCATCGGTTTCGGCGTGGACGAAATGATTCAAGGCTTTGCCGTCGCCATTAAAATGGGCGCCACCAAAGCCGATTTCGACAACACCGTGGCAATCCACCCGACAGGTTCGGAAGAGTTTGTGACAATGCGTTAAACGATTGTTTGAATAAATAAAAGGTCTGAGAATGTTCAGACCTTTTTTGTTCTTTAGATTAGGGTTTTTAATGCGTTAACGAATTGCTGATAGCGTTTGTATTTATTTCGGTAGGCGGCAAAATTATCGGGGTTAGGGTTAAAAACCTGCATATCGGATGTCAATATCTGCGATGTCGCGGTTATCCCGTCCGCTTGCATTGCCATAAGCGCCGCGCCTAAACAGCCGGTTTCTTCCACGGCGGGAATTTCCAGCCGCATGCCGGTTAAATCGGCTAACATTTGCATCCAAACCTTTGATTTGGTCGGACCGCCGGTTACGCGCAATACATTGGTGTGCGGAAAACGTTGCAGCATTCGTTCTAAATGATACATCAGGCTAAATAACACCCCTTCATAAACCGCTTGTAGCAGGTGCATTTTGGTGTGGTGGGATTGCATACCGTAAAAGCCCGCCTGCATGCCTAATCCTGCATTGGAGCCGTAGAGAAACGGCACGAATAATACGGAACTGTCCGCCGGTTTTAAGGCGGCGATGCCGTTATTAATGGCTTCATAATCCGATAAATTAAACTGATTTAAAAACCATTCCAAATTGCCTGATGATGTCGGGCTGGCTTCATGCACAATAAATTGATTGGCTTCGGGATAACGCCCGTAAACGAAAGGTAAAGGTTGGTTGGGAGCAATATGATCGGTAATGCCGCTGACCACAGACCAAGTCCCTAACACCGCATTGAGTTTGGTTTCATCTTCCAAACCGGCACAGAGTGCGGTGGAAACTACATCAAATAATCCGCCGACGACTGCAGTGCCTTCCGCCAAACCACAGCGTTCGGCGGCTTCTTTGGTCACATAACCGGCAATTTCATGAGAGGCGATAATCGGTGACAATTTGTCGAAAATTTCCTCTAAATCCAGCAATTTCGCTAGATTACGGTCATATTTTCCTGCCTGCATATTGTAAAGATTGGATTCGGAAATATTGGTTTCTTCACAATGCAATTCGCCCGTTAAACAAAAACGCAGGTAGTCATGCGACATGAGAATTGAACCGATACGATGATAGCGTTCGGGTTCATATTCTTTTAACCAACGTAAAATGGAAACCGGGTGCCCCGTCCATAAGGTTTGGCGGGTAATGGGGTAGAGTTTTTCAGGAATGCTTTCCGCTTGCCAGCGTTTAACGATTTCAAGGGATCGCTGATCGGAGGACAAAATGGCTCTGCCCAAGGGTTTATTTTGTTTATCTAATAAAAACGCCCCTTTGCCCTGGGCGGAAATCCCAACACCTTTAATTTCTTTCGGGTTCACGCCGCTGTTTTCAATCGTTGTGCGAATGACATCGGTTGTGATATGCCATAATTCATCCATATCCCGCTCGGCATAGCCGGATTGTTCGCTGATTAACGGTACATTTTTACGTTGAACGCCATACAACTTACCATTTTCGGCAAATAACGCCGCTTTAATAAAAGTGCCGCCGCAATCAATACCCAGATAATACTTCATTTAAAACCTCAAAAATGGGTGCGGCTAAATTCATTCAAAAATTTAACCGCACTTTTGCTTGTTCCCGATTATTTTGCTAACGCGTCAATGCGTTTAATCAACCCGTCCCCGTTTTTATCAATGAAGGCTTTGCGGGTTTGGCTTTCCACCGCTTCCTTAAACGGTTTGGTGTCCAGCTGCTCGACAAATTCCACACCTTCTTTTTTCATTTTTTCAACGATGCCTTGTTCATTGTCAAAATTCAGTTGGCGTTGATATTTGCCGGCTTCCTGTGCCGATTCGACGATCGCCTGTTGCAGTTGCGGAGAAAGCGAATCAAATTTGGCTTTATTCATCACCACGATGAGCGGCGTATAGCCATGATTGGTGAAACTGAAATATTTTTGCACTTCATACAGCTTGGAAGACCATACGATCCCGATAGGGTGTTCCTGGGCATCGACAGCTTTGGTTTCTAACGCGGTATAAAGTTCCGCCAACGGCATCGGCACAGGGTTTGCACCCAAAATCGTAAATGCCTGAATATACATCGGGTTTTGATTGGTGCGTACTTTTAAGCCTTTAATATCCGACGGTTTGGTGACCGGGTGCTTGGAATTGGTAAAGGCGCGGAAGCCCACTTCCCAGAATGCCAAGCCTTTCATGCCTTGTGCATCCAGTTTTTGCAACAGTTCCTGACCGATTTCACCGTCCAGCACCGCATAGGCGTGTTCTCGATTTTGGAAAATGAAAGGAATATCAATCACATTCAGTTCAGGTACTAAGCCGGTAAAATTGGACGAACTCGACATCTCCATATCCACCGTGCCGCCCCGTACTGCGCCGATCATGGTTTGCGGGTTGCCCAGTGTACTGTCGGGAAATAACGACAGTTTAATCTCCCCGCCGGTTTTTTCTTTCAGCAATTCATTGAATTTTTTGGCGGCGATATGCTGGGTATCGGTGCGCGGCGCTTCATAACCGAAACGGAGGGTGGTTTCCGCACTGACATTGCCTGCCAATACGGCGAGACAGATACCGAATGCGGCGGCGAGCGGTTTAACATTGAGCGGTTTCATAGACATATCTCCCTGTTGGATAAAATAAGCGGTGTGCGAACGAAAAACGTTTTGAAAACACACCGCACTTTTAAGGTGAGAATCGCGGTTATTGCGCTAACGCGTCAATTTGTTTGACCAAATCATCGCCGTTTTTGTCGATAAAGGACTTACGCACTTTTTCTTCAATAATGGCTTTAAACGGCGTAGGATCCACTTGTTCGGTCACTTCCACGCCTTCTTTGCGTAAGTTGGCAATAATTTCCTGCTCGTTTTTCACATTCAGTTCACGTTGGTAAGCGCCGGCTTCTTTGGCGGAATCCAGTACGGCTTGTTGTAATTCCGGCGACAGCGAATCGAATTTCGCTTTATTCATCACCACGATGAGCGGGGTATAACCATGATTGGTTAAACTTAAATATTTTTGCACTTCGTAGAGTTTGGAAGACCAGAAAATGCCGATCGGGTGTTCTTGTGCGTCAACGGCGCGTGTTTCCAACGCGGTATAAAGTTCTGCCAACGGCATCGGCACCGGGTTGCCACCAAGTAAGGAGAAGGCTTCGATGTACATCGGATTTTGGTTGGTACGTACTTTCAAGCCTTTAATATCTTCCGGTTTGGTGACGGTGTGTTTGGAGTTGGAGAAGGCACGGAAGCCCACATCCCAGAATGCCAAGCCTTTTAAGCCTTGCGCTTCCAATTCTTTCAATAAACTTTGACCGACTTCGCCGTCCAATACTTTGTAAACGTGCGCACGATCTTTAAAAATAAACGGAATATCAATCACATTGAGTTTTTGAACCAAGCCGGTGAAGTTAGGCGAACCGGACATTTCCAGATCGATCGTACCGCCGCGCACGCCGGCAATCATGGTTTGCGCATTACCTAAGGTGCTGTCCGGAAAGAGTTTTAATTTGATTTCGCCTTTGGTTTTTTCTGCCAGTAATTCATTAAATTTTTTCGCGGCAAGATGTTGGGTGTCGCTACGCGGCGCTTCATAGCCAAAACGTAATCCGATTTCGGCGGAAGCGACACCGCTGGTTAATACGGCGGCACCGGCGACTAACGCGGCTAAAAATTTAACATTGAACAGTTTCATAAGATTCTCCTGATAGTTGAGATGAAATTCTTAATTAATTTTTACAGCATCCATTGAAGCGGAACTAAAATTAATGACGGGAAGAAGACGAACAGGAACAACAGCACAATCATCATTCCCATGTACGGTAAAATCCCTTTTGCTGCCTGGTCGAACGGCAGTTTTGACACACCGGTAATTACGTTTAATACGTTGCCCACAGGCGGCGTGATTAAGCCGATAGACGTATTAAGAATAAACAGCACGCCGAAATAAACCGGATCAATACCCGCTTCTTCCACCAGCGGCATAAGCACCGGCGTTAAGATAAGCACCGTCGGGGTTAAATCCATCACCATGCCGATAATAAACACCGCGATCATAATGACAACCAGCAACAGGGTCGGGTTATCAATTAACGGCTCCAGGAGTTCCGTCATCATTTGCGGCAGTTCCGCTACGGTAATCAGCCAGCCGGTCACATTTGCCGCCGCCACTAAGAACATGACCACTGCGGTGGTTTTTGCGGCGGAAAGCACCACTTTATATAAATCTTTAAATTTCAGTTCACGATACACAAACAGCGATACCACTAAGGCATAGAATGCGGCGACTGCCCCCGCTTCGGTCGGGGTGAACATTCCTGAGCGGAAACCGCCGATAATGATGACCGGCAATAAGAGCGCCCAAATACTGTTTTTAAAGGAGATACAAAGTTCTTGTTTCGTTGCTTTGGAGAAGGTCATTAAATCTAAGCGTTTTGCCTGCCACCACCACAGTAAACCGAGCATGATGCCCATCATAATGCCGGGGAAAATGCCGGCTAAAAATAATTTGGTGATGGAAACGCCGCTCGCCACACCGAACACGATAAACGGAATTGATGGCGGAATAATCGGTGCGATAATCCCGGCGGTACCAATTAAACCGGCGGATTTGTCTAACGGATAGCCGGTGGTTTTCATCATCGGTAACAACATCGCCGCTACCGCCGCAGTGTCGGCAACCGCAGAACCGGAAAGGCTCGCCATAATCATCGCGGCAAGAATCGCCACAAAGCCCAAACCACCGCGTTTATGTCCGACTAATTTCATCGGTAGGTCAATAATGCGTTTTGACAAACCGCCTTCATTCATGATTTCACCGGCAAGAATAAAGAACGGAATCGCCATCAGTGAAAAACTGTCGGCGCCGCTGACTAAATGCTGTGCCAGGATTTGTGAATCAAACAGATCGAGATGAAGCATTAATGCCACACCGCAGATCAGCAATGAGAAGGCGACGGGAATGCCCAGAATAATGGAGATCAGTAAAACCGAAAGAAAAACGATAACAGTCATGCTTTTTCTCCTTTAACTAACAAACCGATTCTGGAAACGAGGCGGGCAAGAATTAACACGGCGATGAACACGCCGGCAATAACGCTGGCAAGATAGGTAATGCCTTGCGGTAAGCCGGAAATCGGCGCGATATTAGTCAGGTTAAGCCGGAATTGAATCCAGCTGCCGTCAATGATGAGATAACAGCAGAACAAGATGGCGATGTCGGTGAAAATACCTAAAATATTGCGTCCTGCGGCGGATAATTTATCGGTGAGCATGGTGACGCTCACGTGTTGGTTTTCATTAAATGCCAGTACGGCGGCGAGAAACGTCAGCCACACAAACATATAACGGGAGACTTCCTCGGTGACGTTAATGCTGCTGTTAAAACCGTAACGCAGCACCACGTTGAGAAAAACCAGAATGGACATGGCGGATAGAATCAGTACAACCGTCACTTCTATCACTTTACCAATGAACATCGCGAAAGATTTCATGATGACCTCTCTATAATTCACTTACGGCAATTTTGACAACAATTTTACGAATCTTTGCCACTTCATCCGGACGACAGGCGCCACGGTGGATATCTTCCGGAAAAAAGACGGCAAAATTACCGGCGCGACACAAAATTTCTTGCTCATTTTCTACCGCTTGATAAAACAAAATATCCCGTTCGGCGTCATAATCCTGCGCAATGGCGTTATTGCCGAGATCCGGTGCGACCGCCATACGTTCGACACCCGAATGCCAGTATTGCACATCAATATATTTACGATGCGCTTCGGGCAAGTATTCGTCTTTTGTCTGGGTTTGCAAATCCAGCACCTGAACATAGGATTCGCCGCTTAACGGATAGCGTCCGGCGGCTAATCGGTTGAAATCCGTTTTTTTCAGATAATCCAAGGCGTTAAGAATCGCATTGGGATAACGGTTAGGAACCACATTGGAAAGATGACCGAAAAACATAGTAACCTCGTAAAAAACAATTGAAAAAACGACCGCACTTTTTATGGTGAAGGCGGGTAAACACCCGCTTTTCGATTCGGATTACAAGGATTTCAGTTTCGCCCATACGGTGTCATCCACCGGAATGCCGTTGGCTTTGTTGTCGGCTAAGATTTGCGTAAATTCATGCCCCGGTAAACGCACGGCGACGTTCGGATCAGCGCGTTCGGCGGTTCTGACATAATCCATAATACGATTGAGTTTTTCGTCTTTGGTTTTGCCGTCGATTAAGCGATCCACTTCAATGGCGATAAACACTTGGGAGACGCAATATTCGTCATCTTTATCTTCCGTAACGGCAACGGTTGATTCGCCGTTGGAGAGCAGGGTGGCGATCATATCCAACACAATAGATAAACCGGAACCTTTCCAGAAGCCCATTGGCATTAAACGACGGTTTTTTTCCACGGTCGCCGGATCGCGGGTCGGATTGCCGTCGTCGTCAAATCCTGCGTCCACAAAGGTTTGACGACCTTGTAAACGATGTACCTCCAACATACCGTAGGAATACATGGAGCAAGACATATCCACCATGGTAATCGGGCTGGTCGGTACGGCGATAATCAACGGATTGGTGCCGATACGGCACTCTTTTGCCCCCCAAGGCGGCATGACCGCCAGCGCATTGGTCCAGCAAATGCCGATATAACCTTTTTCCGCCGCTTGCCAGCCGTAAGAACCGCCGCGCATCCAGTGATTAGCATTGCGCAACGCCACGACGCCGATACCGTTTTGCGAAGCCAGCTCAATGGCGCGATCCATCATCTTTTTCGCGGTTAAATTACCGATTGCCTGGTGCGCATCCCATTGCTCAATGGCGCCTAACGACAGCACTTTAGTCGGTTGGGCTTCCGGCACGATGTCGCCGTTTTCCAATTGCTGAATAAAACGCGGAAAACGATTTACACCGTGGGAATACGCCCCTGCTTGCGTGGTGTCGGCAAACACGGTGGCACATTCTTCCGCAATATCTTCGCGCACATGGCGGGAAAGTAAGACGCGTTTAAATTCGGCTTTTAAATCGGCATAAGAAACTTTCATGGGATACCTCAAACATTCATTTCAAATAGTAAAATTGCATTTCACAAATTACGCTTGTCTAGAATTGAAGTCAATTTGAGAGGAAAAATAAAATAGTTTATAAATCATGTTGTTATATTTTTTCTTCTGATTTTGTGACAGAGGTCTAATTTTTGTGGCACAATATTCCATATTGTGAAACGTAATTTTACTATTGGAAGGCTATCTATGGATAAAGAGAAAAACGCGGGAAATCAGAGTCTTATCAGAGGGTTGCGGTTATTGGATATATTAAGCGACTTTCCGAATGGTTGCCCGCTTGCCAAGTTGGCGGAGATTTCCGGCTTGAATAAAAGTACGGTGCATCGTTTGTTGCAAGGGCTGCAAAGTGAAGGCTATGTTAAACCCGCGAATTTGCAGGGAAGTTATCGGCTTACCATCAAATGCCTGAGTCTGGGGCAGAAGATCCTGACATCGCTGAATATTATTCATATCGCTTCGCCTTATTTGGAGCAGTTGAATTTAACCCTTGGCGAAACCGTGAATTTTTCTAAGCGGGAAGATGATCACGCCATCATGATTTATAAACTGGAACCCACTCACGGCATGCTGAAAACCCGTGCCTATATCGGGCAATACCTGCAACTGTATTGTTCCGCCATGGGGAAGATTTTCCTCGCCTATGAGAAAAATAACGCTTATTTATCAAACTATTGGCAATCTAACCAAGAGATTATTCAACAGCTGACGCGCCATACCATTACCCAGCTGGACGCCATGGAAAGCGAGCTGGAAGACGTGCGTCGGCAGCAATTTGCGATGGATAACGAGGAGAATGAAATGGGCGTCGTGTGCATTGCCTGCCCGATTTTCGATGCCTTTAATCATGTGGAATATGCCATTTCTGTTTCCATGTCCATTTATAAATTGCGCACGACCGGCATTGATTTTTTCTTGGACGAAATCAAAAAAACGGCGCAGCAAATTTCTTATGAATTAGGCTATACAAGAACAGAGGAAAAATCGTTGAAAAACACCTAAAAAAACAACCGCACTTTGATCTGCTCAACATAAAGTGCGGTCGCTTTTGAACGTGTTTTTAGCGGGTACCGTAAACCACGATGGTTTTGCCGTGCGCCGAGATGAGATGCTGATCTTCCAGCATTTTCAAAATGCGCCCGACGGTTTCCCGCGAGCAGCCCACCATTTGCCCGATTTCCTGGCGGGTGATTTTGATTTGCATACCGTCCGGGTGGGTCATGGCTTCCGGCATTTTTGCCAAATTAAGCAAGGTTTGCGCGATACGGCCGGTAACATCCAAAAAGGCTAAATTACTCACCTGACGCGAGGTGTTTTGTAAACGGCGCGCCAATTGGGCGGTGAGATACATCAGAATTTCCGGGTTGACTTGAATCAGCTGGCGAAATTTACGATAAGAAATTTCCGCCACTTCACAGGAGGATTTTGCTTTAATCCACGCGGAACGGCGCTGTCCTTCTTCAAATAAGCCCGCTTCGCCGAAAAAATCCCCTTGGCTTAAATAGGTGAGGATCATTTCTTTGCCGTCTTCGTCTTTGACCAAAACGGACACGGAACCTTGAATTAAATAATAAAGGGTTTCGGCTTTTTCGCCGGCGTTGATTAATGTACTTTTAGACGGATATTTATGGATGTGGCAGTGGGATAAAAACCACTCAAGTGTCGGATCCATTGATTGCGTAGCTTGTGCGTTTTGTTCCTGCACGTTAAACCTCCATCTAAATTGTGAAAAACTAAGCAGTTTATCTAAAAAATTCCGTTTTATCTTTTATATCGATAGATTCATGTAATTCAGACCAAACGATCACCGCACTTCCCTGGCGGATTCTGTTCAGCAATGCTTTCTTTTTTTGTTCGAAAGTCTGTTCATGTGAACCATAATCGGTTCCTTCGCGCAAGATAACGCTTTCCACGATATTTACTAACGTTTCTTCGGCTAACTCTTGCCAAGGAATAATCATGACATATTACCTAAATAAATAAATTATGCAAATAAGCTTTCAATTAGCTGCCATTGTTGGTTAAAACCCTGATTCGGCGTGTGGCGAAAGTTGGAACGCACATAACGCATAAACTGCCCTTCGCAGAGGGTCACCAAGTGGGCGGCGATAATGCGTTCATCCACGTTAAAACCACGCCCTTCGCGCAGTTTTCGCATTTGCAGAATGTTCACAAATTGCAGTTCTAAGCGATCAAAAAAGGTGGCGACGCGGGCTTGTAATTTGGCGTCCTCGAACATCAACGCGTGACCGGTCAACACACGGGTTAAACCGGGATTTTTACGGGCGAAATCCAGGATCATCTGCATAATGTCTTTCACCCGTTGCATGGTGTTGGTTTCATGTTTAATGGACTGCGAAATGCGATTAAGCAAGGTGCTTTCGATGTTCTCAATAAGGGCTTCAAAAATCTTGGTTTTACTCGGGTAATAACGGTATAGCGCCGCTTCCGACACGCCCACTTCCGCCGCCAAACGGGCGGTGGTCATGCGTTCCATGCCGCGTTCGGAATGGAGCATATGGGTGAGCACCGTTAGCACTTGTTGGCGGCGTTCTTTGATACTACGTTTATTTGCCTGTTCCATCAGTGTTTACCCGAATGCCCAAAACCGCCTTCGCCGCGTTCCGTGGCATTAAATTCGCTGACGATATTAAATTCCGCCTGCACCACCGGTACGAAAACCAACTGGGCAATGCGATCGCCTACTTCAATTTTGAACGGTTCGGTGCCGCGATTCCATACGGAAACCATTAACGGGCCTTGATAATCGGAGTCGATTAACCCCACCAAATTGCCCAACACAATGCCATGTTTATGCCCTAAACCGGAACGCGGCAAAATCACCGCCGCCAAATTCGGATCGGCAATATAAATGGATAATCCCGTCGGGATAAGTTTGGTTTCGCCCGGTTGAATCGCAATTGATTCGTCAATTAAGGCACGTAAATCCAAACCGGCGGAACCTTCCGTGGCATAAGCCGGCAACGGAAATTCCGTACCGATACGTTGATCTAAAATTTTTACGTCAATTTTTTTCATTGCTTTTCCTAATTATTCAATTTTTTATGTTCAAAGTGCGGTCGATTTCTCAAACGTTTTTTCTATGATTTTTTACCTCGAACCAAACTTATTATTAATGAAATCATCAAGTATAATCCAATAATAATTGCAAGCGGTACAGCCAGGATTTTTCCGCATAAGCTAACATTTTTCGGTTCTTCGGGGGTTGTTTCATCCAGTTTAATCTGAATACGTTCCAACATATCAATAATACTTGGTGGCAGGTCATCTTTAGCGATATTGACGATTAAAGGTTGCAACATTGCCTGAGCGTTACGCCAAATTTTATGTTGTTGTTCCGATGAACCTTGTTTCAATTCATCTTCTTGATAAAGGTAATGAAGCC
Organism: Aggregatibacter actinomycetemcomitans; assembly: GCA_017160915.1. GTDB lineage: Bacteria > Pseudomonadota > Gammaproteobacteria > Enterobacterales > Pasteurellaceae > Aggregatibacter > Aggregatibacter actinomycetemcomitans_B. Next base: position 17,184 of record JACAWG010000082.1, read on the forward strand.
AGTTGTTGATCGCACCGGGTTTGTCAATCTCATATTTTAGCGCAAGGACATATTGTTCATAAGCCTGTTGATACATGGTTTCAATTTCCTTTGAAAGCGTTTCGCCTTGATTAAGGCATACTTTGGTTTCATAGGCAATTCTGTCACCCAAAAGAGTATGAATACCCGAAAGCAGTACGTTATCCACATCGTCGGTATCGAGCTTTAACGCCAACTGTAAATAATCTTTCACGCTTTGGTTGCGCTGCAAAAAGTCATCGGCGTTCTGTTCTAACTCATAAAGTGCGTCTGCCTGTTCACCTAAATACCAGCTAAAAGAGAGAAAATTAGTGCTTTTAGGGCAAATTTCTAACAAGCGCTTGTAGTGTTTATCGGCAATTTTCCAATATGCCAGATTCATTAACAACGTATCCGATTCTTTTAACGCTATGGTCTCACTGAAAAGCTGTAAACTCTCCAGCCAATCATTTTCTATATATTGTCGTTCTTCTTCATTTTCCGATTGCATATAAGCGCGTTCATATTCATCATAAATCGCATTCCAATTTGCCACTGAGTTTTGCCAAATTTCCGAATTTTGCACGATGCTTTCGGGATCGTCGTTTTGTGCCTGATTCTCAAATACCACTTTTACTTTTAAACGTATTGCCTTAGCAATCAGCGCATAATGCTCCAAGGCTTGCGTTGTTAGCTCTGCCGCGTCATCGGATTGTTGATGAAGTTCTTCTAAGATTGTCATATTGGGTTCCAAATGTTTTATTCTAAAGTGCGGTCATTTTTTACGGCGTTTTTCATTTCCCATAACGCGTTACAATTTCATCGACCAGTATTTCCGCTAATGTATTTTTATCCGCCAACGGCAAGGCTTTTTCTCCACCCTTCCAGAACAGTTGCAACGCATTTTGATCCGCGCCGAAAACCTGCCCGCCTGACACGTCGTTGGCGCAAATCATGTCGAGATTTTTGCGTTGTAATTTGTCTTTGGCGTAATCGGCGACATGTTGCGTTTCGGCGGCGAAGCCCACCACAAACGGGCGATTTTCGGCAAGACGGGCGACGTCGGTAATAATGTCGGGGTTTTTAATGAGTTTTAACGTCATTTCCTCACCGGATTTTTTGATTTTCTGTTCGGCAACATCGGCAACGCGATAATCCGCAACGGCGGCGCAGCCAATAAAAATCTGGCTTTTCACTGCGCGTTCAAGGGCGATTTGCCACATTTGCTGCGCAGACGTCACATCAATGCGGGAAACGTTTTTCGGCGTAGTAAGATTAACGGGACCGGCGATTAAGGTGACATTCGCTCCACGTTTAGCAAAGGCTTCGGCAATGGCAAAGCCCATTTTGCCGGAACTGTGATTGGAAATATAACGCACGGGATCGATGGCTTCGCGGGTCGGACCGGCGGTAATGGCAACATTTATGCCCGCCAAATCCTGTTGTGCGGAAAAATGGCCGCAAAGTGCGGTGAAAATTTCCGACGGTTCGGACATTCGTCCTGCGCCGACATCGCCACAGGCTTGTTCGCCGCTATTCGGTCCGATAAGTTGTATGCCACGGTTTAAAAGTGCGGTCAGATTTTGCTGTGTTATTGCTTGGCGATACATTTGCTGATTCATTGCCGGTGCCAGCAGAATCGGGGCGTCGGTGGCAAGACAAAGGGTGGATAATAAATCGTTCGCCATGCCCACGGTGAGACGGGCAATAAAATCCGCACTGGCAGGGGCGATCAGCACCGCGTCCGCCCATTTTGCCAATTCAATGTGTCCCATTGCCAGCTCCGCTTGCGGATCCAATAAGGATTGCGCCACGGCATTGCCGGAAATCGCCTGCAAGGTGAGCGGTGTGATAAATTCTGCCGCCGCAGGGGTTAATACCACGCGAACCTGCGCATTAGCTTTGCGTAATAAACGGATTAATTCAATGGTTTTGTAAGCGGCAATTCCGCCCGTAATGCCCACGACAATGCGTTTATTTTCTATATTTATCATGCTTAAACCCCATGGTTTGCCCGGCTTGAAAACGAATTCGCTTATTCTACTTGAATTATTATTCAATCAAAAATCTTATTTTTGCGATCCCGGTTCCATCTTTTGTATGTGGTTTTCCAATTTTTAATAACATTATAAATTAATTGCGAATCTTTTGTTTTTAGAGAGGTTAGGCAAATGAATGAAACATTAATGCCAAGGGAAAAGCTATTAAAATACGGTGCTGCCGCTTTGACGGACGATGAACTGCTGGCGATTTTTTTGCGTACGGGAATTAAGGATTGCCCGGTAATGCAGTTATCGAAAAATGTGCTGCAACATTTCGGTTCGTTACGTGAATTGATTAGCGCCGATCAAAAACGGTTTTGCGCCGTAAAAGGTATTGGCATTACGCAGTTTATTCAGCTGCAAGCCTGTACCGAAATGACCCGCCGTTATTTGTTTGCGGAATTAAAAGCAACCCACTGTTTTACCTCAACCGACATTGTGAAAATGTACTTGCAGACGGAACTGGCAAATACCGAGCGGGAAATTTTTATGGTGCTTTTTCTGGATAACCAACATCGCCTGATTAAGCAGGAACGTCTGTTTCTCGGCACCATTAATAAAGCCATGGTGTACCCACGCGAAATCATTAAAGAAGCCTTGGCTTGTAATGCGGCGGCGATCATTTTAGCGCATAATCACCCCTCCGGCGTGGCGGAGCCGAGCATTTCCGATAAACAAATTACCGACACCATCAGACAGGCGGCGGATTTGGTGGATATTCGCGTGCTGGATCATTTCGTGATCGGCAATGGACGCTATTTTTCCTTTGCGGAACAAAATCTTCTTTAAAATCCACCGCACTTTTGGATAAATTTTAGTTTTAATGTAAGCAAATTCAGGATTTAGGCTTGAGAATGCAAGATAAAGTGAGTATAATGCACGACCTTTAATATAGTATGCGGGTCGGGTTGCGACCTGACGAGGTCACTCTCAAAAGTTATTTTTGAAGTATTCCGAACCGTAAGCTCGAGCTTATATTTCATTATTGGAGATTAATATGTCTAGAGTCTGTCAAGTAACAGGCAAGCGTCCGGCAGTGGGTAACAACCGCTCACACGCAATGAATGCGACTCGTCGTCGTTTTCTTCCTAACCTTCACACACACCGTTTCTGGGTTGAAAGTGAAAACCGTTTCGTAACATTACGCTTAACCGCAAAAGGTATGCGTATTATTGATAAAAAAGGCATTGATGCAGTTTTAGCTGAAATCCGTGCTCGTGGCGAGAAAATCTAAGGAGCTAACAAATGGCAGCAAAAGGTGCTCGTGAGAAAATCCGTTTAGTTTCTACTGCTGAAACAGGTCATTTCTACACAACAACAAAAAACAAACGTAATATGCCTGAAAAAATGGAAATCAAAAAATTTGATCCTGTCGTGCGTAAACACGTTGTTTATAAAGAAGCAAAAATCAAATAATTTTGCACGAATTGAAAAACCCGACATTGTTCGGGTTTTTTTGTATCAATATTTTTCCGTCCTACAGATATTGGAGAAACGAAATGCCCGAACTACCTGAAGTGGAAACCGCCGTACGCGGTGTGAGTCCTTATCTGAAAGATTATATTATTGAAAAAATCGTGGTGCGCCAGCCGAAGCTGCGCTGGGCTGTGTCGCCTGAATTGGCGGAGTTGCATCATGTGAAAATTCTGGATTTAACCCGTCGCGCCAAATACCTGATTATTCACACCGAACAAGGTTATATCATTGGGCATTTGGGGATGTCGGGTACGGTACGCATTGTGCCCCACGATAGCCCCATTGATAAACATGATCATCTTGATATTGTGATGAATAACGGCAAATTACTGCGTTATAACGATCCCCGCCGTTTCGGCGCTTGGTTATGGACGGAAAAATTAGATGAATTCCATTTATTCTTGAAATTGGGACCTGAACCGCTATCAGAAGAATTCAATGCGGAATACCTGTTCAAAAAATCACGCAAAAAAACGACCGCACTTAAAACCTTTTTAATGGATAACGCCGTGGTGGTGGGGGTTGGCAACATTTATGCCAATGAAAGTCTATTTTTGTGCGGGTTACACCCCTTGAAGCTCGCCGCTAATCTCACCCGAAAACAATGCGAACGTTTGGTGGATACCATTAAATCGGTGCTTGCCAAAGCCATTGAACAAGGCGGCACCACACTAAAAGATTTCCTCCAACCTGACGGCAGACCGGGTTATTTTGCGCAAGAATTATTGGTTTATGGCAACAAAGGCAAACCATGCCCGAAGTGCGGTACAAAAATTGAGAGTTTAGTCATCGGGCAACGGAATAGTTTTTATTGCCCGACGTGTCAGAAGAAGGGATAACCTTAGTGCTTCGGCAGTGTTTGAAGTAAATGATTTACCCAATCTGCCGCTTCGTCCATAGGGAAATCGCGGGTGTGATTGTTGGAGTCGCTTTCAGTTTTGCTCATAATGGCTTTATAAGGCACTTCAGCTTTGCCCTTAGGTTGCCAGCGGCAAAAATTGGCGATATTTCGCGCATAAAATGCCAGGACTTTTTTCTGTAACGCTGTGGCGAGATGAATAGTTCCGCTATCAACGCCAATAATTAAATCCGCCGAAGAAACAAGTTGGATATATTCCTGAATTGTGGTTTTAGGTGATAATTTTATCTGAATTTTGTTATCACATAATGAAATTAATTCTTCGTAATAAACAGCACTTTCTTTCGTATTGGTTAGCACAAAAAGTGCATTTTCTACAATTGTTGGAGAAAGTGAATTTAATAATTCGGCAAATTCGTTTGCCGGAATTTTTCTGGTGCTGCCTTCAGGTGCCAATAAAATTCTCACTTTATTTCCCCAAAGCACTTCAAATCGAATAGTTTCCTGATTTGTTAAAGTATATTCCGCAGCCTTGGGATCTAAATAAGCAGAAATGGCAGAATCATTCAAATATTCAGAAATATGTGTTGTGTCGTTTTGAGGACAGGCAAAATTATAATTTTTGATCGTATCCAAATTATAATTCTTCTTATGTTTTTTATTAAACACAATAATATATTTGGGTGATAACAGCTTCTCTAAAATAATAGATTTTGTGGTGTAAGTCGGCTGAAAATCCAAATAAAGATCCCATTTACGGCATTGAGCAATATAGGTTAAAGGTTTATCTTCCAGGAGAACATCAACTAAATCGGAATAAGCAAAAATATCTCGATTTCTCTCTGTGACGATCACGCCAATCACCAGTTCCGGATTGGCAAGTTTTAATTGTTTTAAATGCGCGGTATGGGCAACGGCATCACCAATAGCGTCGCCAATCGGTTTTAATAAAACCGATTTGATCGCCATTAAATCAATGTTTTCTGCTTTTCGTTTTCCGGCTAATTTAGCAATACATTTTTTTGTTATTGACATGAAAGTGATTTATTTTAACCATTCTGATTTAATTTCATCGGGAGAGATTTCATTGACATTTTCGATAAAATTAAGGATATATGTTTTATTTTTACAGTTTGGATTCCAGTGCGTAAAATTTTCTTTGTCGGCAAGTTTATAAAATCCAATAATTTCTTTATTTAACCCTGCTGCAATATGAATAATAGAGGTGTCAGGAGAAATAACGAGGCTAGTATAATGAAGTAATGCAATCGTATCAAAAATATTTTTAGTATTTTCATAGATAAAAGCATTCGTATATTTTTCTGCTATCGTTTTTAACAAAGGGGTTACTTCGGGGTACGTTAGTAACAGCACTTTTTTATTTTCAGATTTAAATTTTTCGATAAACCGACAAATATTTTGTTCCGTAAATTTTCGGGTGCCGGCTGCACCAAAAAAGTTTATGGCAATGCAATCGGAAAGATGATTTTTTTGAATAAAATTTGCAATATCTTCTTTTTTATCACTGTAATTTGGAATGTCATATTCAAGATTAATATTTTTTACACCACATAATTTAATGGCTTCTGCATAAACTTGGGAGAAATGTAATTGGTCTTGAGTAACATTCAAATTAAATAGCTTGTAGTTTTGTTTTTTATAGCCGATATTATTTTTTGCATGAATTAATCGGGTTAGCCACAAATCACGATTCCGTAATAATACCGGTAAATTAATTAATACATCATAATGTTGACGTGAAAGCTGTTTTCCCATTCTGCTGTAAGCACAATGTTCTTTTCTATTTAAAATAAAACAATGATCAACTGATGGATTTTGTTCAAATAAATTGGCGTTTTTAGGTGAGCATACAACGTCAACCTGTATTTTCGGGTTATGCCGTTTTAATTCCCTGAAAATAAATGAACTGACAATATAATCTCCGATTTTTCCGTCTTGTTGTAACACAATAATTTTCGGATTTATCGGCAAAGGTTGCCCCTGAACGTTTTTGTCCAACAACATTTTGCCTAAGGCTAAACGGATTTTCCGGAGTAATGCTTTCATTTATGCTTTTTTGTATCGATCTTCAATAGAATTAATTTCGCTTTCAACCGCCAAGCCTTCAAAGACACAGGAGGGCTCAACACCATAAGCGTGAATGCGTGTTTTTTGAATGAAACCCGTAACGAAGTCCGCCGGCATCCGCAAAGGATAGGCGTATTTTAAGAGTTTTTCCACGCCCGCCAGATTCACCATATAAGCGGTTGCTTTCATGATTGAGCGACGGGAATTTTTTGAAGGATAACGATAACGAACCAGTTTATAACCTTCAGGCAGGCACTTTTTAATTAATGGGTAAGATTTGGCTTTGCCATGATCGAAAAAGAGAATTTCGTAACGCGAAGGCAGTTTCTCAATAGTCGCCTGTAGAATCGCTTTAAAATGGGTAGAAACAATCGCGTCGTCTTCCAAAATAATCGCTTCGGGAATATGCTTTGTTTTGATGTATTCATATATCCGAATATGACTTAGTGCACATCCGATTTCACCAAGCGTCAGACGTTTATTATCGAAATCCTGATAATACTGATAATCCACCTTGGCAAGCTCTTCTTCAGTCAGTGCTTTCCCATAAACCGCATCAAAAAATTCAAATTGCAAGCCAAGCCCATTTAAGCGCTTTGCTATAACTTCACGGCGGGGGGAGTTTTTTAAACTGATAACAAAGATTGGCGGGAGATTGTATGCGCTATCCATAAACACATTACCTTAAGTCGAATAGAAATAACCCCCGCAATCGCGAGGGCTAAAATTCAGATTATTTTGTACCTGGAATTTTGAAACGGCTGTTAAAGCGTTCAACACGACCGCCGGTGTCAACAACACGTTGTTTACCTGTATAGAACGGGTGGCATTTACCGCACACATCAAGGTTGATGTCTTTGCCTAAGGTTGAACGGGTTTTGATCACATTACCGCAAGAACAGGTTGCAGTAATTTCTTTATATTCAGGATGAATACCTTGTTTCATAGAAAACCTCAAATTTGAAGCCATGCCGCTATCAAGCCAATCGCAGAAGCAATCCCTGACACCGCATGAGATTAATATTACGCCATTTTAAAATGGCACGCTTGTGTGTAAGGTTGCGAATTTTACAGAAAAAAAAAGCGCAATTCAAGCAGCTCCATGTGGCTGCGAGATTATCTTTTTTATGAGTAGGGATATTCATTTCATTGTCTTAAGATAGTAAGATAGCACCTGACCTAAGGCATAATTTCATGTATCTCTATGAATTCCACAGAAAATAAAAATTTTGTTATCAGCATTTCTACGGCTGAACAACGCAGAAATCACATTATTGAACAATTTACTCATCAAAATATTCCCTTTGAATTTTTTGATGCTTTTACGCCGTCCGATAAATTGACCGATCATTTGCAGCGTTATCTTCCCAATGTTGCGAGCGCCTCTCAACTCACCATGGGAGAAAAAGGCTGTTTAATGAGCCATTTCATGCTGTGGAAGAAATGTATTGATGAAAACTTGGACTACGTGACGCTTTTTGAAGATGATATTTTGCTTGGTGAGAATGCCGATAAGTTTCTTGCCGAAGATGACTGGCTAAAAGTGCGGTTCAATTTTCAAGAGATTTTTGTCCTGCGTTTGGAAACCTTTCTCATGCCCGTCCAGCTTGAAAAACAAGCGCAAATTCCTCCTTTTCAGCAACGTAATATTGATATTTTAACGTCCAAGCATTTTGGCACGGCAGGTTATGTGATTTCTCAGGGGGCGGCTAAATACCTCATTGCGTTGTTTGAAAAACTTGCCACAGAAGAAATTAAACCGATTGATGAAATAATGTTTAATCAACAGATTAACGCTATTGGCTATCGGGTATATCAATTGAATCCGGCGATTTGTGTTCAGGAATTACAATTAAATCAAGAGAAGAGTTTATTAACAAGCGGGCTACAGCAAGACCGTAAAAAGAATACGGCGTGCGATACAAAGAGGACTTTAAAACAACGCTTGGTTCGGATGAAAGAAAATATGTTAAGGGCGTTAAATAAGAAGAAGTGGGAAGAGCGGAAGCATATTAAGGAAACAGATGGTAAGGAAGTTATATTATTCAAATAACATAACTCCTTTTCTTTATTAGAAATATATTAGAATATATGATAGATAAATTTATATCTTATCTCTTTTATTAATCTTTTAATTTTTGTTCTAATATCAATATTTTCAAAATCTGATATGAGATTTGGGTATTTCTTGCTGATTTTTTTGAATATTGAGTAACCTAGATTGGCTTTTAAATGAGTACACTTTTTGGTCCAAAATTTATCAGGACCTGGGTAGTGATAAATAATAATTGGAAAGTTTACTTCTCTATTTTTTCTGTGTTTTATATATCCACATTCAGATGGGGTAAAGTTGAATCTTGTATTTATAAATTTAATATCGTTTCTAAATATACCATTAAGAATATCTTGATCTTGGTATTTTATAATATCTCTATACTTATTTAGCCATTTTAAACTCGCCTCTAACACATTTAAGTTTTTCCATCTCTTCATATTAATTAGTAGAATGCCTGCGTTAAAATAGTAATGATTCTCTAACCCTATTTTAGACTTATAATCAGGTTGATCAATTTCGATAAAGAAATCTTTGCATGCTGCAAGGGAATAGTGATTTATATCGGTATCCCATAGCTCTTTTAGTGAACCATTTGTTAAAGTATCAACATCAATATAAAGTAGCTTGTCTATGTTAGGAATATATTCTGTTATATTTAATCTGGCATAGGTGGCTAATGATATATAATTTATTGTTATTGGAAAGTTGGCGAAGTCATTTTTATTAATAGGTATGAAATTTACTTTTTTATTATGTCTATGAATTATATCTTCTATGATTTTTCTATTTTTTTCATTAATTCCAAAATCTAAAATATAAAAACATATTTCTGAGTCTGAGTTATTGTTTAATATGCTCAATATACTAACTAATAGATATGGTGCATAATTGTTATCAGATGAAAATGCTATATTCATATTATGCCCCCTTAACTGTATCTATAATTATCTTTCTAAGATTTTTAGTGAAATGAGTAATATTGTGAATGTTCTTAATGTATTCTATTCCGGACTTGGCTTTTTCTTCTCTCATTTGATCATTTTGCATGAGTTCTTTGATAGCATCTACGTAAAGGTGAATTTTGTCAAACCCATCTCCTAAAACCTCACCAACATGAATACCAAATTTTGATGTGAGATCTTCGGGGTTTCTATTACTTACTAACACTGTTCCGTAAGATAACGCTTCTAAAAAAGAAATAGGCAATGCTTCGTGAATTGAGGTATTTACTAAAATTTTAGCATCTCGTATAAAAGTCTCTTTTTCTATGCCGTCAACATGACCTACAAAATGTAAATTTTTAATATTTGAATACTTATTCATAATTTCAGAGTTTTTTTCCGATTCTCTGAATGTTTGTCCGAGCATATAGAATTCATATTCTGGTAATCTTGCGGCTATTTCACAAAATAACCATCCTCTTTTTACGGACTCAATGCGCCCAAGAAAAATAATACTATTTTCTTTATGATGTTGATCAAAGTTAAAATCATTATTTATTTCTATCGGGTTTGGTAGATATGTTATATCTACGTTATCATCCAGATGATAAAGATCTTTTGCTTTATCGTTGAGAAAATATCCTTGGGAAATAAATTTGACACGATTTTGTTTATACATTGAATGAACGAGATCATAAATTTTCTGGTTATAATAAGATGTCTCAGGGAAAAGTTTTACTGTGTTAATTTCATCCCATTCATACATTGGTCTTGGGTCTTGAATCCAGAGGATAAGTTTTTTATTTAAATTAACTTCATTTCTTAATACAAAATCATAAGTTAACTCTATTGAAAGATATATATCGTAATTCTGTTTTTTAAGCCATAGTTTAGAAAATAATGATTTTTTAGGTAATTTATATACGTTAACATCATCTACTCTCAACTTTTCTGCAAAAAAACGATTTTTATTACTTCTACCTAATAATACATCAACTTGAATGTCATCATTAGGAAGATATTTGGCAATAAGCCGTCTTGCTAGAAATCCATATCCACCATAAGCAGTTCCGGCTCCGCCAAAGAATTCATCTATAATTAAGCCAACTTTTATTTTTTTCATTATTTGTCCTTATGTCATATTTGTTAAAGAAAATTTAATGAGAGGGGTATTTTAATTAATAATAAAAAAGTAATTTTGTACATAAAGCGTACAAATTTTACAGAAAAATTTATTATACTCAAGCTATTCTCCCCCAAATAGACAACAATCCCCCAAAATGCTATATTCCGAGCCCATTTTATTTCACTGAATTTCCGTCCATGTCATTTGCCAGAATTACGCTTCCTGTGCCGTTACATCGCTATTTTGATTACATCCTGCCGGCGTCGCTGAATGTTGTCGTTGGGGCGCGGGTGTGGGTGTCGTTTGGGGCGCAGAAGCGTGTGGGCGTGGTGGTTGAAGTCGCGGAGCAGTCGGATGTGCCTGCAGAGCAGTTGAAGCCGGTGCTGGCTTGCCTTGATGAGGATTCTTTATTTTCCCCGCAGAGTTGGCGGTTTTTGCATTGGGCGGCGGGGTATTATCACGCGCCGTTGGGAGAAGTGTTGTCGCAGGCGTTGCCGGTGAAATTGCGGCAGGGCGAAAGTGCGGTGGAAAAACAAAACGTTTTTTGGAAACCGACCGCACTTGGTGAGCAGGCATTGTCGCAGGGCTTATTGAAACGCGCGAAGAAGCAGCTTGAAGCGTTGCAGGCGGCGAATGATTTGCCGGAGAAAGGCAATAATCCGTTTAGTGCGGCGATTTGGTCGGCGCTGAAAGCCAAGGATTACGTCACGGAAGTTGTTCAGGAAACGGAGATCCAAACCTGGCAACAACGATTAGGCGATAAGCCCATTGTGAATAAAACGGATCGTTTAACGCTAAACAAACAGCAGGCGTTGGCATTCAGTCAGTTAAAATTTACTCAGGGTTTTGTCCCGTGGTTGTTGGACGGTGTGACGGGTTCCGGCAAAACGGAAATCTATTTGCAATTTATCGAAGAGATCTTGCAACAGGGCAAACAGGTGCTGGTGTTGGTGCCGGAAATCGGTTTAACACCACAAACGGTGCGGCGTTTTCAGGCGCGTTTTAACGTCGTCATTGACGTGTTGCATTCTAATCTGAACGACACGCAACGTTTGCAGGTGTGGCAACGCGCGCGCAACGGGCAAAGTGCGGTCATTATCGGCACCCGATCTGCGTTGTTCACCCAATTTTTCGAGTTGGGCGCGATTATTCTTGATGAAGAACATGACGCTTCTTTCAAACAGCAGGACGGCTGGCGTTACCACGCTCGCGATTTGGCGATTGTGTATGCGAAACAGCTGAATATCCCGATTTTAATGGGATCGGCAACGCCAAGTTTGGAAAGTTTGAATAACGTGCAAAGCGGTAAATATCGCCATTTGTCGTTGTCGGAAAAAGCCAATAATTCCACCGCACTTAAACAGCAGATTATCGATTTAAAACGTCAACCTATGCGCAACGGGCTGTCCGATGTGCTGATGAAACGTATGCAGGCGCATTTGGAAAAAGGCAATCAGGTGTTGCTGTTTCTGAATCGTCGCGGTTTCGCGCCGGTGCTGTTGTGCCACGAATGCGGCTGGATGGCGGAATGTCGCCATTGCGATAAACCTTATACTTATCATCAACAACATCATGTGTTGCGCTGTCATCATTGCGCTTCACAGAAGCCGATTCCGCGCCAATGCGGCAATTGCGGTTCCACACAATTAATCACCACGGGCTTAGGCACGGAACAACTGGAAGCCACCTTAAAAGAGGTTTTTCCTCACTACGGTATCGCCCGCATCGACCGCGACACAACGGCGCGCAAAGGCAAGCTGGAAGGTTATTTGGAAGACATTCAGCAGGGCAAAAGTCAAATTCTTATCGGTACCCAAATGCTGGCGAAAGGGCATCATTTCCCGAATGTCACCTTAGTGGCGTTGGTGAATATGGATAGTGCGTTGTTTTCGCTGGATTTTCGTGCGGAAGAACGATTGGCGCAGCTTTATATGCAGGTGGCGGGACGAGCCGGGCGTGGTGCGCAGCAAGGCGAAGTGTTATTACAAACCCATTATCCGGAACACCCGCTGTTGCAAAGCCTGTTACACAAAGGCTACAACCAATTTGCACAAAATGCCTTGACGTTGCGTAAAAGTATGGGTTTGCCGCCTTTCGGTTCACAGGCATTATTCAAGGCGCAAAGTCGTCATAGCGAAGAAGCTGAACAATTGCTGACGCAGTTTGTCGAATATCTACAACAGATTAAGCAAAATATCGCTCCCGCGCTGCAAATTCTCGGACCGATGCCGGCGCCGTTCAGCAAAAAAGCGGGGCAATATCGTTGGCAGTTATTGTTGCAACATCCTTCCAGAGGGGCGTTGCAGCAGGTGTTGACGGAATTTTGGCGTTATCAGCGCGATCTGCCCACAAAAGTGCGGTGGATTTTAGACGTGGATCCGCTGGATCTGAGTTAGTTTATTTGGGATTGCGGTAGTCAATAGCACAATTTTTGAGTAGAATTGTCGGCATTTTTTATCATCGTGATTTCATTATTTATTTGGTTTTATTGAGACAGGTTTTATCGTGGCACAACGTGATTACGCCGCCCGCAACGGCGCAAAGAAAAAGAAGAAACAGAAAAAAAGTAATAAACCCCTATTATTTATCATTGCCGGCGTGATTGTGGCGGCGTTTGCATTCGGTCTTTATTTATTGAAAGAAAAAGCGCCGGAACCGGTGGTGCAACCGGTCGAAAACACGGAAAAAACGCAACCGAAAAGCGTATTGCCGAATCGTCCTGAAGAGGTGTGGAGCTATATTAAAGCCTTGGAAACCCGCACTGTGCCTATTGATGACAACCCGAAATCCTTAGATAAAAATATGCGTTTAACGGAAGAACAGCGCAAGATTTTACAGGCAATGGAAGAGGAACAGAAACAGGCGGAACTGGCGAAAACCAAGGCGGCAGAAGCCCAACAACAAGCGGCACAACAGCCTGCTCAACCAGCAACACAGCAACCGCCGCAACAACAAACAAAACCGCAGCCTCAAGTGGTAGAAGCGAAGAAAACCACACCGCCGAAAGAGGAGAAAAAAGCGGAACAAACGGTGAAAGCCGAACCGCCGAAGAAACCTGAACCGCAACAACAGCCGCAGAAACCGCAACCTGCGCCACCGCAAACCACGGCATCCAATAGCGGTGAGCGAAAATACGGCTTACAATGCGGCGCTTTCAAAAACAAAGGGCAGGCAGAAAATTTACAGGCGCGTTTGGCGATGCTCGGTTTGCCGGCAAGAGTGAATGAAAGTGCCGATTGGAACCGCGTGGTGGTTGGCCCGGCGGGTGATCGTAATGCCGCCATGAAGATGCAGGAGAAAGCCAAAAGCGTGATTAGTTGTGTGGTTATCGGAATGTAATCCGAAGATGAGCATAAAAGTGCGGTGAAAAATAACCGCACTTTTTTATTTTTAACTTGCCAAATAAGAAAAAATCAATAAAATGAACGAACGTTCATTCAGCGTCAGTGTATTGACTGTTTGTAACCTACCTAAATGTGCGATTTGAGAAAAATTTTCACCGCACTTCTAACGATTAACTCAATTTTATTAAATTTACTATGCATCAATCTGAAACGGATATGATCGAGCGGATTTTTACCGCCACCAATGCGTTAATGGCAACGGTGGGGCTGCCAAACTTGTCTATGCACAAGATTGCCAGAGAAGCGAAAATCTCGCCGGGGACGATTTATATTTATTTTAAAAATAAAGATGAATTGCTGACCCAGTTTGCCCGATATATTTTTCAAAATTTCCAAGATGTGTTGAAAGAAGGCTACGACGAGAGGCAGTCGTTTTTTCAGCAATATCGAAAAATGTGGTGGAATATTTGGCACTTCTTAGAAGCCGACCCCACAATTATGGCGAATATGGGGCAATACGAGTCTTTGCCGGGCTTTTCCGATATTTGTCAAAAATGGGAAAGTTATGGTATTTGGTACCGTTTTTGCGTCAAAGCAAAAGAGGCGGGGGAACTGGCTGATGTACCTCCTCCTATTTTATTTGCGATTTCATTGGAAAGTGCTTTCAATATCGCTTTTAAATGCCGACATTTTTCCCCTAAAGCTTCAACGGAAATGCTGGAGTCCGTCATTGAACGGACTTGGCGTGCCGTTAAAAATTAATAATTAATTCAAGAAATAGTTACGGAGTTTTTATGAGTTCAGCTCAAATCAACAGACCAAAGCGTTCCCATGTTTTCTTTTTGAAACTGGCTTTGGGTGTATTCGTATTACTTTTTGTCGCAATGATTGTGATGAATTTTATGAAATCGAAAGGTATTGCGGATTTCCTTGCCAATCAAGGTGAATCCCCGTCGCCGGTGACGGCAATGACCGTCACTTCACAACAATGGACACCGGTTATCGAAACCACTGGTTTGGTACGTCCGAACCAAGGTGCCATGTTGAGTGCGCAAAGTGCGGGTACGATTTCAAAAGTGTTGGTAACGAACGGACAAAGCGTGAAAAAAGGCGATTTGTTGGTGGAATTGGATAGCTCCGTTGAGCGTGCCAGTTTGCAGGCTGCCGAAGCGCAGGTGATTTCGTTGCGTCAAACCTATCAACGCTATGCGAATCTGGCAAAAAGCGGTGGCGTTTCCCGTCAGGAATTGGATAACGCCAAAGCGGCGTATGATGCGCAGGTTGCCAACGTAGAATCCTTAAAAGCCACCGTTGAGCGTCGCCAAATCCTCGCACCGTTTGACGGCAAAGCGGGTATTGTGAAAGTGAATGTGGGACAATATGTGTCAAACGGCACGGAAATCGTGCGTGTGGAAGATCGCAGTTCCATGAAAGTGGATTTTTCCATTGCCCAAAATCTGTTGGATGAATTGCGTCTTGGTCAAAAAGTGACTGCCACTGCCGATGCCCGTTTAGGGGAAACCTTTGCGGCGAAAGTCACTGCTATTGAACCGGCAATCAGTTCTTCTACCGGTTTGGTTGATGTGCAAGCCACATTCGAGCCGGAAGATGGCGCGAAATTATTATCCGGCATGTTTACCCGTTTAAACGTGGCATTGCCGACGGAATACGATCAAATCGTGGTGCCGCAAGTGGCGGTGAGCTACAACATGTATGGCGAATCACTTTATATTTTGACCGCACTTTCTGATGAAGAAAAAGAAAAATTTGCCTCAAAGGGTGATGTGAACAAAATGTTCCGCGCTCATCAAATCACAGTATTCACTAAAGATCGCCAAGGCATCTATTCCCAATTAAAAGGCGATGAAGTGAAAATCGGCGATAAAATCATTACCGGCGGTCAGCAAAGTTTAAGCAACGGCGCGTTAGTGATTGTTGCGGATAAACAAGGTGTGGGTACCACTCAACCGGCAAGTAAAACCAACCTCTAATTAGGACCAGCGAATGAAATTTACCGATATATTTATTCGACGCCCGGTACTTGCGGTTTCAATCAGCCTGTTAATTATCATTCTTGGGTTGCAGGCGATTTCCAAACTGGCGGTGCGTGAATATCCTAAAATGACCACAACCGTAATCCAGGTTTCCACCGCTTATCCCGGTGCGGATGCCAATTTGATTCAGGCGTTTGTTACCTCCAAAATTGAGGAAGCGGTGGCGCAGGCGGATAACGTGGATTATATGTCTTCTACCAGTAGTCCGAGCAGCTCTACCATTACGGTAAAAATGAAATTAAATACTGACCCGAACGCGGCGCTTGCCGATGTGTTGGCGAAAGTGAACTCGGTACGTTCAGAGTTACCAAGCGGGATTGAAGACCCGACCGTGAGTTCATCAACCGGCGGTTCGGGGATTATGTATATTAGTTTCCGTTCCAATAAATTGGATGCCAGCCAAGTCACCGACTACATTGAACGTGTGGTAAAACCGCAGTTCTTCACTGTTGAAGGGGTGGCGAGCGTGCAAATTTTCGGTGCCTCCGAATATGCGTTGCGTATTTGGTTGGATCCGCAAAAAATGGCGGCGCAAAATCTTTCCGCGACACAAGTGATGTCCGCCTTGTCGGCAAATAACGTGCAAACGGCGGCGGGTAACGATAACGGTTTTTATGTTGTTTATAAAAACAAAGTGGATACCACCACTAAGTCCGTGGATGAATTAAGCAAACTCATTGTGTATTCCAGCGGCGATAAATTGGTACGCTTGCGTGATATTGCGGATATTGAATTGAATAAATCCAGCGATACCGCCCGTGCGGTGGCGAATGGTGCAGATTCCGTGGTGTTGGCGATTAACCCGACCTCTTCCGCGAACCCGTTAACCGTGGCGGAAAAAATTCTGCCGTTGTATGAAAACATTAAAAATAACCTGCCGGATTCCATTCAAACCGACATTTTGTATGACCGCACTATCGCTATCAATAACTCCATTGATGAAGTGGTGAAAACCATCATTGAAGCGACCATTATCGTATTGGTGGTGATTACCATGTTTATCGGTTCCTTCCGTGCGATTTTGATTCCGGTGATTACCATTCCGATTTCCCTTATCGGGGTAATCATGATGCTGCAAACCTTGGATTTCTCCATTAACCTGATGACCTTACTTGCCTTGATTCTGGCGATTGGGTTGGTGGTGGATGACGCCATTGTGGTGTTGGAAAACGTGGACCGTCATATTAAGTTGGGCGAAACCCCGTTCCGCGCAGCTATTATCGGGACCCGTGAAATTGCCGTGCCGGTGATTTCCATGACTATCGCCCTGATTGCGGTGTATTCTCCGATGGCGTTGATGGGCGGGATTACCGGTACGTTATTTAAAGAGTTCGCGTTAACCCTTGCCGGTGCGGTGTTCATTTCCGGTATCGTGGCATTAACCCTGTCGCCGATGATGACCAGTAAATTACTGAAAGCGCACGATCAACCGAGCAAATTGGAAGAACGAGTGAACCGTACTTTAACGAGGGTCAACAATATTTACGCATACATTTTGGATTTGGTGATGCAAAACCGTAAATGTATGTTGATGTTCGCCGCCATTATTTTTGCGACCTTGCCGGTATTGTTTAAATCGCTATCCAGTGAATTAACGCCGGCGGAAGATAAAGGCGCATTCTTGGCGATCGGTTCAGCACCTTCTAACGTGAACGTGGATTATGTGCAGGCTGCCATGGCGCCGTATCAGGAGATTCTGACCCATACGCCTGAAGTGCAGTTCGCCATGACCATTTCCGGTGTGCCGAGTACTAACCAATCCCTTAACGTGGTGACCTTAAAAGACTGGAGCGAACGTTCCAAGAGCCAGGCACAGGTGATGGAGGAATTGAACAATAAAGCGAAATCCATTCCGGAAGTGTCTGTCAGTGGCTTCGCCTTCCCGGAAATTGATACCGGGGAACAAGGTCCGCCAATCGGCTTTATTATCAGCACTTCACAAGGCTATAACGACTTGGCGAATGTTGCCGGTAAATTCCTGGACGCTATGCAGAAATCAGGCAAATTCGTTTATACGAATTTGGATTTGAAATTTGATACGGCACAAATGCACATTAAAATTGACCGTGAAAAAGCCAGTACATACGGCATCACTATGCAACAAATCAGTACCACATTGGGAAGTTTCCTTTCTGCGGCAACGGTTGAGCGTGTAGATATTGACGGTCGTGCCTATAAAATTATTTCACAGGTAAAACGGGAAAATCGTTTATCACCGGAAAGCTGGAAAAATTATTACGTCAGCGCAGCCAACGGCACTTCCGTTCCGTTGAGCAGCTTGGTTACCATGACATTGGAACCGCAACCGGGCTCATTACCGCGTTTCAGCCAGTTGAACTCTGCGGAAATCGGCGCCGTACCGATGCCGGGATCTTCCATCGGGGATGCCATCCAATGGTTGCAAGACAACGCTCAAGAGTTATTGCCGCAAGGCTATAACTACGATTTCAAAGGTGAAGCGCGTCAGTTGGTGCAAGAGGGCAACGCCTTAGCGGTGACCTTCGTATTGGCGGTGGTTATTATCTTCTTGGTGTTGGCGATTCAGTTTGAATCTATTCGCGACCCGCTGGTGATTATGATTTCCGTGCCGTTGGCAATCAGTGGTGCGTTATTGGCGCTCAACTTCTTCGGCTTTATCGGTGTGGCGGGCAGTACCCTGAACATTTATTCGCAGGTGGGCTTGATTACGCTGGTGGGCTTGATCACAAAACACGGTATTTTGATGTGTGAAGTGGCGAAAGAAGAACAGTTAAACCACGGTAAAACCCGTATTGAAGCCATTACCGAAGCGGCGAAAGTGCGGTTGCGTCCGATTCTGATGACTACTGCCGCGATGATTGCCGGTCTTATTCCGTTGCTTTACGCAACCGGTGCCGGCGCGGTGTCCCGCTTCAGTATCGGTATCGTCATCGTTGCCGGTTTGGCAATCGGTACGCTGTTTACCTTGTTTGTGTTGCCGGTGATTTATTCTTACATCGCAAGCGAACACAAACCGTTACCGGAATTCGATGAAAACATTAAACCGATTGAAGGTGAGATTAATCATTAAACAGAATTGTTTGTAGAACCGACCGCACTTTTAGGAAAAAAACATGACTATTGACGACATTGATTTCAACGAACTCTATAAACAACATCTTATCGCTTGCCATCATTACAATTTGCCATCGGAAAAATGGGATAAAAAAGCGACGAAGATGGCGGAAAATCTGGTAGGCAAAGCCAGCCGTTACAATCAGCAATTGCTGCAAACCATGCAGGTGCAGCCCCATGAAACCGTGCTGGACATCGGTTGCGGGCCGGGCACGTTTGCCCTTCCTTTGGCGCAGCAATGCCGGCAGGTTTACGCGTTGGATTACAGCGCGGGAATGCTTGATGTGCTGGCGGATTATAAGCAAAAGCTACAACGGGAAAATATCACCTTAATTCGCCGTTCCTGGGCGGAGGACTGGGCGGATGTGCCGCAGGCGGATGTGGTTTTGGCGTCGCGTTCCACTTTGGTGGATGATTTGGACGATATGATCGACAAACTCCGCGCCAAAGCCAAAAAACGCGTTTACCTTACGTCTATCACCCAACGGCATTTTTTAGATGACGGGGTTTTCAATGCTATCGGGCGCGAAGACATCGGCTTTCCGAGTTACATTTATTTGCTTAATCGGCTTTACCAAAAAGGCATTCAAGCCAATGTGAATTTCATTGAAACGGAATCCGGTCGCTTTATGGGCGAGACTTACGAGGATTTACTCAATTCCGTTGAATTTTCGTTAGGGCAATTGAGTGAAAAAGAAAAGCAGGGACTGGCAGCATTTTATCGTCAAAAACAACAGAACAACGAACCCATTGCGCACGGACAACGTAAATGGGCGCTGATTTGGTGGAATGTAGAATAAAAGCGCGGTCGGTTTTTGCGGTGTTTTTCAGGTGGGGTAGCCCCCACCTTGTATTTATTCCGAAAATTCATCCAACATATCTAAGGTCGGCACGAAAAAGAGCGTGCCGGTTTTGGCGTGGCTGAAATCTAAAATACGGTCGTAGTTGCCTTTCGGTTTGCCGATAAACATATTGGACAGCATTTTCTGTACGGTTTTGAAGGTGCTGGCGTAGCTGATGAAATACGTGCCCATTTCGTTGGCACCGGCGTTGCCAAACGGCATATTGTCGCGCACCACTTTCAAATCATCGCCTACGTTTGCCAAGGCTACGTGAGAATTGCTCGGTTTGTTGTCATCGTCCAACTCAACGTCATCCTGTTTGGTGCGCCCGATGACTTTTTCCTGTTCGCTCACCGGCAGCTTACGCCACGCCGCCATATCATGCACATATTTTTGCACGAACAAATAGCTGCCGCCTTTGTACGCCGGATCTTCATCGCCGATAATGGCGAAAAATTCCCGTTCTTTCGGCGTTTGCGGATTTTCCGTGCCGTCCACAAAACCGAGAATGGAACGCCCGTCCCAATAACGGAAACCGTGCACTTCTTCCACGCAGTCGGCAACTTCTTGTAATAAATCCGTAATCACGGCGGAAATATCGTACACCAGGCTTTTTTCTACGGCGCGAATATGAAAATGTAAGTCGCCGCGTGTGGAAACGGCGGTGTGTTTGGCGCCTTTAATCGGTTTGAATTCCACCAGTTCTTTCGGTAACGGCGTTGGCAACTCCAATTGTAACCACGCCTGATAACCAATGCCCATCACACAGCTGGCGGCGCTGCGCGGGAAGCGGTTATTCGCCGAATTGTTGATGTTTAACATTAAGGCGCAAAGGCGTTTGAAGGTGTCTTTCACTTCCACGCCGTCTTTAAAATTCCACACCATGAACACCGTATTTTCATTGGGTTCATCGCTCACTTTTTGCGGTTGTGCATCAAATTCCATGGTATTGTCCTCTGTCTGAAAGGTTTCGTTAGGAGGGCTTATTATAGAAAAGCCAATTTGATTTTTCAAAACATAACGCCTTGACGAATCTGGCGTTCAGGCGTAACATTGCGCGCGATTTAGTAACAAGAGGACACACACTTTGGACAGTCACAGTCGATACCGAACGGAGTTTTCACTGTAACTATCGCCCGTCTCACTTATCGGCGATGGTTTCGCGGGTAAGTATCTTTTACCTTTCTCTTTTTCGGCATCTTTTTCGTCAAACGAAAATTTGCAAAAAATTCATCGATTACAGCTCACTTTTTTGTCGTCAAAAAACACGCGTAAAAACGACCGCCCTTTCGCTGTTGTCTGTAATTTATTCGTTTGATCGTTGTTCATCGCGTTGTGCATTATCCAATCGGGAGTATGACAAAATGATAAATGCCTTTGCCCTTGAAGATGCTCGCTTGGTTCGCATTGACGAAACCACCGAACCGTTAAATACCGCCATTTGGATCGATTTACTGGAACCGACCGTGGAAGAACGTGACATGTTGCAGGAAAGTTTGGGTCAGAGTTTGGCATCCTTTCTGGAATTGGAAGACATCGAAGCGTCCGCACGTTTTTTTGAAGATGAAGACGGTTTGCACCTGCACTCCTTCTTTTATTGTGAAGATGAAAACGATTATGCGGATTTAGCCAGCGTGGCGTTCACCATTCGCGACGGACGTTTGTTTACCCTGCGTGATCGCGAATTGCCGGCGTTCCGTTTATACCGTATGCGTTCCCGCAATCAGCGTTTAATTGAATGTAATTCCTATGAATTATTGTTGGATTTATTTGAAACCAAAATCGAGCAGCTGGCGGATGTCATTGAAAACGTGTACGCGGATTTGGAAAAATTAAGCCGTGTGGTGTTGGACGGCACCCAAGGGGAAGCCTTTGACGAAGCCCTGGCGACTTTAACGGAACAAGAAGACACCAGTTCCAAAGTACGTTTGTGTTTGATGGATACGCAACGCGCGTTAAGTTTTCTGGTGCGCAAAACCCGCTTGCCGGCGAACCAGTTAGAGCAGGCGCGTGAAATTTTACGAGACATTGAGTCCT
Organism: Aggregatibacter actinomycetemcomitans; assembly: GCA_017160915.1. Lineage (GTDB taxonomy): Bacteria > Pseudomonadota > Gammaproteobacteria > Enterobacterales > Pasteurellaceae > Aggregatibacter > Aggregatibacter actinomycetemcomitans_B. Next base: position 39,139 of record JACAWG010000082.1, read on the forward strand.
TACAACCGCATAATGAATCCCTGTTCCAAAAAGTGAACTTCCTACTGCAGGCGGCGATGGGTTTCATTAATATCGAACAGAACCGCATTATTAAAATCTTCTCCGTTGTGTCGGTCATCTTCCTGCCGCCGACATTGGTGGCATCCAACTACGGCATGAACTTCAGCGATATGCCGGAGCTGGGATTGAAATTTGGTTATCCGATGGCGTTGGGATTAATGGCGCTGGCGGCGTTTGCGCCGTATTGGTATTTCAAACGTAAAGGCTGGTTATAATTTTAAGGAAACAGCATGAATTCAATTCAATTTCTTATTGCGACGGCAATTAGCGTATATAGCTTCATTTTAATTTTACGCACTTGGTTCCAACTGGCGGGCGTGGATTTCTACAATCCGTTATCGCAAGCCCTGGTCAAAGCCACTCAGCCGGTGGTGGCACCGTTAAGCAAGTTTGCGCCGACGGTCAAGGGCGTGAATACCGCCGCTTTATTGGTGTGTTTTATTTTAGGATTGGCGAAGTTTCCGTTGTTGAATCTGTTCGGCACCATCGGCGGTGCGTCCCTGTTTGAATATGCCATTATCGGCATGCTAAGCGTGGTGCATAGTATCGGCGAAGCGATTTTTTACGTGTTGTTGGTGGGCGCCATTCTAAGCTGGTTTAATCGCGGCACCGGTCAAACCCAATATCTTTTATATCAATTAAGCGAACCCGTGTTACGCCCCGTCCGTAAAATTCTGCCGAATACCGGCATGATCGACTTTTCGCCGATGGTGGTGGTTTTTGTGTTGTATCTGCTCAATCGCGTGTTATATGACCTGTTCGGCGGGCTTTGGGTCGCCGCGGCGTTTTAACGGCACATTTTAGAGGTAAACGGCATGGCGGCAGTGGAACGAAACGGTGCGGATTTGCGCCTGAAAATTTTTTTACAACCGAAAGCCGCCAAAGATCAGATTGTCGGATTGCACGACGACGAACTGAAAATCAGCATTACCGCCCCGCCCGTGGATGGGCAGGCAAACGCCCATCTTCTCAAGTTCCTCAGCAAACTCTTCAAAGTGCCGAAAAGCAGCATTATGCTGGAAAAAGGTGAACTTAATCGCCATAAACAAGTTCTAATTCCTAGTCCTAAAGTCATTCCGCCGCAAATTGAATCTTACTTAACGCCGTAAAAGTGCGGTCAAAAATGAGAGCGTTTTTTCTGGACAAAAAACGAAATAAGCGGAAAATGAGCAGCCGAATGACAACTTATTCTTATTTCTCATTATGTTATTGAAAGGAGACTTCCATGAGCGTGACCAAACAGCAGGTGCTAGACGCGTTCCATTTTCGCTGTGCTACGCGTTATTACGATCCCGCCCGTAAAATCAGCAAAGAGGATTTTGACTATATTTTAGAACTCGGACGCTTGTCGCCAAGCTCCGTCGGCTCCGAACCTTGGCAGTTTTTGGTGATCCAGAATCCCGCACTGCGCCAAGCCTTAAAACCGGTAAGCTGGGGCATGGCAAGTCAATTAGACGACGCTAGCCATGTGGTGGTGATTTTAGCCAATAAAAAAGCCCGTTATGATTCGGAAGATTTTCGCAACAATTTATTACGTCGCGGCTTAAATGAAGAACAATTACAAAATGCGTTAGCAATTTATAAAAAGTTTCAAACAGAAGATATAAACGTTTTAGAAAACGACCGCACTTTATTCGACTGGGCAAGCAAACAAACCTATATCGCCCTTGCCAACATGATGACCGGCGCCGCACTCATCGGCATCGACAGCTGCCCGATTGAAGGTTTTAACTATGCGGAAGTCAACCGTATTCTGGCGCAAACCGGGGCTTACGATGCGGACAAATACGCGGTTTCCGTTGCGGCAACGTTTGGCTATCGCGCCAAAGACATTCGCCCGAAAGCGCGCAAACCGCTTAATGAAATTGTTCATTGGATCGAATAACCATAATTTCATCCGCCCACCTGCTTCATGGGAGCGGATTTATTCCATTTGGAGACTATAATGTCACGTCAACTTTTTAAAACGGAAAAAGCCCATACTTTGCTCTATCCGATTTTTCTCTTTTGTTTTCTTAACCTGATTGTTTTCACCTTGTCCCGCCTTGGACTGTCTGTATGGCAAATGGATCGCGTCAGCGCGGTCAACGGCTGGGGCGAGCTGTTTTTACAAGGCTTGCGCATGGATATTGTGTCCCTGTGCTACCTGTTCGGTGTGCCGGCACTATTTAGCGTGTTGTTCTATCACGACAACGCGTTAGGACGTATTTGGAAAGGCATTTTACGCGTCTGGTTAACGGTCGGCAGCGTGTTCATTTTGTTTATGGAACTTGCTACGCCCGCTTTCATCAACACCTACGATTACCGCCCGAACCGTCTGTTCATCGAATATTTGATTTACCCGAAAGAAGTGTTTTCCATGCTGATGGAAGGGCACTTAAGTGCGGTCATTTTGAGCCTCGTTTTCACGATAATTGCCGCGGTGGTTTATTGGAAACTTGCCGGCCGTGCGGTGCGTGATTTGCAACCGATGAGCTGGAAATGGCGCCCGTTAGTGGCGTTATTGGTGATTGCGGTGAGTTTTCTCGGCGCCCGTTCCAGTCTGCAACATCGCGGCATTAACCCTGCGATGGTGGCGTTTTCCTCCGATGCCATGGTCAATTCTCTGGTGCTGAATTCGGGCTATTCCGTACTTTATGCGGCGCAACAATTTAAAGATGAAGGCACGTCCTCCGAAGCCTACGGCAAAATGGAAACGGCGGAAATGCTGGAGATTATCAAGAACAGCGGCAGTCGCCCGGCGGACGCCTATATTTCCGATGAATTCCCGACCTTGACCCGCAACCAAGCCACTTATCAGGGCAAGCCGAAAAATATCGTGATTATTCTGGAAGAAAGTTTCGGTGCGCAATTTGTCGGCACCTTAGGCGGTTTGCCGCTTTCGCCGGAATTTGACAAGCTGGCGCAACAAGGTTGGTTATTTGATAATTTATACGCCACAGGCACCCGCTCCGTGCGCGGCATTGAAGCGGTCACCGCCGGTTTCACCCCCACACCGGCACGCGCCGTGGTGAAACTGAATAACAGCCAAAACGGTTTCTTTACCTTGGCGCAGTTATTAAGTCAACGGGGCTATGACACCTCCTTCATTTACGGCGGGGAAAAGCACTTCGACAACATGGCGGGCTTTTTCTACGGCAACGGTTTCAAACGCATTATCGACCAAATGGATTACCAAAATCCGACCTTTACCGGCACTTGGGGCGTGAGCGATGAAGACTTGTTCACCAAAGCCAATGACACCTTTACCCAATTACAAAAAGAAGGCAAGCCGTTCTTCAGCCTGGTGTTCAGTTCCAGCAACCATGACCCGTTCGAGTTCCCGGATGGTAAAATCGAGCTTTACGAACAACCGAAAGCCACCCGCAACAACGCGGCAAAATACGCCGATTACGCCATCGGACATTTCTTTAAATTGGCGAAGGAATCCAATTATTGGAAAGACACCATTTTCCTGGTGATCGCCGACCACGATTCCCGCGTTGCCGGTGCCAGCCTGATGCCGATTAAACATTTCCACATTCCGGCGTTGATTCTGGGCGACGGCATTGAACCACGCCGCGATAACCGTTTGGTCAGCCAATTTGATATGCCGACCACCTTGCTTTCCTTGGCAGGCATCAACGGCGATTACCCGATGATCGGCTACGACCTCACCAAACCGAATGATCCAAATCGTGCCATCATGCAATACGACCAAGTGCAGGCGCTCATGCGTGGCAACGATGTGGTGATTCAATTCCCGAAAGTAGGTGCCAAAACTTATCGTTACGACAAAGCCACCGAAACCTTAACGGAAGCGGAAGTGCCGCAGTCTATGGTGAAAGAAGCCTTGGCGCACGCGCTGTTAGGCAGTTATTTGTATAAACATCGCTTATACACCACCTCGGAAATCAAACGAGCGGAAGGAAAGCGTTAATTGAGATAAAAAGTGCGGTCGAAATTCGCGATGGATTTTGAATTGTCGTGGGTAATTTATTACCCACGGTTACGCATGATTCAGCAGCCCCTTTGGGGCTGTTTTACATTCTCTAAGAGGGGGAAAGATTACTTAACTTAAGCTAACTCATTATTTAGATCAAACTGAGGATTTTATTCCCCAATCCAAATCAGCGACGCCATTCTGCCCGTGGCGTTATCCCGCCGATAGGAAAAGAATTTATCCGCTTCAAGGTAAGTGCAATGTTCTCCGCCGCTGATTCGGGTAATGCCGAGAGCGTTGAGGCGTTGGGTGGCGATTTGGTATAAATTGCCGAGGAATTTGCCGTTTTCTTTCGGATCGGCGATGAATGCCTGTTTGGCGTTGGGATCTTGCGCCACGAATTGATCAATCACATCCTGTCCCACCTGAAAGGCGGTCGGTCCGATTGCCGGTCCGAACCAGGCTAAGATTTCATCGGGCGGGCATTGGAATCGGGTGACGGTTTGTTCTAGTACGCCATCGCATAATCCGCGCCAACCGGCGTGGGCGGCGGCGACTTCCGTACCGTTTTGATTGGTAAATAACACTGGCAGGCAGTCGGCGGTCATCACCAGACAGACTTGGTTCGGTTGGTCGGTGTAAACCGCATCGGCGTTAAGATCTTCACCGGGATAAGGCAGATTTAATACCTTGGTGCTGTGAATTTGGTTTAAGAAAAGGGGCATTTGCGGCAGGTGGAACTTTTCCACCAATAAAGTGCGGTTGGTTTTCACGGCGTTTTTATCATCGCCTACATGATCGCCTAAATTGAAGCTGTCATAAGGCACTGAGCTCACACCGCCATGGCGTAGGGTGGTGAACGCCCGAATCTGCTGCGGTGCGTTCCAGTTAGGGTTGATTGCGTGCATATTAATAATCCAATTCGTCTTTATGTAACACATAGTCCGCTTTCAGCGCGGTGATTAATTCCACAAAATCCTCCGGCAGCGGCGCGTACCATTCCATCATTTCGCCGCTAATCGGGTGTTGTAAGCGCAACATCACGGCGTGCAGCGCTTGGCGTTTGAAGTTACGTAATACGCTCATCAGCTCTTCACCGGCGTTTTTCGGTGGGCGAGGACGCCCGCCGTAGGTTTGATCCCCAAGTAGCGGATGAGCGATATGTGCCATGTGTACGCGGATTTGGTGGGTGCGTCCGGTTTCCAAACGCAAGCGCAGACGGGTGTAATCGCGGAAACGTTCCATAATGCGGTAGTGGGTCACGGCGGGTTTGCCCATCGGGTGTACCGCCATGTGCGTGCGTTTGGTGGGGTGGCGCGCCATGGGTTCGTCCACCGTGCCGCCTTTGGTCATAATGCCGCAGGCGACGGCTTCGTATTCGCGGGTAATTTTGCGTTTTTGCAGGTCGCGCACCAACTGGGTTTGCGCGGGAATGGTTTTCGCCACCACCATTAAACCGGTGGTGTCTTTGTCTAAACGGTGAACGATGCCCGCGCGCGGCACTTCGGCGATGGGCGGATAATGGTATAACAACGCGTTCAGCACCGTGCCGCTCGGGTTGCCGGCACCCGGGTGAACCACCAGATCTTTCGGCTTGTTAATGACCAAAATATCGTCGTCTTCATACACGATATTTAACGGAATATTTTCCGGTTCAAAGCGGGTTTCGTCTTCAATTTCCACGGTAATTTCAATTTGCTCGTCACCGTAAACTTTGCTGCGCGGCACATTTTGCACAACGCCGTTGACCAGCACCAGATCTTCCTCGATCCAAGTCTTTAAACGGGAGCGGGAGTAGTCGGGGAACAATTCCGCCAGGGTTTGGTCTAAACGTTGTCCCATTTGATGCGATTGCACGGTCGCCGATAGAGTAATTTGTGCCATAAATAAAAAATCCGTTAATCAAGTTTGCTTATTTAGCAATGTTCTATACAATATCGGGCAATTGTAACCCATTTATCATTTTTCGTAAAAAATAAGGATTCTATTCAATGCGTAAACTTAAATCCTTTGCATTGCTTACCGCCATGGCGTTGGCGGTAACGGGCTGTTCCGGCTCAAAACAAGATGTGGAACAAGCTCCTGAGCAAACCTTATATACTACCGGTCAAACCTATTTGCAGGACGGCGATTATACTCAAGCCATTCGTTATTTTAATGCGGTGAGCAATCGCTTCCCGGGCAGTTCCTACGGCGAACAGGTGCAACTGAATTTAATTTACGCGTACTACAAATCTCAGGATTACAGCGAAACCTTGCTGACTATCGACCGCTTCATTCAGCGTTATCCGAATAGCAGCCATTTGGATTACGCCCTTTACATGGCTGGTTTAACCAATTCCGCTTTGGGTGATAATTTCTTCCAGGATTTCTTCGGCGTGGATCGTGCCACCCGTGAAAATACCTCAATTAAAACCGCGTTTGCCAACTTCCAGAATTTAGTCAATCACTTCCCGAACAGCCCTTATACGCCGGACGCGTTGGCGCGTATGACTTACATTAAAGCCAGCCTTGCCCGTCATGAATTGGAAATTGCCAAGTTCTATTTTAAACGGGATGCTTATGTGGCGACGGCAAACCGCGTGGTGTCGATGTTAAAACTGTATCCGGACACACAAGCCACGCTGGACGCGCTGCCGTTAATGAAGGAGTCTTATGAAAAGATGAACTTGAAATACTTAGCGGATCAAACGGCGCAAGTGATTGCGGCGAACGAAGGCAAGAAATTTGACGAGCCGGAAAAACCGAAAGAGCCGGAACTTCAAGCGCCACAGCAATAACAAAAAACCTCCGAATTTTCGGAGGTTTTGTTTTTTATCCCGCCAGAATGTGTTCCAGCGGAACATCCCAACTTTCTACCGGCAACCTTTCCACTTGTTGACATTGATGCGCTAAGCCAACGGTAATGAAACGATGTTGTGGATTTTGTAACGTGCGATCATAAAACCCGCCGCCCATGCCTAGGCGATTGCCCTGTTTATCAAACGCCACCAGCGGGGTGAAAATCATATCTAACTGTGCCAGGGGCAGTACATTCTGCACATTCAAGTGCGGTTCTAAAATGCCGAATTTATTCCGCTTCATCGGCGTGTCTGGCAAATAGCGCAAAAATAACAAATGCCCTCGACAGAAGGGGTGTAACACCGGTAAATAAACGTTTTTTCCTTGCTGCCATAATCGTTCAATGAGCGGTTGCGTTGAAATTTCGCCATCGAAGGCAAGATAAAGCGCAATATGTTGCGCATGGAGCTGTTCAATGAGCGCTAACGCCTGTTCGGTGATGTTTTGGGCGGCTTGTTGCTGTTGAAGTGCGGTCAGTTTTCGGCGCGTTTTTCGCATTTGCTGACGAAGTTGTTGGCGAGCTGCGTGAGTTGAGGGAAGTGCTTGCATAGGTATTATTTGGTAGGAGACCCCGAGGTGCCGTTGCGGGTGGTCGGTCCTTGAACCCTACGGTTCAAGGGAATTAGTTGAAATCATTTTTAGGCTTCTTAGTCGAGCTAAGCCTGCACACCAATGACAGGAAACCAATTCATAAGATTAAAAGTATCGGCTCAGGGACGTAACCCACTGGCGAACACCTCAGGAAATTCTTTTATTTAATACTACTCGAAATTACGTTTAATGACTAGCACAAATTCTTTTTCTCAGAATACTTTTAGTTATCTGAAATCACGATGAAATTCTCAGGAATTGAACTTCGGCGCACCGATATTTTCGAGGGAATGATCCAACGGACGCAGGATTTTATTTTTCAACACATCTTCAATTAAATGGGTTTTTTTCTGTTCCTGCATGAGTTCAAAACTTAAATTCAGGGCAACGATGGAAAGCACTTTATCCACTTGCAGAATACCGGTGCGTTCTTTCATTTCCGATACGCGCTGATCCAATTCACGGGCGGCGCTACGTAACGCGTCATGTTGTTCTTCCGGGCAATTTAAACGTAACAGCTGCCCTAATACGGAGATTTCAATACTTTTAGTCGATGACATTTTTTGCCCCAAATCCATTAATCAAAATTGCGCGTATTATGCCACAGGCGGAAAAGCTTGCCAATTTCAAAACTGGTTGGCTTGCGTGAAGAGTGATAAACTAAGGGCAATTTCAACAAGGATAATTTCAATGACAACAATTTCTTATCAACACCTGAATCAACAACTCCGTCAAGCCTCCATTCCGCTTTCCGCCGCCGAATTACACGGCTTTTTGAGCGGCTTAATTTGCGGCGGTGTTCAGGATCAAAGCTGGCAACCGTTGCTGTACCAATTCACCAATGATAATCACGCCTATCCCACCGCACTTTTGCAGCACATTAGCGACATTTACCAACAAATTCGCCGCCAATTAGCCGACAATGAAAGTTTTGATTTTGAGCTTTGCCTGCCGGAAACGGAAAATGTGTTCGAACAGGCGGACGGTTTGGCGGAATGGTCGAACCACTTTTTGCTCGGTTTAGGCTTGGCACAACCGCATTTGGACAAAGAAAAAGGCGACATCGGCGAAGCGGTGGACGATTTACACGACATTTGCCAATTAGGTTATGACGAGGAAGAAGATGACCCGGAAGAACTGGCGCAGGCGGTAGAAGAAATCGTGGAATATGTGCGCACCATCGCCACGTTATTTTTCACCCATTTTAATCAAACTGAAGAAAAACAACCGACTTTACATTAATTAAGGACAAACTATGGATCTCGCGTACATGGCTGCGTTGCCGCCGGAAGAATTTGCGCAACGCCGGGCTAAAGTGTTTGAGCAAATGCAGGAAAATTCCCTGTTTTTGGTGTTTTCCGATATTGAACGTCGTCGCAACGACGGCTGCGATTACCCGTTCCGTCAGGACAGTTATTTCTGGTATTTAACCGGTTTTAATGAACCGAATGCCGCCTTGTTATTGCGTAAACAGCAAGGCGAACAACAAGCGATGATATTTTTACGTCCGTCCGATAAATTGCTGGAAATTTGGAACGGGCGCCGTCTTGGTGTAGAAAATGCGCCGCAAACCCTGTTGGTGGATAGCGCTTATGCGATTGAAGAATTTGTTCCACAGTTTAAAAATTTAGCGCAAAAACAGACCGCACTTTACTACGCACCGAAGCAACAACCTTGGGGCGATGCGTTGCTGGATCAAAGTGCGGTGGAATTTTCCGGCGTTTTTAACTGGAAACACATGCTGGGCGAAATGCGCCTGTTCAAATCGGAAAATGAAATTGCGCTGATGCAACAAGCGGGACAAATCAGCGCGCTGGCGCACATTAAAGCCATGCAGCAAACCCGTCCGAACCGTTTGGAATACGAAGTGGAAAGCGACATTTTGCACGAATTTAACCGCTTTGGCGCGCGTTATCCGTCTTACAACAGCATTGTTGCGGGTGGCGAAAATGCCTGTATTTTGCATTATTCGGAAAACAATATGCCGTTGCGCGACGGCGATTTGGTGCTGATTGACGCGGGTTGCGAATTTGCCATGTATGCGGGAGACATTACCCGTACTTTCCCCGTGAACGGTAAATTCAGCGAGGCGCAAAAAGCCGTTTATGAGATCGTATTACAAGCGCAAAAACGCGCCATTGAATTGTTGGTGCCCGGCAGTTCCATTGCGAAAGTCAATGAAGCAGTGATTCGCATTAAAACCGAAGGTTTGGTGCGTTTAGGTATTCTAAAAGGCGATGTGGACGAATTGATCGAACAAAAAGCCTATCGTGAATTTTATATGCACGGCTTAGGGCATTGGCTCGGCTTGGATGTGCATGATGTGGGCGAGTACGGCGAAAACCGCAGTCGTACGTTAGAACCGGGCATGGTGATTACGGTGGAACCGGGGCTGTATTTATCCAAAGAAGCGGATATTCCGGAACAATACAAAGGCATCGGCATTCGTATTGAAGATGACTTGCTGATCACCGACTACGGCAACAAAAACCTGACGTCCGCCGTGCCGAAAGAAATTGCCGACATTGAAAAACTGATGGCGGACGCGCGCGCTTAATTAAACGGAAAAAGAGAGGGCAGGATATGAATTATGATGTGGTGATTGTGGGCGGCGCCATGTCCGGTGCGACTTTGGCGCTGGCGTTGGCGTCACAAACACAAAACCAAATGAAAATTGCGGTGATTGAAAAACAAATGCCGCAATTCCATCAGCAAAGTGGTTTTGACGCCCGTCATATCGCCCTTTCTGCCGGCAGCTGCCAACGTCTGAATGACATTCGCCTGGCAAACCAACAGTCCCTTTGGCAGGACATCCGCCCGCTCACCACACCCATTAAACAGATTCATATTTCCGATAAAGGGCATAGCGGCATAGTGGAATTTGATGCGCAGGAATTCCATTTGGATCAGTTGGGCGCCACTGTGGCATTGACGCAGGTGGGGCAGCATTTGCTTAATGCCGTCGGGCAATATTCCCATATTGATTATCTGGCACCCCGCTCGGTGCAACGTCTTGAGCGTTACGCGGAACAGGTTGAAATCACGCTGGATAATAACGATGTGTTAACCGCCAAACTGGTTGTGGGCGCCGATGGAAATCATTCGGCGGTTTCAAGTGCGGTCGGTATTTCGCAAGAAATTCTGCATCAGTATGGACAGACCGCCATTATCACCAACATTGAAGTGCAACAGCCCCATGATTATCGTGCTTTTGAACGCTTTACCGCCGAAGGCCCTATCGCCTTGTTGCCGGTAGGCGAAAAACGCATGTCGCTGGTGTGGTGCGTGCATGATGCCGAACCGCTGATGGCGTTGGACGAAACGGCGTTTTTAGCGCAGGTGCAACGTACTTTCGGCTGGCGTTTGGGAAAACTGCAACGTTGCGGGCAACGTTTTTGTTATCCGCTGATCTTATCCCGCGCCACACAGCATATTCAGGAACGGGTGGCGTTGGTGGGCAATGCGGCGCAAACCTTGCATCCGGTGGCGGGGCAGGGCTTCAATTTGGGCATTCGTGACGTGACTCAACTGGCGAAGGTGGTGAGCGACGCGTTTCACGCCGGTGCCGACATCGGTGCGTATTCGGTGTTACAACAATATGCGCAACAACGCGCTAATGATCAGCAACAGATGTTGCGTTTTACCGATAATTTGGTGTCGATTTTTGCGAACGATTTCTTACCGTTACAAATCGCCCGTAATCTGGGCTTAATGACGCTGGCGCAATCTTCAATGTTACGCCAAGCCTTTGCTAAACCGACTTTAGGATGGATTTAATATGAAAACATTTGATTTGGCGATCATCGGCGGCGGCATGACCGGGCTGGCATTGGCGGCGGCGTTACGGCAAAGCGGGTTAACCATTGCGATTATTGAAGCCCATCCGCCGAAAGGGTTTTCCTTAGCGCAATTAAGTCCGCGCGTGAGTGCGTTAAACCTTGCCAGCAGCCGTTGGCTGGAAGAATTGGGCGCGTGGCAACGTATCGTGCAGCAGCGGGTTGCGCCTTATGACGCCATGTATGTGTGGGAGCAGGACAGTTTCGCCAAAATTGAATTCAGTACACAGGGTTTAGGCGTGCCGCAGCTTGGGCATATTGTAGAGAACGATGTGATTCGTCAGGCGTTGTGGGAACAGGTGGAGCCGCAAAAAACGCATGAAATTATGACCGCACTTCCGCGCAGTTTAGGGCTCACCGATCGCAATGCCATTTTGACGTTGGATGACGGACAAATGCTCTCCGCAAAATTGGTGGTGGGCGCCGACGGGGCGAATTCCTGGTTGCGCAAACAGGCGGATATTCCGCTCACATTCCGTGATTACGGGCATACGGCGCTGGTTTGTCATGTGCAAACGGAAGAACCGCACGGGCATTGCGCGCGCCAGGTGTTCAGTCCCGATAGCGTGTTGGCGTTTTTGCCTTTGGCGCAGGACAATTTCTCTTCCATTGTGTGGTCGTTGCCGGCAGAACAGGCGGACTATTTGCAACATTGTGATGACGCCGAATTTAACAAAAAACTGACGGTGGCGTTTAATAACACGCTGGGGTTATGCCGCGTACAAACAGCACGTTATACGTTCAAATTAACGGCGCGTTACGCCCGTAATTTCGCGCAAAATCGCATTGCGCTTATCGGCGATGCGGCGCACACCATTCATCCGTTGGCAGGCTTAGGCGTAAACTTAGGTTTTCAGGATGCCAAAATGCTGGCGCAGGAAATTTTACAACATCAACACGACGGGCTGGATTTCGGCGAGTATCGTTATTTACGTCATTATGAACGCCACCGCAAAGCGGAAGCGGCGAAAATGTTGCTACTGATGCAGGGCTTGAAGGACTTGTTCAGCGGCGATCATCCCTTGAAAAAACTCATTCGCGGGCTTGGCTTGTCGGCAACGGATAAAATGGGGCTGTTAAAAGAACAACTGATTAAACAGGCGTTGGGACTGTAAAATGACGCTTTAAAAAACGCTCGGAAAAACGACCGCACTTTTTCCCGCATTCATTTCAAAAAATCCTCTTCCCACCAAGCCTGAACATGGATTTCAACTTGCTTTTTATGCGAAAAAGAGTAAAATCCACAGGCTTTTTGTCTATATATACAGAGAAAAAAGTAAGTTTAACTCTCATTTAACTTTCGATATTTGAGGGTTTTCTTTTTGTAATCAAATTATTAGAGGAAGGTTATGGTAACCATTCGTTTATCTCGTGGCGGAGCTAAAAAACGCCCATTTTACCAAATCGTTGTTGCTGACAGCCGTTCACCGCGTGACGGTCGTTTCATTGAGCGTGTTGGTTTCTTCAATCCAATCGCACAAGGTAAAGCAGAACGTGTTCGTATTGATTTAGACCGTGTTAACCACTGGGTTGGACAAGGTGCTTCATTATCCGATCGCGTTGCGAGTTTAGTAAAAGAAGTGCAAAAAGCCGCTTAATTTTACTTTTTAAGAGGTGATGAAGATGCAACAACAAAGAATCGAAACTGTCGGCAAATTAGGTTCGACTTATGGTATTCGCGGTTGGTTACGCATTTATTCATCCACAGAACAAGCTGAAAGCATTTTCGACTATCAACCTTGGTTTTTAAAAATCAAGGGACAATGGCAGCCGACAGAGCTGGAAAACTGGCGTCATCATAATCACGAGCTGATCGTTAAATTAAAAGGCGTGGATGATCGTGAAGCGGCGCAAATTCTGGCAAATGTGGAAATCGGTGTGGATTTATCCGTATTTCCGCAGCTGGAAGAAGGCGATTACTACTGGCATGATTTAATCGGTTGTGCCGTGGTGAATCTGGCAGGTTATGCCATGGGAACGGTGACCGAAATGATGGAAACCGGTTCCAATGATGTGTTGGTGGTCAAAGCCAACGTAAAAGATGCTTTCGGAAAACAGGAACGGTTAATTCCGTTTTTGTATGAACAAGTAGTTAAAAGAGTCGATCTCGCCACTAAGACGATTACAGTGGATTGGGACGCTGGTTTCTAATCTCAGGTATGCCGTAGCGCTTTGCGGTAACATTAACATAAGGCTCAATGAAATAAGGCTAAATTATGTGGATTGGGGTAATAAGTCTGTTCCCTGAAATGTTTAAAGCAATTACGGAATACGGGGTAACCGGCAGGGCTGTTAAGCAAGACCTGCTACAAGTGCAGTGCTGGAATCCAAGGGATTTTACGCACGATAAGCACAAAACCGTAGATGACCGCCCTTACGGCGGAGGTCCCGGAATGCTGATGATGGTGCAACCGTTAAAGGATGCCATTGACGCAGCAAAAAAGGTAGCAGGTGAAGGCGCAAAAGTGATTTATCTCTCGCCGCAAGGTCGCAAACTTGACCAGCCGGGTGTAGAGGAATTAGCCCGAAATCAGAAATTGATTTTGTTATGCGGCCGCTATGAAGGCATTGACGAACGGTTGATTGAAACCGTGGTTGATGAAGAATGGTCGATAGGTGATTATGTATTAACCGGTGGTGAATTGCCGGCAATGACGTTAATTGATGCCGTTGCCCGTTTTATTCCCGGTGTACTTGGCAAACAGGCTTCCGCGGAGGAAGATTCCTTTGCCGACGGATTACTTGATTGCCCGCATTATACGCGCCCTGAAGTGCTTGACGGATTAACCGTGCCACCCGTGCTGATGTCGGGACACCATGAAGAAATTCGCAAATGGCGGTTGAAACAATCGTTATTGAGAACATGGTTACGACGCCCTGAGCTACTGGAAAGCCTAGCTCTGACTGACGAACAACGTAAGCTGTTAAAACAGGCGCAAGCCGAATATAACGGTAAACTCAGTTAAATCTAGGATCAAAAAGGATCAAAAAATGTCTAACATCATTAAACAACTTGAACAAGAACAGTTAAAACAGAACGTACCTAGCTTCCGTCCGGGTGACACATTAGAAGTTAAAGTATGGGTTGTTGAAGGTAGCAAACGTCGTTTGCAAGCGTTCGAAGGCGTGGTTATTGCAGTTCGTAACCGTGGCTTGCATTCCGCATTCACTTTACGCAAAATCTCCAACGGTGTTGGTGTTGAGCGTGTATTCCAAACCCACTCTCCTGCCATTGACAGCATTGCTGTGAAACGTAAAGGTGCAGTGCGTAAAGCGAAACTTTACTACCTACGCGAACGTTCAGGCAAATCTGCCCGTATCAAAGAACGTTTGGGGGAATAATTCGCAGACAAAAAGAAAAGGCTTGGGATTTCCAAGCCTTTTTTGTTACATAAAGTGCAGTTAAAAAAATCAACGTTTTGACGGTATTCAACAGGTTATCCAATGCCTAACTGACGGCGGATTTTTCTTAATAATAAAAATACCCATGGCCAGAGAATACCGCTGGCTAAAGCGCCGAAAATTTCCTGCCAGTTGAAGGTGGCGTTATGTAAGAGTAATTCGATAAAGAAAACGCTTAAACGAATGGCAAATACCAAGGCGACAATCAGCAGGCTTTGCATCCATAAAGAAAGGTTGCGTAGAATCAGGTGGTAAGTGCTGATTAAGTAGGCAAAAACCGAGAGGACTAATGCGTGAATGCCAAGGGTTGAACCAAGCACCATGTCCCAAATGATACCGATAATAAATGCCCAACCGATGCTGACTTTATGCGGAATGGATAATGTCCAGTAAGTGAAAACCAGTACAATCCATGCCGGTTTAAAACTTTGAAAACCCACAGGCCAAGGCGCAATTTCCATCACCAGGGCGATAATAAAAATTGCGCTTAATACGACGCATTGAAACATAAAGCGACCTTCCATCAGTCTTCTTCTCCGTGTGGTTGTTCGTTCGGAATGACCGGCGCAGGTGCGTTATTTTCTCCCGACGCATCCGGCGGCGTTTCTTGTTGAAGATCTTCCGGTGTTTCGGCTGGGGTATTTTGCGCTTCGCTGTCCTCGGTCGGTACCACGGCTTTTTTCACCTTATTGGCTTCATTGCCTTGGTTTTCTAAACGTTGCTGCACCGCTTTGCGGACATCTTCCGGCGTGATGGATTTCGCTTTGCGCATATCTTCATTGGTTGGCCAGAGTAAAAGTACATAGCGTAATTTATCAATGGATGCCAGAGGCTTTGCCGTGACGGTGGCGAAGTAATTTTGTCCGTCGCGGGAGACCGACTCCACCACGGCAACAGGATAGCCTTCTAAAAAGCGCCCGCCTAAGCCCGAGGTTACCAATAAATCGCCTTTTTCAATATCTACCGAACGGGGTACATTATCCAGCGTCAGTTCGTCGCTGTGTCCGGTTCCGCTGGCGATCAGGCGAACATCGTTACGCAAGACCTGTACCGGAATGGCATGGGTGACATCGGTAATCAACAGCACACGGCTAGTATTTTCACCCACGGAAATAATTTGCCCCACCACGCCTTTTTCATCAATGATAGGTTGCCCGACATAAGCGCCGTCTTTCTGCCCTTGGTTAATAACCACCTGCTGACGGTAAATGTCCATTTCGGCGGTGAGTACTTCGGCGATTTTTTTATATTCGTCAATGCGCAGAGGAGAGTTGAGTAACAAACGTAAACGCTGATTTTCCACTTTAAGCTGATCAAACAATAACAAATCGGCATTTTTTTCGCGTAGCTGCTCTTTTAAGACTTTATTTTCGATTTGCAGCTTGTTGGTATCCACCAAATTGTCGGACACACCGTCCAGTACGGTACGTGGCGTATTGGCTAAATAATAAAGCCCGCCCACCGCCGTTTCAAGAAAACCGCGGGTTTGAATCATGGTGGTGGTTTGACCGTCGGAGAGGATTAATCCGATAGACGCGATGACCGCAAAAAAAAGTTTTAATCCTAAGGGAGGGGTTTTACCGAATATGGGTTTCATTCTGTTTAATCCGGGCTAAATAAAAGTGCGGTTAAAATTCACCGCACTTTTCGTTGAGTTTAGCTTAAATTAAATTTCATCACTGAAAATATCGCCGCCGTGCATATCGATCATATCCAGTGCTTCACCGCCACCGCGTGCCACGCAGGTTAACGGCTCTTCCGCAACGATAGTCGGTACGCCGGATTCTTTGGCTAATAGCACATCGATGTTGCGTAATAACGCACCGCCGCCGGTTAGCACCATACCGCGTTCAAAAATATCGGCGGCGTGTTCCGGTTGGCATTCTTCAAGCGCCGTACGTACGGCGGAAACGATGCCGCTGAGCGGTTGGCGAATGGCTTCTAATACATCGCGGGAGGTTAAGGTAATGGAACGCGGTGCGCCTTCGGCAATGTTAGAACCGTGAATTTCCATTTCTTTGATTTCATCATCATCCTGAATGTAGGCGATACCGATTTCTTTTTTGATTCGTTCGGCGGTTTGTTCACCGATAATGGAACCGAAGGTTTTGCGGATATAAGACACGATGGCTTCATCAAAACGGTCACCACCGATGCGTACGGAAGAAGAATAGACGATGCCGTTTAAGGAAATAATCGCAACTTCGGTAGTACCGCCGCCGATGTCGATTACCATGGAACCGGTCGCGGTGGAAACCGGCAATTTCGCACCGATTGCCGCCGCCATCGGTTCTTCGATTAAATACACTTCGCGGGCGCCGGCACCGATTGCGGATTCTTTAATGGCACGACGTTCTACTTGGGTGGCGCCTGCCGGTACGCAAATTAATACGCGCGGGCTCGGACGCATGAAATTGCCGCTGTGCACTTGTTTGATGAAATATTGCAACATTTTTTCGGTGACGAAGAAGTCGGCGATAACCCCGTCTTTCATCGGGCGGATGGCTTCAATGCTTTTTGGCGTACGCCCTAACATTTGTTTCGCTTCTTTACCGACGGCGGCGATACTTTTTAGGGAACCGCTGCGGTCGCGGCGAATGGCTACTACGGAAGGTTCGTCAAGGACAATGCCCTGACCTTTTACATAAATAAGGGTGTTTGCCGTACCCAGGTCGATGGAAAGATCGTTAGAAAAGAGACCGCGAATTTTTTTAAATAACATAGGAATTCCGTTTAGCTGAATTGAACAAAGAATGCTCACATTTGAGCGTCAAAAAAATTGTGCTAAATGTACCAAAAAATGCGGGGTTATAACAGAAAATTTTGTATAAATAAGGTAAAAAAATCTGAGCAAAACCTTTACGTTCAAGGTTTCTCAAAGGTCATCGGCGCACGTTTACCACATCATTTCCCTTGCTTTAGTCAAAACAGGGTGTAAACTGACCGCACTTTATTTGACTGATGAAAAATTATGGCGAAAAAACACAATAAATCCCCTTTGCAGGATCCGAATTACGCAAAGGAATTGGCGAAATATGACAACCCGATTCCGAGCCGCGAATTTATCCTGCAAATTATCCGCAAGCAAAATTCCCCCATGAGCAAAGAAGAGATTTTTGCCGCCCTTGCGATTTCCAACGATGAACAACAGGAAGCCATGCGTCGCCGTTTACGCGCCATGGAAAATGACGGGCAACTGGTGTTTACCAAGCGCAAACGCTATGCCTTGCCGGAAAAACTGGATTTGCTCAAAGGCATGGTTATCGGGCATCGGGAAGGTTTCGGCTTTTTGCAGGTGGAAGGGAAAAAAGAGGATTTTTTCATTCCGAATGTGCAAATGCAGAAAATTATGCATGGCGATTATGTACTGGCGCAAGCCAACGGATTTGATCGCAAAGGTCGCCCTGAGGTACGCGTTGTGCGTTTATTGGAAGCGAATAAAAAACAAATTGTCGGTCGCTTTTTCTTAGAACAGGGCATCGGTTATGTGGTGCCTGATGACAGCCGTATTACACGTGATATTTTGATCCCTGAAGAAGCCCGCCTTGGCGCGCGCATGGGGCAGGTCGTGGTGGTGGAACTGAATCCGCGCACCGCGCCGTTTTTCCAGCCGATCGGTAAAATCACCGAAATCCTCGGTGAAAGCATGGCAAAAGGAATGGAAGTGGAAATTGCCATTCGCAAGCATGATATTCCTCATGTATTCCCAAGTGCGGTGGAAAAACAGCTTAAAAAATGGCAGGAAGAGGTGCCGGAAGAGGCAAAACGCGGACGCGTGGATTTGCGCGATTTGCCGCTGGTGACCATTGACGGCGAAGATGCCCGCGATTTTGACGACGCGGTGTTCTGCCAAAAACAAGGCAAAGGTTGGAAACTGTGGGTGGCGATTGCCGATGTGAGCTATTACGTTCGACCGAAAAGCGCCTTGGATCAGGAAGCGTATAATCGCGGCAACTCCGTGTATTTCCCGAATCGGGTAGTGCCGATGTTGCCGGAAAAACTCTCCAACGGACTATGTTCCTTAAATCCGCAGGTGGATCGGCTGTGCATGGTGTGTGAAATCACGCTTTCTGATAAAGGCAAAATGACGGACTACCGGTTTTACGAAGCGGTGATGAACTCCCACGCCCGTTTAACCTACAACAAGGTCGCAAAAATACTGGAAAAAGATACCGCACTTTGCGAACGTTACGCCCCTTTAGTGCCGCATTTAGAGGCGCTGCACGAGATGTATCGGGCGCTGGTAAAAGCCCGTCAGCAGCGTGGTGCCATCGAATTTGAAACCATCGAAAGCAAATTTATTTTTAATGCCTTGGGACGTATTGAACGTATCGAACCGGTAGTGCGCAATGATGCCCATAAAATCATTGAAGAATGTATGATTCTGGCGAACATTGCCGCCGCCAATTTTATGGAAAAGAATCAGGAACCGGCGCTGTATCGTATTCACGCCTTGCCGGGTGAAGAAAAACTCACGGCGTTTCGCAGTTTCTTGGCGGAATGCGGTTTAACGCTGGGCGGTAGCAATAAACCGACGCCGATGGATTATGCTGCGCTTCTGGAACAAATCAAGGCGCGACCTGATCGTGAATTGATTCAAACCATGTTATTGCGCTCCATGAGCCAGGCGGTGTATAGCGCCGACAACATCGGGCATTTCGGCTTGGCATTGAGCGAATATGCGCATTTTACGTCGCCGATCCGCCGTTATCCCGATTTAACCTTACACCGCAGTATCAAATACGTGTTGGCGAAAAAGAAAGGTTCCAAACGCAAGACCACCGACACCGGCGGCTATCATTATCAACTTGACGAAATGGATGTTTTCGGCGCCCATTGCTCCGCTACCGAACGCCGTGCCGATGACGCTACCCGAGAAGTGGCGGATTGGCTGAAATGCGAATATATGCAGGATCATGTGGGCGAAGAATTTGACGGCGTGATTTCCTCCGTCACCGGTTTCGGCTTTTTTGTCCGCCTAAATGACTTATTCATCGACGGCTTGGTGCATATTTCCGGGCTGGCGAACGATTATTATTTGTTCGATATGCCGAAACAGCGTCTTATCGGCGAAAACAGCGGCATGATTTTCCGTATCGGCGATGCGGTGAAAGTGCGGGTTGAAGCAGTGAATCTGGAACAAAAACAAATTGATTTTGCTTTGATCGCCGGCGAACGTAAACCGAGACGCAGCGGCAAAACGGCGAGAACCAAAGCGAAGAAAGCCGAGGCAGCGTCCAAAAACGCGACAGCAAAGAAAGCCGCTGAAAAGAAAAAACCGAAACCACAGAAAAGTGCGGTCAAAAATAACGGCGTTTCTAAAACGAAACCGAAAACCGCAGCTAAAAATAAGAAGGCGAAGAACAAAGCATGAGTGAAACCATTTATGGCATCCACGCCGTTAAGGCGTTTGTGACTAATTATCCGGAACGTTTAATTGAAGTCTTGGCGCTAAAAGGACGCGATGATCAACGTTTGCAACCGTTAATTAATGAAATTCAGCGGTTGGGGATTTCCGTTCAATTTTTAAACCGTCAAACGTTGGATAAAAAAGCCGAAGGCGAAGTGCATCAAGGCATTATTGCGCGCGTGCATTCCTTGCCGGAGTTAAACGAGAATGATTTGGATCGTTTGCTGGAACAGCAAAGTGCGCCTTTATTGTTGGTATTGGACGGCGTGACGGATCCGCATAATTTGGGCGCTTGCTTGCGTACTGCCGATGCGGCGGGCGTGGCTGCCGTGATTGTACCGAAAGATAAATCGGCGCAATTAAATTCCACCGCGCGTAAAGTGGCGTGCGGCGCGGCGGAAAATGTGCCGCTTATTCGCGTGACTAACCTTGCCCGCACCTTGCGTGAGTTGCAGGAACGGCATAATGTGTGGGTTGTCGGTACCGCAGGAGAAGCTACGGAAACCCTGTATCAAACCAAACTGACCGGCGCATTAGCCCTGGTGATGGGTGCGGAAGGCGAGGGAATGCGTCGCTTAACCCGCGAACACTGCGACCAATTAATCAGCATTCCGATGGCGGGTTCCGTTTCTTCTCTCAATGTTTCCGTTGCCACCGGCGTGTGTTTGTTTGAAATCGTACGGCAGCGCTTAGGCTAATACTCATCCATGCAGAGCAGATAAGGCGGAACATTTTCCGCCTTATTATTGAAGTCCTTCCGCAAAAAACACCTTGAAAAATGACCGCACTTTGCTTTCCCGAACGCTTAAAATCGCTTTCTCTTTCCGAAATAGCCTTACAATGTATGCGCGAAAAAGAACATTTATTTTCGGTTTTTGCGCTTTATCATTTCGCATACAATCAAATGACAGATATTTTTTGTGATATTTCTCACAAAATCCCATAATTCCGCTTTTCTGTTTTTAGATTTCCTTTATCATTCCACCGTGCTTTTTATAAAAGACAATTTGACTAATTAACATTGGAGAATTTTATGTTTGGTCCATTTAAACCGGCTCCACACATTGCGGAGCTGCCGGCAGACAAAATTGATTCCACCTATAAACGTCTTCGTTGGCAGGTATTCGCAGGGATCTTTTTCGGTTATGCCGCTTATTATTTTGTGCGTGCAAACTTCGACTTGGCTCAAAAAGGGTTAATTGAAGCGGGTATGTATAACAAGGCTGAATTGGGTCTTGTGGGTACGGCGGCAGGTCTTGCTTACGGATTGTCAAAATTCTTTATGGCAATGCTTTCAGACCGTTCTAACCCGAAAGTTTTCTTGCCGTTCGGTTTATTGCTCTCCGGTTTATGTATGACCATGATGGGCTTATTCCCATGGGCAACCTCCGGTATCGTAGTGATGTGGATCATGATCTTCTTGAACGGTTGGTTCCAAGGTATGGGTTGGCCGCCATGCGGACGTACCATGGTGCACTGGTGGTCTAAATCCGAACGCGGTACTATCGTTTCTATCTGGAACACCGCGCACAACCTTGGTGGTATGATGCCGGGCGCAATGGTGCTTTTAGCCGGTGCAATTTACTTCAGCACACACGGTGTGGAAGCGACCGCAAAAGATGTATGGCAACAAGCCCTTTACTATCCGGGTATTGCCGCGATGATTATCGCCATTCCAATTTACCTTGTGATGAAAGATACGCCACAATCTTGCGGTTTACCGCCGGTTGAAAAATGGCGTAACGACTACCCTGATGACTATAACGAAAAAACTTACGAACATGAGCTTTCTACCAAAGAAATCTTCATGACTTACGTATTGAAAAACAAATTATTATGGTACATCGCCATTGCTAACGTATTCGTTTACTTAATCCGCTACGGCGTATTGAAATGGTCTCCGGTTTACTTGGGTGAAGTAAAACACTTCAACATTAAAGGTACCGCATGGGCATACACCATTTATGAATTGGCGGCGATTCCGGGCACATTATTATGCGGTTGGGTATCTGACCATGTGTTCAAAGGTAAACGGGGTTTAACCGGTTTCATCTTCATGATCTTAACCACCATCGCGGTTGTTGCGTTATGGAAAAACCCGGCGACACCGGAAGCAGAAGTTGCAAATTACGCAGCATGGTATCAAAACCCATATCAATTAACCGACTTCATCTTAATGACCACCATCGGTTTCTTAATCTACGGTCCGGTAATGTTGATTGGTTTACACGCCCTTGAACTTGCACCGAAAAAAGCGGCGGGTACCGCAGCAGGCTTCACCGGTTTATTCGGTTACTTAGGAGGTACCGTGTCAGCGTCAGCCGTTGTAGGTTGGGCAGCTGAATACTACGGCTGGGATGGCGGTTTCTACGTCATGATTGCCGGCGGTATCTTAGCGGTGTTATTACTTTTCAACGTCATGATTGAAGAACGTAAACACAAAGCGAAATTAGGCGATACTTACGGTACGAAATAATTAGCGTAGAAAAGGCGGCGGGCAAATAGCTTGGTCGCCTTTTTTTGTCATTAGAATTTAATATTTCATAACATCTTTCGTAGGGACAGCATAAAGCCCGTCTCTACGGATAGCACCAAAAACAACCCAAAAATCAACCGCACTTTTAAGGAGAAATGTTTATGAAATTATCATCTATTGCCATTGGATTAGGTTGTTTCCTTGCGACTGTTTCCGCATCAGCCAATCAAACTTGTGAAGCGCCTTATCGCTCCGCATTGCCGGAATATACGTATAAGTTAGATAAGGTGTTAGAAGTGAATGGGCGCCAAGGTGTTACTACGGATGGCAAACATCTCTACATTTCCGGCAGTACGACATTGGCAAAATATGATATGGATGGAAAATTGGTTAAGGAAAATAAAACGCCTTTTGTCGGTTACCAAAAAGAAGCCAACCATATTGGTGACATCGATATTTATAACAATGAATTGTATATTTCTTCCGAGTGGTTTGAAGACGGTGTTGGGAAAAATATTCAAATAGCCATTCATGATCCGGATACCTTAGCACTAAAAAGAGCGGTTGATTTTAACCCTGAATCCGGGCAGGTGGAAGTTTCCGGGATTACTGTCGATACCGTGCATAACAGTGTTTGGATGGCGTCTTGGGTGGGTGAAGAAAGCGGACGTTATTTGTATGAATATGATTTAACCACCGGCAAATATAAACGAAAAGTCCATTTGCAGCCTGTGCCTCAATGGATTCAAGGCGTATTTGCCTACAACGGAAAACTTTATGTGACGGCTGATGACGGCACAGCTGATGAGAAAGAGCCGGATCATATTTATCGTGTTGAAATTTCCGATAAAACCAATGAAGCCCGTGTGGTACTTGAAAAGACGCTTGATGATATTAAAGATGTTGGTGAAGTGGAGGGACTTGCCGTAAATCCGCAAACCAAACAATTATTGGTACATGCTAATCGTGGCAAACAAATTGTACTGGGAATGCCTAAAGGATTTTATCCGGGTTACGATCGTGAAATCAGTGAAATCTTTTTCTACGATATGAAACCCAGATGTGAGAAATGACCCTCAGTTTAACTAACCCGAAAAGGAGAGTTCTATGAAACTAAAACATGTAGCCCTTGGCTTAATTGCAGCAACCGTTTTA
This sequence comes from Aggregatibacter actinomycetemcomitans, assembly GCA_017160915.1. GTDB lineage: Bacteria > Pseudomonadota > Gammaproteobacteria > Enterobacterales > Pasteurellaceae > Aggregatibacter > Aggregatibacter actinomycetemcomitans_B. The sequence goes on from JACAWG010000082.1 coordinate 62,832, forward strand.
GCCGGTTGTAGCGCAAATTATCACAAAGGTTCTGATATGGATAAAATTATTATTGCTCACCGTGGTGCAAGCGGCTATTTGCCGGAGCATACACTGGAATCAAAAGCCCTTGCCTTCGCGCAACATGCGGATTATTTAGAGCAGGATTTGGCAATGACGAAGGATGGTCGTTTAGTTGTTATTCATGATCACTTCTTAGACGGATTAACCGATGTCGCGAAAAAATTCCCGAATCGTCACCGTAAAGACGGTCGTTACTATGTGATCGATTTCACCTTAAAAGAAATTCAAAGTTTGAATATGACGGAAAACTTTGAAACCAAAGATGGCAAACAAGTCGCCGTTTATCCGGGACGCTTCCCGCTTTGGAAATCCCATTTTAAAATCCATACTTTTGAAGATGAAATTGAATTTATCCAAGGTTTAGAAAAATCGACCGGCAAAAAAGTGGGGATTTATCCTGAAATTAAAGCGCCTTGGTTCCATCACAAAAACGGCAAAGACATTGCCGCTGCGACCCTTAAGGTGCTGAAAAAATACGGTTATGACAAGAAAACCGACATGGTTTATTTGCAAACTTTTGACTTCAATGAGTTAAAACACATTAAAACCGAATTGTTGCCGAAAATGGGCATGGATTTGAAATTGGTGCAATTAGTGGCATACACCGATTGGCATGAAACCGAAGAAAAAAATGCCAAAGGCAAATGGGTGAACTACGATTACGATTGGATGTTCAAACCGGGCGCCATGGCGGAAGTGGTGAAATATGCCGATGGTGTGGGACCGGGTTGGTATATGTTGATTGACAAAGAAAAATCCAAACCGGGCAAAATCGAATACACACCTTTAGTCAAAGAATTGGCGCAATATAATGTGGAACTGCACCCATACACCGTGCGCAAAGATGCCTTGCCGGACTTCTTCACCGATGTGAATCAAATGTATGACGCCTTATTAAACAAATCCGGCGCAACCGGTGTGTTCACCGACTTCCCGGATACCGGCGTGCAATTTTTGAAAAAACACAAATAGTTTGTTGTCACATTGTTTATTTGGAACGGATCTTTGTGATCCGTTCTTTTTTGCACTAAATCCGCCGATATAACCCGTTCTCACTGATGATCAAATCCTGTAATTCCAGTTCCAACAGCTGAATAAGAATTTGATCAATAGACAGATTGAGTGCTGTTGATAAATCATCTGCACTCATCGGATTATAGCCGATAATATTGTATAGCGCGGGATGGGATGGCGTGACGGGAGGCGGCAATGCGGCGGATGTTGATTTCTTTATACCGGAAAAGTGCGGTCGATTTTGCGGGCGTTTTTTCCATGTCATTTGTGGTGCAAGATTTTCCAAAATATCTTCCACATTCTCGACCAGCATTGCGCCTTGTTTAATAAGCTTATGGCAGCCTTGGCTAAACCGGCTTTGAATATTGCCCGGCAGTGCAAAAATCTCTCTATTTTGTTCCAACGCATAGCGCGCGGTAATGAGCGATCCGCTACGTTCGGTGGCTTCAATAATCAAGGTCGCTAACGATAACCCGCTGATAATCCGATTACGGCGCGGAAAATTTTCCGCAATAGGCGGTTGTAGCGGGAAAAATTCAGAAACCAACGCGCCACCGTGTTCAATAATATTCTGCGCTAATTTGCGATGTTTGGCGGGATACACTTCTTCCAACCCGCTGCCTAAAACCGCGATGGTCGGTTGTTTTAAATCAACGGCTGCCTGATGGCAGAAACCATCAATGCCCAACGCCAATCCGCTGGTAATGATGAAGCCGTTGGTGGTCAATTCCGTAGCAAAATATTTCGCCCAATATTCTCCGTAATTTGAGCATTGGCGGCTGCCGACAATGGCGATTTGTTGCTGTGATAATATGCCTGGTGTGCCTTTGACGAATAAGACCGGTGGCGCGCTTTCAATCTGTTTTAGCAGCTCGGGGTAATCCGGGTGAAAATAATCAAGAATGTGATTTCCCTCTTTTTCTCCCCACAAGAGTGCCGGTTCAATATAGCGCTGTTCCGGGTGAAACCATGCTTGAATTTGTTGGGTATTCCAACCCATTTGTTTGAATGCGGCGGCATCGTAATCTTGCAATTCGGACAAATTCACTTGAGCAAGGATTTTATGAATGGTGGTAGGACCCAGTTTGGGAATTTGTAGTAGACGCAGTAGAAGTGCTAAATGTTTGTTCATATTTTTCCTTGCTCTTTTTTAAAGGGGCAATTATAGGCAGAGAAAAACGAAACCAAAGAAATAAAGGTGGAATTTGTGATCCGGATCGTAATTTAGCAAAAAATCGTAGACGTATTGGAGATAAAGAGAGAGCGGGGGATTAAAAACGTTCGATAAAATCACCGCACTTTTTGTTGATAATAAAAAACCCGGTGCGATGACCGGGTTTTTTCGTTGAGAATGGAATTATTCAGCAACGATAATCACGTTTAAGTGAGAGAAAACTTCACCATGGAATTGGAAAGTTACTTCGTGTTCGCCCAATGTACGGATTAAACCGTTTGGTAAACGAACTTCACTTTTCGCCACTTCAACGCCTTTTGCAGTGATTGCATCAGCGATGTCGCGGGTACCGATAGAACCGAATAAACGACCTTCATCACCGGCTTTAGAGGCGATGGTTACGGAACCTAACGCTTCTAAACGTTCTGCGCGGTCAACAGCGGCGGCTAATGCTTTGGCTGCTTTTTCTTCTAATTCTGCACGACGTGCTTCGAAGTGTTCAATGTTAGCTTTGGTTGCCATAACTGCTTTTCCTTGTGGGATTAAATAGTTACGGGCATAGCCGGATTTAACATTTACTTGATCGCCCACTTTACCTAAGTGTGCAATTTTATCTAAAAGAATTACTTGCATTTGACCTTCCCCTTCTTAGTGATGATGCGTGTCAGAGTAAGGTAATAACGCTAAATAACGTGCGCGTTTGATTGCGCGGGCTAATTGGCGTTGGTACTTCGCACGAGTACCGGTAATGCGGCTTGGTACAATTTTGCCGCTTTCTGAAATGTAGTTCTTTAATGTAGCGATATCTTTGTAATCGATTTCAACAACATTTTCCGCTGTGAAACGGCAGAACTTACGACGACGGAAATAACGTGCCATTTGGCTGGTCTCCTAATCTATAAATTCGATTTGCTCGGCGTGTAAGACTAATTGTGCAGACCCATTGTTTAACTGATGGGTGGTTAAAAAACCTTGAATTAATACTTTACTACCGACCGTAATGCCTTGAGTTTTTTCTACTAATTGATTACCGCTCACCTGAATCGGAATTTTACACCAGGCTTGTCGCGTTAAATTTGCTTCAACCCGGTTTGAACGATGTTCCAATAAAAATTGGCAATGCTCGATTCCGCTCGGACTTTTGCGTCGTTTAAGATTACCGGCAACGATACCGATAATGGATAAACGGTTATCAATGTTCAAATTACTCTTCAGCATCCTCAAAATCGTTGGATTCAACTTCAGTTAAAGCTTTACGATCGTCTTTTGCTTTAACCATTGGGGACGCTTCGGTTACGGCGTGCTTAGTGTGAATAACAAGGCTGCGCAATACAGCATCGTTATAACGGAAAGTCGTTTCTAGCTCGTCGATTACTTGTTGAGGCGCTTCTACATTCATAAGCACATAGTGTGCTTTATGTAATTTGTTAATTGGGTATGCTAATTGACGGCGACCCCAATCTTCTAGGCGATGAATTTGACCGCCGGCTTCTTTTACAGAACCGGTGTAACGTTCAATCATGCCCGGTACTTGCTCGCTTTGGTCCGGATGAACCATAAACACGATTTCGTAGTGACGCATTACTGCTCCTTACGGGTTAATCAGCCTCCAACGTAAGACCAGTCACCAATCTTGTGGAAGCAAGGAACTAATTCGGATGTGACTGAGGGCGCAAATTATACACTGAATCAGGGCTTTTGCAATAAAAGTGCGGTGGATTTTTCCGATGTTTTTACATCCACGCGTTATTGCGAATGATCCCTACGGCAATGCCCTCAATTTCAAAATGTGCCGGTTGGGTTAGATCCACCACAATGGGCGCGAATTCTTCGTTTTCCGCGTGCAAATAAACCACGGATCCTTTGCGCTCCAAGCGTTTCACCGTCACTTCATCTTCAATGCGCGCCACCACAATTTGTCCGTTACGCACGTCTTTGGTGCTGTGCACCGCCAACAAGTCACCGTCCAGAATGCCCACATCTTTCATGGATTGACCATACACTTTCAGCAGGAAATCCGCTTGCGGCTTGAACATATTGGGATCCACATGATAAGTGCCCTCAATATGTTGCTCGGCTAAAATCGGCTCACCCGCCGCAACGCGTCCGATTAATGGCAAACCGCTTTCTTCTTGGGTGTTATCTTCCAGCAATAAACGAATGCCGCGTGAGGTGCCGGAGACGATTTCAATGACGCCTTTTTTGGCGAGGGCTTTTAGGTGTTCTTCCGCCGCATTAGGGGAGCGAAATCCCAGCTCTTTGGAAATTTCCGCACGGGTTGGCGGCATGCCGGTGGTTTCAAGGTGATGTTTAAGAAAATCATAGACTTCTTGTTGTCGTGCTGTAAGTGGTTTCATAAAATTACCCTGTTATTTTATACATGAATAACTGGTATTATATACAGAAAACAACAGGGCGCAACCTTTCTTTTGCTGAAATATAATGCGAACTCTCCCTTTCTCTCAGAATTGTGTGGCTTATCACTAATCGGGTCGGATTTTTATGCTAAACTAGCGCGAAATTTACCCTCGTAGTCAGCGAAATAACGATATAAAAGGAAATTTAATATGGCTGCTTTTCTGAATGCTTATCGAAAATTGCTTGAATTGCCATTATCGATCTTAGTGAAGAACAATCCGATTCCCCATAATCCTATTGAAGAATTAGAACTGGATACCACCCAACCTATCGTTTATGTCTTGCCTTACACCTCTGAAACCGACTTTGTGATTTTCCGAAAAAATTGTTTAAGCGTGGGATTGCCGGATCCGTTAGAGCAAAATGAAATCAACGGCAATTTCTTACCGCGCTTTGTGTTTCTTGATGAAGGTCGGCGTTTTTTTAAATCCAAAGGCGCGAAAAAAGAAACCACGGCGATTTTCAATAAATACTTGGAATTACACCGCACTTCTCCTCAGTTAGATGTGCAGCTAATCCCTGTTTCCGTGCTTTGGGGGCGTGCACCGGGGCGTGAGGATAAATCGGGTCTGCCGAATTTACGCCTGTTAAACGGGCTGCAAAAAACCATCGCCGCCTTGTGGTTCGGGCGGGACACTTTCGTGCGTTTTTCACAGGCGGTATCGTTGCGTTATATGGCGCGTGAGCATGGTTTTGACCAGAAAATCGCACAAAAATTAGCCCGCGTGGCAAAAATGCACTTTGCTAAACAGCGTATCTCCGCCACGGGTCCGCGCCTGCCGAATCGTCAGGCAATGTTTAATAAATTATTACAACAGCCGGTGATTTTAGCCGCCATCGAAGACGAAGCGAAAAGCAAAAATATCAGCGTAGAAAAAGCCCGTAAAGAAGCGGAAAAAATCCTTGATGAAATTGCCGCAAACGTGAGTTATGAAGGGCTGCGCGTGGCGGATCGTTTCCTGCGCTGGTTGTGGAATAAATTGTATCAGGGCATTGAAGTGGAAAATGCCGATCGCGTGCGTAAACTGGCGTTGGAAGGGCATGAAATCGTCTATGTGCCTTGCCATCGCAGCCATATCGACTATTTATTGCTTTCTTATGTGCTTTACCATCAAGGCTTAGTGCCGCCGCACATCGCCGCAGGGATTAACCTGAATTTCTGGCCGGTGGGCGGTATGTTCCGTCGTGGCGGGGCGTTTTTTATCCGTCGCACGTTTAAAGGCAACCGCTTGTATTCCACCATTTTCCGCGAATATCTGGCGGAATTGTTCCATCGCGGTTACTCCGTGGAATATTTTATTGAGGGCGGACGTTCCCGCACCGGTCGTTTGTTGGCGCCGAAAACCGGCATGATGTCCATGACCTTGCAGGCGTTACAACAGCAACAAAGCCGTTCGATTACCGTCGTGCCGGTGTATGTGGGCTATGAACACGTTTTGGAAGTGGATACTTACGCGAAAGAATTGCGTGGTGCGGCGAAAGAAAAAGAAAATGCCGGCTTGGTGTTGCGTGTGATTAAAAAATTGCGCAATTTAGGCAAAGGCTATGTGAACTTCGGCGAGCCAATCACGTTGAGCAACTATTTGAATCAGCATTTCCCGGAATGGAAAGAGCCTTTGGAAGATCGTCCGCAATGGTTTAACAAAGCGGTGGATGCCGTTTCCAATCAGGTAATGGTGAATATTAACAAGGCCGCCGCCGTGAACGCCATGAACTTAACCGGCACGGCGTTGTTGTCCTCCCGCCAACGTGCCTTATCCCGCGAGCAACTGTTGGAGCAACTTTCCAGTTATCAACAATTCCTGCAAAACGTGCCTTATTCCAATGATGTGGTGGTGCCGACGGAAAAAGCGGAAATCATGCTCGACCATGTGTTGAGCTTGGATCGCGTGGGCATTTTGCTGGAAAAAGACAATTTCGGCGAAATCGTTCGTTTAGAGCGTTCCTCTGCGGTGTTGATGACCTATTACCGCAACAACATTCAACACTTGTTCGTATTGCCGTCCCTGGTGGCAAGTATCGTACTGCATTATGAAGCCATTCAGAAAAATCTGGTGTTGGAGGCGGTGCTGAAAATTTATCCGTTCCTGCGTAGCGAACTGTTCCTGCATTTTACCCAAGAACAGCTGGCGGAACGGGTAGAGCAAATTATCGCCGAATTACAGCGTCAAAATATCATCAAACGCAGTGAAAATATGTTGGCGATTAACAAACCGAATATTCGGATGCTGCAACTTTGGTCGGCAGGCGTGCGTGAAATCTTGCAGCGCTATTACATTACTGTGAATTTACTGCAAAATAACCCGTTAATTTCCCGTGCGAATCTGGAAAAAGAAAGTCAATCCGTGGCACAACGTCTCTCCGTGCTACACGGCATTAATGCGCCGGAATTTTTCGATAAAGCCGTTTTTTCCGCCTTTACCAACAGTTTGAAAGATCAAGGGTATTTCAACGAAAGCGGCACCGCCAACACGGAAAAACTACAGGAATTGGCTGACATTCTCACTCATCTCATTTCCACCGAAATCTGCCTAACCATCAACGGCGCAGTGACCAAAGTGGAAGAGAAGGAACACGAGGAAAATTAGTTAAACCCGATAAAAGTGCGGTCATTTTAAAAAACGTTTTTCAAAATGACCGCACTTTTCTTCTCAACGCTTTTCTATCTCTGTATATTCAAATGACCCCGTCAGCCACTGTAATAACGGCTTGAGACGTTCTTGGTTTTTCTCTTGATAAATTAAATAGTAATCGATCATTGCTTCCGGATCGCTGAGTGGAATTAAATCCCGCTCGCCACTGTCTTTGCGATAATTTTGCACGATTTGGGTGTTGAAGGTGGCAGCTTGAGTATCACTCAAATGTTGCTGAAGCAAAAAGAAATTCTTAAACCATTTCACTTGAACGTTCGGAAGCTCATTAACAATCCCACGATTTTGTCGCAAAAATGCACCTTCTGCTTGGAACAAGGCAAGTTCACGCACAGGTGCTTCCCGCAAAAAGAGGCTTTCGGGAACAGGCGAGATCGTATTTTTCATCACCGAAAGCAAGAGCTGATCGCGGCATAAAAATTGACACGCTAAATCCCGCTCTGCATTGGGCTTTGCGCTCAAAAGCAAATCCAACTGCCCGCTTCGTAGCTGCTCAAGGGCTTGAGATTCCTCATCATAACGGCTGGGCTGCAATTCCAAATCGGGAAACATCATGGCGAATTTCGGCACGGCAAGCCACATCGGACCGGGGTCGCAAAAGCCGACTTTGAAGATTTGATCACGGCGGGCAAATTCTCGCAATTCCGTTTTCATTCGCTCCGCCTGTGCCAAGATTTGCTGGGCGTGTTGCAGTGCCAGTTCGCCCGCTTCATTGAGCGTGATTTTGTTGCGCGTGCGTTGAAATAATTCAACGCCCAATTCACTTTCCAGTTTTTTGAGCATCGTACTTAACGCAGGTTGGGAAATATACAATCGTTCTGCCGCGAGACTGAGGCTGCCGCTTTCCGCAACGGCGACGAATTGTTTGAGTTGGGTGAGCTCCACGGTTTTACTCTTTAAGTATTAATTATATTTATACTAACATAAATTAACGGTATTGTACTTCGGCGTTTTGTGAATCTAGAATAAATTTTATTGTAACTCAAGGGAGAAAGTAAAAATGAAATTATTCAGCCAAAAGACATTAAGTGCGGTCGTTTTGACGAGCGTTTTATTCAGTGGTAGCACCTTAGCAAATAGCGTACAAATTGACACAGGCAGCCTAAAGGGCGGCGTGGAAAATGGCGTGCAGTTTTACAAAGGTATTCCTTATGCTTCCGCCCCCGTAGGCAAGTTGCGTTGGATGCCGCCACAACCTGCGGCAAGCTGGCTGGGCGAACGTGATGCCTCCCAATACGCGACACAATGCGCGCAAAACGTGGATTTAGGCGTGTTCGGCAAAGCGGGCGGCAGCGAAGATTGCTTATACTTAAACGTGTTCGCCCCGGAAAACGCCAAAGCGGGCGATAAATTGCCTGTGTTCTTCTGGATTCCCGGTGGCAGCTTATTTGTGGGCGCAGGCGATGATTACGACCCAACGAGACTCGCCCGCGAAGGCAAAGCGGTGGTGGTGACCATTAACTATCGTTTAGGCGTGTTTGGTTTCTTCGCGCACCCTGAGATCGACAAAGAAGGACACCCATTTGCCAACTACGGCTATATGGATCAAAACTTCGCGCTGGATTGGGTGCAACGCAACATCGCCCAATTTGGTGGCGATGCGAAAAATGTGACCATTTCGGGCGAATCGTCGGGCGGTAACAGTGCCATCACGCAAATGCTTTCCCCTTGGAGCAAAGACAAATTCCAACACGTGATTGCGATGAGTGGTTCTGCGGTGATTTTAAAAGATCCTGCTTTCGGTTCACCACGTCCATTAGACAAAGCGCAAGCCGTGGGTGAACGTTTTGCGAAATTAGCAGGTTGTGAACAAGGTGGCGCAGATTGTTTACGTCAGCTTTCCACTGCAGAGATTTTAAAAATCCAAACGCCTGAATTGATGCTAAATCAAGGTGTTATTGACGGCAATTTTCGTCCGGAACACCCTGCGGACGCACTGAAAAACGGGCGTTTTAACAAAGTCACTTTTATTAATGGTACTACCGCAGAAGAAGGTAATTTCTTCGTCGGTTTCCCTGAAAATGAAACTGGTAAAGCCATGGATGAAGCGGGCTACCGCGCGGCAATGGAAGGAATGTATGGTAAAGCCTTGGCAGAAAAAATCCGTACCGTCTTCCCGCCTGAGCAATATCCTTCTTACGGTGCAGCTCATGCGGATGCGGTAACGTCTTCCCTTTTTGCCTGCGTTGCCGATCAAATTAACCGTTGGACTTATGACAAAACCCCAACTTATGCCTATGAATTTGCCGATCGCACCGCACCAAGCTATTTAAAACCGACCACCGATCCACAAGGCGCGGCGCATACTTCGGAATTAACTTACATCTTCCAAGGTTTCCACGGTGGCGCGGGCATTCCAACGGTGTTGAATCCGTTGCAAGATAAATTATCGAGCGAAATGATCCAACTTTGGACCACCGCCGATAAAGCAGGTACACCAAGTAGCAAATGGCAGTCGTTCGACCCGAAAAAAGAGAATTACCTCACCTTGCGCTTGCCTGAAAGCAAAATGGTGAACGGACAATTCCGCCAACAACATCATTGTGATTTCTGGGATAAAACAGGGATTTATTAATTGAAACAAACGGTCGAAAAAGGAAAGCAAAATGCAAAAAATCGTATTAATTACAGGGGCGGGGCGCCCGACAGGATTGGGCTTTAACACCGCCCGTTTATTGGCACAACAAGGCTACAACGTGATTCTAACTGCGCGCCAAGCAGGGCAAGCGCAAGCTCGCGCAGAAGAATTGCGGGCGGAAGGCTTGAATGTGACGCCATTGGATTTGGATATTGCCGATGTCGAAAGCGTGCGCCAAGCGGTAGAATTTGTGCAGCAGACTTACGGCAAATTAGATGTATTGGTGAATAACGCGGCGATTATGGCGGTCACGCCCGTGTTGGACTTCCGCACCGATTTAGACTTTGTGCAGAACCAGTTCAACACCAATTTAATCGGTACTTGGCGTATGGCGCAAGAGTTCTACCCATTGTTGAAAGCCGCAGGCAAAGGGCGTGTGGTGAACGTGTCCAGCAGTGCGGGATCTTATTGGGAATCAGGCTTCGGCTTGGTGAACAACCCCGGGCTTGAAATGCGTCAATTCGGCGAAGACGTACCGATTGGATCTTACTCGCTCACCAAATTAGCCATCAACGGTTTAACTTTAAAGCTCGCGCAAGATTTCAAAAAAGACGGCATTAGCGTGAACGCGGTTTGCCCAGGCTTAGTGGAAACCTACCCGCCATCACCAGGCAGAAGCCCCGAAGAAGGCGCGCGCAGCATTGTTTGGGCAGTCACGCAACCCGATGACAGCCTCACCGCAGGGTTCTTCCGTGATGGGAAACGGTTGCCGTGGTGATGTAGGGTGGGCATTTCTGCCCACCGTTTTTTATACTCTCCTTTATTGGTGGGCAAGAATGCCCACCCTACCTGTCTTCCCATTTTGCAAATTGCAATACTTTCCCCTTTCACTAGCCAAAGCATTCTAAAAAGTAGTAATATAGTGACACTTTTATGCAAGGAGGACATTATGGCAATTACCGTAACATCAAAAGAATTTAATCAACGTGCCAGCTATGTGTTGAAACTTTCAGAAACTCAGCCTGTTTTTATTACAAAATGGGGGAAAATTGTGAGTGTGTTGTCGAGTTATCGTGATTATCAAAAAGAGCATCAAGTCACACTTGCAGAAGCGTTCTCTAAGCCAAAGCAAGCAACGCCAGATATAAGCCCAAGTTTTGAAGAATTATTTGGTCGAACATTGGAACAGGTTCGTCAAGATGGAAAAATGAATGTGCCTGATTTATCGGAGTGGGAATAATGTATTTATTAGATACCAATATTGTCAGCGAACTTCGTAAATTAGAAAAAGGCAGAGCCGATCCTAATGTCACCAAATGGTTCCAACAGGTGGATTTGCAACAGGCTTACTTGAGCGTGATTACACTTTTTGAAATTAAGATCGGTATTTTGCAACTTATCCGTCACGATGCACAACAAGCGACGATTTTACAAAATTGGTTTACAAATACGCTTTTGCCGAATTTTGAAAACCGAATTTTGCCTTTAGATCAAAATGTGGCGCTGGCTTGTGCTGAGTTGCATATTCCCGATAAAAAGCCTTTGAATGGCAGCTATCTTGCGGCAACAGCGAAAGTGCATCATTTAAAAATGGTGACTCGAAACCTGAAAGATTTCCAACATAGCGGTGTGGAAATTATCAATCCGTTTGTTGAGTAACATTATATTCTCAAGGAATCACGATGTCAGAAAAAACATTTGAAAAATTGACCGCACTTTTGGACGAACATCAAGCCCGCTATCGTGTGGTGGAGCACCCCGAGGCGGGGAAATCGGAAGAAGTGGCGAAAATTCGCGGTACGGAATTAGGGCAAGGAGCGAAAGCCTTGGTGTGCAAGGTAAAAGGCAACGGCGTGAAGCAGGCGGTGCTTGCTATTTTACCTGCCGACAAGCAAGCGGATTTAAGCAAAGTTGCCGCAGCCCTTGGCGGCATGCGTGCTTCCCTTGCCAGCCCTGCGGAGGTGAGCGAATTGACCGATTGCGTGTTCGGTGCCATTCCGCCTTTTAGCTTTCACCCCGATTTACTGTTGATTGCCGACCCGACCTTGCTAAAACGCTATGACGAACTGGCATTTAACGCAGGCACCTTGGTGCGCTCTGTTATTCTAAATACAGAAGATTATGCCCGCATTGCGCAGCCAAAGTGGGTGGATTTTTGCCGGGCATAAAGCAGAGCTAAGTTTTAAAATTGACATGAGGGGAGCAAGTCTGTCTCTCCTTACTTTTGAAAAACACTTTAAAAACTGACCGCACTTTCCCCCCTCAATTATTTACTTTTTATAGATAATCCTTCAACAAATCCTCTCTTTTTCTTTTTTTAGTAAAAGGTATCATACACCACATCAAGAACGCACAACGATGTGCATTCCGTTTTAAATGATTAAGGAGATTTTATGAAAACGGTATTTCATTCAGCAAATTCCCGTGGCAATGCGGATCACGGTTGGTTAAAGAGCCGTCATACCTTTAGTTTCGCCAATTATTACGATCCTGACCGTATTCACTTCGGTGCGTTGCGTGTGATTAACGATGATTTTGTGGAAGGCGGTCGTGGTTTCGGTACGCACCCGCACGATAATATGGAGATTATTTCCATTCCGTTAAGCGGTGATTTAGCGCACCGCGACAGTATGGGCAACGGCAGTGTGATTCGTCACGGTGATATTCAAGTAATGTCGGCAGGCTCGGGCATTACTCACAGTGAGATGAATCCAAACGCGGATACGCCGGTGAAATTTCTGCAAATTTGGGTGTTCCCGAATAAACGCAATGTGGAGCCGCGTTATCAACAAATTAGCCTTGCAGATGGCGCGAAGACGAATGATTTCCAACAAATCTTATCGCCAAATGCGGACGATGAAGGCGTGTGGATTCACCAAGATGCGTGGTTCAATTTGGCAAAATTTGACAAAGGAACGGCAAAAGACTATCGCTTGCACGATGCGAAAAATGGCGTGTATGTGTTTGTGATCAAAGGAACGGCAAAAGTCGCTGGCGTGGAGCTTTCCGAACGCGACGGCTTAGGCGTGTGGGACGTGGAAAACTTCAACGTAGAAGCCTCTGAAGATGCGGAAATCTTGTTGATGGAAGTGCCGATGGCATTCGCGGCATAAGGCAATAATAACGGGCGGCGTGGCTGCCCGTTGGTAAAATCTTGCGAAAATTGACGGTTTGATTTAGTCATTTCTCCGTTAATTGATACTGCCACAAATGCTTGCGTTTGAACGTTGCTTCAGCTACGGCACGCAGTGTGAGCGAAGCGAATAAATCTCCCCTAGCCCCTCTTTGCTAAAGAGGGGGATCTTCTTTAGTAAAGCACCTTATCTGGCTAGCTTGCCTTTACAAGTGTTAATGTAGAACACAAAACTTAATTTATCCAAGAAACAGTCCCCCTCTTTAGCAAAGAGGGGCTAGGGGAGATTTGTCAGAACCAAAACGGAGAAATAAAAAAGGTGAGCCCCGCCCACCTTTATTTCACGCTTATTTCTTCACTTTACACTGCGCCAAAATGTCGAGGTTTTTGTCATATACACTCACGTCGTTTTGGGTATCCATCATGGAGAAAACCGTGTGGAAATAATTATCGTGTGAGTATGCCTGTGTTTCAGCGTTTTTGCGCAGGCAATCTAAATCAAAGCCTTCGTTTTTTGCCCAGAGTGGTGAGAACCACATCACCATTGGCACGCGGGTTTGATACACCGGCGCGATGGCATAAGGGGCGGCGTGGAGGTAAATACCGTCTTCGCCAAGGCTTTCGCCGTGGTCAGACACATAGAACATGGTGCTTTCCCAGTTCGGCTCTTTTTCCAACACGTTAATCACGTTATCCAAGAAATTATCAATGTACAGAATGCCGTTATCATAGGTATTCACCAGCTGTTCGTTGGAACATTTCTGGATTTCGTTCGTTTCACAGGTCGGCGTAAATTTCTCAAACGCTTTAGAATAACGTTCGTTGTAAGTCGGTCCGTGGCTGCCGATGGTGTGTAGCACAAGCACAAGATCTTTGTCCGATTTATGTAATTCCGCTTCTAAATCTTTGAACAAAATCTCATCTAAACATTCGCCGTTTTTGCAGTATTCCGCCAGATTTAATGCAGTCATGTCTTGTGTCGGCACGCGCTCACATACGCCTTTACAGCCCATGTCGTTATCACGCCATAACACATCAATGCCTGAACGTTGCAAAATATCAAGTAAATTATCTTCGTGCGAGGCTTTGGTGGCGTTGTAATCCGAGCGGGTATAACGTGAGAATATACAAGGCACGGAAATCGCCGTTGCCGTGCCGCAGCTTGAGACGTTTTTGAAGTTGATAATATCATCACGCGCGGCAAGTTGCGGAGTGGTTTGGCGTGCGTAACCGTTCAAGCCCCAGTTCTGCGCACGGGTGGTTTCGCCCACCACTAAAATGGTGACATGGCGGTATTCATCAGGTTTCACGAGTAGGGTATCCAAACCGATTTCCGTAAATGGCAAATCGATCTGATACTGTTTTTTTGCAAGTTGAATGCCGGAACCGATAAAATTCGATGGCAAAATCAGGTGCGCAATCTCTTTATTGTTACGAGAAAAGGCGGCGTAGTCTTTATAGTAAAATTTCCCGATGGCGGTAATCACGGCGGCAGAAAGGGCAATCAACCCGACACGCACCAGAATTTCTTTATACCAACGACGATAATTCACCTGTGTACGCATATACAACCACGCAGGAATAATCCCTAACGCAAAAATCCATAACAGATAAGGCAACGTGATCATTCGCGAGCTTTCGGCAAAATTCGTTTGCAAAACATTGGTCAGTTGATCGCTATTAAAATAAATGCCGAAGAAAATTTCTTGATAGCTAATCGCTGCGCTAATGACCAACAGCAACGGAATGAGCACTTTATGCAAAATCGGCAAGGCAATCAGCTGAAATGCGGCATTCAAGGTGAAAAAGACAAAAAACGGAACGGTAAACAAAAAGTAATCTTCAGGGCTGCCCGTAAAAGGGTGAAGTTTCAGCACCGTTTGATAAAAGGGGGAATTCAGAATGACGGTGAAATAAAGCGCCACAAGGGCAAGCAGTGTCGAAGAAGAGAGTGAAAATCTTCGGAAAAAATAACGCGAAAATTGCATAGAAAAACCTGTTTGAGTTAAATACAACGCGATGGGAAAAATACCACGCCAACATTAAGACAATCTTAAGGGAAAAAGTTTGGTTTAAAATGCGCTTTTCTATGAAATTTAATTCAATTTATTGATTTTATTAACTTTTTGATTGTGTGATAAAAAACAACCGCACTTTGTTTGGTGGGTCAAAGTGCGGTATTTTCTTAATTTTAAACGATAAAATAGAAGGTCAATCGTTTTCTGTTTGAGGCTATGCTCTAAGCTTGGCAGCTCCGAGTTCCAATTGTTTTGCCAAACATTCTTTTGAAGCGACAATCTGTTTGCCAAAACGCTTGTGAATACTGCGTTTTAATTTTGCCAATCGGCTTGGTTTCTCAATTTTTTCTGCACCGAAAAGCTGTTGAATATGTTGGGTAGCCTCGCCCAACCCTTGCAATGCCACGCCTGTTTTGGCTTTTAATTCGTTCAGTTGGAACGTGATTTTTTCTTGCACTGAGGCTTCCAAATGCTGTGTTAAGGCGTCCTTATCGGCGTGTTCATTTTGATATGCCAGCTCAAATTCCGCCATTTCTTCGCTGAAATCAAGCTGCAAACCACGCTCTAGCTCTACCAACACCGCCGTGCCGTATTCCATTTGCGCCGCCAGTTGTTGCTGGCTTTGCAGTAATTTATCTTGAACTTCGCCGCTTTGTGCAATTTGTGCATTTAACGATTCGGTTAGCGCTTGCTGTTTTTGTACCGCTTCTAATTTTAACTGATCAATTTTTTGCTGAATTTGCTGTATTAAATCATTCATATTTTGTAAATGCTCCATATTACTCTCCTTATTAAAATCTGTTTTATTTAACTTAATATTTAAATTAAAGTGCGGTTGTTTTTACGATTATTTTTTGATAACTTGTTTGACAGCAATTTCAGTTTTATTCCATTCTTTATCCACTTTACCGATAATTTGAATATTATCTTGCGGGCTAACGGTTGCTCCGTTCCATGCTTTTCTACCCACTTCAATTTGAATTTCTTGACCGCTTGCATCTTTAAAGACGAAATCTTTTTTACCCACTTGCTTCACGATGTTACCGTCTAAACGCACAGGCGTGTCATCATTGGCTTTCAAGGCTTCCGCCACGCTTTTTACAATCACACTTTCATCAACGAAACCCGGTTGTTGGATGGTTTGCGTGTTTGAACCATCGTTAAAACCTTGCGCCAAAGCCGTGCCGTAAACTGCAATTGAAGATAATGCAATGGTTGCAACAGTTAATAATTTTTTCATAATGTTTTCTCCTAAATAAATATTTTAAAGGTTAAGTGAAATTTTGATTTCAAGCGTATTAAAGCATTTAAATCTTAATATTTTATTAAGCGAATTTATTTTTCTTAATTTTGTTTTTAATTGGCTTGATTGTCTTTTGATGTGTGTATTAAAACAAACAAATCTTAAGGAAAAGTTAAGAGAGATTAAGAAATTTAAATTTATTAATAAGGCAAAGTGCGGTCGTTTTTTTATCGCATTTTTGCAACCCAATTATTAGCCTCCGCCTAATTCTCTTTTTGTTATTTAGCGGCTAATTACGTGCAATGAAATGCGATAGACTCATGTTCAAGTTCACAAGGTACGAAAAATGAATAAAAAATGACTTACCCTTTTAGGCATTTCGGTATTAGGATCCGGTGTATCCGGTTTCAGTTATGCAGAGGAGAAGATAATGGAATTAACACAACGTCAGCAGGCATTAGCCGCGATTGGAGCGTTTACTGCAACGGGTAATCAAGCAGAATTGAAAACCACCTTAAACCACGCCTTAGATGAAGGTTTAACGGTGAACGAAGCCAAAGATGCGATGGTGCAACTTTATGCTTACACCGGCTTTCCGCGCAGTTTAAATGCACTTTCCACTTTGGCGGAAACAGTGAAAGAATGCCAAGCAAAAGGCGTAAAAACCGAGCAAGGCAAAACCGCAACGGCATTGCCAAAAGATGCTGATATGCTGGAAGTCGGCACCAAAACCCAAACAGATTTAGTGGGGCAAGCGGTGGATTTATCCGCGCTTTCGCCTGATATTGATCGTTATTTGAAAACCCATCTATTCGGTGATATTTTCGCCAGCGACCTGCTCAACTGGCAAGAACGCGAAATCATTACCATCGGGGCGTTAAATCAATTAAACGTGCCAAGCCAACTGAATGCACACATCGGTATCGGCAAGAAGAATGGTTTAACCGATGCGCAAATTCAAGAAATTCAACAAATTGGCGTACCAAAAATGCCGGAATTAAGTCAATTTCCTTTAGGTAAATCCAACGATGCGTACGCCCAATATTTCAGCGGTCAAAGCTATTTAGCGCCGCTCTCCACCGAGCAAGTGGGCGTGTATAACGTCACCTTTGAACCAACAGTGCGTAACAATTGGCATATTCACCACGCCACCAAAGGCGGCGGTCAGATTCTAATCGTAACGGCAGGACGCGGTTATTACCAAGAATGGGGCAAACCCGCACGGGAATTAAAAGCGGGCGATGTGGTGAATATTCCGGCGAACGTAAAACACTGGCATGGCGCGGCGAAAGATTCGTGGTTCCAACATTTAGCCGTTGAAGTGCCGGGCGAAGGCACCAGCAACGAATGGTTAGAACCGGTTTCTGACGAAGAATATGCAAAATTGAAATAACGGTTTCAAATAGATAGGAGAAGCAACATGAACAACATTCAAGGTAAAGTCGTGATTATCACAGGCGCATCATCAGGCATTGGTGAGGCGACCGCATACAAATTAGCCGAAAACGGTGCAAAATTGGTGTTAGGCGCGCGCCGTGAAGCGAAGTTACAAGCCATTGTGGACAACATCAAGGCAAAAGGCGGCGAAGCGGTTTATCGTGTCACCGACGTAGTGAAAGCGGAAGATAACGCTGCATTGGTCGAGCTGGCAAAAGCGACTTTCGGCAAAGTGGATGCTATCTTCTTAAACGCGGGTTTAATGCCGAATTCGCCACTTTCCGCCCTTGAAACCAACAACTGGAATGCGATGGTGGACGTGAACATCAAAGGTGTGTTAAACGGTATCGCGGCGGTATTGCCAACCTTCGAAGCACAAAAATCAGGGCATATTTTGGCGGTGTCTTCTGTGGCTGGCTTGAAAGTGTACCCGGGTGCAACCGTTTACTGCGGCACCAAATGGGCGGTGAAAGCGATTATGGAAGGTTTGCGTATGGAATCTGCGCAAGCAGGCACCAACATTCGCACGGCGACCATTTATCCTGCGGCGGTGCAATCCGAATTGGTGGATCACATCACCAACGAAGCGACCTCCAAAGGTTATCGCGAACTTTACGACACCTTTGAAATTCCTGCCGAACGCGTGGCAAATGTGGTGGCATTCGCCCTTTCACAACCGGAAGATACCAACATCAGTGAATTTACCTTAGGGCCGACCACGCAGCCTTGGTAGTGTGGTGAACGTTGAAACGCTCTCGAAATAAACAAAAGTGCGGTCATTCTAAAAAACGTTTTTTAAAATGACCGCACTTTTTTGTTTTCATGATGGCTGAGGGGGAGACTAACGTCTGAACATTCCGCCTAACCCGCTAAGTCCGCCGCCCATTAAGCCTTGCATGCCGCGCATCATTTTCGCCATGCCGCCTTTGCGCATTTTCTTCATCATGCGTTGCATTTCGTCGAATTGTTTGAGCAATTTGTTGACATCTTGTACCTGCGTGCCGGAGCCAATGGCAATACGACGACGACGGGAACCTTTGATAATGTCGGGATTGGCGCGTTCTTTTAAGGTCATGGAATTGATGATGGCTTCCAATTTGTTGAACATTTTGTCATCCACTTGATTTTTCACATGATCCGGCAGGTTTTTGGCGCCCGGTAATTTTTCCAGCATGGACATCATGCCGCCCATTTTCTTCATTTCGCGTAACTGTTCACGGAAATCTTCTAAGGTGAAATCGTCGCCTTTCTTGAATTTTTGCGCCATTTTTTCCGCTTTTTCGCGGTCAACGGAACGTTCCAAATCTTCAATTAAGGAAAGCACGTCACCCATGCCGAGAATGCGTGATGCCACGCGATCAGGGTGGAAAGGCTCCAACGCATCGGTTTTTTCGCCCACCCCAAGGAATTTAATCGGTTTACCGGTAATTTGACGAATGGATAACGCCGCCCCGCCGCGCGCATCGCCGTCCACTTTGGTGAGAATAACGCCGGTCAGCGGGAGCGCTTCGTTAAAGGCTTTTGCCGTATTCGCCGCGTCCTGACCGGTCATGGCGTCCACGGTGAACAGGGTTTCGACAGGGTTTAACGCCGCGTGAACCTGTTTGATTTCGTCCATCATTTCGCCGTCAACGTGCAAACGGCCCGCCGTATCCACGATCAGCACATCGTAGAATTTCAGTTTGGCTTCCGCCAATGCCGCTTTGGCAATATCCACCGGATTTTGTTTGACATCGGACGGGAAGAAATCGGCATTGACTGCTTGGGCAAGGGTTTCCAACTGCTTGATCGCCGCCGGGCGATACACGTCGGCAGAGACTACCAGCACTTTTTTCTTGTGGCGTTCACGCAGGAATTTCGCCAGTTTCCCTACGCTGGTGGTTTTCCCCGCCCCTTGCAAACCCGCCATTAAAATCACTGCCGGCGGTTGCGTGGCTAAATTCAGGCTTTCGTTGGCTTCACCCATCGCCGCTTCCAGTTCGGCTTGGACGATTTTGACGAACTCCTGCCCCGGTGTGAGGCTTTTGTTGACTTCAACGCCGATGGCGCGTTCTTTCACTTTATTAATAAAATCGCGCACCACCGGAAGCGCCACATCGGCCTCCAGCAACGCCATGCGTACTTCGCGTAAGGTGTCTTTAATATTATCTTCGGTTAAACGCCCGCGTCCGCTAATGTTGCGCAGGGTTTTGGAAAGACGATCGGATAAATTTTCAAACATAATATTGCCTGTGGTTAAATCGGAAAGAGGTTGTCGGTAAAATGCCGTTCATTATACTGAAATTCGGCGCGTTTTCACCCTTGAAATAAAGTGATGGCGATTTTAACCCGATATAGCTAGAATAAAACGCCAACGAAACATGGGATAATATTTATGTGGATTGCTGTTTTATCAATTATTTTTTATTTAATCAGCGTATTGTTTATCACGCCGATGTTATTAACCTCGCAGGTCAATGGCGGGCAAACCCAACCTAAAAAAACGCCGTTTTTTCTGACCGCACTTTTCGCTATTATTTGCCATGTTTTCACCACGTTCCCGTTGCTTAATGATCTGGCAAACGGGCAAACTTTCACCTTGATGGAAGTGGCGTCATTGATGAGCGTGATCATCGCCTCGTTAGCCACGCTTGCCATGTTACGGGTAAACAGCATGTGGTTTGTATTGCCTATCGTGTATTGTTTTTCCATGGTTAATCTGGTTTACGCCACCTTTATTCCAAGCCATATTATTCAGCTGTTGAATCAAGACGGTTCCATGTTATTTCATATCGGGTTGTCCATTTTTGCTTATGCGGTGTGTTGTATTGCTACGCTATACGCCATTCAACTGGGCTGGATTGACCGCCGCTTAAAAGCCAAGAAAATGCACTTTTCGCCGATGGTGCCGCCGTTGATGACGGTGGAACGCCATTTTTTTCGTTTACTGGTGAGCGGTGAAATATTGCTGACGCTGACCTTGATTTCCGGTTCCTACCATGTGATGCACGCCATGACGCCTGATAACCTGCATAAAGGGGGATTTTCATTACTTGGCTGGATCGTGTTCGGCATTGCGATTCTGGGGCATAAGAAATACCGCTGGCGTGGAAAAAAGATGATTATTTATGCGATTTCGGGTATGATTTTGCTCACGATTGCTTACTTCGGTAGTCGATTGATTGTGTAAAATCAAAGGATGAGAGAAAAGTGCGGTGAGTTTTTCCCGCATTTTTTATTTTCAATTAATGCAAGGATTTCCCATTGGACAGTATTCCCCTTAGTACGTTATTTATCATTTTAATTGTGTGTTTGGTGCTTTCCGCCTATTTTTCCGGTTCCGAAACCGGGATACTTTCCTTAAACAAATACCGCTTGCGCTTCTTATCCCAGCAAGGAAATAAAGGCGCGCAAAAAGCGGAAAAACTGTTGACCAAACCGGATAACCTATTAAGTTTTATCCTTATTTTCAATAATCTTGTGAATATCAGCGCCTCCGCCATCGCCACCGTGATCGGAATGCGTTTATACGGCGATGCGGGCGTGGCGATTGCCACCGGGCTACTGACCTTCGTCATGCTGATTTTCTCCGAAATTTTCCCGAAAACCGTGGCGGCAATGCACCCGGAAAAAGTGGGCTTGACCACCAGCCATTTATTAATCCCGCTGATCAAAATCTTTTCTCCGTTAGTGTGGATCATGAATCTGTTCACCAAAGCCTTAATGCGTTTGGTGGGCTTAAAGCCGGCGCTGAAAAAACAAGTGATCAGCCGTGAGGAATTGCGCAGTATCGTAAGCGAAGCGGGCGAAGCCACGCCGGACGAGCAACACCCGCAAATGTTACTATCCATTTTGGATATGGATACCGTCACTGTGGACGATATCATGGTGCCGCGTAATGAAATCGGCGGCATTGATATTGATGACGACTGGAAAGCCATTATGCGCCAGCTTAACCATGCGGCGCACAACCGCGTAGTGTTATACAAAGGCAGCATGGATGAAAATGTGCTCGGTATATTGCGGGTGCGCGAAGCCTTCCGTTTGTTATTGGAAAAAAATGAGTTCACCAAAGAAACCCTGATCCGCGCCGCCGACGAAGTGTATTTTATTCCGGAAGGAACGCCGTTAAAAGCGCAGCTGGCGAATTTCCGTCAACGTAAAGAGCGTATCGGTTTAGTGGTGGACGAATACGGTGATATTAAAGGCTTGGTGACACTGGAAGACATTCTGGAAGAAATCGTGGGTGAATTTACCACCTCTAATGCGCCGACCATTGATGAAGAAGTGACCCAACAATCGGACGGTTCCATTATTATCGACGGTTCCGCCAATTTGCGTGATTTGAATAAAATGTTTCACTGGCATTTGGATACGGACGAGGCGCGCACCTTTAACGGTTTGATTTTAGAGCATTTGGAAGAAATTCCCCATGAAGGCACGGTCTGTGAAGTCAATGGGTTACAGGTCACCGTATTGGAAGTGAGCGACAATATGATTAAGCGCGCAAAAGTGATTAAATTATAATCTTCACCGTATTTATACAAGCTGAAGCGATGAAGCCATTTCATCGCTTTTTTTGTTTGTAAATTTCAATTTACAAAGAAGCGAATCTCTTTATAATAAATGCGATTAATTATCAGTTAAAAAGAGAGTATGGTTTATATTCTTTTTTCTATTCAGAGCATATTTCAAAAGGGAAAAACAAATGCCGCAAATTTTTGAATTTTTACAAAATTATAGTGACTACATTATTATCGGTTTATTACTGTTTATGAGCGTATTAATGCTCACCATGGTCATTGAACGTTTCCTCTTTTTATCCCGCGTTAAAGTCAGTCAGTATTCCACCATTTATGCACTTGAAATCGATTTAAACCGCAACCTCACCGTGATTTCCACTGTAGGTGCCAATGCGCCCTATGTAGGGTTATTAGGGACGGTTATCGGGATTTTGCTGACCTTCTACCAAATCGGGCAATCCGGCGGTGAAGTGGATGCCGGTGAAATCATGCTGCACTTATCTTTAGCCTTAAAAGCTACCGCACTGGGTATTCTGGTGGCGATTCCTTCCATGATTTTCTATAACGCGCTGGGACGTAAAGTTGAAGTGAACCGTTTGAAATGGAAAGTGCTAAATTCTCAAAAACATAAAGAAGAACAGGATAAGGAATAACCCGTGAAAAAGTTTGATGAAATCAACATTATCCCGTTCATTGATATTATGTTGGTGCTACTTGCGATTGTGCTGATTACGGCATCTTTCATTTCCCAGGGGAAAATCCAGGTGAATGTGCCGAAAGCCAGTTCTTCCGTGGCATTTAAATCCAATGAATTGGCGAAATTGCTAACGGTAACGGCAAAAGGCGAATTGTATTTCAACGACAAACCCACCAATCTTGAAAGTTTGGAAAGTGAAATCGCCGCTTGGGACAAAAAGCAAAAAGTGACGCTAAAAATTGATTCCGAAGCGACTTTCCAGGATTTCGTTTCCGTCACCGATTTATTGGCTAAAAATGAAATTAAGGATGTGGCGATCGTAGCAACCAAAGATAACGGCGCCGCCAAACCGACACCTGCCGATGGGCAATCCGCCAAACCTGCAGAGCAGCCGGCCGGCAACTAGGAGAATGTTATGCAAACAGCAAAGCGTTCACTCTTAAGTTTGCTTTTGTCTCTGCTGATTCATGCCGCGATTGTTTATTTGTTGTTCTGGAGTCATGTGACAAAATCGGATTTCAGCGCCAATAGCGTTGCGGGGGAATTGTCCACCAGTATCTCCATGGAAATGCTGATGGCGCAAGTGGAAGCCGAGCCACCGCCGCCGGTGGAAGAAAAAGCGCCGGAGCCTGAAAAGCAGGAAACGGTAGATGATCCGACGGTAAAACCGGAGCCGCCGAAAGTTGAAAAACCGAAGGAGCCGGAAAAACCGAAAGAGAAGCCGAAAGAAAAGCCAAAAGAAAAACCGAAAGAGAAGCCGAAACCAAAACCGAGAACCGATGTGCCTGTGGGTGACAGAACGGTGGATTCCAATTCTTCGGTGAATTCCAAAGCCACATCAACCGGCCCGGTGACCACCAATAATCCGAATTTGGCGGGCAGTGGTGCCAGCAGCGATGAAAGAAATGCCTATTTATCGGCAATTCGACGTGAAATCGAGAAACATAAACGCTATCCGGCGCGTGCCAAAATGATGCGTAAGCAAGGCATTGTGACCGTTTCCTTCTCCATCGGTGCGGATGGTTCCATTAGCGGGGCGAGCATCGTAAAAAGTTCCGGGGCGGAAGATTTGGATAATGCGGCGCTAAGTGCGGTAAACAGCGCCCGCTCCATCGGCCCGCGTCCGGCGGGAGTTTCCTCTTCCATCAGCGTGCCGATCAGTTTCAAAATTAACTAAGCATCGGTTTTAATAAAAAAGTGCGGTCACTTTTTCAGGTGAATTTAAAAAACACCGAAGAAAGTGACCGCACTTTTTGTTTGTTAATAAGGATTAGCGTTTTTTGCTTTGTTTGTATAACGCCACCGCTTCAGGCATTAAACGCACTAAGTTCTCTTGGCGGGCTTGGTCGCTCGGGTGAGTTGAACTTAATTTGTCTAAGATGCCTTGTGAGCCGGTTGAGGCTTTTTGCATTTTGTCCCACAATTTCGGTGCCGCTTCAGGGTTGTAACCGGATTTTGCCATTAACATTAAGCCCACTTCATCGGCTTCGGTTTCGGCGCTACGGGAATACGGTTTGTCCAAGCCCCAGTCTTTGGCTAAGCCAACGACCATGGAGCTGCCGTCAGAACCGATTTTTGCTGATAACGCTTCATTTGCAACATTGGCTACAACACTGGTAAATTGATCCATATTGGCTTTTTTCTTGCCGTGTTCTTTTAAGGCATGCGCCATTTCATGTCCCATAACGGTGGCGATTTCATCATCGGTTAAACGTAAACTATCCACTAAACCGGTGTAGAACGCCATTTTACCGCCAGGCATCGCCCAAGCGTTAAGTTCTTTGGACTTGATGACCGAAATTTGCCAGTCAAAGGCTTGTCCTGTTTTGTTTTCGGCATTGGCATACGGCACCATCTTGTTAAAGACTTTGCGTACACGCTGTGCGGTTTTTGATTTGTTATCCACTTGACCGTGTGCTTGCGCCTGGCTGATCATTTGTGTGTAGCCCATTGCCGCTTCTTGGTTAATGGAAGCGGAATCCGCACAAGCGGTTAAGATGCCGATAGTTGAAACTAACGCGAACGTTTTGCCTAATTTAGACATAGATTTTCCTCAGTAAAGGTTGGTTGTGTGTAAAAAACCGCCCTTCCGAAAAAGGGCGGCAGTAAAAAAAGATTTTAATTATTTTTTTGCACGTTCAAATGAATCAAGGATTTCCTGACGGGCGGCTTCAACGCCTTCCCAGCCTTCCACTTTCACCCATTTGCCGGCTTCTAAGGCTTTGTAGCTTTCAAAGAAGTGCTGGATTTGTGCTTTTAACAATGCAGGTAAATTGCCTACATCTTTAATGTGATCGTATTCTTTGCTTAATTTGGTGTGCGGTACGGCAACCACTTTCGCATCGCCGCCGGCTTCATCGGTCATTTTTAACACGCCTACAGGACGACAACGAATGACCGAACCCGGTTGTAACGGATACGGGGTCGGCACTAAAACGTCAACCGGATCGCCGTCGGAAGAAAGAGTGTTGTTTACATAACCATAGTTTGCCGGATAGAACATTGCCGTTGCCATGAAACGGTCCACAAATAATGTGCCGGTTTCTTTGTCAACTTCGTATTTAATCGGATCTGAGTTTGCAGGGATTTCGATGACAACATAAATATCATCAGGTAATGCTTTACCTGCCGGTACGCTTTCTAAGCCCATTTGCTATTCCTTCTGTTGAGTGTCAATAAAACTGCCCAATTATAGCGGGAATCGGTTTCCTTTGTCGAGTTACACGGCATGAATCGGCAAATTAAAATCTATTGTCTTTTCTATTTGCACTATTATAATAGTCCAAATTTTTTTCATGAAAGGAACGCATTATGACGACAGCAAAACGCCCTTCATTACTTGGCGGCGCGATGATTATCGCCGGCACGGCAATCGGCGCGGGAATGCTCGCCAATCCCACCTCCACCGCCGGCATTTGGTTTGCCGGTTCCATCGTCATCTTAATTTACACCTGGTTCTGCATGACCACATCGGGCTTGATGATTTTAGAAGCCAACCTGCATTATCCCACCGGCGCCAGTTTCGACACTATCGTTACCGATTTATTGGGCAAAGGCTGGAATGTCATTAACGGTTTGTCCGTAGCTTTCGTGCTATATATTTTAACGTATGCCTACATCACCTCCGGCGGCAGCATTACGGAAAGTTTCCTCAATCAATTGGGCGAAAACGTGGAAGTGGGGCGTAGCGCAGGCTCGCTAATTTTCTGCATCGTCTTGGCGGCGTTTGTATGGTTTTCCACAAAAGCCGTTGATCGCTTCAGTACCGTGCTTATCGCGGGCATGGTGATTTCTTTTTTCCTGTCCACTGCGGGATTATTAGGCTCCGTGAAAACGGGCGTTTTATTTAACACCGTGGCACAAGGCGAACAGCAATATTTACCTTATATTTTGACCGCACTTCCCGTGTGTTTGGTGTCTTTCGGCTTCCACGGTAACGTACCGAGTTTGGTGAAATATTACGATCGCGACGGTCATCGCGTGATGAAATCCATTTTCCTCGGTACCGGCTTGGCACTCGTCATTTACATTTTGTGGCAACTTGCCATTCAAGGTAACTTACCGCGCGCCGAGTTCGCCCCGGTTATCGCCAAAGGTGGCGACGTTGCGGCGTTATTGGAAGCGTTGAACAAGTACATTCAAACGGATTACATCGGCATCATTCTGAATTTCTTCGCTTACATGGCAATCGCCAGCTCTTTCCTCGGCGTCACCTTAGGCTTGTTCGATTACATCGCCGACTTATGCAAATTCGACGACAGCCGCTTGGGGCGCACCAAAACCACTTTGGTGACATTCCTGCCGCCTTTATTGCTTAGCCTGCAATTCCCTTTCGGTTTCGTGATCGCCATCGGTTACGCCGGTTTGGCAGCCACCATTTGGGCGGCAATTGTGCCTGCGTTATTGGCAAAAGCCAGCCGCAAAAAATTCCCGAACGCCACATATCGCGTGCACGGCGGCAACTTTATGATTTATTTCGTGATTTTGTTCGGGTTATTGAATATCTTCGCGCAAGTGGCATTGCAATTCGGCTGGATTGCAGATTTCAAAGGATAATATGTCGGAAAAACAAAGCGTGTATGACAGGGACGGTTTTTTTGAACTGTATCAGAAACTGCGCAGCAACCCCAACAGCCTGAATGAAATCGTCGAAAAGCCCACCATGCTAGGCTTGTTGGGTGATGTGGCGGGCAAACGCATATTAGATTTAGGCTGCGGTTGTGGTGAACATCTCAAACTGTATTTGGAACGCGGCGCCGCTTTTGTTGTCGGCATGGATTTGTCAGAAGCCATGTTGCGACAGGCGGAAAAAAATCTCGGCGAATTTCGACCGCACTTTATTTTGCAGAAACAACCGATGGAGCATTTGGAACGGTTAAGTGAGGGCGATTTTGATTTCATCACCAGTTCCTTTGCGTTTCATTATGTGCAGGATTTTCCCGCCTTATTAACGAAAATTTATCACAAACTGGCGCCGAACGGGCTGCTGATATTTTCTCAGGAACATCCCATTGTTACCTGCTATCAAGGTGGCGAGCGCTGGGAAAAAGACGCGCAAAAACAACAAGTCGCTTACCGATTGAATTTCTATCGCGATGAAGGCGAACGCCAACGCAACTGGTTCAAACAACCGTTCACCACTTATCACCGCACCACGGCAACCATTATTAACAATGTGATTGCCGCCGGCTTTCACATTGAACAAATCGCCGAACCCATGCTCGCAAACCAACCGCAGTGGCACAATGAATTTAAAGACTTACAACATCGCCCCGTGCTGTTGTTCGTCAAAGCAAGAAAAGTCGTATAAAAGTGCGGTTGGTTTTTTTGATGTTTTTTTATAAAAGAAAGGCGGACAAGTTGTCCGCCGATTTTTTTGAATAGTCGCAATAATTAGCGCAAAAACGCCGGGATTTTACTTTCGTATTCGGCGATTTTGTCTTCGTGTTGAAGGGTTAAGCCGATGTTATCCAAGCCGTTTAATAAGCAATGACGGCGGAATTCGTCCAGTTCAAAGTGATAGACTTTGTCGCCCACGGTGACGGTCATGGCTTCTAAATCCACATGAATTGGTTTGCCTTCATTCGCCCACACCCATTGGAAAATTTCTTCCACTTCTTCTTCGCTCAAACGAATCGGTAACATGTGGTTGTTCAAGCTGTTGTTATAAAAAATGTCCGCAAAGCTCGGGGCGATCATCACTTTAAAACCGTAATCGGCAAGCGCCCAAGGCGCGTGTTCACGGGAAGAGCCGCATCCGAGATTTTTACGCGCCAATAAAATCGTCGCGCCTTGATATTGCGGAAAATTCAGCACGAATTCTGGATTCGGTTTGGTGCCTTCCACATCTAAATAACGCCATTCGTGGAATAAATGTTTGCCGAAACCCACACGCGTAATGGCCTGCAAAAATTGTTTCGGAATGATGGCGTCAGTGTCCACATTTGCCGCATCCAGTGGTACCACTAAGCCTGAAAGTTGTTTAAATCCTGCCATTTTTATCTATCCTTTCATTGTTTGGCGGCGCGTTGTCCGCCGTTTTAACCTAAAAGTGCGGTTGTTTTTATATGTGTTTTCTCAACCGCACGCATTGTTACAATAATTCTACGCTGCGAATATCGACAAATTTGCCGAATACCGCCGCTGCCGCTGCCATTGCGGGGCTGACTAAGTGGGTGCGTCC
Source organism: Aggregatibacter actinomycetemcomitans (assembly GCA_017160915.1). Taxonomy (GTDB): domain Bacteria; phylum Pseudomonadota; class Gammaproteobacteria; order Enterobacterales; family Pasteurellaceae; genus Aggregatibacter; species Aggregatibacter actinomycetemcomitans_B. The sequence goes on from JACAWG010000082.1 coordinate 91,443, forward strand.
GTTACGGCCTTGGCGACCTTCAAAGTTACGGTTACTGGTGGAAGCGCAACGTTCCCATTCGCCCAAACGGTCGTCATTCATGCCTAAGCACATGGAGCAACCCGGGTTACGCCATTCTGCGCCGGCTTCGATAAAGATTTTATCCAAACCTTCTTTTTCCGCTTGTTCTTTTACAAGACCTGAACCCGGCACAACCAAAATGCGTTTCACGTTATCCGCTTTTTTGCGTCCTTTCATCACCGCCGCCGCCGCGCGTAAATCTTCAATGCGCGCATTGGTGCAAGAACCGATAAACACTTGATCGACTGCAATATCTTTCAAGTTAGTATTGGCTTCCAACCCAATGTAATGTAAGGCTTTTTCGGCGGACGCGCGGGTGACGGGATCGTTCATTTCCGTTGGATTCGGCACCAACTGATCGATGCCGATCACTTGCCCCGGATTAGTTCCCCATGTCACTTGCGGGGCAATGTCTTTGGCGTCTAATATGACCACGGTGTCAAACTGCGCGTCTTCGTCGGATTTCAAGGTTTTCCAGTATTCAACGGCGTCATCCCAATCTTTGCCTTTGGGTGCGTGCGGACGATCTTTCAAATAGGCGAAGGTAGTTTCATCCGGCGCGATTAAACCGGCTTTGGCGCCCATTTCAATCGCCATGTTGCAGACGGTCATGCGTCCTTCCATGGAAAGATCGCGAATGGCTTCGCCACAAAATTCCACCACGTGACCAGTACCGCCCGCCATGGTGGTTTTGCCGATGATGGCAAGGATAATATCTTTCGCCGTAATGCCCGGCGCCACTTTGCCGCGCACTTCGATTTTCATGCTTTTGGCGCGCGCTTGTTTTAAGGTTTGGGTCGCCAAAACATGTTCCACTTCGGAGGTGCCGATACCGAATGCCAAGGCACCGAATGCGCCGTGTGTCGCGGTGTGCGAATCGCCGCACACAATGGTCATGCCCGGCAGGGTTAAGCCCTGTTCCGGCCCCATCACATGAACGATACCTTGCTCTTTGGTGTTCATATCGAACAATTGAATGCCGGTGGCTTTGGTGTTTTTCTCTAATTCCAACACCTGAATTTTCGCCTGACCTTCCAATTTATTCACGTCACGCACTTGGGTAGAAATGCTGTGGTCCATGGTACCGAAAGTTTTGCCTACCTGACGCACCTGACGACCGGCAACACGCAAACCGTCAAACGCCTGCGGGCTGGTCACTTCGTGGATTAAGTGACGGTTAATGTACAAAATCGGCGTTTCGCCTTCTGCTTCATACACGACGTGCGAGTCGAATAATTTTTCGTAAAGTGTTTTTGCCATAATGTTTTTCTCAATTCGTTAGGGGGAAAGTGCGGTTGAAAAACGCTGTAAATTTTGACCGCACTTGTAGAGAGTATTATTTTGCCTTCCCCTGCCTGCGGGGGAAGGTGCCCGAAGGGCGGAAGGGGGCTAACATTGAATCCCCCCCCCTCAGCCTTCGGCAGCTCCCCCCGTAAACGGGTGGAGCCAAAGGGATTTAAATCGCTTCCGCAATCAACGTACCCATTTCCGCGGTGGAAATCGGTGCGGAATCATCCGCCAGGTCACCGGTGCGATGACCGCTCGTAAGGACTTTTTGCACCGCATTTTCAATGGCATCCGCCGCTTCATTTAAGTTGAAGCTATAACGCAACATCATTGCGGCTGACAAAATCTGCGCAATCGGGTTGGCAATGCCTTTGCCTGCAATATCCGGTGCGGAGCCGCCTGCCGGTTCGTATAAACCGAAGCCGTCTTCATTTAAACTTGCAGACGGCAACATCCCCATGGAACCGGTGATCATCGCCGCTTCGTCGGAAATAATGTCGCCGAAAATGTTAGAGCAGAGGAGTACGTCGAAAGATTCCGGCGCTTTGATTAATTGCATCGTGGCGTTGTCGATATACATATTGTCAACGGTCACTTCCGGATATTCTTTGGCGATTTCCGCCACGGTTTCACGCCATAAAATCGAGGCTTGCAATACGTTGGCTTTATCCACGGAAGTCACGTGTTTACGACGCTTCATCGCCGCATCGAACGCCGCACGGGCAATGCGTTCAATTTCATATTTGTAATACACTTCCGTGTCAAACGCTTTGGTTTGTGCACCTTCGCCTTCGCGGCCTTTCGGTTGACCGAAATAAATCCCGCCGGTGAGTTCACGCACCACCACCATATCAAAACCTTTCGCCGCAATATCTGCGCGTAACGGACAGAATTTTTCCAACCCTTTGTAAAGGGTTGCCGGGCGAAGATTGCAGAATAATTTGAAATGCTTACGCAATGGCAACAAAGCACCGCGTTCCGGTTGTTGATCCGGCGGTAAATTCGTCCATTTCGGACCACCCACGGAACCGAATAAAATCGCGTCTGCGTCTTCACAGCCTTTTAAGGTCTCCGCCGGTAACGGGCTACCGCAATGATCAATGGCGGCACCGCCTACATAAAATTCATTGAAGTTTAATGTAAAACCGAATTTTTCTTGTACTTTGTTTAATACCTTGATGGCTTCTGCCATTACTTCCGGACCGATACCGTCGCCGGGGAGGACTGCTACGTTGTATGATTGCATTTGGGGTTTCCTATTTTGTCTGTTTTATTTAAAAAAGTGCGGTTAATTTTTTCCGTATTTTCTCCCCTCTTTCGTAAAGAGGGGGCTGGGGGGAGATTTTGGGATATACAATTTACGTATGAGGTTGAAATTACTTCTGCCACAAACGCTTGCGTTTGAACGTTGCTTTAGCAACGG
>JACAWG010000082.1:94262-115437 GCA_017160915.1 Aggregatibacter actinomycetemcomitans
CTTGCGTTTGAACGTTGCTTTAGCAACGGCACGAAGTGTGAGCAAAGCGAATCAATCTCCCCTAACCCCTCTTTGCTAAAGAGGGGAATGTTTTTTAATGATGCTTATTCCCCTTAATATCCGCCACCTTATGCGCCCGATAAATCGCATTAATCGCATGCACCAACGCTAACGCGGAGGATTCCACAATATCCGTCGCCAAACCTACGCCGTGGAATTTGCGACCATCGTGTTCCACCACAATATCCACTTGACCTAATGCTTCCGCGCCTTCGCCTTTGGCGGTTAAGTTATAATGAGACATTTTGATGTCTAAGCCGGTTAAGTTCAAGATGGCGTTGTACACCGCGTCCACCGGGCCGTTGCCGCCGATAGAAGAAGTGCTTAATTTTTTACCGTCTAATTGTAATTGCACGAATGCGGTTGCCGGGTATTCTTTGGTGGAATGGGCGGAAAGTTTGTCCAACACCAAACGATCTTCGTCGCCTTGTTGCATATCGATGAATGCCAAGGCTTCCAAGTCGTAATCGAACACTTGCCCTTTTTTGTCCGCCAATTTCAAGAAAGCGTCATACAATTTATCCAAATCGTAATCTTGCTCGGTGTAGCCCATGTCGGTCATGTGCCCTTTCACCGCAGCGCGACCGGAACGGGCGGTTAAGTTTAATTTTTCTTTCTTCAAGCCGATGGTTTCCGGCGACATAATTTCATAGGTATTTTTGTTTTTTAACATACCGTCTTGGTGAATGCCGGAGGAGTGCGCAAAGGCGTTGGAGCCTACAATCGCTTTGTTCGGTTGAATCGGCATATTGCAAAGTTGGCTGACCATTTGGCTGACGCGGTGGATTTCTTGGGTGTTGATTCTGGTGTCCACACCGAATAATTCCTGACGGGTTTTGATTGCCATCACCACTTCTTCCAATGCCGTATTGCCCGCGCGTTCGCCGATACCGTTGATGGTACATTCAATTTGGCGCGCACCGTTTTGTACGGCGGTTAAGGAATTGGCGGTCGCCATGCCTAAGTCATTGTGGCAATGCACGGAAATAATGGCTTTGTCGATATTCGGCACGCGGTTGCGCACTTGCGCGATGATGTTGCCGTATTCCGTCGGTAAGCAATAGCCCACGGTGTCGGGAATATTGACAGTGGTGGCGCCTGCATTGATGGCGGCTTCCACGATACGGCAGATATTGTCGATGCCGGTACGCCCCGCATCTTCGCAGGAAAATTCTACATCGTCAGTGTAGTTACGGGCGCGTTTTACGGCAGCGACCGCCATTTCTACCACGTCATCAAAAGAGCGTTTTAATTTTGCTTCCACGTGCAAAGCAGAGCTGGCGATGAAGGTGTGAATACGGAAGGCTTCCGCCACTTTTAAGGCTTCGTAAGCGGCATCAATGTCTTTCTCCACCGCGCGGGATAAAGCGGCAACGCGGGAGTTTTTGATGTGGCGCGCGATGGTTTGCACGGATTCAAAATCCCCTTGGGAGGACACCGGAAAGCCCACTTCCATCACATCCACACCCAAGCGCTCCAACGCTAAAGCAATTTGCAATTTTTCTTTTACGGTTAAGCTGGCTTTTAACGCCTGTTCGCCGTCACGCAAGGTGGTATCAAAAATAATAACGCGATCTGTCATAACAATATCCTTCTATAATTACTCCGAAAGTGCGGTGGTTTTTTATGGTGTTTTTAAAACGAAAAAACCCGCAAACTGAAGTGCGGGTTAATCTTTTGGGGTTTCTACATTTGACTGTTTTTCATCCACAACTTAGCCGCACAACGAATGTGAGAGCAGCAGGTTGAGAGATAAAGAAACATGGTAAAACATAAAAAATCCCAATGAATAAATCTGTAAGAACGCGCCACATATTACGGATTTAATTTTTTCTGTCAAACATTAATTCAGCATTTTCTGTCTGGTTTTGGCGATTTTGTGAAATTAAATTAGAAGTAAAATTTTTAGTTTTTATAATTTGTAGCAAAATATGCTAAATATGTTGTTGAACGCCCGTTTTTATTCTGGCGGATTTTTATTTGCTAAATAGTTCTACTTTTTTGCATGGCAGTGGAGAAAATAAAAAGTGCGGTGGATTTTTTTCATGTTTTTAAAACGCTTGAAAAATCTACCGCACTTTATCGTTAGGATATGGAATAGAAAGAGAACATCTTAACCTGCACTCAATACCCAACTTCCATCAACCTGTAATTCCAAACGCTGCTGATGTAACGGCACCAACGTCGAACGGTGTCCTACGCTGATTATCGTCGTATTCGGCAATGTGTGGCGAATGAGACGATACATGGCGTCTTCCAGCCCTTCGTCGAGACTGGCGGTGGCTTCGTCTAAAAAGGCGACTTGCGGCTTGTGCAATAATAAACGGGCGAAAGCAAGGCGTTGTTGTTCGCCGAGGGATAAAATGCGGCTCCAGTCCTGTTCCTGTTCTAAGCGATCCTGTAAATGGGCGAGCTGAACCTGTTGTAACACCTTGCTGACTTCCGCCAAATCCGCCTGTTCTGTGGAATTCGGATAATACAGCGCCGTGAGCAAGTCCCCTTGTGGCAGATAAGGGCGTTGTGAGAGGAACAGGGTGTTATGTTGCGGGCAGAACACGTTCCCTTGAGCGTACGACCATAATCCCGCAACGGTGCGTAATAAGGTGGTTTTACCCACGCCCGATTGCCCTTGAATAAGCAACGAATCCCCTTGCGGCAGGGTGAGATTGAGATCTTTAATCAGGGTTTTGCCAAGCGGCGATTTAACACTGAGGTGTTGGAAAATGACATCGCTCGGGTGGTCGGAAATATGGGTTTTGCTTTCTTTTTGTGCTGCTTCTACGCTGTATTGGAAGCCGGTTAAACGGTCTAATGTGGCTTTATATTCGGCGAAATTGTCGTAAGTATTACGGAAAAAGGAGAGATTTGAATGCAATTTACCGAAAACCTGCAACGTTTGCATTAAGTCGCCCAGCTTAATTTGTTTTTCAAAATAGCGACCCACTTGAATGAGTAGCGGGAACACCACCGAAATTTGGCTCACCACCAGGTTGAAACCGGAAAATTTCAACGCCCGGAACACAATGTCCCACATGTTGTCGATAACTGCGCGGAATTGTTTATACAGTTGGCTTTTTTCCACTTTTTCACCGGCGTAGAACGCGATACTTTCGGCGTATTCTTTCACGCGAATTAAGGAATAACGATAGTTCGCGTTTAATTTTTCATTGGCGAAATTCAGGCGGATTAAGGGTTTCCCGAGCCAGAAGGCGATGAGCGTGGTGAAAATCACATAAGCGAACACCAAGAACACCATCATGTGCGGGATTTCCACACCGAGTAAACTCATCGGACCCGCCAAGCCCCACAATAAAATCGTGTAGGAAATCATGGACGTCACGGCATCGATTACGCCGGTGCTGAGGGAGAGGGTGGTTTTGACGTAAGATTGTACGTCTTGTTGAATCCGTTGATCGGGGTTGTCCAGATTATGACCGGTATATTGGCTTTTATAGTAAGCGCGGTTGCTCATCCATTTTTCCACCATTTCGCTATTCAGCCATTCAATCCAGTTAATAGAAAAACGCTGGCTGACGTAATAGCTGACAAGCGCCGAGAGGACGGAGAAGCCGGCAATAAAACAAAAGAGGATCATTTGCTCCCAAAACACTGGTTCGTTGAATTCCTGGAGCGCGGTGTACATATTGTTATACCAGGTGGAGTGTACCAAACCGAGGCGGACGCTGAATAGGGTCAAGGTGACGATTAAGGTGAAAAATAACAGCGGTTTGATGCTGCGCTTCGGCGAAAGATAGCCGCCGGCGAACATCCAGAATTGTTTGCCCCAGTTGGTGAGACGCACCAATAAAAAGATACTGAAGCTGAAAACAACGGCGGTGATTGCCAAGGTTTTGGCAATCCAAAGTAATGAGGTGATAACTTCCTGACTATAATCCATCATGTAATCCGATAACAAAAAAGTGCGGTTCATTTTAAAAAGATTTTCTTATTAGGCAAGTAAAAATGTGATGGAGTCGGCATTTTTTAGCTTTACTTCAGCAAGTGAAAAATCAACTTGTTATAATCTTTTCAGTTAATTTTGTTTGAGGTAAATATGAACGATATTGCAATTACGATTAGCCTGTTGGCGCTGGTCGCCGTTATCGGGCTGTGGATCGGACATTGGAAAATCAAAGGTGTCGGTTTCGGCGTGGGGGGCGTGCTGTTCGGTGGGATCATCGTGGCGCATTTTACCAATGAATACGGGCTGAAGCTGGATATGCATACGTTGCATTTCGTGCAGGAATTCGGCTTGATTCTGTTTGTTTATACTATCGGGATTCAGGTTGGTCCGGGATTTTTCTCATCATTGCGCCGTTCAGGATTAAAACTGAACGGTTTTGCATTTTTAATCGTGCTGCTCGGCGGGATCACTGTGGTGGCAATTCACAAGTTTGCGAACGTACCGTTGGATATTATCTTGGGGATTTATTCCGGGGCGGTGACCAATACGCCGTCTCTCGGTGCGGGGCAACAGATTTTAAGCGAATTGGGCTTTGCTGACGCGAACACCACCATGGGGATGGCATACGCGATGGCGTATCCTTTCGGGATTTGCGGGATTTTGTTATGTATGTGGCTCATTCGCTTGGCGTTTAAAGTGAAAGTGGACGACGAAGAACGCAATTTCCAGCATGAAAGCGGGCAGGATAAGGAATCCTTGGGTTCCATTAACGTAAAAGTAACCAATAAAAACCTAGACGGTTTGCGCCTGGTGGATATTCCGGGTTTTGAAAGCCATGATGTGGTCTGTTCCCGTTTGAAACGCGGTGACAACATCAGCGTGCCGAAAGCCGATACGGAAATTTTTCTGGATGACGTGTTGCACTTGGTGGGCGAAACCCCTGCACTGAAAAAAATGCGTTTGGTTATCGGTGAGGAGTTGGATTTACCGATTTCCAACATCAGCGGCGAAATTCGTGCGGAACGGGTCGTCGTTACCAGCGAAAAAGTGCTGGGCAAAAAAATCAAATCCTTGGGCATTCACCAAAAATACGGCGTGGTAATTTCCCGCTTGAATCGTGCCGGGGTAGAATTGGTGCCGACCGCCAATACCAGTCTGCAATTCGGTGACGTGTTGCACATGGTCGGACGCACCGATGTGTTGAATAACGCCATTTCCGTGATCGGTAACGCCGAACAAAAATTGCAACAAGTGCAAATGTTGCCGGTGTTTATCGGGATCGGTTTGGGCGTATTATTAGGCTCCATTCCGTTTTATATTCCCGGTTTCCCGGTAGCGTTAAAACTGGGGTTGGCGGGCGGTCCGTTAGTGGTCGCGTTGATTTTGGCGCGGATCGGCAGTGTGGGAAAACTGTATTGGTTTATGCCGCCGAGCGCCAACCTTGCTTTGCGTGAAATCGGGATTGTGCTGTTCTTGGCGGTGGTCGGGTTGAAATCCGGCGGCAGCTTCCTGGATACCCTGCTTAACGGCAGCGGTTTGGAATGGATGGGGTACGGCGTGATTATTACTTTGGTTCCGCTGCTGATTACCGGCATTGTTGCCCGCTTATACAGCAAGCTCAATTACCTTTCCCTATGCGGTGTGCTGGCGGGTTCCATGACCGATCCGCCGGCGCTGGCTTTCGCCAATGCCATTAAGGAAGAAAGCGGCGCGGCAGCATTGTCTTATGCCACGGTGTATCCGCTCGCCATGTTCCTACGGATTATTTCGCCGCAGTTATTGGCGTTATTGTTGTGGAGTTTCACCTAGTTAAAAAACACCGCTGAAACCGACCGCACTTTATGCGACGGCATATTTCGCCGTGTAAAGTGCGGTTGTTTTTTGGGGCATTTTCCAATGTTTGCTTCACAGGTTAGGTAAGATCCATTAAAATGAGCCGATTTTTGCTAACACAAAAGGGAAAAATATGAGTCAACCGATTTATAAAAGAATTCTGTTAAAACTCAGTGGTGAAGCCTTACAAGGCGACGAAGGATTCGGTATCGATCCTTCTATTTTGGATAGAATGGCGTTAGAAATTAAGGAGCTCATCGAAATGGGCGTGGAAGTCGGCGTTGTGTTGGGCGGCGGCAATTTATTCCGCGGCGCCAAACTTGCCAAAGCCGGTATGAACCGCGTGGTAGGCGATCACATGGGGATGCTGGCGACCGTGATGAACGGCTTGGCAATGCGTGACGCGCTCCATCGCGCTGATGTCAACGCCAAATTAATGTCCGCCTTTCAGTTAAATGGTATTTGCGATACCTATAACTGGTCCGAAGCCATCAAAATGTTACGCGAAAAACGCGTCGTGATTTTCTCCGCCGGTACCGGCAGCCCTTTCTTTACCACCGATTCCGCCGCTTGTTTACGCGGTATTGAAATTGAAGCGGATGTGGTGTTAAAAGCCACTAAAGTGGATGGTGTGTACGACTGCGATCCGGCAAAAAACGCCAATGCCAAACTGTATAAAAACTTAACTTATGCGGAAGTCATCGACAAAGAATTACAAGTGATGGATCTTGCCGCCTTCACCCTTGCTCGCGACCACGGCATGCCGATTCGGGTCTTCAACATGGGCAAACCGGGCGCATTACGCCAAGTGATCCTCGGCACCGACGAAGGCACGACCATTTGTTAAGCGGGATGTCGTGAAAAAGAAAAACGGTAGAAGTGATTTTCTACCGTTTTTTGTATAAAAAAACACGTGAAAATTCGACCGCACTTTGTCGTCCATCAAAAAATAAAATACAGCAAAAATTTACGCCGGAAAGCCGTATTTTCAAAAGAAAGTGATTCAAAATTTTACAAAAATCCAGTAAAATCACGCCGTTTTATCTTTATTTATCGAAAAGGAAAGTTGAATGATTAATCAAATTAGACAAGATGCCGAAGAACGTATGGAAAAAAGCCTGGACGCGTTAAAAGGGCATATTGCAAAAATCCGTACCGGTCGTGCGCAGCCAAGTTTGTTGGATGCGATTCAAGTGGATTATTACGGCTCTGCAACGCCGTTACGCCAATTAGCCAATGTGGTGGCAGAAGATGCGCGTACGTTGGCGGTGACCGTGTTCGATCGTTCTTTGATTCAAGCGGTGGAAAAAGCCATTTTGACTTCCGATTTAGGCTTAAATCCGTCTTCTGCCGGTACTACCATTCGTGTGCCGTTGCCGCCGTTAACGGAAGAACGCCGTCGTGATTTAATCAAAATTGTGAAAGCGGAAGGCGAGCAGGGTAAAGTGGCGATTCGTAACGTGCGCCGTGATGCCAACGATAAAATCAAAGCCTTGTTAAAAGACAAAGAAATCAGCGAAAACGATCAGCACAAAGCGGAAGACGTAATTCAAAAATTAACCGACAGCTTCATCAAAAAAGTGGATGACGTGCTGGCGGATAAAGAAAAAGAATTACTTGATTTCTAATTGCTGAACATCGCTAAACACGGACGCAGTGGCTTACTGCGTCTTTTCTTATGCGGGCGCGTTTATTTTATTGCCCGACAACTCTGCAAAGTGCGGTCAAAATTTTATGCAAAACAAACAAAAGGTCGTGATTCTCGGTGCTACAGGTTCTATCGGCAACAGCACCCTGTCGGTGATTGAACACAATCCGGAAAACTATGAGGCGTTTGCCTTGGTGGGCGGTTCCAATGCGGCGGCGATGTTTGAAAAATGCCTGAAATTTCGACCGCACTTTGTTGCTTTAGCCGACGAAAGTGCGGCAAAAATATTGCGTGAAAAATTGGCGGCACATCAACTTCCAATCCAAGTTTTGGCGGGGCAACAGGCGATTTGTGAATTAAGTGCGCATCCCGATGCGGATATGGTGATGGCGGCGATTGTGGGCGCGGCGGGCTTATTGCCGACCTTGTCTGCGGTAAAAGCGGGTAAGAAAGTGTTGCTGGCGAACAAAGAGGCGCTGGTGACTTGCGGTCAGATTTTTATTGATGCCGTGAAACAATATGGCGCGCAATTATTGCCGGTGGACAGCGAACATAACGCCATTTTCCAATCGTTACCGCCACAGGCACAGCAACAAATCGGCTTTTGTCCGTTAGCTGATTTGGGGATCAGCAAAATCGTGCTGACCGGTTCCGGCGGGCCTTTCCGTTATAAGGATTTAAGCGAATTCGACGCCATTACGCCGGAACAGGCGGTGGCGCATCCGAACTGGTCTATGGGTAAGAAAATTTCCGTGGATTCCGCCACCATGATGAACAAAGGGTTGGAATACATTGAAGCCCGTTGGTTGTTTAATGCGTCCGCCGACGAAATGGAAGTGATTATTCACCCGCAATCCATTATTCATTCCATGGTGCGTTATATCGACGGTAGCGTCATCGCTCAGATGGGCAACCCCGATATGCGCACGCCGATCGCCGAAACCATGGCGTATCCGCACCGCACTTTCTCCGGTGTCGCGCCGTTGGATTTTTATCAATTAAACGGGCTGACTTTTTTAGCGCCGGATTATCTGCGTTATCCTTGTTTGCAACTCGCTATTGAGGCTTTTGCCGCCGGTCAATATGCCACGACGGCAATGAACGCCGCCAATGAAATTGCTGTGCAGGCGTTTTTAGATCGTCAAATTAAATTTACCGACATTGCCAAACTTAATCAGGCGGTGGTGGAACAAATTGCGCCGCAACAAATCAAACAGATTGATGATGTGTTGGATGTGGATCGTGCGGCGCGTGAATGCGCACGCAAACAACTGGCACATTGGTCTCACTGATGCTTAAACAGAGAATGGATAATGACAGAACTGGATCCGAATAATATTCCGCAACACGTCGCCATCATTATGGACGGCAACGGACGTTGGGCGAAGCAACAAGGCAAAATGCGCATTTTCGGGCATAAAAACGGTGTGGCTGCGGTGCGCGAGGCGGTGTCTTACGCGCGAAAAATCGGTGTGAAATATTTAACCTTATATGCGTTTAGCAGCGAAAACTGGAATCGCCCCGAGCAGGAAGTCAGTGCGTTGATGAATTTGTTTATGCAGGCGCTGGATTTTGAAGTGAAAAAACTGCATAAAAATAATATCCGATTGAAGATTCTGGGTAATGTTGCGCGATTCAGTGAAGGGTTGCAGGAAAAAATTAAGAACGCGGAAAAATTAACGGAAAATAATACCGCACTTACCTTAAATATCGCGGCGAATTACGGCGGGCGTTGGGATATTGTGCAGGCGGCACAACAGCTGGCACAAAAAGTACAGGCGCAACAACTTGCGGTGGCGGACATTGACGAAGCGTTGTTGCAACAGCATTTGGTTACGCAAGACGAGCCGGAAGTAGATTTACTTATTCGTACCAGCGGCGAGCAACGCATCAGTAATTTTTTATTGTGGCAAACCGCCTACGCCGAATTTTATTTTTCCGATGTGCTTTGGCCGGATTTTAATGAAGCCGAGTTTCATCAGGCGATCCTATCTTATCAACAGCGTCATCGTCGTTTCGGCGGGACGGAATAACAGAGGAATTTATTGTGCTTAAACAACGGGTTTTATCGGCGATTGTGTTAATCGCCATTGTATTCGCCGCGTTATTTTTATTCTCACCTTATTATTTTGCGCTCGCCTTAGGCGTGGTTGTGGTGTTAGGCATTTGGGAATGGACTCAGTTCTTCAATTTCAAACAAGCGACGTTCTGGCGTTATGCCATCACCGTGTTAAGTGCGGTGTTTTTGTTCCTCTGGATTTATGATGAAGGCAATTATCTGGATGCCGGTCGGGTCTTTGAAAATTATGCGCAGCCGATTTTATTGGGCGCAGTGATTTGGTGGCTGGTGGCGTTATCTTTTGTGGTGAGCTATCCGAAAAGCAGCAATCTTTGGGCGAAACATTCCGTACTGCAATTTTTCTTTGCTTTTTTTACGCTGATTCCGTTTTTAATCGGCGTGTTATTGCTCCGTTTAGATAATTATGTAGCGCAACCTTATCACGGTATTATGTTGCTGTTATATGTGTTTATTCTGGTTTGGGTGGCGGATTCCGGCGCGTATTTTGTGGGACGTAAATTCGGTAAACACAAATTGGCGCCGAAAGTGTCGCCGGGCAAATCCTGGCAGGGCGCGATCGGCGGTTTGGTGATGGCGGGCGTGGTTTCCGCGATTTTCGTAAATGTCACGCAACAAAGCCTGATTAAAGATGTTTCGCCGTCGGCATTTATTGCGTTGTCTGTGGTGACGGTAGCCATTTCGATTTTAGGCGATTTAACGGAAAGTATGTTCAAACGGCAAAGCGGCATTAAAGACAGCAGCAACCTGATTCCGGGGCACGGCGGCATTTTGGATCGGATTGACAGCTTAACTGCCGCCGTACCGTTCTTTGCGTATTTCTATTTCTTTGTGTTGTAGGATTGACTATGTCATTTTTGTGGTCAACGGTTTCATTTCTGATTGTTATCGCCGTCTTGGTGGCGGTGCACGAATACGGACACTTTTGGGCGGCAAGAAAGTGCGGTGTAAAAGTGCATCGTTTTTCCATCGGCTTCGGTAAAGTGATTTGGTCGCGCACCGATAAACGGGGGACGGAGTTTGCCGTATCGGCGATTCCCCTTGGCGGCTATGTAAAAATGCTGGACGGACGTAATGAAGAAATTCCGCCTGAACTTGCCGCACAAGCCTTCGATAACAAAACTGTCGCGCAACGTGCATTCATTATTGCCGCCGGACCTTTAGCCAATTTCTTATTTGCTATTCTGGCGTATTTCGTTATTTACTCCATCGGTATTCCCAGCGTTAAACCGGTGATCGCGGAGATTCAGCCCGATTCCATTGCGGCGAAGGCACAGGTTTCACCAAATACCCAGATTACTGAAGTTGACGGTGTTGTTACGCCGGATTGGGAAACGATAAATCTGTTGCTGGCGACTAAAACGGGCGAAAGCAAGGTGGAATTAACCTTGGTTGAGTTTGGTTCTACCATTGAACAACGCAAAATTTTAGATTTATCTAACTGGACCTTTAATCCCGAAAAAGAAAGTGCTTTCGGTTCGTTAGGTATCGTGCCGGTAAGAACCAAAGTGGATATGACTTTGTCTAAAGTCACCGACGATTCCCCAGCGCAAAAAGAAGGGCTGTTGGTCGGTGATAAATTATATTGGTCGGACGGTAAAAAAATTGCCTGGCAGGATTTTGTCGAACAGGTTCAACAGGGCAAACCGTTAGCCTTAAAAGTGGAACGCGACGGTGAATGGCTGGAAAAAACCATTACTCCGGAGCTTAATGACAAAAAGCGTTGGTTTGTGGGCATTTCACCGACTTTTTACCCGGTGGCTGATGAATATCGTACCGAATTAAAGTATGATATGCTCGAATCCTTACAAAAAGCGGTTGAAAAGACATTCCAACTCTCTTGGTTAACCGTAAAAGTGATCGGTAAATTGCTCATCGGCGAATTATCGTTAAATAACTTGGGTGGTCCGATTTCCATTGCACAGGGCGCAGGTGCATCATCTGAATTAGGTCTGATTTACTATTTGAGCTTTATGGCGTTAATCAGCGTGAATTTGTGTGTGATGAACCTCTTTCCATTGCCGGTGTTGGACGGCGGACATTTGGTCTTCCTGACGCTGGAAGCCCTTAAAGGAAAACCGGTTTCCGAGCGGGTCCAGAATATCAGTTATCGAATCGGTGCGGTCTTATTATTGATGTTAATGGGATTCGGGCTGATCAATGATTTTTTACGTTTAAATTAGTTTTGATACAGGATAAAAATGACGATGAAAAAACTTTTAATTGCAAGCTTATTGTTTAGCTCAACCGCCGCGCTTGCCGGACCTTTCGTGGTACAGGACATTCGTGTTGACGGCGTTCAGGCGGGAACCGAAGGCAATATTATCGCAAGTTTGCAGGTACGTGTCGGGCAAAAAATTAACGATGCCAATATTGCCGGTGTCGTGCGTAACCTGTTTTTAACCGGTCAATACGAAGATGTTAAAGCATCCCAACAAGGTAATACCTTAGTCATTTCCGTGGTACCGAAAGCGATTATTTCCGATGTGGTGCTGGACGGTAATAAATCCATTCCTGATGAGGCATTAAAACAAAATTTAAATGCTAACGGCTTCCAGAAAGGCGATATATTAAATCGTGAAAAACTTGAAGCCTTCCGTAAAAGTTTAGAAGATCATTATCACAGCGTCGGGCGTTATAACGCAAAAGTGGAAACTATCGTGAACCCGTTGCCGAATAACCGTGCCGAAGTGAAAATTCAAATTAACGAGAACGATGTGGCGTTGTTAAAAGGCGTGACTTTTGTGGGTAACCAAGCCTTTGACAGCGACAGATTGCAAGACCAAATGGAACTTCAACCGGATGCCTGGTGGAAGTTATTCGGCAATAAATTCGATTCAACCCAATTCTCCAAAGATTTAGAAACCATTCAAAATTATTACCTGGATCGCGGTTATGCCAAAGCGCGAATCGTTGATAGCGATGTTCAGTTAAATGATGAAAAAACCGAGGCACGCGTAACCATTAACGTCTCTGAGGGTGAAAAATATACCGTCAACGGCGCACGTATTGTCGGTGATGTGGGCGGCATGAGCGAGCAGCTGGCACCATTATTGAACCAAATTCATATCGGCGAAGAATTCCGTCGCAGTGATGTACAAGCCGTTGAAGACAGCATCAAATCCACCTTGGGCGAACGTGGTTACGGCAGCGCACAAGTGAATGTTCAACCTGATTTTAACGATGACGCCAAAACCGTCGGATTAAGTTTTGTGGTGGATGCGGGCAAACGTTATTCCGTTCGTCAAATTCGTTTTGAGGGCAACACCGTCAGCGCGGACAGCACATTACGTCAGGAAATGCGCCAACAAGAAGGCAGCTGGTTATCTACTGATCTAGTCGAATTGGGTAAAGTGCGGTTAGATCGTACGGGATTTTTTGAAACCGTAGAAAGCCGCACCGAGCCGGTCGAAGGCACCAACGATGAAGTGGATGTCATTTATAAAGTGAAAGAACGTAACACCGGTAGTATTAACTTCGGTGTGGGTTATGGTACGGAAAGCGGTTTAAGCTATCAGGCAAGTATCAAACAGGATAACTTCCTCGGCATGGGTTCTTCCTTGAGCTTGGCGGGTTCCCGTAACGATTACGGTACCAGCGTCAACTTAGGTTATAACGAACCGTACTTCACCAAAGACGGCGTCAGTTTGGGCGGTAACGTATTCTTTGAAAAATACGACAACTCCAAAAACTCCACCTCCGCGTCCTATGCGCGTACCACTTACGGCGGCAACTTAACATTGGGCTTCCCGGTCAATGAGAACAACGCGTATTACATCGGGTTAGGCTACGCCTACAACAAACTGAAAAATATCACGCCTGAATATAATCGCGCCTTGTATTTGGCGTCCATGAACTATAACGAGTGGACCTTCAAATCACACGATTATGATATTTCCTTCGGCTGGAATTATAACAGCTTGAACCGTGGTTTCCTGCCGACCAAAGGGGTGAAAGCCTCAATTGGCGGTAAAGTCACGATTCCGGGCTCCGATAATAAATACTACAAACTGAATGCCGATGTACAAGGTTTCTACCCGCTTAACCGCGACCAAACCTGGGTATTGTCCGGTCGTTTAGGCGCGGCTTATGCCAACGGTTTCGGCGGTAAACGTTTACCGTTCTACCAAACCTACACCGCAGGCGGTATCGGTAGCTTACGCGGCTTCGCTTACGGCGCGGTCGGTCCGCAAGCAATTTATATCAATCCGAACCTGTGTAGCGGTTCCGGCGTAAGCACCGCATCAAGCTGCTACAATCTGGTTAATGGCGACATCGTGGGCGGTAATGCCATGGCAACGGCAAGCGTGGAATTAATCGTGCCGACCCCATTTGTCGCCGAGAAAAACCAAAACTCCGTGCGTACGTCCTTCTTTGTGGATGCCGCCAGCGTTTGGGATACGCACTGGAAGAGCGAAAAAACCAAATTTGCGAACTTGAATTTGCCGGATTACGGTGATCCTTCCCGCGTTCGTGCTTCCGCCGGTCTTGCTTTCCAATGGCAATCACCGATCGGTCCGTTGGTCTTCTCTTATGCGAAGCCGATTAAGAAATACGAAAATGATGATATTGAACAATTCCAGTTCAGTATCGGCGGTTCTTTCTAGTTAAGATGAACTTTATAGAAAACACGGGACTCTAAAAAACGTCGGTGCCGTTAAGTCGGCACTGAAAAATTCACATTTCATTTACCAAAAGGAAAAATTGCAACATGAAAAAAATCGTAAAACTTACCGCACTTTCTTTGGCGTTAGCCTTCACTTCTTCTTTCGCCATGGCGGATGAAAACATCGCATTTGTGAGCGCAGAATACCTTTTCCAAAATCACCCGGATCGTAAAGCGGTTGCGGAAAAATTAGAAGCCGAATTCAAACCGACCGCAGACAAATTAGCGGAAAGCAAAAAACAAATTGATACCAAAATTGCCGATATTCAGAAAAAAGTGGAAGCAAGAGTAGCGGCGTTGCAAAAAGATGCGCCGAAACTGCGTTCTGCCGACATCAAAAAACGTGAAGATGAAATCAATAAATATGGCAATGAACAACAAGCGGAAATTAATAAATTAATCGCCGAACACGATCAAAAAGCGAAAGAGTTCCAAGAAAGCTATGCGAAACGCGAAAACGAGGAAACCGCAAAATTAGTTGCCAGCATTCAAACTGCAACTAACAATATCGCAAAACAAAAAAATTATACCTTGGTGCTTGATGATCGTTCCGTTGTTTATGGCGTAGATGGCAAAAACATCACCGAAGAAGTATTAAAAGCAATTCCGGCACAGGCTAAATAATGAGAACCTATTCTCTTTCTGAATTAGCACAACAAATCGGCGCTACCATTCGTGGTAACGCCGATGTTGTTGTTAGCAACATTGCGCCTTTAGACAAGGCGAACGAACAGCAACTGACTTTTATTTCCAATGCCAAATTCCGTACGTTATTGGCGCAGTCAAAAGCGGGAATTTTGGTGGTTTCCGAAGCGGATGTGGAATTTTGTTCACCGGACAGCAACCTGCTTATCGTCAAAGACCCTTATGTCGCCTATGCCAAACTGGCGCAATATATGGATATGACACCTAAAGCGGCAGGCGGTATCGCAAAAAGTGCGGTCATTTCTGACGACGTTTTTCTCGGTGAAAATGTGTCCATCGGCGCCAATGCGGTGATTGAATCCGGCGTAGAATTGGGTGATAACGTGGTGATCGGCGCCAATTGCTTTGTGGGAAAAAACACAAAAATCGGTGCGCATACCCAACTTTGGGCGAATGTTTCCGTGTATCACGACGTACAAATCGGTCAGCACTGCCTGATTCAATCCGGTGCGGTGATTGGCAGTGACGGTTTCGGTTATGCCAATGAGCGCGGCAAATGGATTAAAATCCCGCAAGTGGGGCAGGTGATTATCGGCAACCACGTGGAAATCGGCGCCTGCACCTGTATCGACCGAGGCGCGTTGGATGCCACGGTGATTGAAGATAACGTGATCATCGATAATTTGTGTCAAATTGCTCATAACGTACATATCGGTACCGGCACGGCAGTGGCGGGTGGTGTGATTATGGCGGGCAGCCTGACGGTCGGTCGCTATTGTTTAATTGGTGGCGCCAGCGTGATTAACGGTCACATGGAAATCTGCGATCAAGTGACGATTACCGGCATGGGCATGGTGATGCGTCCGATTACCGAACCGGGCGTATATTCTTCCGGCATTCCATTGCAAACCAACAAAGAATGGCGCAAAACCGCGGCGTTGACGTTGGGTATTGACGGATTGAATAAGCGCGTCAAGGCATTAGAAAAAAAATTAAAATAAGATACACTCCGAAAGGAGTTCATTTTGTGTTAATCGCACAAATAACGTATAATCCGCGCAGATTTTTATTTATTATTTTAGTATTGAAGGTAAACCCGTGACTGAACAAAGCTCAAGAATTATTGAATCGCACGAAATAATGCAATTGTTGCCCCACCGTTATCCGTTTTTATTGGTTGATCGCGTAATTAACTTTGAAGAAGGCAAGTGGCTGACTGCAATTAAAAATATTAGCGTAAACGAACCCTGTTTTACCGGGCATTTCCCGGGCAATCCGATTTTACCGGGGGTATTAATTCTTGAAGCCTTGGCACAAGCCATGGGTATTTTGGCGTTCAAAACCCACGAATTGGCAGGTGGCGAAATTTTCTATTTTGCCGGTGTTGATGAAGCCCGCTTTAAACGCCCGATTGTGCCGGGCGATCAAATGGTGTTACACGTTGAAGTCATTAAAGAACGTCGCGGTATTACCGCGTTCACTGCAACCGCGACCGTTGACGGCGAAGTGGCTTGCGAAGCAAGATTAATGTGTGCACGTCGCAAAGCATAATGATAATTCTAAGGGGATAAACATGATTCACCCAACTGCAAAAATTCATCCTCAGGCGATCGTTGAAGAGGGCGCCAAAATCGGCGAAAACGTGGTTATCGGTCCGTTTACCATTATCGGTAAAGACGTGGAAATCGGTAAAGGCACCATCGTTCATTCCCATGTTGTGATTAACGGCAACACCAAAATCGGCAAAGATAATGAAATTTATCAATTCGCCAGTATCGGTGAAGTGAACCAGGATTTGAAATATCAAGGCGAACCGACCCGCGTGGTGATTGGCAACCGTAACCGCATTCGTGAAAGCGTGACCATTCATCGCGGTACGGCACAAGGCGGTGGCGTCACGAAAATCGGTGACGACAATTTATTCATGATTAACGTGCATGTTGCACACGATTGCATGATTAAAAACCGTTGTATTTTAGCCAACAACGCGACCCTTGCCGGTCATGTGCAGTTGGACGATTTCGTTATTGTAGGCGGCATGTCGGCGATTCACCAGTTTGTTGTGGTCGGCGCGCACGTGATGTTGGGCGGCGGTTCCATGGTCAGCCAAGATGTCCCGCCGTATGTGATGGCGCAAGGCAATCACGCACAACCGTTCGGTGTGAATATTGAAGGCTTAAAACGTCGCGGTTTCGACAAGCCGACCATGCGCACGATTCGTAATGTGTACAAAATGATTTATCGTAGTGGAAAAACCTTAGAAGAAGTGATGCCGGAAATTGAGCAAATTGCCGAGACCGAATCGGCAATCAGCTTTTTTGTTGAGTTCTTCAAGCGTTCGACGCGCGGCATTATTCGCTAACCTCAACAGGTAAAACACCTCATTTTCCGACCGCACTTTGATCTCAACCATCAAAAGTGCGGTCGTTTTTTTCAGAGTTTTTATATGTCAGATCGTATTGCAACAAACGACTCCCCGCTTATCGCCCTCATTGCCGGCGAAGTGTCCGGCGACATTCTCGGTGCCGGTTTGGTTAAAGCCCTCAAAATGCGTTATCCCAATGCCCGTTTTATCGGCATCGGCGGACCGCGCATGATTGCCGAAGGGTTTGAAAGCCTGTTTGATATGGAAGAATTGTCCGTTATGGGCTTAGTGGAGGTGCTTAAGCATCTGCTGCGCCTACTAAACATTCGCCGCCGTATTATTCAGCAATTATTGGCGTTAAAACCGGATGTATTTATCGGCATCGACGCACCGGATTTTAATCTGGATGTGGAGTTGAAACTTAAACAAAACGGCATCAAAACCATTCATTACGTCAGCCCGTCGGTGTGGGCGTGGCGTCAGAAACGTGTGTATAAAATCGGTGCGGCAACCAATTTGGTACTGGCGTTCTTGCCTTTTGAGAAAGCCTTTTACGATCGCTTTAACGTGCCTTGCCGTTTCATCGGACACACCATGGCAGACGCCATTCCGTTGAAACCGAATCGTGCGGAAGCCTGTCGTTTGCTCAATCTGGACGAAAACCAACGTTATCTTGCCATCCTTGTCGGCAGCCGCAGTTCTGAAGTGGAATTTCTTGCCGAACCTTTTTTGCAAACCGCCCAATTATTACGTCAACGTTATCCTCATTTGCAATTTCTGGTGCCGTTGATTAACGCTAAACGTCGTCAGCAATTTGAACAAATCAAACAATGTGTGGCGCCCGATTTAGAGGTTATCCTATTGGACGGCAATGCCCGCGCCGCCATGATTGCCGCCGAAGCCACTTTACTCGCGTCAGGCACAGCGGCATTGGAAGCCATGTTATGCAAATCACCGATGGTGGTAGGCTACCGCATGAAACCGTTCACCTATTTCCTGGCGAAACGTTTGGTGAAAACCAAGTATATCTCCCTACCGAATCTTCTGGCGGATGAAATGTTGGTGCCGGAGTTAATTCAGACGGAATGCAATCCGGCTAATTTGGCGGAAAACCTGTCGGCATATTTGAATACGGATGAAAGTGCGGTCAAAAATCGCAACGTTTTAATTCAGCGTTTCACCGAACTGCATAAAATGATTCAATGCGATGCCGATCAGCAGGCGGCGCAGGCGGTGATTGAAATGTTAGAAAACACACTTACTCAGGAGGGTTAATATGAAAAAAATATTATTGCTTTTAAGCATATTCTGTTTATTGGGATGTTCGGAAGAAGACCAAAGCAAGGCATCTACAGATACCCCTGCCCAAAAGGATAATTTTGTTGTCGGTAAGCAAAACATTGTCGTCCCGACACCGAAAGAATTGGCGCCGGTAACTCCTGAATTGGGAAAAGTTTATCAGTTTTATGCTTTATTACAGGAAAACATTACCAAATCCAGTAACGGGTTGGTGAAGCCGTTTAAGCATTATGTGAGCTTATCAGACTTACAAGAACAACGGAAAATGACTCGTAATTGTTATATTGCTCAAAATGCTATGGCGAATGAAGCGCTGGGTGATGAACCTTTAACCGATGCGCAGTTTAAGGGCATTGTCGAGCCTATTAAGCAACCTCAGAATCGAAAAACATTCTTGAAATATGCGGATAAAATGTCGGAAAACATGAATAAGTCGTTTAATCAGGATGGTATTCGGCAGCTCGGCGTGGATATTGATATAAAAAATATTAAACTGGCTGATGATGAGATTTTTATTATTGATGAACAGCCTCAAGTATTCGCTTGGATTGTACCGATGTCCATGGATGTGCATTCCTCCACCTCCAATATGTTGGTTTCCAGTGGAATATTAAATTTAAAAGGGAAACTTATCTATGCGTACTGTTATGCGATGCCGGATGAACTTGAATGGTTGCGTGATGTAGCGATGGATTGGAATCAAAAATTACTTGAGGAAAATAAATGACGGACTTTGTTTATCCCCAAGGCTATGAACTGATTGCTGGCGTGGATGAAGTGGGGCGTGGGCCTCTCGTCGGGGCGGTGGTGACGGCGGCGGTGATTTTGGATCCGCAGCATCCTATTGAAGGGCTGGCGGATTCCAAAAAACTCTCGGAAAAGAAACGCCTGTTATTGGCGGAAGAAATTAAGCAAAAAGCGTTGGCATGGGCGCTCGGACGGGCGGAGTCGAATGAAATCGACGAGTTGAATATTTTGCACGCGTCCATGCTTGCCATGGAGCGGGCGATAAAACACCTGAAAATTCAACCGCACTTTGTGTTGGTGGATGGCAATCGGATTCCGCCGAATCTTATGATTCCCGCACAAGCCGTCGTCAAAGGCGATGCTTTGGTGCCGGAAATCAGCGCCGCCTCCATTTTGGCGAAAGTGGCGCGTGATCAGGAAATGATCGAGCTGGATAAAAAATATCCGCATTATGCATTTGCTAAGCACAAAGGCTATCCCACCAAGCTGCATTTGGAAAAATTAAGGGAATTTGGTGTGTTGCCGGAATATCGTCGCAGTTTTGCACCTATTAAAAAATTACTAAAATCGCTATAATTCAGCCAATAATAACAAGCCTTCATTCCAGAGGTGGCTATGAGTCAAATCTCTCATTTATTCAATTCATTCCAACCGGAACCGTGGTTATGGGTTGTGTTGTTGCTCATTGCCGCCGTCATTCTTTTCATTCGCAACCGCATCCGCATGGACATTGTCGCCGTGTTGGTGATGCTGGCATTCAGCCTCAGCGGCATTTTGACCGTTGAAGAAGTCTTCGCCGGATTCAGTGATCCGAATATTATCTTAATTGCCTTATTGTTTATCGTCGGGGAAGGCTTGGTGCGCACCGGCGTGGCGTATCAAGTGAGCGAATGGCTGCTCAAAGCCTCCCATAACAGCGAATCGCGCGTGCTGGTGTTTATGATGCTGGCGGTGGCAGGGCTCGGTGCATTTATGAGTTCTACCGGCGTGGTGGCGATTTTTATTCCTGTGGTGTTGATGATTTGCCAGCAAATGAATATTTCGCCCAAACGCCTGATGATGCCGCTCAGCGTGGCAGGCTTGATTAGCGGTATGCTGACCTTAATCGCCACGGCACCGAACCTGGTAGTGAATGCCGAGCTGGTGCGGGAAACCGGTGTGCGCCTGAAATTCTTTGATTTTACGCCTATCGGTTTGGTGATTTTGCTCCTTGGCATCGGTTATATGCTGGTGGCGCGCCGTTGGCTGAAATCCGGCAACGAAGCCGATAATAACAAGCTGGATAAACGTTCCATGAGCGATTTGATCCATGAATACGGCTTGCAACTGCGGGCGCAACGTTTCGTGGTGAAAAAAGGTTCTGCGATTATCGGGAAAAATCTGGATGAATTGCACTTGCGTTCCAAATACGGTTTGAATGTGTTGGCGATTGAGCGGTGGAAGCGTTTTCGTCCGATGTTTATTGCGGCGTTGGGAACGTCCGAAGTGCGTGAAAAAGACATCCTGTTGATGGATATCAGCGACCCCGAATTAGACATCGAAACCTTTTGTTCGGAATATAACCTGGAACGGGCGGAAATTCGTGCGCAGTATTTTTCCGAACAAGCCAGTTCCATCGGCATGGCGGAATTGATTTTGGTGCCGGATTCCGATTGTATCGGCAAATCCACCGAACAGTTACGTTTCCGTTCCAAATACGGTTTGAATGTGGTGGGCATCAAACGTGATGGCGAGGTGTTAGACGGGCATTTTGTGGAAATGCCGTACAAAGCGGGTGATTTGTTGTTAGTGGTGGGCGACTGGAAATTAATTCAGCAAATGCGTAGCCACAGCAAAGACTTCTTCGTCTTGAATTACCCGAGCGAAATTACCCGTGCCGTACCCGCACAAAGCCAAGCGCCTTATGCCTTACTCAGCATTGCGGTGATGGT
>JACAWG010000082.1:115487-115842 GCA_017160915.1 Aggregatibacter actinomycetemcomitans
AAGACTTTTTCGTCTTGAATTATCCGAGCGAAATTACCCGTGCCGTACCCGCTCAAAGCCAAGCGCCTTATGCCTTACTCAGCATTGCGGTGATGGTGTTGTTAATGGTTACCCGCCTCGTGCCTAACGTGGTTGCCGCCTTGATTGCCTGTTTAATGCTCGGTTATTTCCGTTGTGTGGACAGCAAAAGCGCGTATGAATCCATACATTGGTCGAGCTTGGTGCTGATCGTGGGTATGATGCCGTTTTCCCTTGCCTTGCAAAGAACCGGCGGGGTATCGATGATTGTGGATTTAATGTTGCATCTGGTGGGTGGCATGGGCAAACACTGGATTTTAATTAGCCTGTTTATTCT
>JACAWG010000082.1:115892-121653 GCA_017160915.1 Aggregatibacter actinomycetemcomitans
AGCATTGCGGTGATGGTGTTGTTAATGGTTACCCGCCTCGTGCCGAACGTAGTTGCCGCCTTGATTGCCTGTTTAATGCTTGGTTATTTCCGTTGCGTGGACAGCAAAAGCGCGTATGAATCCATACATTGGTCCAGCTTGGTGCTGATTGTGGGCATGATGCCGTTTTCCCTTGCTTTGCAAAGAACCGGCGGGGTGTCGATGATTGTGGATTTAATGTTGCATCTGGTGGGCGGCATGGGCAAACACTGGATTTTAATTAGCCTGTTTATTCTTACGGCGGTAGTCGGTTTGTTTATTTCCAACACCGCCACCGCGATTTTGATCGCGCCGATTGCCATCACCATGGCGCACCAGCTGAATTTATCACCGGTGCCGTTTGCAATGGTGGTTGCCATCGCCGCTTCTGCCGCTTTTATGACGCCGGTTTCTTCGCCGGTGAATACCATGGTCTTCGGCCCCGGCGGCTATAAATTTGCGGATTTCGTGAAAGTCGGCGTGCCGTTCACGCTCTTAGTGATGTTGGTGAGCGTGTTCCTCATTCCTTTGCTCTTTCCCTTTTAACCTTTAAGGGGCAATGTATGAGTATTTATGATCTCAAACCCAAATTCCAAAATCTGTTGCGTCCCTTTGCCGTTAAATTAGCGCAACGCGGTGTGACCGCCAATCAGGTGACGCTAACCGCCTGTGTCGTTTCCGTGATTTTAGGGCTGATTTTGACCGCACTTTCTGCCTATCATTGGCTTTTTCTCCTCATTCCGCTTTGGTTGTTTGTGCGCATGGCGCTTAACGCCATTGACGGTATGCTGGCGCGCGAGTTTCACCAAAAATCCCGTCTGGGCGGTTACTTAAATGAAATTACCGATGTCGTGTCCGACGCGGCGCTTTATTTGCCTTTTGCGTTGATTTTTCCCTTTGATGCGTTCCAAATCGGCTTGATTATTTGGCTTTCGGCATTGACGGAATTTTGCGGCGTGTTGGGGCAAGTGCAAGGGAAAACCCGCCGTTATGACGGTCCGTTGGGGAAAAGCGATCGCGCGTTCTTCTTCGGCGTTTTAGGTCTTGTTTATGCCGTTGTCCCGGCGTTACCTGCCTGGCTTTATTGGGTAGCCTGGGCGGTGGTGATTTTACTGATAATGACCTGTATAAAACGGGTTAAATCCGGCTTGGCTGAAGCCGATAGCCTCTAGGAGCACAATCATGTTAGCCAAACTCATTGATTTTCTACTGTGTCGCTTCACCTCTTTTATCACCGGTGTGCGTGCGCAGAAAAATGTGGAACAGCAATCGGCGGATAAGCACCGCTTGTATTTTGCCAACCATAACAGCCACGGCGATTTTATTTTGCTATGGGTTTCTCTGCCTTATTTGATACGTAAAAACACCCGTCCGGTTGCCGGCGCGGACTATTGGACGAAAGGCCCGATTCGTCGTTTCTTGGCGTATAAAGTCTTTAATATGTTGTTGATCGAACGCGGCGGCGACAATCCGCAAGCCATTACCGAACAAATCAGCGACGCCTTGCAGCACCATTCCCTGATTATTTTCCCGGAAGGCACGCGCAAAATGGACGACGATTTGCCGTTACAACCCTTCAAGAGCGGGCTGTATTATCTGGCGAAACAAAATCCGCAGTTGGAAATGGTGCCGGTGTGGATCAGCAATATGCACAATGTATTACCGAAAGGCTTTATGGTACCGATTCCGTTATTATGCGATTTGTATATGGGCGAGCCGTTGTTTTATCGTGACGATGAAGACAAAGCCGCATTTTTAGCCCGTGCCGAGCAGGCATTATTAAGTTTGAATTTAACCGAAAAGGGGAGAGCATAATGGAAATGTGGAAACTGTTCGGCGGTTTAATGATCACCTTAATTATCGCCTCCTCCATCGGTTACGGCTTAAAATTCAAAACGGGTTGGTCCACGCCGCACGCCGTGATTGACAACTTAAACGCACGCATTAATGCCTGGTGGGTGATGATTTTAATCATCTTCGCCGCTGCCGCCTTGGGTTTTTACGGCATCATCTTTTTATTCTTCGTGATTTCCTTTATGGCATTACGGGAATTTCTCTCGTTACTGTACATCCGCCGAGGCGACCATTTGGCGCTTGCCGCCTGTTTTTACGTCATCCTGCCCGTGCAATACATTCTGGTGGCAATCGACTGGTTCAGTATGTTCACCATTTTCATTCCGGTGTACGGCTTCCTGTTTCTCCCGATCCTCTCTGCGTTATTGGGCGACACCGCGCATTTCCTGGACCGCTCCACCAAAGTGCAATGGGCGCTGATGATCAGCGTATTCTGTATTTCCCACATTCCCGCCATGCTGACCTTGGATATTGCCGGTTTTGAAGGCAAAAATTTACTGCTGATGATTTTCCTGATTCTGGTGGTGCAGGCGAGCGACGTGTTGCAATATGTATGGGGCAAATTATTCGGCAAACACAAAATTGCCCCGAGACTGTCGCCGTCTAAAACCGTGGAAGGCTTTGTGGGCGGCGTGGTAAGCGCCAGCGTACTGGGCGGCTTGCTTTACTGGCTGACACCGTTTAACCCGGTGCAGGCGGTGCTCATGAGCTTATTGATTTGCCTGATGGGCTTTTTAGGCGGCTTGGTGATGTCCGCCATGAAACGCAGCATGGGCGTAAAAGACTGGGGCAATATGATTAGCGGGCACGGCGGTATGTTGGATCGCATGGATTCCTTGTGCTTTGCCGCGCCGATTTTCTTCCATGTCGTCCGATATTACTGGACCTAGTTGCACCACAACGGCGGCTAAAATCGCTGCCGGTCAACGGTGAATTGATGATTAACAGCGCTAAAAAACGAGGGAAAAAATGACCGCACTTTTAAAGATTGGTTTAGTGTCCGTCTCCGATCGGGCATCACAAGGAATTTATCCGGATCAGGGCATCCCCGAATTACGCAATTGGTTACAACAGGCGTTGGCGGATTCTTTTGAGGTGGTGGAGCGCCTCATTCCCGACGAACAGGCGGAAATCGAACGCACCCTGTGCGAACTGGTGGATGAGCTGCATTGCCATTTGGTGCTGACCACGGGCGGCACGGGACCGGCAAAACGCGACGTGACCCCGGACGCCACCCTCGCCGTCGCCGACCGCGAAATGCCGGGGTTCGGCGAACAAATGCGGCAGGTCAGCCTGCATTTTGTGCCGACGGCAATTCTCTCCCGCCAAGTGGGCGTCATTCGTAAAGAAAGCCTCATTTTAAATTTACCCGGACAACCGAAAGCCATCAAAGAGACCCTAGAGGGCGTAAAAGACGAACAGGGCAACGTTCTGGTGAAAGGGATTTTCAGCGCCGTACCGTACTGCCTGCAACTTATTAACGGCTTATACATCGACACCAAACCCGACGTTATCGTCAGTTTCAGACCTAAATCTGCGCGGCGTGGTTAGGTTAAAAGTGCGGTAGTTTAGATGATGCTCATAATGTCCATTATATTGATTAGCATCATCTAGCACTTGTACAAGCTTGCGAAGATAGAAATAAATATCACATGCTTGTCCTGCTTTCGGTATAATCCAATCGTTTAATTTTGTAGTTCATACAAGGTAATCTCATGACAAAGCGCCCGGATTCAGAAACCTTAGTCGCCACCTCCGGCAGAACGGACAATAGAATAAAGAAAAATACCGTTTCATCTGCCGGTGTAACCCCGCCCACATTAAACGACATCGGCTCCCTTGCCGGCAAAACCAATTTAGTTGCGGCAGTCATCGGCGATGAGAAACTGGCGAAACGGGCGGCTCGGGTACAGGAACGGGTAGCGCAGGTACAACAGGGCGTGGCTATCGGTAAAGAGGTGATTCAACGGGTTCAGCAATGGGGCAAAAAACCGCCGTTGAGCGGTATTGGCGGCGAGGTCGGCGGCGCACCTTCCGTTCAGTCGGCACTATCCGCATTACTCGGGCGTTCGCCGAGCGGTCTGCAATTTACGTTTCACTCCGCCGGGTTACCTGCCGACAGCTTTGAGGTTTTGGGGTTTGATTTATGGGATGGCTACAGCGAAGCCTTTACCCTGAATCTGGAACTGAGCAGTAAAAATGAGGCGGTGCCTTTCGCCGCCGTATTGGACAATGAAGGCTATCTCACCTTTTGGCAAAACGGGCAGGAAGTCAGACGTCTCACCGGCATCGTCACCGAATTCGAACAAGGCGACCGGGGTTTCCATCACACTTTCTATCGCCTGCAACTGCGCCCCGCCCTTTGGCGTTTAAGCCTGCGCTCCAATTCCCGTATCTTCCAGCAAAAAGATATCCAAACCATTCTCTCCACCCTACTGAATGAAAATAAAGTCACCGACTATCGCTTTATGCTGCGCGACGCCCATCCCGAACGGGAGTTCTGCGTGCAATACCGCGAAACCGATTTGGCGTTCTTTGAACGTTTAAGTGCCGAGGAAGGGTTATTCTATTATTTCGACGCTCAAGGCGTGTTGGTTATCAGCGACGATGCAACCACCTTAAATAATGAAAAAGCCGTTGCCTTAAACTACAATCCCAACAAGAACGCGCAGTTACAGGAAAACACCGTTACCCGCTTTGCCCACAGTGAGCGGGTGAGGGTCTCTAAGACGACATTAAAGGACTACACCTTTAAAAAGCCGTTATGGGAAGCCGCCTTTAGCGAAGAAGCCAAAGACACCGGGGCACAACGTGCCATGTATGAGCATTATGCCTTTCCGGGGCGTTTTAAAGACGGGCGCGGTAAGCAGTATAGCCGTTACCGCCTGGAAAGCTTACGCCGTGATGCCCATAACGGACGCGGTGAAAGTAACAGCCCGTTGCTGATGGCGGGCGGATTAATCGACTTACAGCGTCATCCCAATGGGGCGTTTAACACCCTGTGGCAGTTAAGCCGGGTGCATTACCATGCCGAACAGGCGCAGGGCGCACAGGGTGAAGCCGGTGAACGGGGCACCCATTTAACCGCCGCCTTCGAATGTTTACCCCGTCATCAGACCTGGCGCCCGGCAGTCAAACGCAAGCCGTTGGTGGAGGGACCGCAGCCGGCGATTGTCACCGGACCGAAAGGTGAGGAGATTTATACCGACAACTTCGGGCGTATTCGTCTGCACTTCTTATGGGACCGGGAAGGAAAACGGGATGACCACAGCTCCTGCTGGATTCGGGTGACCCAACCCTGGGCGGGTAAAGGCTGGGGGATGGTAGCGATTCCCCGGGTCGGATATGAAGTGCTGGTGGACTTCCTGGAAGGCGACCCGGACCAGCCGATTGTCACCGGACGCACCTATCATGCCAATATGCCGTTGCCGGGCAAACTGCCGCAGAACAAAACCCAGATGCACCTGATGTCACAGACCTATAAGGGCGGCGGACATAACGGGATGATGATGGAAGATGAGCAGGGTAAACAGCGTTTGGATTTTCATGCCCAACATGATATGAATACCCTGGTGCTTAATGACCGCACCACCAATGTGGGCGGAAATCATACCGAGACGGTGAAAGGCGAACAGAAAATCAGTGTGAATCAGAGCCGTTATAAAGAAGTGGTTGGTGATGAGGTGCAGACTATCGGCAAGAATCAGGAGATTTATGTCGGACAGGATTATCAGCTGAATGTCACGGGTGAGCTGTTGATGAAGTCGGGTGCGGATAATATTGTGTTTGAGACTGCCGGCGCTAAGCTGACCCTGTTTAAGAACGGTAATATTGACCTGATGGGTAAGAGTGTTGTGATATTGGGTGAGATGGTTGACTTGAATCCGGG